>NZ_JBLWVH010000007.1:0-115913 GCF_048268525.1 Maricaulis sp. | reverse complement strand
ACAAGCTGGCCGAGCTGGGCCGCAAGATCGCCATGCACGTTGCTGCTGGTTCCCCGGCGGTTGCCGTGTCGGTCGATGTTGACGGTGTCGACAGCGCGATTGCCGACAAGGAACGTGAAGTCTTCGCCGACCAGGCGCGCCAGGCCGGCAAGCCGGATTCGATCGTCGAGAAGATGGTCGAAGGCCGCATGCGCAAATTCTATGAGGAAGTCGTGCTGCTCAAGCAGGCCTTCGTCATGGATCCGGACAACACAATCGAGCAGGTTCTCGAAGCCGCTGCCAAGGATCTTGGCGCTCCGGTCACCATTACGGGCTTTGTCCGCATGGCCCTGGGTGAAGGCGTCGAGAAGGGCCCGGAAGAAGATTTCGCCGCTGAAGTGGCGGCCGCTTCCGGCCAATCCTGATCCCTGTCTGACAACAAGCGGCGGCGCTTTCCAGCGCCGCCGCTTTCTATATGCTGCACGCCGTGACTGATTCCTCTGCATCCGGGCCGGCTGATGGCCAAGCGGGCGCGCCGAAATTTCGGCGTGTACTGCTCAAAGTCTCTGGTGAAGCCCTCATGGGCTCCCAGAATTACGGTATCGATATTGATACGGCTGACCGGATCGCCCGCGAGGTCGCGGCGGCCGTCAAGGGCGGTACCGAGATGTGCCTCGTCATTGGCGGCGGCAACATCTTCCGTGGCTTGTCCGGCGCGGCCAAGGGCATGGACCGGGCCGCTGCCGACTATATGGGCATGCTGGCCACGGTCATGAACGCCCTTGCCATGCAGACATCGCTGGAACGCATCGGCGTCCAGACGCGGGTCCAGTCGGCTATCCCCATGACCACGGTCTGCGAGCCCTATATCAGGCGCCGTGCGACCCGGCACATGGAAAAGGGGCGGGTGGTGATCTTCGCCGCCGGCACCGGAAATCCCTTCTTCACGACCGACACCGCTGCCGCGTTGCGCGCGGCCGAGATGGGGTGTGACGCGCTCCTCAAGGGCACCCAGGTCGATGGCGTCTATTCCGACGATCCGCGTACCAACCCGCAGGCCGAGCGCTACGACCAGCTCGACTATCTCGACGTGCTGACGCGGGACCTGCGGGTGATGGATGCCTCGGCGGTGACGCTGATGCGCGAAAATGCGATACCGATTGTCGTGTTCGACATTCACAAGACCAATGGTCTTGCCCGTGTGCTCGCCGGGGAGGGCAAGTGCACCATGATCGGCAAGATGAAGTCTGATGCCGCAGCCATCTAACCGGCGCGGAATGCATCCAGAAAGAGCGAAAACGCCATGAGCGACGAGTATGACGAGAACGACCTGAAACGGCGCATGGACGGGGCCATCGAGGCCCTGCGCAAGGAATTCGCAGGCCTGCGCACCGGGCGTGCCAGTGCCGGTCTGCTCGAGCCGATCAAGGTCGACGCCTACGGAACGCCGACCCCGATCAACCAGCTCGGCAATATCTCGGTGCCGGAACCGCGCATGATTACGCTGCAGGTCTGGGACAAAAGCATGGTCGGCGCTGTCGACAAGGCCATTCGCAATTCCGGCATCGGGCTCAACCCGGTGATGGAAGGCCAGCTGCTGCGGATCCCGATCCCGCCCCTCAACGAGGAGCGCCGGGCCGAAATCGCCAAGCTGGCCGGCAGTTATGCCGAGCACGCCCGCGTCGCGGTCCGCAATGTGCGGCGTGACGGCATGGACGCGTTGAAAAAGATGGAGAAGGATGGCGACTTGTCCGAGGACGAGCAAAAAGCCTTCTCCGAGGACGTCCAGAAACTCACCAATGATGCGATCAAACGGATTGATGAGAGCCTGAAGTCCAAGCAAGAAGAGATCATGCAGGTCTGATCAACCCGATTGGCGGAGCGAATGAATGAGTGACGACGCTTCCGCAGACACGCCGGGGCCCCGGCATACGGCCATCATCATGGATGGTAATGGCCGGTGGGCGAAGGCACGTGGGAGACCGCGCTCCTTCGGCCACAAGCGGGGTGTGGAGACTGTCCGCAAGATAGTCGAGCATGCGGGCGATCTGGGCGTCCGCTATCTCACGCTTTTCTCGTTCTCGACCGAGAACTGGAGCCGGCCGGCTGACGAGGTCGGCGCCCTGTTCGAACTGCTTAAACTCTATGTGGAAGCCGATCTTGAGGGGCTGGCCCGGCGAGGTGTCAGGGTTCGTGTTATCGGGCGTCGCGATAATCTCGGGCCGGATCTTGTGGCCATCATTGATCGCGCTGAAGCCCGTACCCGCGACAATGACGAGTTCCACCTCACCATTGCCTTCAACTATGGCGGTCGTGACGAAATCCTGCGGGCTTGCCAGGCGGTCGCGCGCGACGTCGCCGCCGGTGCGCTGGATCCGGCCGCGCTCGATGAGGCGCGGCTTGGCGAGTTTCTCGATACCGCCGCCCTTCCGGATGTCGACTTGATGATCCGCACCAGCGGTGAGCAACGGATCTCGAATTTCCTGTTATGGCAGGCCGCCTATGCCGAGCTGGTGTTTGTCGACGCCCTGTGGCCCGATTTCTCGCGTGATGACCTCGCGCGGGCGGTCGACACTTACCATCAGCGCGCCCGGCGCTATGGAGGCGTTGATGCCGGCGCCGCGTGACCCGGTTTTCCGCCGTCGTGTCCTTTCCGCCCTGATCCTTGGCCCGCTCGCGGTCGTGCTGCTGTATGTCGGGGACCTGGCCTTCACAGCCTGGGTCGCGGCCTTTGCGGCGGCGATGGCCTGGGAATGGATTCACATGTCCGACCGGGATGCCCCGCCTGTTGCCTATGCAATCGCCTGTGCGACGGCATCCGGAACGGTCCTGCTGGCGGGCCAGACCAGTGTGCTGGACGCGCTCGCCTGGGGCGCTGCGGGCACATTGGCGAGCGGGATCGAGCGCTGGCGTCGCGGCTGGTCGAGTGAGGTGCTCGGCGTGCTCTATGTGGCCCTGTCCGCGGCTTTGCTCGCTGCCATGCGGGCCGAGCCGGACCATGGACTCAAGGCTGTCATCCTGTTGTTCGCCGTGGTCTGGGCCGCTGACAGCCTGGCCTATCTGGTCGGGACCTGGATTGGCGGACCGAAACTGCTTCCCCAGGCCAGTCCCAAGAAAACCTGGTCAGGATTCCTCGCCGGAATACTCGCGGGTGCAGCCGCAGGCCTCGCCGCGGGCATGTTGTTCGGACTGGAACCGGTCCGGGTACTGCCCTTCGCGGTTCTGGTCGCCCTGGCGTCGGTCGGCGGTGATCTGGCCATGTCAGTTTTCAAGCGCAGTTTCGGGGTCAAGGACTCGGGCACGCTGATTCCGGGACATGGAGGTGTGCTGGACCGGGTTGATGCGTTGATGCTGGCGGTGATCGCAGCCGTCCTGTCAGCGCGTCTGTGGCCGCTCGGGTGGGCCGCGTCATGAGTGCACGCCGTATCTCCGTCCTCGGTGCGACCGGCTCGGTCGGACTGGCCACGCTGGACCTTGTCGGGCGGGCGGAACCGGGCCGATACAAGGTCGTTGCCCTGACTGCAAAGACCAATGCAGCCGAGCTGGCCCGACAGGCAATCCGCTTTCAGGCGGAATGCGTGGCGATTGCCGATCCGGATGCGGCGCCGGCCCTGCAAGAGGCGTTGAAGGACCATCCCGGGATCGAGATCGGGGTTGGTGAGGACGCCGTGTGTGACGTGGCAGCGCGTGATGCCGACTGGACCATGGCCGCCATTGTCGGCGCCGCGGGGCTCAAGCCCACGCTCGCCGCGCTACGGCAGGGGCGGGCGCTGGCCTTCGCCAACAAGGAGTGTCTGGTCTGTGCCGGGGCTCTTTTCATGGACGAGGCGGCCCGCTGCGGCACGACGCTGCTGCCGGTCGACAGCGAACACAATGCCGTTTTCCAGGTGTTCGACCAGGCCCACCGCGCGGCGATCCGCTCGATCACACTGACCGCCTCTGGAGGACCGTTCCGTGAGGCTACGCGTGCGGTGATGGCTGGCGCCAGCCGCGCCGACGCGCTGGCGCATCCGACATGGGAAATGGGCGCCAAGATCTCCATCGACAGCGCCACCATGATGAATAAGGGCCTCGAAGTGATCGAGGCTTGTTGGTTGTTCGATCTGTCGCCCGACCGGGTCGAGGTGGTCGTGCATCCCCAATCCATCGTTCACGGGATGGTCGAATATGCGGATGGCTCGCTGCTGGCGCAATTGGGCTCACCGGACATGCGGACACCGATCGCCAGTGCGCTGGCCTGGCCGGATCGCATGGCGGCCCCGGTCGAGCGTTTGCGGCTGACCGATATCGCCAGGCTCGACTTCCATCCGCCTGACCTGCAACGGTTTCCGGCGATCCGACTGGCCCGGGAAGCGATGCAGGCGGGCGGTATCGCTCCGGCGGTATTGAATGCCGCCAATGAGATCGCGGTCGAGGCTTTCCTGGCAGACCGGATCGGCTTCCTTGACATCGCTTCGGGCGTTGAACAGGTTCTCGAGCGGAGCCTTTCGGATGCGGACATGCCGCGCTCGCTAACGGCTTTTGAAGATGTTTTCGCAATTGATCATCGTGCGCGCCAGATGGCACGGGACTTGATGGTCGAGCGCCTGACCCAACTATAATTACGGACAGTTTTGACATGAGCCTGATCGGCGACGGCTTCCTGACCATTTTCTCCTTTGTGTTCCTGATCTCGATTGTCGTCGTGATTCATGAGCTTGGTCATTATTGGGCCGGCCGATTTTGCGGCGTTCATGCCGAGGCTTTCTCGATGGGCTTTGGCCCGACCCTGTTCTCATGGCGGGACAAGCGCGGCACGGTCTGGCGTGTCGCGGCCTTGCCGCTCGGCGGGTATGTGAAATTCCTCGGTGATGCCGGTGCCGCCAGCGAGCCCGATGCCGACAAGCTGGCTCAGCTACGCGAACAGATGGGGGAGGCCGCGGACCGTTGCTATCATTTCAAACCGATCTGGCAGCGCGCCTTCATCACCGCGGCAGGGCCAATCGCGAACTTCATTTTGGCCATCACCATCTTTGCCGGCCTGTCGCTGACCCTCGGCAATCGCGAATTGCAACCGGTTGTCGGTGCCGTTGTGGCAGAGTCCCCGGCCGCCAATGCCGGTATCCAGGTCGGCGACCGGGTTGTGGCTATCGACGGGCGCGAGGTGAATGCCTTCAACGACATCATGCGGATCGTGATCTCGAGCGGCACCAGTGAACTGACGGTTGATATCGAACGCAATGGCGAGGTCATCCCGCTGCAGATGGTGGCCGCACGCAATACCGTGGAAGACGAGTTCGGGGGTACGCGCCGCTTGCCTCAATTGGGCATTCAGGCCTTCTCCGAGCCGATTGTGGGCGCTGTGGAGCCTGGCAGCCCGGCGGCAGTGGCTGGGTTTGAGCCCGGCGACCGGATTGTTTCTTTGGACGGTGTCCCGGTCGCCAGCTTCCAGCAATTCAGCCAGCTGGTTGTTGCCGCAGACGGCGAGGCGCCTGTCGGAATTGAACGCGGTGGCCAGGCGATGGTCTTGACGACTTCGCCCCGGGAAACACCGGACGGCGCGACGAATTTATCACCGGCCTATGCCCGCCTTGGATTGGTGTCGGGCGGTCGTCTGATTGAATACCGTCGCTACAATCCAATCGAGGCGGTCGGATACGGGATCACCCAGACGGGTGCTGTTGTTTCCACAACTGTCGATTATGTAACAAACATCGTAACGGGCCGTGCCTCGCCGGAACTGCTCAATGGACCGCTCGGCATTGCGACGGCGGCGGGACAGGTCGCACAGCGTTCCATAGAAGGCCATAGCAGCGCCTTTGACGCGGCGCGGGCGCTGTTGGTGAACCTGATAAACCTCGCGGGCGTGCTCTCGGTCGGACTGGGATTGGTCAATCTTCTGCCGATACCCATCCTCGACGGCGGGCATTTGGTGTATTACGGCTATGAAGCGGTGGCACGACGTCCGCTGAGCATGCAGGCGCAAGCACTCGGTTTCCGGGTGGGGCTTGTTTTCGTGCTCGGTTTGATGCTTGTAGCGACCTGGAATGACCTGAATTATTTGCTCGGCCAGATTTTCTGATGAACGTCTGACCGGGCCCAGCAAAGCGGCGATCTTCCATGGTGAGTGTTCTGCGTGTGCTCTTCGCAGCCCTGATGACTGTGAGTGCGTCGGCCATAGCGTCGGCACAACAATCGGGTGCGGAAGTTCCCGCGACAGCCCAGACCGAGGTGCAGCAGCCTGTTGCTGCCCCGCTGGTCCGGCAAATCCTGGTTGAAGGCAATCAGCGGGTCGAGGCCGATACGGTCCTGTCCTACCTGCTGCTTCAGCCGGGCCAGCCCTTCGATACCCGACTGGTCAACCTGTCGATCCAGACGCTGTTCGCCACCGGGCTGTTCTCAGACGTGCAGATGGAGGATCGCGGCGAGATCGTGATCGTCCGGGTGCAGGAAAATCCGATCATCAACCGCGTAATCCTCGAGGGGAACAGCGCCATTGATGATGAGAAAATCACCGACGAAATCCAGGCCCAGCCTCGCGCGATCTTCACGCGTTCGCGGGTCCAGTCGGATGTCCAGCGCATCATTGAGGTCTATCGCCGGTCCGGCCGTTTCGCCGCTACCGTGACCCCGAAGATTGTCGAGCAGCCGCAAAACCGTGTCGACCTGATCTTCGAGATTTCCGAAGGCCCGGTCACCGGCGTGCGCCGAATCAACTTCATCGGCAATGAGAGCTATTCCGATCGGCGCCTGCGCCGTGAGCTGGTGACGCGCGAATCGCGTTGGTGGCGTTTCTTTTCGTCGAACGACAATTACGACCCGGATCGGCTGGAATATGACCGCGAATTGCTGCGTCAGTTCTATTCGAACCAGGGTTATGCCAATTTCCGTGTCCTTTCGGCTGTCGCCGAGCTGACCCCGGACCAGCGTGATTTCTACATCACGGTCACGATTGATGAGGGCGAGGTCTACAATTTCGGTGAGGTCACGGTCTCTACCGAGATCCCCGATCTCAATCCGGAATTCCTGCAGGCCATTCTCCCGGTCCAGGAAGGCGATTTGTTCCAGGGCCAGTTGATCGAGGACAGTATTGATGCGCTGACCTTCTCGGCTGGCGCTGCGGGCTATGCCTTCGTCAATATCCGCCCGCTGACCACGCGCAATCGCGAAGACCGGACCGTGGACGTTGAATTCGTGATCGATGAAGGCCCGCGGGTCTATATCGAACGCATCGACATCTCCGGTAACACCCGGACACTGGACCGTGTGATCCGGCGTGAACTGGATATCGTGGAAGGCGACGCCTTCAACCAGGTCCTGATCGACCGCTCGCGCAACAATATCCGCCGCCTGGGTTTCTTCGAGGAAGTTGAACTCGAAGAGACACCTGGCTCGGCTCCTGACCGGGCCCGTGTCAACGTCGCCGTGACCGAGCAACCGACCGGCGAGCTGGCTTTCGGCGCCGGTTTCTCCTCCACCGATTCCTTCCTGATCGACCTGTCGATCTCGGAGCGGAACCTGCGAGGGCGCGGCCAGTTCCTGCGTTTCCGGATCTCGGCCTCCTCGAACCGCGAGTCGCTGGATATCCGCTTCACCGAGCCTCGTTTCCTCGACCGCAACCTGGCCGCCGGTTTTGACCTGTTCCGGGTCAATTCCGACTTCCTGTCCGAAGCGTCGTTCCAGACCGAGTCAACGGGTGCGAGCCTGCGACTTGGTTTCCCGGTCACCGCGTCGACCAATCTGCAGCTCGGCTATACCTACCGGACCGACAATGTCCTTGTGTATTCGTCGGCGTCCTCGGCATTGCTCAACCAGGCTGGCAGCCGTGTCACCTCGGTGCTCACCTATACGCTGAACTGGTCGCGCCTGAATGATCCGGTCGAGCCCAGCAATGGCTATCGCCTGCAGTTCACGCAAGGGTTTGCGGGCATTGGCGGCGATGTGCGCTATGTACGCTCGGAATTCAACGGCGCCATTTATCGGCCATTCTTCCCGGGTCTGCTCGGCAATGAGGTGGTCGCGAGCTTTACGATGAACGGTGGTTTCGTCCTGCCTTGGGGCGGAGACTCGGTTCGGATCAATGATCGCTTCTTCAAGGGCGGGAACTCATTCCGCGGCTTTGAAGTCGCCGGTATCGGCCCTCGCGCCGTGTCGCGTGATGCGACCACCGGTGAGCTGATCCGGGGCGATGCCCTGGGTGGCAGGCTTTATGCAGTGGGTGCACTTGAAGTCTCATTCCCGCTCGGATTACCCGAGCAGTACGGGGTGAGAGGGAGCCTGTTCACGGAGTTTGGTACGCTTGGCATGCTGGATTCCGCCGATCAGGTAGACGAGGGAACACAATCGGTGTTCACGGTTGATGATCTGGCGCTGCGTGCGTCGGCCGGCCTGAGCATCTTCTGGGATTCACCATTCGGACCGGTCCGGTTCGACTTTGCGCAGGCCTTCATCCGTGAAGACTATGACAGAGCCGAATTCTTCCGGTTCAGCACTCGAACAGGGTTCTAAAACGATGAAATTGCTTAAATCTCTTCTGCTCCTTCCGATCCTCGTGATCGGCATCGCCGCCCCGGCGATGGCGCAGACCAATATCGCTGTGCTCAACGAAGAACGTGTCCTGCGCGAAAGCGCCGCTGGCGTCCATATCGCCGCCCGCATGCAGGAAATCGCTCAGGAAATTGACTCCGAACTGCAGGCCCTCAGCCAGCCGATCCAGCAGGAAACCGAGCGTCTCAACGCGGAAACCGCGTCGATGACGCAGCAGGCGATCCAGGAGCGTCCGGACCTGATGAGCCGGATCACCACGCTGAACCAGCAGGCTCAGCAATTCGAAGTCCTGCGTCGTGCCCGCCAGCAGGAAATCGTCCAGACGGAACGCCAGGCGATGCGCCCGGTTTATGAAGCTCTTGGCCCGATCCTCGAGGAAGTTGTCGCCGCGCAAGGCATCGACATTCTTGTCGACCGTTCAAACCTGGTGTTTGCAGCTCCGGAAATGGATATTTCCGCTGACGTAATCGCCTTGTTGAACGCACGCCTGCCAACCGTGCCGGTGACGCGTGTGCGTCTGCCGCAGGACGGAGCCGGCCAGCAGGGCCAGCAGTAACCTGACATCCAAGGGGGGAGAGTGTGGCAGATCCGCGTTTCTATGACCGGCTTGGCCCGCTCGCCCTGACAGAGATCGCCGCGCTCTCGGGTGCGGCGATTTCCGATTCCGGGACAGGTCACATCGAGATCGACCGGGTAGCACCGCTGGGTGAACCGGTGCCCGGCGCCCTGAGTTACGCCGAGAACGCCCGGCTTTTGCAGACAGCGCCCGATGGCGCGCTGGCGGGTGTGACGCTGCTGTGTCCTGAAGCCGCCACCGAGGAGGCGGACCGCCTCGGTGCCGTAACCCTCATTCACCCGGAGCCGCGGGCCGCGTTCGCAAGCGTTCTCCCGGGCTTGTTCCGGACCCGCGATTTTGGCGCGGATACCTATATTGCCCCTGACGCCACCATAGGTGCCGGTTCGCGACTGGCGGCCGGTGTTGTCATTGGTGCCGGAGCCGAAATCGGCACCGGTTGCGTGATCGGCCCGCACAGCGTGGTCGGTCCGGGATGCCGGATCGGCAACAACACGCGTCTGGCCGCCCGTGTCAGCCTGCTGTGTTGTGATATCGGCGCGGACTGCAACATTCTTGCGGGAGCCGTGATTGGCGAGGACGGCTTCGGCATTGCAGTATCCGATGGAAATACCGTCGGTATTCTGCATTTGGGGAGCGTTGTGATCGAGGATCACGTCACCATCGGTGCCAATTGTGCAATTGATCGGGGCCTGTTCGGCGCGACTCGGGTCGGCAGCGGGACCAAGATCGACAATCTGTGTCATATCGCTCACAACGCCGTCATTGGCCGGAATGTGGTGATGGCCGGATATTCGGGCCTGGCAGGCAGCGCGGTCCTCAAGGACAATGCAATGCTCGGGGGCAGGGTCGGTGTCTATGACCATGTCACGATCGGCGAGGGGGCCCGTATCGGTGCCAATTCGGCAGCGTCCAGGGATGTCCCGGCCGGTGAACTCTGGGTCGGCAATCCCGCCCAGCCGATGCGTCAACACTTGCGTGAACTGGCCGAGCTGCGTCGTCTGGCGCGACCGAAAGACAAGACCTCCAGGAAAGGCTGACAAGCGTGTCCGATCGCATTGAGAATGCAGAAATCCAGACTCTCCTGCCGCACCGCTACCCGTTCTTGCTGATTGACGCTGCGGAAGACTATGTCGCCGGCCAGTCGATCGTCGGTATCAAGGGCGTCACGGCGAACGAACCCTTCTTTCCGGGACACTTCCCGGGCAATCCGGTCATGCCCGGCGTGCTGATGATCGAAGCCATGGCCCAGGCCGGCGCAGTGCTCATGTACAAGACATTGGGCGCCTCTCCGGACTCCGCGACCGTGTTTTTCATGGGTGCCGACCGGGTCCGCTTCCGGGCCCCCGTGCGCCCCGGAATGATGCTGCGCATGCCGGTCACGGTGACCGCTGCCCGCCACGGCGTGTTCAAGTTCAAGGGCGAAGTCTGGGCCGACGGCAAGCGTGCCGTCCAGGCTGAGTTTTCCGCCAAGGCGATCGAGAATATATGACCCAGTCCCAGGACATCCATCCGACAGCCATCGTCGACCCGGCGGCCCAGCTGGGTAGCGGGGTTGAGATCGGTCCGTTTTCGATCATCGGCCCGAAAGTGGTTCTCAAGGATCGCGTCCGGGTGATTTCCCACGCGACGATCGCCGGCAACACGACATTGGGAGAGGACTGTGTGGTCTATCCCGGTGCCCAGCTCGGCCATCCGCCACAGGATTTCAAATACCAGGGCGAAGACACGCAGCTGGTGATCGGTCAGCGCAATATCATCCGCGAGAATGTGACGATGCACCCTGGCACCACCTTCGCGCGGGGCCGGACGGTGGTCGGCAATGACGGTTATTTCATGGTGGGCGCCCATGTAGCGCATGACTGTATTGTCGGCGATCGCGTTGTATTCGCCAATTGTGCCGCGATCGGGGGCGAAACCGTGATCGCCGATCACGCCATTCTCGGCGGTTATGCCGGCATTCACCAGAAGAGCAGGATCGGGCGTCACGCCTTCATCGGGGCGATGGCGATGGTGACCGCGGATGTCATTCCCTACGGCTCGGTGATCGGCAATCATGCCCATCTCGCCGGCCTCAATGTCGTCGGATTGAAGCGCCGTGGCATGCCGCGCGAGACACTGCGCGAGTTGCGCGCTGCCTATCGCCTCCTGTTTGCCCAGGAGGGCACGTTCGAAGAGCGCGTGGATGATGTCGCGCGGCTTTATTCCGACAACGCTCCGATCGCGGAAATCATTGATTTCATCCGTGATGACACCAAACGTTCCATCTGCATGCCGGATGACTGAGCCGGGTTGGACAAAGCTGGGACTGATCGCGGGCGGCGGCGACCTGCCAATCGAAATCCTCAAGGCCCAGGCGGATCAACCGGTATTTGTGGTGGTCCTGCGGGGTTTTGCGGACCGTGACTACAGCCAGACGGAGCACACCTCCCTGTCGGTCGGGGAGATTGGCGGCATCATCAAGGCGCTGCGGGCGGCCGGGTGTGACGCGATCTGTTTTGCCGGATATGTGTCGCGCCCGGACCTCAAATCACTGAAGATGGACGCACGGGGTTTGATAATGGTCCCGCGGGCCCTGGCGGCAGGGCGAAAGGGCGATGACGCGGTCATCCGGGTCGTTGTGGACGAATTCGAGCGGGCCGGTTTCGCTGTCGTGGGCGCAGACAGCCTGTTGGGGCAAAAAGGGTTGACGGCCGGGTGTTTCGGTCAGGTCGATTCAATTGATCTCCACCGGGAGGATGCCCGCAAGGCGATGATGGTCGCCGCCGAGATCGGTCGCCTCGATATCGGGCAGGGCGCCGTCGTGGCAGGCGGCGTTGTGCTCGCCGTCGAGGCCCAGGAAGGTACCAACGCCATGCTGGACCGGGTCGCCGGGCTGCCATCTACGATCCGTGGCACCTCCACTGACCGGCAGGGCGTGCTCGCCAAGCGCCCCAAGCCGATCCAGGAACGGCGCGTTGACCTTCCCACCATCGGGACCGACACGGTTGAGCGCTGTGCCAGGGCCGGCCTGGCGGGCATTGTGCTGGAGGCCAATGGCGCCCTGATTGTCGACCGGCCCGCCGTCGAGGCGGCCCTTCACGAACATGGACTGTTTGTCCTGATTGAGCCGGATCGATGACGTCTCCGCATGTTTTCCTTGTCGCGGCCGAGCGGTCGGGCGACCTGCTGGGCGCAGACCTGGCCCGGGCACTGACCGCTCTGACAGAAGGTAACCTGACCCTTTCCGGTATTGGCGGAAGCGCCATGGCAGAGGCAGGCGTCGTCTCGCAGATGTCGATCGACGGCCTCAATATTCTGGGCTGGATAGACGGGCTGAAAGCCTACAAACGGGTCAAGCAATCAGTCGCGGAGGCGGTCGAATTGATCCTGGCCGCCAGGCCGGACACTGTCGTGCTGATCGATTCCTGGGGCTTTACCCTGCGGGTTGCGCGCGGCGTGAGGGAAGCCGATCCGTCGATCCGTCTGGTCAAATATGTCGGGCCACAGGTTTTCGCGACGCGTCCGGGCCGGGCTGCGGTGCTGGCTGATACTGTTGACGAGTTGCTGACCATTCTCAGCTTCGACGCCCCTTTTTATACGCCGTATGGCCTGCCGGTGACCTTTGTCGGCAACCCAACTCTTGAACGGCTGCCGAGCGGAGACGGTCCGGGGTTTCGGGATCGGCACGGGATCGCGGCGTCGGATATGGTGTTGGTCGTGCTGTTGGGCAGCCGTCCGTCCGAGATCCGGCGCATGGCTCCGCCTTTCGCTGATGCCCTGAAACGTCTGCTGGCACGCCATCCCGGTCTTCGGCTCGTATTGCCGGTCGCAGACCCGGTGGCCGACGATGTAGACGCGGCGATCGCGGCGCATGACAGTCTGGCCGCCGCGATCCGGGTTGGTGAGGACGAGAAGGCTGATGCCTTTGCAGCCGCCGATCAGGCGTTGGCCTGCTCGGGCACAGTGGTCACCGAGCTCGCCACGGCGGGCGTTCCGACGGTGACCAGCTACAAGCTTGGCTGGATAACCTGGGCCATCGCCCGTGCGTTCAACCTGATCAAGACCCGCCACATCTCACTGGTCAACATCGCGGTCGATGAGCGGGTCGTGCCTGAATTGGTTCAGCTGCAGTGTACCGGTGCGAACCTGGCCGCCGCCGTGGATGGTCTGCTCTATGACCCGGCCCGCCGCGCGGCGATGTCCGGTCGGCTCCGGTCCATCACACAGACATTGCGCGGCGATGGCGAGGCGAGCACACGCGCTGCCGAAGCCGTTCTCGGCGGCCTCGATCCAGCCAATTGATCCTCACATGAAAAAGGCCGCCCCGGGCAGGGCGGCCTTGCTCAAATGTGTGGTCCGGACAATCAGCGCTTGGACAGGTCCAGATAGTCGCGCGGCGTGGCGCCGGTGAAGAGCTGGCGCGGACGACCGATTTTCTGGGTCGGGTCCTCGATCATTTCCGACCACTGGGCGATCCAGCCGACCGTGCGGGCGAGCGCGAACAGCACCGTGAACATCTCGGTCGGGAAGCCCATCGCCTTCAGCGTGATGCCCGAATAGAAGTCGATGTTCGGGTACAGCTTCTTCTCGACGAAATAAGGGTCTTCCAGTGCGATACGCTCGAGTTCCATGGCGACTTGCAGGGTCGGGTCATTGCGAACGCCCAGCACGTCCAGGACCTCGTGGCAGGTGTCACGCATGACCTTCGCGCGCGGGTCATAATTCTTGTAGACGCGGTGACCGAAGCCCATCAGGCGGAACGGGTCCGACTTGTCCTTCGCCTTGCGGACATATTCCGGGATCTTGTCGACCGTGCCGATCTCGTTGAGCATGTTCAGCGCGGCTTCGTTGGCACCGCCATGCGCCGGGCCCCAGAGCGAGGCGATTCCAGCTGCGATACAGGCGAACGGGTTGGCGCCCGACGAGCCGGCCAGGCGCACCGTCGAGGTCGAGGCGTTTTGCTCGTGATCGGCGTGCAGGATGAAGATCTTGTCCATCGCCTTGGCGAGTACCGCGTTGCTTTCATAGTCCTCGGCCGGGACGGCAAAGCACATGCGCAGGAAGTTGGCGGCATAGTCCATGTCGTTGCGCGGGCTGATGAAGGGCTGACCGACGGCGTATTTGAAGGCCCGCGCCGCGATTGTCGGCATCTTGGCAATCATCCGGTGCGACGCGATCGTGCGGGCTTCGGGATCATTGACGTCGGTTGAGTCGTGGTAGAAGGCCGACAGCGCGCCGACAGTGCCGACCATGATTGCCATCGGGTGGGCGTCGCGACGGAAACCGCGGAAGAACTGGTCGAACTGATCGTGCAGCATCGAATGACGACGGATGGTCCAGTCGAAGGTTTCCAGCTCGTTCTTGGACGGCAGATTGCCTTTCATCAACAGGTAGCAGACTTCGATGAAATTCGAGTTGTCTGCCAGCTGGTCGATCGGATAGCCGCGATAGAGCAGGGTGCCCTTGTCGCCGTCGATATAGGTGATCTGGCTCTCACAGCTCGCGGTCGAGGTGAAGCCGGGATCATAGGTGAACATGCCGGTTTGGGCGTACAGCTTGCGGATATCGATCACATCCGGGCCGATCTCGCCGCTGAACACCGGCAGTTCGAGCGTTTTGCCATTGTAGTTGAGCGTGGCCGATCCGTTCGGCTTGGCTTTGTTTTCCATCACGTCATCTCCATGGTTCGCTGGCTACTCGGATGTAGCCGGCGTCATCTGATCCTTGATTCGATCCAGCGTCTCGTCGCGACCGATGAAGGTCATGACAAGAGCCAGATCGGGAGCGGGTGCTCCGCCAGTCAGCGCGGCACGCAGCGGCTGACCGATTTTTCCGAAACCGACATCCTCGGCTTCGGCGAATTCCTTGAGCGCATCCGCCAATACGGTTTCGTTCCACGCATTCACATCGCCGAGATGCGTGAACAGGCGGTAAAGCCGCTGGCGGGCTTCATCGTCTTTGAGCGGCTTTGCGGCCTTGCCCTCCAACCGGAAGGGGCGGGGACGGAGCAGGAAATAGGACTGCTTCGCCAATTCTTCCAGGGTCGACGCGCGCGTTTTCAACACCGGCATGGCTTTTTCCAGGCGTGATGTCGTGGCGTTGGCATCGTCGATCCGTGCGTCCAGCCCGTCGAGGAAGGGCAGGAGCAGCGTGACCAGGCGTTGGTTATCGGCCTGGGCCATATGGTGGCTATTGATATGGTTCAGCTTGTCCAGATCCATGCGAGCTGGCGCCTTGTTCAGGCCGGCCAGATCAAACGCCGCGACGGCTTCGGCGTCACCGAACAATTCCTGGTCGCCATGGGACCAGCCCAGTCGCAGCAGGTAGTTGCGCAGGCCTTCCGGCAGATAACCCATATCGCGATAGGCTTCGGCCCCGAGCGCACCATGACGCTTGGAAAGCTTCTTGCCATCCTGGCCGTGGATCAGCGGGACATGAGCGAAGACCGGACGCTGCCACCCCATGGCATCATAGATCTGGCTCTGGCGACCGGCATTGACCAGGTGATCATCGCCGCGAACGATATGGGTGATCTCCATGTCGTGATCATCGACGACCACGGCGAGATTATAGGTTGGCGTGCCGTCCGAGCGGAGCAGGATGAGATCGTCGAACTCCTTGGCAGCCCAACGCACCTGGCCCTGCACAGCGTCGTCGATATCTACATCGCTGTCCGGGGCCTTGAAGCGAACTGTGAAGGGCGTGTCGGCCGGGGCTTCGGCTTCTGTCCGGTCGCGCCACGGCGAGCGCAGCGCCCGTCCGGCGGCGAAGGCTTCATCACGCAGCGCCTGGGTCTCATCGGCGGTGCAATAGCACTTGAAAGCATGGCCCCGGGCCAGCAATTCGTGGGCGATCTCGACGTGCCGGTTGGCGCGCTCGAATTGTGAGACCGGCTCGCCATCCCATTCCAGACCCAACCAGGACAAACCGTCGAGGATCGCCTCCACGGCCGCCGGATTGGAACGCGCGCGATCAGTGTCTTCGATGCGCAACAGGAACGTGCCGCCATGGCGTCGCGCCAGCAGCCAGTTGAACAGCGCCGTGCGTGCTCCGCCAATATGGAGGAAGCCGGTCGGGGAGGGAGCGAAGCGTGTGCGAATCATCTTGTCGTTGTTTTGCAATTGCGAATTCATGTTGCACTGCGAGAGGAGGAAGTCGTGTTAGCATGAATATCAGGTTTCGCGATAGACCGTAGGCTGCTTCATGCTCGATCCTGACGCAATCTTGCCGCACCGGGCTGCACGTCACCGGGCAGACTCTCCTAAGTCCATCGATCCACTCGCAGATTTGAATCCCGTTACGCTGACGGCCCTGGGCGGAATCATTGCCTGTAGCGGCTATTTTTACCTGCCGGTTGAGCCAGGAGCCATCGCGTTGCTGGGGCTGGGTGTGACCGGATTGACGATCGGCCTGCTTGTGCGGTTTTCGCCTGATGGCCGAAAAGCGCGGTTTCGTCTGGCGGGCATGCTGTCGGTCTTGCTACTCGCAGCCACCGCATTCCTGTGGCGGGCACAAGACCACACGCTGGCCCACCATGGTCCCGAGACTTATCGCGGGAGTGATGGCGCGATTCTGGTTGAAGGATGGCTCGAGGCGGTTGACCGCAGTGGGTCAGGGCGCCGCAGGCTGCTGATCCGGGTCGGAAATGATGAACTCACAGCGTTGGCACCCGGCGTGGCGAGAGTCCGGGTTCTGGCTGAGCCGGCCGGCCTGGTGGCCGGCGACCCGATCGCGATCCCGGCGGTTCTGGCGCCGCCGCGCCCGGCGGCGGTTCCGGGCGGATATGATTTCTCGTTTCACGCCGGCTTCGCCGACATTGTCGCGACCGGGTATGGCGTCGCACCGGCCATCTCGGGGCCTGCCGTGTCCGATGACCGCCTGGCTCGCCGCATTGCCCGTATCCGGGCGTCTTTGTCCGACCATATCCGCGCCCGGATGGCGCCGCGACCCGGCGGGCTGGCCGCTGCCTTGCTGACCGGAGACCGGGCCCATATCGCCGCCCGTGATGTGGAAGCCCTGCGCCGGGCCGGTTTGGGGCATGTGCTGGCGATCTCCGGCATGCACATGGCCTTGCTGGCCGGAGGGGTTTTCTTCGCTGTCCGGTTGCTGCTGGCCGCGATCACGCCCTGGGCAAGGCGGCATGATCCGGCCATTCCGGCAGCCTGGGTCGCGCTGGTTTTCGCGGCCGGTTATCTCGTCCTCTCCGGTGCGACAATTCCCACCCAACGGGCCTTCATCATGACCATTTCGGTTCTGGGCGCCGTCATCCTGCGGCGCCGGGCACTGTCCATGCACACGCTGGCCCTGGCGGTGATCGCGGTGCTTGTCATGCAGCCCCAGGCCATTGTCACCCCGGGTTTCCAGATGTCGTTCTCGGCCGCGGCGGCGCTGGTCGCGGTCGCGAGGGTCTGGCAGACGTCGCGCGGTGGTGGCTCCAGCCGGGGCGTGTTCGGACAGCTCCGGCTGTTTTTCGGTGGACTGGGCACGACCAGCCTCGTCGCCGGCACCGCGACAGCTGGCTATGCGGCGTTCCATTTCCATCGCATTGCAACGTTCGGGCTGGCCGGAAACCTGTTGGTGATGCCGATATTTTCCTTGGTGGTGATGCCGGCCGGGGTGCTGGGCCTGATTCTCATTCCGGTCGGTCTCGACGTCCTGCCATTCCGGGTCATGGAGGCCGGCCTGGTGGTCATGCTCGACCTCGCCGCGCAGGTGGCAGGCTGGCCGGGAGCGCAACGGACCGTCGCCGCGGCTCCCGGCGCCGTATTGGCGCTGTTCACGGCCGGCTTCATCCTTCTGCTTTTGCTGCGCGGGCCGGTTCGCGGTGCCGGCGGTGTGGTGATGGCGGGGGCGCTGGCGCTGTGGGCCTGGCTACCGCAACCGGATCTCTTTATCTCCCGGACCGGCCTTGTGCTGGCCCGTGATGGTGATGACGCCTGGGTGGTCAGCGATCGACGCCGGTCGCGTTTTGCGGGGCGTGTCTTTCTGGAGGCCCGCGGGGTCACCGGGCTGACGCCAGAGCGCTGGCAAGCGACTTGTGACGCCAGTGGATGCAGCGCCCGGATCGGAGAGCTGACCGTGACGCGCCTGGAGGGACTGGAAGACTGGCCTACCGATTGCGCCCGGTCCGACATAATTGTCAGCGACGCCCGCATGCCATCCTGGGTGGCCGGGCAATGCCGGGCCATCGTCTTTGACCCGGACCGGTTGGCCAGGACCGGCAGTCAGGTCATCCATGTCGGAGAGCAGGGGATCACATCAATTCGCAGCGCGCAGCCATCCGGGGTCGTCAGACCCTGGACCACGTCCTGAGTGTGCAACGCCCGTCATCTCATTGCGTGTTGGATCCGTCTGGTAAAAACGGCGCTAGTGATAGCGACGGATCAGGCCGACGAGCCGCCCCTGCACCTTGACCCGGTCCGGCGGAAAAATCCGCGTCTCGTATTCCGGGTTGGCGGCTTCAAGGGCGACCGAGCCACCCTTCTTGCGCAGACGCTTCAGCGTCGCTTCCTCGTCATCGATCAAGGCGACAACGATATCGCCGGTTTCGGCTGATTGGCAGCGGCGGATGAGCACGGTGTCGCCATCCATGATGCCGGCCTCGATCATCGAATCGCCTTTCACCTCAAGGCCGAAATGCTCGCCACCGACGACCATGTCGGCGGGAACGGGGAAGCGGTCGGTTTCATGCTGGATCGCGGAGATCGGAACGCCGGCCGCGATACGCCCGAGCATCGGCACTTCGACCGAACTTTCATGGGTATCGCTTTCCGGCTTGGCGAAATTCCCGCGCACGACATTGGCGCCGAGATCGCCCTTTGGCAGGGCGGGCGCTTCATGGGCCGCCGCCGATTCCGGCAGTTTGAGGACTTCCAAGGCCCGGGCGCGATGGGCGAGGCGACGGATGAAGCCCCGCTCCTCCAGCGCCGTGATCAGGCGATGCACGCCAGACTTTGAGGCCAGCTGCAGGGCGCCCTTCATTTCGTCAAACGAGGGAGAAACCCCGGTTTCCTTGATGCGGTTGTGTATGAAGAGCAAAAGCTCGTTCTGTTTCCGCGTCAGCATGGTGACCCCCTTGTTCGCGTTCCGGGAATCGGGCCGGGCAACGGCGCCGACACGACAGGAACAAATCAGGAATAGCTGCGTTTGTTCTACAAGTGTTCTGAATCGGCGTCAAGCGGGCCCGGAGCAACCCAGAAGCGTGCGGGTGGCAGCCGTGACATCGCCCTGGCGCATCAGGCTTTCGCCGACCAGGAGGGCCCTGGCGCCGGCGGCCCGGACACGGGCGGCATCGTCAGGACCAAAAATGCCGCTTTCGGCGACCAGCAACCGGTCCGGCCCGACCATTGGAGCCAGCGCATCAAATGTGTCGAGGGAGGTCTCGAACGTCCGGAGATTGCGGTTGTTGATCCCGATGAGTGGTGTATCCAGGCTCAGGGCACGCTCCATTTCGGGGGCGTCATGGACCTCGACCAGCACGTCCATCGACCACAGCGACGCCTCGTCGATCAGTGCACGCGCCGTGTCGTCGTCGACGGCTGCCATGATCACCAGGATCGCGTCGGCGCCCAGCAGGCGGGCCTCGGCGACCTGGTAGCGGTCATACATGAAGTCCTTGCGCAAGGCCGGGATGGAGACGGCTTCACGGGCCGCAGTCAGGAAGGCATCGGCTCCCTGGAAGCTGGGTGTATCGGTGAGCACTGACAGACAGTTGGCGCCGCCAGCCTCATAGGCCTTCGCCAGGGCTGGCGGATCAAAGTCGGCGCGGATCAGGCCCTTGGACGGGCTGGCCTTCTTGATTTCGGCGATCAGCCCCAACCCGCCGGGGGCCGAGGCGAGTGCCCTGGCGAAACCGCGTACCGGCGCGACGTCGCGGGCCGCAGCGGCGATCCCGGCATAGGGGCGGGCAGTCTTGCAGGCTTCGATATGATCGCGCTTGTAGGCGCCGATGCGGGCCAGTGTATCGGGTGGATTGGGCATGGCTCAGGCCTCACCGTTCGAAATCGCGACCATACGCGCGAGCGCCGCCCTGGCGCGTCCGTCATCGACGGCCGCTGCGGCCAGAGTGCTACCCTCGGGAATGCTTGAGGCCAGCCCGGCCAGGACCAGCGCCGCGCCGGCATTGAGGATGGCGATATCGCGGAAGGGCCCGGTCTCGCCGTCGAGCAGGGCCCGGATCGCGGCCGCGTTGTCGGCCGGTGTTCCGCCCTGGAGGTCGGCCTCCTCGACCAAGGTCAGTCCGGCTTCTTCCGGGTGGAAGCTGTACTCGCGGATCTCGCCATCGCGCAGCTCGGCGATGTCGGAGCCGGTGGTTGTGGTCAGCTCGTCCATGCCGTCCTGGCCGCAGATGACGAGGGCATGTTCGCAGCCCAGATCGCGCAGCGCCTCGGCAATCGGGACAAGCCAGCGCTTGTCGTACACGCCCAGCAATTGTCGTTTCACGCCAGCCGGATTGGACAGCGGTCCCAGCAGGTTGAACACAGTACGGACTTTCAGTGCCTGGCGCGCCGGACCGACATGACGGACGGCCGCGTGGTGGGCGGGGGCATAGAGAAAGCCGACGCGCGCCTCGGCCAGTGAGCGTTCAACGGCCTCGGGCGGGCAATCGAGTTTGACGCCCAGCTGGGCCAGCACATCCGACGAGCCGGACTTGGATGAGGCGGCGCGATTGCCGTGCTTGGCCACGATCGCGCCGGCGCCGGCGGCAATGATCGCTGCCGTGGTCGAGATGTTCCAGGCGCCCTTGCCGTCGCCACCGGTGCCGCAGGTATCGATGGCGCCCGCAGGCGCTTCGATGCGCGTCATGCGGCTGCGCAGGGCGCGGGCGCCGGCGGCGATGTCGGACGGGCGTTCGCCGAGCGCGGCGAGGCCGACCAGGAATCCGCCGATGGCGGCGTCGGGCGCATCGCCGGACATGAGCTCGTCAAAGGCGCCGGTGATTGCCGCGTCTTCAGGATAAGTGCCGCGGGCAAAGGCGGTCAGGCAAAGATAGATGTTTTGCATGGTCAGTCGTTTCGCTGGGTATGATCACAGGCAGCAGCAGGCTGCGAACCGGGCCGGTCAGGCGGTGTAGCCACGCCATCGATGATCCGGACACCACTGCACGGCCGGCTGGAAGTATCGAACGCGCGTCACGGCCACCACAGCGCAATGACCGGCGCGGACGGCCGGGCAGGGAGCGTGTGGAGAGGCAAAAGACGGCATACCTGTCACCGGGTTGAACAAAGCGAACAGACACGATCTAGCGCGTGGCCGCCGCCGGTTCAACGCCTGCGGGCGGTGGTGCCGATCAGGCCGCAGCAGCGCGGGGCAGGCCGGTCAGGTCGAGGAAGTTGCGCAGCAGGTCGTGCCCGTGCTCGGACGCGATCGACTCGGGGTGGAACTGGACGCCATGGATCGGCCGCTCGCGGTGACACAATCCCATGATCTCGCCATCGGCGGTGTGGGCGGTCGCTCGCAGCACGTCCGGCAGGCTTTCCGGGCGCACGGCGAGGGAGTGATAGCGCGTAGCCGTGAAAGGACTGGGCAGGCCTGTGAACAGGCCCCTGCCATCATGGGTCACTTCGCTGGTCTTGCCGTGCATGATCGACTTGGCCGAGATGACCTCGCCGCCGAAAACCTGCCCGATCGACTGGTGGCCGAGGCAGACGCCGAGGATCGGCAGGTCGTGCGGTGCGGCCGCGATCAGCTCGAGACAGATCCCGGCCCGGTCCGGATCACACGGTCCCGGCGAGAGGACGATGCCTCTGGGCTTGAGCGCCAGCGCCTCCGCCACGCTCATCGCGTCATTGCGGATCACCTTGGTGCGGGCCCCCAGCTCCTCGAAATAGTGAACCAGGTTGAAGGTGAAACTGTCGTAGTTGTCGATGATCAGCAGCATGGCGCTCTCCCTGCCGCGACCCTAGTCAGCAAGGTGGATTTCGCCAATCCCGCGAACGCATTAACGCCTGATTAACCACATTCCAGCGTGCTGGTGTGATGTCGAAACCTGACTTTGCTCCACTCAAAGCCCGCCACTCTGCCATCCCCGCATTTGCGGGCGCGCTGGCTGCAGCGGTGTATCTGCTTGGCGGCGTTGTGTTTTCCGTTGCCAGCAAGGGTGACTTCCCGAGCTTTTCGGTGGCGATCGCGGACAGTCCCGACCATCACCAGTCGGTGCGGGTGAGCCGGATCCGCGATTTTGATTCGGCTGAAAGCGAAGAGGTTGAGGCCCGGACAGTGTCGCTCGAGACGCCAATCGACATCGCCGCATCAAATATGAGCCCGGTTGTCCTTGCAGGTGCAGCGCCTCAACCGGCACTGGTATCCCGTCCTCAAATCGTGCTGGTCATCGATGATGTCGGGTTGGATGTCGCCGCGGCCGAGCGGGTGATGGCGCTGCCAGTCCCGCTCACCGTGGCGATCCTGCCCTATGCCGAATCCTCAACCGAGCTGGCAGCCTTGGCACGCCTGAACGGGCATGACGTCCTGCTGCACATGCCGATGGAACCGGTCGGCCTTGCCGACCCCGGCCCGAATGCCCTGCGCATCGGCCTCAGCGATGCTGACCTTCAGGCCCGGCTGCGCTGGGCCATGTCCCGCGTGCCGGGCGCGATCGGGCTCAACAATCACATGGGCAGCCGTTTCACCGCCGACCCACGCGCCCTGCGCGTGGCGCTGTCGGCTGTCAGCCATACCAACCCGCTCTTTCTCGATAGTCTGACGACCGGCGAGAGCCGGGGACGGGCTGTCGCGGCGGGGCTCGGCCTGCGGGCCCTGGAGCGCGATATCTTCCTTGACCATGAGCCGAACGCTGCAGCGATCGAAGCGCGTCTGGCCGAGGCCGCCGAACTGGCGCGGGAGGACGGGTTCGCCGTGGTCATCGGACATCCGCACACGCTGACCCTCGACACGCTGACGGCCTGGCTCGAAAGCCCTGCTTCCCGGGGCATCGATTTTGTCACGGCCAGCACCCTGGCCGACCAGTTGTTTGTCGCTGAACCCGGTTTGCAGGCTTCAGTGGTCGAAGGAATCGATCGCGGCGCGGAATAGCGCTTCGGCCTTGTTGACCGTCTCGACCCGCTCCGATTCCGGATCACTGTCCAGCACTACGCCGGCGCCAGCCTGCACATGCATGCGGCCATCCTTGAATACTGCCGTGCGCAGCGCGATCGCCGTATCCATGCCACCATCGGCACTGAAATAGCCGACGGCACCGGCATAGACGCCGCGTCGATGCGGCTCCAGCTCGTCGATGATTTCCATCGCCCGGACCTTGGGAGCACCCGATACCGTGCCCGCCGGGAAGCCAGCAAACAGGGCCGAGACGACATCCTGGTCGTCGCGCAGATCACCCTCGACATTCGAGACAATGTGCATGACGTGGCTGTAGCGCTCGACAATTTCGCGGGCGGTGATCCGGACCGAACCGGGCCTGGCGATCCGTCCGACATCATTGCGGCCCAGATCGAGCAGCATGAGATGTTCGGAGCGCTCTTTCGGGTCGGCCAGCAGGTCGGCCTCAAAGGCGTCATCCTCGGCCGGGGTCTTGCCGCGCGGACGGGTGCCGGCGATCGGCCTGATGGTGACCACGTCGTCGCGCAGGCGCACCAGGATCTCCGGACTGGATCCCACAACCTCGAAGCCGTCAAAGCGGAAGAAAAACAGGAAGGGCGAGGGATTCAGACGGCGCAGCGACCGGTAGAGCCAGAACGGATCGGCCGGATAATCGGCCGAAAAGCGCTGACTGGGGACGACCTGGAAGGCGTCGCCGGCGCGGATATAGTCACGGGCTTTGTCGACCGCGGCGCGATAGTCCTCCGGGCTGCGATTGGACGTGCGCGGGCCGAGCTCGCCGACAGGCGCCGCCTTCTCCGGCGTCGCACCGGCGAGTTTTTGCAGGGTCGTCTGCAGACGCTCAACCGCGGCATCATACGCTTCGCGGGCCGAGTACTCGCCCGGACGGACGGGACAATAGACCTGGATTTCCTGCTTCAGCGCGTCGAACACGACCATGGTCTGCGGACGCAGCAGGATCGATTCGGGCAGGCCCAGCGGGTCTGGCGCGGCGCCTTCGGGCAAGCGTTCCAGATAGCGCACCATGTCATAGCCCAGATAGCCGAACAGGCCTGAGGCCAGCGGCGGGGCGTCGATGGGGAGGGGGCAGTGGGCGGCTTCGATGACCTCGCGCAGCGCGTCCATCGGAGCGCCGTCGACCGGCGAGAAGCGGCGCCCGGCCACGTCCATGCCGCGCGCTTCACTGACGGCGCCGTCGCGGCATCGCCAGATCAAGTCCGGATCCAGGCCGATGGCCGAGTAGCGGCCGCGCCAGGCACCGCCCTCGACCGATTCGAGCAGGAAGGTGTTGGGCTGGCTGTCGGCGAGGCGGAGATAGGCTGCGACCGGGGTCAGCAGGTCATCGACCCGCCGGGCCTGGATGACACAGGTTTCGCCCCGCTCCAGCTGTGCCGCAGCGGTCGCAAAATCAGGCGTGATTGCCGCATGCGGCGTCATTGCGGAGTGCTGGGATCGGTTTCACCGATGGCGAGCGAGTACAGGCGACCGTCAACGGACTCGTCGGTGATGCCGTAATCGCGGATCAGGTATTCCCGGGTTGCCGCGACGACATCATTGCCCAGCTCGGTGGTCAGGCTGGTCTCGATCCCGGCCAGATCTGCATCCGGCGCCGTGTCGAGATTGGCCGGGATGATTTCATCAACAGTGAAAACCAGATACCGGCCTTCGCCGACCTGGAGCATTTCATAGTTTCCCGGTTCCGTCGTGAAGGCGAGGGCGACCGCATTGCGATCGAAGCCGCCGGCGGTCTGTCCGCGCTTCAGGGTCGAGGTCTCTGTGCGTCCGCCCACCATCAGGTTGACGACTTCCATGTCGGAGCCGGCTTCAAGCTGGGCCAGCGCGTCTTCGGCCCGAGCCTGGAGCTGGGTGTCGACCTGGATCGAACGCCAGCGAGATTCCGCCTGTTCGCGGACTTCATCCAGTTCGAACGGACGGCTCGGGATGATCTCGTCGACACGCAGGGTGTAGAAATCGGTTTCGTTGTAGCTTTCCAGATTGGTCGCGAAACCTTCGATTTGGTCGAAGGCAGCCGGAAGGATTTCCGGTGCAAGCGCCTGATAACGATCACCGTCAAACTGGAGGTTTTCGTCGATGGAGTTGACGGCAAGCGGCTGGAAAATCTCCAGTGGCGTCCCGGATTCCTCTGCCGCGATTTCCAGAGGTGCGCCGGTGGCACGGACGGTCTCGAACGAGGCAATGGCGTCATACATGTCGTCGGTCGCCTGGGCGCGGGCCGCATCGGCCTGAAGGCGAGGGCGCTCGTCTTCGAATGTAGGCTGGCTCGCGTCCACAGCAGCGGTCACGATTACAGCGCTCCAGCCAAAACGGCCAGCAACAGCACGGGCCTCACCAGTGGTCATCGAGAAAACAGTTTCGCCAAGGTCTTCATCGGGAATCTCGAATTGCTGGACGTCGGTCTGGACCAGCGGGGTATCGAGACCCAACTCGGCGGCGACAGCAGCCGGTGCCTCACCGGAGGCCAGGCGGCTAGCCGCGTCTTCGGCGATGGCCTGATCGCTGACGGTCAGCTGGGTAAAGCTGCGGAAGGCTGGTGTGCCGATCTGGCTGGTCGCGATTTCGTAGTCGTAGACTTCGCGCAAGGTGGCTTCATCGACCTCGACATCGCGAATGAAATCATCCAGTTGGAAACGCACCAGTGAAATGGCCCGGTATTCCGGGCGGGTGAAAAGCGGTTCGCCATTGGCGCCGGGGGTTTCCTCGACGAAGGCCCGCAGGACTTCCTCGGTCGGGTCCTCGATCTCGTCCGCAGTCGAGGCATCGATCACGAGGCCGGTCATCCGGCGCTGTTCCTCGGCGACCAGATAGCGTGTCGCGGCGATCTGGTCGGGAACATCCGTGAACCCTGCCAGGGTTGCCATCAATTGCGAGCGCAGGAGATCGCCCTCGATATCGCGGGCGAATTGGTCTTCGGTCATGCCCGAGCGTTGCAGGGCGGCGGCCATGGTGTCGCGGTCAAAGCGATCCGTTACCGGGTTGCGGAAGGCCGGCACGTCGGCGACCTCACTGACGATGGCGACGTCGGATATCGCCAGGCCGAGATCATGGGCGCGGGCGGCCATGGTTGCCATGGTGATTTGCTGCTGCAGGACCTGGTAGGCGATCCCTTCCTCGCGCGCCATTTCGCGGGTCACTTCGGGATTCTGCTCCTGCAGCCGCGAAACCTCCCGGTTGAACGCAACCGCCATTTCACGCTGGCTGATCCGTTCGGGACCGACCACCACGACCGCGTCACCGCTGCCAGTGAAGATGCCGCCGGCGCCCGGCATGGCGATGGCAAAGGACAAAACCAGCAGGACAATGATGATCAGCGCGATGGGCGACTGGGCGAAAGCACGAAAATTGGAAAGCATGAGACCGGGATGCCTTTGAAAAACGTCGCGCGGAAGGTAGCGGCGAGGTATGGCAGTCGCAAGCGTCAGGGGCGGTTGGCCTGCGTTTGTGGGTGCAGGGCGTTGCCCGAGCCGGATTTGATGAGTACTCCTGCCGCTCCGGCGGGGAGCCGGATAGGCTTTTCGGGGAGGCTTGATGTCGCGGCGCACACTCATAGCAGGCAATTGGAAAATGAACGGGCTTACCGGCTCGCTCGACTATTTCAGGGAGCTCGCGCCCGTCGCGGCGGACTCAGCGGCGGAAGTCCTGGTCTGTCCGCCGGCAACCCTGATCCATCCGGTTGCACAAGCCTGTCGCGGGACCCGGATCCGGGTCGGCGGCCAGGACTGTCACGCGCGCAATAGCGGTGCCCATACCGGAGACATCTCGGCACCAATGCTGCGCGATGCCGGTGCAAGCCATGTCATCCTCGGTCATTCGGAGCGCCGGGCCGGGCACGGGGAGCGCGACATGGATGTGCAGGCCAAGGCTGCTGCCGCTTCCGCGGCCGGCCTTGTTCCCGTCATCTGTGTCGGCGAAACGCTCACCGAACGGGAAGCCGGACAGGCTGTCGAGGTTGTGGCGCGTCAATTGGCGGGGTCGTTGCCGGAAAATTCTGCAATCGTGGATTTAGTAATAGCTTATGAGCCGGTGTGGGCGATCGGCACCGGTTTGACGGCCTCATTGACCGACGTTGCCGAGATGCACGCGGCCATTCGCGAGCGGCTGAAAAATCCACTAACCACTTGTATTCTTTATGGCGGTTCGGTGAAGCCCGACAATGCCGAAGCGCTTCTTTCCCTAGCCGATGTGGACGGTGCGCTGGTCGGTGGAGCCAGCCTTGATGTGACTGATTTCAGTGCCATCGTCAGGGCAGCCGGTTCGGGAACACAACTCGCGCGGTAAGTGGATTGAAACCAATTTGCGTCACGCTCCTGTAATGAGTTTCCGTTAGCCGTTGCTGGAGCCGAACCGAGTATGGCCGAAATCGACTACGCCCGGGCACCCGTGCTCCTGTTTGATCCTGTGCATGTGAACCAGCGGACTTCGCGCTATGCGTTGTTCGAGATCGGCTTCCGGCAGATTGAATGCGTCGCATCGCTGCCTGATTTCAAATCGGCGATCACAGACAGTGCACCGGCCATGATCGTGGCCGAATCAAGCGCGACCGATACCGAGATATTCAATCTTGTTCGCAGTGTCCGCCGCAGCGAACTTGGCTCCAATCCTTTCGTGGTGATGCTTCTGACCACTTGGAGTCGCGACACCGGCCATATCCGCAAGGCAATCGAATGCGGCGCTGATGATGTCATCGTGCGGCCCTTCTCGACCATGTTCGCCGAGGAGCGGGTCCGGACCCTGATCAAGGGTCGCAAGGATTTCATCGTCACGTCCGACTATATCGGTCCCGATCGCCGCAAGGATGCCGATCGGTCAACCGATGCGGTGCCGATTTCAGTTCCCAACTTCCTCAAGGCCACCGTCGAAAATGACGAGGCGGCACTCAATAACGGGCGCCAGCAAGTTCATGAAGCGCGTGAGGTAATCACGTCTGAACGGGTACGCCGCGTTGCCATGCGCATTGTGATTTCAGTGGAACTCGAAGCGTCGAAGCAGTCGGACGGCAAGGTGCCGGTCGCGCTCGATGTCAATGACCTCCAGCGGGCCGCGCGCGAGCTGCGCGCCCATGTGATCCGAGCTGGCCGCCGTGAAGCGGCAGAAGTGGCCGAAGCGCTGATTGACCAGATCGGTACGCTGGGTGATGGCCGCAATGCCGAAACCGGAACGTTGAAACTGGTCAAGGAACTGGCCATGGGCTCCTACGCTGCCTTCGCCAATGGCGATACCATCGAGCGGTCGAAGGACGAGATCGGCAGGACCGTCGCCAATCTCCGCAAGCGCCTGCAGGCGCGAGCCGAGGCCGCGAAGCGAAAGGCGGACCTGGCAGCCAGTGAAGCCGCAGCGGATACCGCAGTCGGCGCTGGTCAAGACGGGTCACCTGCTATAAAACGCGCCGCCATGTGACCGGGCGGTGCTGGCATCGCACCGGAAACTCCTTATATAACAGGTTGAGCCGCCCATTGGGTCGGCCCGGCCCGATTTATGGCGGTATTCATGACCACAGTCCTTTTGATCATCCAGCTCCTGGTCGCCCTTGGTCTCATTGGCGTCATTCTGCTGCAGCGGTCTGAAGGCGGTGCCCTGGGTATCGGTGGCGGCGGCGGCGGCGGGGGCATGATGTCCGGTCGCGGCGCGGCCAACATCCTGACCCGCACGACGATGATCCTCGGCGCGGTCTTCATCGGCAACTCGATCCTGTTGGCGATCGTGACCGGCGTTGCGGCAGACGGTACCAGCGTGTTCGATACCGAGATCGACAATCCGGCGATCGGCGTTATCGAGCAGGACGAAACGGGCGCTCCTGTGCCGACCGACGGCTAGGCCGTCGCGCACTTAATCATCACATATTTCAACTCGCGTCTTTCGACGCGTCCGAATCTGGGATAATCAGACGGCCCATGCCGCGATATATCTTTATTACGGGCGGCGTGGTCTCCTCCTTGGGAAAAGGCCTCGCTTCAGCCGCTATCGGAGCCCTGCTTCAGGCGCGTGGATATAAAGTCCGCCTGCGCAAGCTGGACCCCTATCTCAACGTTGATCCGGGCACGATGTCGCCCTATCAGCATGGCGAGTGCTATGTGACCGATGACGGGGCCGAAGCCGACCTCGACCTGGGTCATTATGAGCGCTTCACCGGCGTTGCCGCGAGCCAGGCCGATAATATCACCACCGGCCGCATCTATTCGCGCATCATCGAGCGCGAGCGCCGCGGCGACTATCTTGGTGCGACGGTGCAGGTCATTCCGCACGTTACCGACCAGATCAAACAATTCGTCCTCTCCGACGCCGGCGATGTCGATTTCGTGCTTTGCGAGATCGGCGGAACGGTCGGTGATATCGAGGGCCTGCCCTTCTTCGAAGCGATCCGCCAACTCGGCCAAGAGCTGGGTGAGGGCAATGCGGTCTTCCTGCACGTCACCCTGCTGCCTTTCATCAAGGTCGCCGGCGAGATGAAGACCAAGCCGACCCAACACTCGGTGAAAGAGCTGCGCTCGATCGGTATCCAGCCGGATATCCTGCTGTGTCGTTGCGAGATCCCGATCCCGCCGGGTGACAAGCGCAAAATCGGCCTGTTCTGTAACGTCAAGGAAAGCGCCGTGATCGAGGGCCGTGATGCGGCCTCGCTCTATGATGTGCCGCTGGAATACCATTCCCAGGGCCTCGACACCGAGATCCTGCGCTGCTTCGGCATTGATGACGCACCGGCGCCGGACCTGTCACGCTGGCAGGGCATCTCCGAGACCATCGCCAATCCCGATGGTGAAGTGACGATCGGTGTGGTCGGCAAATATGTCGGCCTGCTGGACGCGTATAAGTCGCTGATCGAAGCGCTCGCCCATGGCGGCATCGCCAACGGGGTGAAGGTCAAACTCAAATGGCTCGACAGTGAGCAGTTCGAAAAAGACGACCCGTTCGAACCGCTCGAAGACGTGCACGGCGTGCTCGTCCCCGGTGGCTTTGGCGAGCGCGGTGTCGAAGGCAAGATCGCCGCGGCCCGCTTTGCCCGCGAGCGCAAGGTTCCCTTCTTCGGGATTTGCTACGGCATGCAGATGGCGGTGCTGGAAGCGGCCCGCAACCTGGCTGGTGTCGAGAATGCCGTCTCAACAGAATTTTCCGACAGCGGCGAGTCGGTGATCGGTCTGCTCACCGAATGGACGCGGGGCAATGAAGTCGAGACCCGCTCCGCCGGTGACGACATGGGTGGCACGATGCGTCTGGGCGCCTATCCGGCGGTCCTCAAGGAAGGCTCCAAGGTCCGCGAGATCTACGGCCAGGCCCATATCGAAGAGCGTCACCGCCACCGCTATGAGGTCAATGTCGGCTACAAGGACCAGCTGGAATCCTGCGGCCTGACCTTCTCCGGCCTGTCACCCGATGGCGTCCTGCCTGAAATCGTCGAAATCGAGGACCATCCCTGGTTCATCGGCGTGCAATTCCACCCGGAACTCAAATCCCGCCCCTTCGAACCGCATCCGCTGTTTGCGAGCTTTATTGCGGCAGCGCTGGAACAGAGCCGGATGGTTTAGGGGCGAGAACCTCACGCACCTGTTTGTCATCCCTGATGGACGCCCGGCGAAGGCCGGGCGAAAGTCAGGGAGCTAGCTGGTCGCCACCACATAGGTCCCTGTACTGCGTCCGGCCTGAGCCGGACATCCGACAGGGATGACAAAATTACAGCGCCCCCAGCTCCCCCACCACCTCCACAGCCTCCATCACATCGTCCCGCGTGCAATCAAACTGCCCGACCTGGAAGCGGATCACATAGCGGCCGTCATGGCGGGTCTGGGTGAGATAGGTGCGGCCGTCGCTGTTGATGCGTTCCAGCAGGTCCGCGGTCGCTTCATCGCCGGCCTTGCAGGCAAAGCTGAACAGGCTGAAGCGGGGCTCGGTGACAATCTCCAGGCCGGGCAGGGCGCGGATCGCCTCGCAGGCCTCGTTTGACCAGGCGATATGGTTGCGGATGCGGGTGCGAAGCCCCTCCAGCCCGTAGGCGCGGATCAGGAACCAGAGCTTGAGGGCGCGGAAGCGGCGGCCGAGCGGGATGGTCCATTCGGAATAATTGACGGCGTCATCCATGCCCGGCGTTTCCAGATAATCCGGTCGCAGGGTGAGGGATTTGAGCTGGTCGGTGGGATCCTTGAGGAATTGCACCGAACAATCGAACTGGGCGCCGAGCCATTTGTGCGGGTTGAAGACGATCGAGTCGGCCTTCTCTGCACCTTCCCAGACATGGCGCAATTCCGGACAGATCATCGCCGAGCCGGCCCAGGCGGCATCGATATGGGTGTAGAGGCCCTCGGCTTGCGCGACCTCGATGATCGCCGCCACCGGATCGCTGGCGCCGATCGAGGTCCCGCCGACGCAGATCACGATGCCGGCAGGCAGATGTCCGGCGGCGCGGTCGGCCTGGATGGCCGCGCGCAGGGCCTCCGGATTCATGCCGAAATCATCGGTGGTGGCGATCTTGACCAGATTGTCCTGACCGACCCCCGCCACCCAGCAGGCCTTGTCGACTGAGGAATGCGTCTGCGCCGAGGCATAAATGCGTGGTGCCTTTTCTCCTGCCAGGCCTGTACGAATGCCGCGCCAGTCCAGCGCCCGTTCACGCATGGTCATGATCGCGGAGAGGGTGGCCGAGGAGGCACTGTCCTGGATCACGCCGCGCCAGCCATCGGGCAGGCCGACCGCCTGGCGCAACCAATCCACCATGCGGGTTTCCATCTCGGTCGCGGCCGGCGAGGTCTGCCACAGCATGCATTGCGCCGCCATGGTCGAGACGAGCTGTTCGGCGAGCATGGATGCCGGCGCGGCATTGGCCGGGAAATAGGCAAAGAAGCGTGGATGCTGCCAGTGGGTCATGGCGTCGGGGACGATCCGTTCGAAATCGGCGAAGATTTCGGCCATGTCGGTGGCCTCTTCGGGCGGCGTGACGGGCAGGGCGCCGAGCACGTCTCCCGGCCTGGTCCGGGCCCGTACCGGCCGGTCTCGCAGTGATTCGAGATAGCGCACGGACCAGTCGGCGATGCGCCGTGACCATTGGCCAAATTCTTCGAGCTTCATCGTCTTCCCCGGTGGCGGTCGCGGTTTTTTACATCGCCCGTGCATCTAAACCCATTGTCACACGCATCCGCAGGACAATGCCGCTATCATGTGGCCAAGGGATCAAACGGGATCAAGGAGACTGCCATGCGTTTTGAACGCCTCACCATCCTCGCCAGCACGGCCCTGGCAGCGCTGAGCCTTGCCGCTCCGGGCTTCGCCCAGGACAGCGAGGGCCGCGACCTGGCCGGCTTCACCGCCATCGACGCCAATGGCGGTTTTGAGCTGGTCGTTGTGCAGGGTGAGACATTCTCCGTCGAGCTGATCGGGGATGCCGATGACTTCAGCGATATTGAAACCGAAGTTGATCGCGGCACGCTTGAAATAGACCAGGACACTGGCTGGTTTTCGCGCCGCCACAGCCTCGACGTCGTTGTTCAGGTCACCATGCCGGCGATCGAGGCGCTGGAGTTCGGCCGCGGGATCCGGGCCGAGATCTCGGAGATCGATTCCGACCAGCTCGAGGTCGATGCTTCCACGGGAAGCTCCGTCCGGCTGTCCGGCCGTTGTGGGGCGCTGGAGATCGACGCCTCCACCGGCACATCGCTGAATGCGCGCGGTCTTGTCTGTGCCCGGGTTGAAGTGGATGCGTCGACCGGCGCGTCGGTGTCGGCTCACGCCACGGAGGCGTCAGACAGCTCGGCCAGCATGGGCGCGTCGATCCGTATTCATGGCAATCCACCATCCCGGCATGGTCGCAGTTCGATGGGCGGATCGGTCAGCCATCCCGCCGGCGGCTGACGTGATTGGCAGCGCGGCCTGCATCAGGCCGCGCGCCATGCTTGCACCGCGTTGATTAAGCCTGTATACGGCGCGGCTCGAACGGATGGTGAAAGCTGTCCCGACCACTGATTCATAGCGCTGGAGAGGCTCAATGGCCGTCCCTAAAAGAAAAACGACGCCGAGCAAACGCGGCATGCGCCGGGCCCACGACGCCCTGTCGAGCCCGGTCTATATCGAAGACAAGGACAGCGGTGAGCTGCGCCGTCCGCACCATGTCGACCTGAAGTCGGGCATGTATCGCGGTCGCCAGATCCTCGAGCCGAAGGACGACTGAGTCGTCGCAGGCTGACCGGCCCGCTGGTCACAAATCTGACAAGAAAACGCGCTTGGCCATTGCCGGGCGCGTTTTTCTTTGCGCGCTTGCGCCTGGCGCTTGCACAAGCCCGCAACTTCCCCAAACTGTCGGCGACCAATCGACAGGGGACGACATGCGCAGTGATATCGAAATCGCCCGTGCGGCGAACTTGAAACCCATGGCCGAAATTGCGACGGGGCTGGGTATTCCCGAAGATGCGATCATCCCGTTCGGTCGGTCAAAGGCCAAGGTTTCCGGCGACTTCATCGCTACGCTGCAAGAGCGCCAACGCGGCAAGCTGATACTTGTCACCGCGATCAGCCCGACCCCGGCGGGTGAGGGCAAGACCACGACCACAGTCGGTCTCGGCGATGGCCTCTCCCGGATCGGCAAGAAGGTCGCCATCTGCTTGCGCGAGCCGTCCTTGGGTCCCTGCTTCGGCATGAAGGGCGGGGCGGCCGGCGGCGGCATGGCCCAGGTCGTGCCGATGGAGGATATCAATCTCCATTTCACCGGCGATTTCCACGCCATTACATCGGCCCACAACCTGCTCGCTGCCTTGGTCGACAATCATGTCCATTGGGGCAATGAGCAGCAGATTGACAGCCGCCGCATCGCGTTGCGCCGCGTTCTCGACATGAATGACCGCTCCCTGCGCAATCTGGTCACCGGGCTGGGCGGGCCGGCTCATGGCACGCCGCGCGAGGGTGGGTTTGACATTACCGTGGCCTCCGAAGTCATGGCGATCCTGTGCCTGGCCCGCGATCTGGCGGACCTGGAAGACCGGTTGGGCAATATCGTCGTCGCCGAACGGGCCGATCGCAGCCGGGTCACGGCGCGCGATATCGGTGCCGCCGGAGCGATGACGGTTCTCCTGAAGGACGCCTTCCAGCCCAATCTGGTGCAGACGCTGGAGCACACGCCGACCTTCATCCATGGCGGTCCCTTCGCCAATATCGCCCATGGCTGCAACACGCTGGTCGCCACTGACACGGCGCTGCGTCTGGCCGATTATGTGGTCACCGAGGCCGGGTTCGGGGCGGATCTCGGGGCCGAAAAATTCTTCGACATCAAATGTCGCAAGGGCGGGCTGGAACCGTCGGCCGCCGTCCTGGTCGCCACGATCCGGGCACTGAAAATGAATGGCGGGATCCCGAAGGATCAGCTCGGCAGCGAGAATGTCGCAGCGGTCGAGGCCGGCTGCGCCAATCTGGGTCGCCATATCGAGAACATGGCCAAATTCGGCGTTCCGGTCGTTGTCGCGATCAACCATTTCACGGCTGACAGCGAGGCGGAGGTCGCGGCCGTCCAGACTTTTTGCGAAGCGCGTGGCGTGAAGGCGATCCTGGCGACCCATTGGGCCGAAGGCGGGCAGGGCACGGAAAAACTGGCCGAAGCTGTCAGCGAGCTCGTGGAAGGCGGCCAGAGCCGGTTCGCCCCCCTTTATCCGGACGACATGCCGCTGGTCGACAAGATCGAGACCGTGGCCAAATCCATCTACCGCGCTGGATCGGTGGTGTTTGAACGCTCGGCGCGCCTGCAACTGGAGCGCTGGCAGGAGGCCGGATACGGGCATCTGCCCGTGTGCATGGCCAAGACGCAGTATTCCTTCTCGGCCGATCCGGCCCTGACCGGGGCGCCGGAAGGTCATGAACTGCCCGTGCGCGAAGTTCGCCTGTCGGCGGGGGCCGGTTTCGTGGTGGCGGTCTGCGGCGCGATCATGACCATGCCCGGCCTGCCGCGGAAGCCGGCAGCGCTGGACATCCACCTCAATGCTGAGGGTGAAGTAGAAGGACTGTTTTAGACCGCAGGGTTCGATGAACAGGACAGTCGAGCGCACTAATTTCGGGTGTTCGCGGTAACACGACGCATTACCCGCACCGGCGGGCTTGCGTATGGGCCAGCCTTGGTTATGAAGCGCCCAACGCGCCCTTACCTTGAAGAGAGTCCCATGACCGCCATCACCGACATCATCGCACGCGAAATCCTCGACAGCCGCGGCAATCCGACGGTTGAAGTCGATGTTTTGCTGGAAGACGGTTCCTTCGGTCGGGCCGCTGTCCCGTCGGGCGCCTCGACCGGTGCCCATGAGGCCGTTGAGATGCGTGATGGCGACGAGCGCTATGGCGGCAAGGGTGTCCTGAAAGCCTGCGACCTGGTCGAGGGCGAGATCTTCGAAGCCATCGCCGGCATGGATGCCGAGGATCAGCGCCGCATTGATGAGGCGATGATCGAGCTGGATGGCACCGCGAACAAGGCCCGCCTGGGCGCCAATGCTATGCTGGGCGTGTCGCTCGCGACCGCCCATGCCGCTGCCGACGTTCAGGGTCTGCCGCTCTATCGCTATATCGGCGGCATGAATGCGCGCGTCCTGCCGACCCCGATGATGAACATCATCAATGGCGGCGCCCATGCCGACAATCCGATCGACTTCCAGGAATTCATGATCATGCCGGTCGGCCTGCCCAGCTTCTCCGAAGCCCTGCGCTGCGGTGCCGAGGTCTTCCATGCGTTGAAGTCGCGCCTGAAGGCCGACGGCCTGAACACCAATGTCGGCGATGAGGGCGGTTTCGCGCCGCATCTTCGCTCGGCCGAGCAGGCGCTCGACGTGATCATGGATGCCATCGAGGCAGCCGGCTACAAGCCGGGCGAGGACGTCGCCCTGGCCCTCGATGTCGCTTCGACCGAATTCTACAAGGACGGCCAGTATGTGCTGGAAGGCGCCGATGAGAGCCACGACGCCGACGGCTTTGCCAAATATCTGGAAAAGCTGGCCAATAAATATCCGATCGTTTCGATCGAGGACGGCATGGCCGAGGATGACTGGGATGGCTGGCGTGCGTTGACACAGCGCCTCGACGGGAAATGCCAGCTGGTCGGTGATGATCTCTTCGTCACCAATCCCGAGCGCCTCGCCAAGGGCATCGAGACCGGTGCCGCCAACGCGATCCTGGTCAAGGTCAACCAGATCGGCACGCTGTCGGAGACCCTGGACGCGGTCGACATGGCACTGCGCTCGGGCTATGGCGCCGTGATGAGCCACCGTTCCGGCGAAACCGAGGACGCCACCATCGCCGACCTCGCCGTCGCCACCAATTGCGGGCAGATCAAGACCGGCTCGCTGGCCCGCTCTGACCGTACGGCCAAGTACAACCAGCTGCTGCGAATCGAGAGCCTTCTGGGTGAGACGGGCATGTTTGCCGGACCGTCCGGTCTGGCCAGCTAGGCGTCAGCGGCACTTTTCAATTTTTGTCATCCCTGATGGACGCCCCGCGCAGGCGGGGCGAAAGTCAGGGACCTATGTGCCTGCAACCTGTTAGGTCCCCGTCGTGCGTCCGGCCTTCGCCGGACATCCCACGGGGATGACAAATCGGGGCCATCATCCAGCCCCAATCCGGCCCAATCCCTTACCCAGACCTGAATCCCGGATTCACGACTCCTAAAGTGTGATCGTGTTGAATCACCCTTGCAGAAGAACACGGTGCAAAAAGCGCCGGTCTCAAAGAGGGTGTATGGGTTTTGGACGCGATCAAGCGCTTTTCCACAACAGCATTGCTGACCGTCGCGATTGCCTATTTCGGCTATCACGCACTGACGGGTGAGCAGGGTGTGTTGAACTGGATCGTGGTCGAGACCGAGATCAGCGAAGCCGAGGCAGAGCTGGCCCTGGCCGTTGCCGAGCGTGAGGCGCTCGAGGATACCGCGGCCCGCCTGCGCTCCGACAGCCTCGATCTCGACTATGTCGAGGAGCGGGCCCGCGACATTCTCAATGTCGCCCATCCGCGTGAATTCATCGTCGAGATCGATACCGAAGACCGTCGCTGAACGCGGCGGGTCACGATGAACCGCTTTTCCCCATTTGAGTGAATCACCGCTTCGCGCTTGCCCGTGCAGTGCGTCATCTGCTATGCGGCGATGGACGTCAGATGGGAGCGCGAAGAATATATTTCGCGTGCGAATTAATGACCAGCAAGCGCACTAGCAAGACCGCCGCATCCAAGTCGGCTGCCAAAACGACCAAGACCGTCGCGCCGGGAACCGCCGGAAAAGACGAGTTGCTTCAGTATTATCGCGACATGCTGATGATGCGCCGCTTCGAGGAAAAGGCCGGCCAGCTCTATGGCATGGGCCTGATCGCCGGCTTCTGTCACCTCTATATCGGCCAGGAAGCGGTCGTCACGGGCATCCAGGCGGCGCTGGAAGAGGGCGACCAGGTCATCACTGGCTATCGCGACCACGCGCACATGCTGGCCTGCGGCATGGACCCGAAAGGCGTCATGGCCGAGCTGACCGGCCGCGAGGGCGGCTATTCGCGCGGCAAGGGCGGCTCGATGCACATGTTCTCCCGCGACAAGCAATTTTATGGCGGTCACGGCATTGTCGGCGCCCAGGTGGCGCTGGGCACGGGTCTGGGTTTTGCCGACTGGTACAAGAATAACGGCAAGCTCTCGGTCGCCTATTTCGGCGACGGCGCGGCCAATCAGGGCCAGGTCTATGAGAGCTTCAACATGGCCAAGCTGTGGAACCTGCCGGTCATCTATGTGATCGAGAACAACCAGTATGCCATGGGCACCTCGGTCAAGCGCGCCTCCTCGGAAACGGCGCTGCACAAGCGCGGCATCTCCTTCGGCATTCCCGGCGAGGAAGTCGACGGCATGGATGTCGAAGCGGTCAAGCGCGCTGCCGAGAAAGCCGTCAAGCACGCCCGTGGTGGTAATGGCCCCTATATCCTGGAGATGAAGACCTACCGTTATCGCGGTCACTCCATGTCCGATCCGGCCAAATACCGCACCCGCGAGGAGGTCGACGACATCCGCTCGCACCACGACCCGATCGACCTGATCAAGAAGCGTCTGGTTGAAGGCAAGCACGCGACCGAAGACGAGCTCAAGGCGCTCGACAAGGACGTCAAGGCGATCGTCAACGAAGCCGCCCAGTTCGCCAAGGACAGCCCCGAACCGGACCCGAGCGAGCTCTACACCGACGTACTGGTGGAGGTCTGATCATGACACCGCAAGTCAAACACTTCCTCGACAATTGGCACCAGGCTGTGCGTGAGCGCGATGCCAACCGCTTGGCCTCGATCATTGCCGAGGGCTGCGAGCTGCATTCGCCGGTCGTGTGGAAACCCTCGGCTGACAAGCATTACCTGCTTCACATCCTGATGGGTGTGATCACGGTGGTTGAAGGCTTCGACTATCGCCAGGAATGGGTGAACGGCAATGAGCTGATGCTTGAATTCACCGGCACGGTGGAGGGCAAGGGCCTCGTAGGGATCGACAAGATCACCCTCAATGATGAAGGCCGGATGGTCCGCATCGAAGTGCTGATCCGCCCGATGAACACGCTGATGGAATTTGCCGGGAAGATGCGCGAGCACGCCCTGCGGTACAAACCCGAAGCCGCCAACGGTTGATGCCGTGCCGGTCTCCGGCGCACGACAAGATTTGACACAGGACAGGTAGAGCCATGTCGATTGAAATCCTTATGCCGGCCCTTTCTCCCACGATGGAAGAGGGCACGCTCGCCAAGTGGAACATCAAGGAAGGCGACACCGTCGAGAGCGGTGACGTGATTGCCGAGATCGAAACCGACAAGGCGACGATGGAAGTCGAAGCGGTCGAGGAGGGCGTGGTTGCCAAGCTCCTGGTCGCCGCAGGCACCGAGAATGTGAAGGTCAACGCGCCGATCGCCATTCTGGCCGAAGATGGTGAGGATGCCAGCGCTCTCGAGGCGCCGACGTCCAAGGCAGAGGCGAAGGACGAGACACCGGCCGCCAATGGCTCCGATGATGCCGACAGCGACACCGACAGTGACTCTGACACCTCGGATGCCGAGCCGGAGATCATCGACTATAGCCGCCCGGAGGCCTCCGATCCTGAAGTGCCCGAAGGCACGAAAATGATCTCCACCACGGTCCGCGACGCGCTGCGCGATGCGATGGCCGAGGAGATGCGCCGCGATGACACCGTCTTCGTGATGGGTGAGGAAGTCGCCGAATACCAGGGCGCCTACAAGGTCACGCGCGGCCTCTTGGACGAGTTCGGTCCCAAGCGCGTCGTTGACACGCCGATCACCGAGCACGGCTTTGCCGGCCTGGGTGTCGGCGCGGCCTTCAACGGGCTGAAGCCGGTCGTTGAGTTCATGACCTTCAACTTCGCCATGCAGGCCATCGACCACATCATCAACTCCGCCGCCAAGACGCTCTACATGTCCGGCGGCCAGATGGGCTGTCCGATCGTTTTCCGCGGTCCCAATGGCGCCGCCAGCCGCGTCGGTGCCCAGCACAGCCACGACTATTCCTCCTGGTACGCCAATGTGCCGGGCCTGAAAGTCGTTGCGCCCTATGACGCGGCCGACGCCAAGGGCCTGATGAAGGCCGCTATTCGCGATCCCAACCCGGTCGTCTTCCTCGAGCACGAGCTCATTTATGGCGAGAGCTTTGACGTGCCGGACGTGGAAGACTGGGTCCTGCCGATCGGCAAGGCCAAAATCCGCCGCTCGGGTTCCGACGTCACCATCACCGCGCATTCCCGCATGGTGGGTTACGCGCTTGAGGCTGCCGAGATCCTGGCCGGCGAGGGCATCGACGCCGAGGTGATCGACCTGCGCACCTTGCGTCCGCTGGACACGGATACCGTGGTGGAATCGGTCAAGAAGACCAATCGCATCGTCTGCGCCGAAGAGGGTTGGGGCCGCATGGGTGTCGGTGCCGAGATCGCTGCTGTCGTCACCGCCGAAGCCTTCGACTATCTCGACGCTCCGCCCGCCCGCGTCCACCAGGAAGACGTCCCTCTGCCCTATGCCGGCAATCTGGAAAAGCTCTCTTTGCCGGGCGTGGATGATATCGTGAAGGCGGTGAAGGCCGTCTGCTACGCGGAGTAGGAGTTGTGTTCGATTTTTCGAAATCAGAATTCAGGGAGTGGAAGCCAGCCATTCCGCCCGGGACGTACGACTTCATCTCCTGTCACGCGGAACTCGGGGAGCTTTCGCTGAAACTGATGTCGCGCGAAAATGATCGCCAAGACTCTTTTGCCTGTGAGTTCGTCTCCACGCCGCTCTGGCACTGCATAGTTGAGGATGAGAGGCACCAAGACCAGCTCTTGCGTCTGACGTCGGTCAACATGTTTGAAGTGCTCAATTCCCCTGTCATCTCCGGTTTTGTCGAGAATGAGATTGTTTTTGACAAGCCTGACGCGAAGGCTCGGCATTGGGTTATTCTGACCATACAGGAATGCATTCACATTCTCGCGCTGGATGAACCAAAGGTGCGAACGATTTTCGGCGAGGATACATGACCAACTCCCCCACCAAATCCTGGCGCCATGGTGAGTGTCATTGCGGTGAGGTCGGCTTTGCCGTGAACCTGCCGGACAGTGTCGTCGCCCTGTCGTGCAATTGCTCGATCTGTGCCAAGACCGGTTTCATCCACCTCATCGTGGAAAAGCCGGACTTCAAGATCGAGCGCGGCGCCGAGAGCCTGACCACCTACACATTCGGCACGCATGAGGCCAAGCACCTGTTCTGCTCGAAATGCGGCGTGAAGAGCTTCTATGTGCCGCGCTCGCATCCTGATGGTTGGAGCGTCAATCTGCGCGCGCTCGACGTCGATGCCGACCTCCAGCTGCGCTTCGAGGAATTCGACGGCGCGAACTGGGAAACGAACGCTTCCAAGATCAACCCCGAACTGGCCCAACCGGGCGCCAATGACGCCTGAGGCGAGGACTGAAACCATGTCGATTGAAATCCTGATGCCCGCCCTGTCGCCCACCATGGAAGAGGGCACGCTCGCCAAATGGCACGTCAAGGAAGGCGATGTCGTGGAAAGCGGCATGGTCCTGGCCGAGATCGAGACCGACAAGGCGACGATGGAAGTCGAAGCCGTCGATGAAGGCACGGTCGGCAAGATCCTGGTCGAGGACGGCACCGAGGGCGTCAAGGTCAATGCCGTGATCGCCATCCTTCTGGAAGAGGGTGAGACAGAGGTTTCTGCCCCGGCGCCGGCGGCGCCGGCCCCCTCCGTCAGCTCCGCTGACACCGCCCCCGCAAGCGGTGGAGGAAAATCCGAGCTTGTTTCTGCCCCCGCGAGCGGGGGAAGTGGCTCCGCCAAAGGCGGAGACGAAGGGGGCGCCGTCGAGGGCGGCGAGAACCGCATCAAGGCCAGCCCGCTCGCCAAGCGCATCGCCGCCGACAAGGGTCTGGACCTCAAAACCATCGACGGATCAGGCCCGTATGGCCGGATCGTCAAGCGCGATGTCGAGAACGCCCAGCCGTCCGCCGCTTCCACGGCCTCGGATGCCCCCGCCGCCAAGCCCGTCGACATGGACGATCCGCTCAAGGCCTATGGCATTGCCCGCGACCGCTATGACGTCGAGAAAGCCGACGGGATCACCAAGATTTCGGCCAAGCGCCTGTCGGACAGCTTCCGCGACATCCCGCATTTCCCGCTGACGGTCGATTGCCGCATCGACGCGCTGATGGATTTCCGCAAGCGCATCAATGCCGCCGCCGAGAAGGATGGCGACAAGGTTTCGGTCAATGACATCCTGATCAAGGCCTCCGGCCTGGCCCTGAAGAAGGTCCCGGCCGCCAACTCGTCCTGGATCGAGGGCGGGATGATTGCCCGTCACAAGCATGCCGATGTCTCCATGGCCGTGGCCATTGAAGGCGGCTTGATCACCCCGATCATCGCCGATGCGGATCAAAAGGGCCTGGTGCAGATCTCCCGCGAGTCAAAAGACCTCGCGGCACGCGCCCGTGATCGCAAGCTGAAGCCGGAAGAATTCCAGGGCGGCACCTTCTCGCTGTCCAATCTGGGCATGTTCGGCATCGACAGCTTCGCCTCCATCATCAATCCGCCGCAGGGCATGATCCTGTCGGTCGGGGCCGGCGAGCAGCGCCCGGTCGTCAAGGACGGCGCCCTGGCCATCGCCATGGTGATGACGGTGACGCTGACCTGCGACCACCGCGTCGTCGACGGCGCCACCGGTGCGAAATGGCTGCAGGCCTTCAAGACCTATGTCGAAGACCCGATGACGATGTTGATGTAGGTGCGGGCGTGACCGAACACTGTTCCTGCATGGGCAAGCTGGCAAACGGATTTGATGGTCCCCCGTCGACCAGCTTGAAATGGGTCTTTGCCCAGAGGGGCAAGGCTGCATTTTCAGATGAAGCAATTTGTTTCAACGGACGGGAATTCAGGTTTGAGGACGTCGAAAACCTTCGGCACTATCGCCTCAAATCCGTGCTGGGGTTTGTCTCCGGCCGTGTCGTCCAGTTCCAGCATGGCGGCGAGTGGTGGAATATCGGTCTCAATGCGTGGTGTTCCGGATGGAAATCGCTTCCGGCGGACGTCGTAGTTTCAACAACCCGCCTGCGCGTAGGGTTCGGCGGATGGCTTTACCGGATCGCCGTCTTCGGCGGGCTCGGATTTCTCGTTTGGTGGACAGTCTTTGCAGGTTAGTCGCTTTGGTTCGTCGAGATACGGCGCGTCGCGCGGAAAGGGACATTGGTCTCTTGGCAGCCAGCAGGCCTCAGCGTGTTTCTTCAGTCAAGGGCGCCGAAGGCGCCGCGCTGCGGGCATGCCCCTTGACTGAAGAAACACGCTGAGGCGTCGTCTCGGCAAGCGATCAATGGGCGGGTGTGCGCAAGCGCCGGTCGTCAGAAATCACCGACAAAGTGAGACCATCCCCATGACCCAGCCCCGACATCTCGCCGAAATCCGTCATACCGATCTCGTCTTCCCCGACCAGAGCAATCACCAGGGCTCCTATTTCGGTGGCGCGGCGATGGCGGAGATGGACAAGATCGCCTTTCTGGTCGCGGCGCGTCATGCCCGGCGGCCGTTCGTGACCGCCTCCTGTGACAAGCTGGATTTCGTGGCACCGGTCCATGTCGGCAATCTGATCGAACTGACCGGACAGGTGCGCATGGTCGGCCGCACCTCGCTCATCGTCGATGTCGAGCTGGCGGCGGAGGACCTGACCACCGGCGCGCGTCATGTGTGCACGCGCGGCGCCTTCACCATGGTCGCCGCGGACCGCAAGACCAATCCTGACCGACTGCCGCCATCGCCCGACGCCGCCCCGAATTTTGCGCCCAGCCCTCCGGCCTATGCGCGCACGCTGCAACTCGTCTTCCCGGGTGATACCAATCATCTCGGGCAGTTGTTTGGTGGCAATGCCATGTCGATCATGGGCAAGGCCGCCTACATCGCCGCCTCGCGCCATACGCGTTTCGATGTCGGCATGGCGGCCTCCGACAAGATCGACTTCATCGCGCCGACGCGTGAAGGCGAAATGCTGGATGTCATCGCCGAGGTCATCAAGGTTGGCCGCACCTCGATGACGGTCAGCGTTCTGGCCGAGGCCGAAAACCTGATGACCGGCGAGCGCCGCAAGGTCGGCACGGCGGATTATGTGATGGTTGCCCTGGACGATGAGGGCCGACCGACGCCTGCCGGTGCACTGGGATAGTCTAGGGTGCAATCGGCAGGGCCCTGACCTGCAGCGCCGGGGCTAGGCCTCGATCATTGCAGCGATGCCAGCCGGCAATCGAGAAGCGCTCGCGGTGAGAGACCGTCACCTCGTGCGGGATTTCCTCGGACAGGAAGATGACCAGCGTGCCGAATTCCGGACGCAGTTCGGTGAGGACGACATCGCCCTCGCCATAGATGCGCAAATGGCCGCCATCGCCTTCACGCCAATGGGGATTGAGGTAGAGCACCGTGGAAAGGACCCGGTTTCGGGCGCCGCGGAAACTGTCGAGATGGCGTTTGTAGAAGGCGCCGGCCTCATAGACCGCGAAATGCGCTTCGAAGGCGAACAGGCCCAGCATCAAGCGCGCATTGACCTCGCGGCGCAGGGTTTCCGCGAAAGCCAGCCAGGCGGTCTGTCCCGGCGTCGAGCCGTCGAGCCATTTCGTCTTGTCGCGGCGGACGCGGGCGATCAGCTCGTGATCATCGGCGCGGCCAATGCCGGCCAGGGTGAGGGCGTCTTCCTGCCAAAGAGATTCGGCCTCGAGGCGCAAGGCGGCCAGCATGTCGGTATCGGTCAGGCGCACCGCGACATATCCGGGCCCCGCGAGGGCATCGCAGACTGTATCCATGTCGAGGGCGGGCAGGCCGGTCAGGCCCGATGGGAGAAGGCTCAAACGCGTGGGTCCGATCGATCAGGGTGCGCGCTGGTACGCCCGGCGGGGTGCGCGGTCAATCGAATTCGCGCCCGCTGGCACGGGCCAGCGCCTTTAAGGCGGCGAGGGCGTCGCCCAGCCGGTCTTCAGGCACGAAAACATGGTCGTGGAAATAGCCGGCCACCGGATTGCAGCCGATCCCCCCGGCGGCCAGCGTCGCGGCGATATGTGCCATGAAACCAACCGCTTCGAGCGAAGAATGGATGGCAAGCGTGATCCGGCGACAGGCAAAGACCGGCTCCAGGCCCGCCGCCTGCGCGTCGTCGAAGGGCAGGATCAGGGTCACGCCCTCCGCCTCGACAAAGCGCATCAGGGCCTGCCCCGCGAACGGGTCGAGGCGGGCAGCGGGACCGGTGACAAATCCATAGCGCACCGGGTCCGGCTCAGGCCGCAATCCAGCCAACAGGACGTTCAGATCACTGATACCGGTCATTTCGAAGCGCTCCCGCTTGCCGCTAGAATCGTTGCTATAAGCGACAATGAATAGTGAGTCGCACGAGGGGAGCGGACAGATGACGGTAGAGGTGATCTCGCTGGTGGATAAGCACAGCCAGTTTGACGAACCCTGGTCGCCCAAGCGGATCGCCAAACTCGACAATTACGAGCTCAAGCTGGCCAAGGGCGAGGGCAGTTTTGACTGGCACTGCCATGAGGATGAGGACGAATTATTCTTCATCAGCCAGGGCATTCTGAAGATCGAGATCGAGGGACAGGACCCGGTCCTGCTGGGCCCGGGTGAGCTGTGTGTGATCCCCAAGGGCGTGCGCCACCGTCCCGTCACCCAGACTGAAACCGTCCATATCCTGCTGATCGAGAAGGCCGGCGTGACCAATACCGGCGACAATCCCGACAGCGACCTGACCCAGGAACTTGTGGACCTGTAGCCCGGTCCGCCGCCGCATCCACCGCCAGGGTTTTCGTGTCCGCCATTGATCTGGACGGGGGCAACTGCTATCCCGCGAACAGATTATACGCATCTGTTTCGTATGCAAAATAAATGAGGATGGCCATGAGCGCAGGCGCTTTCGACGTGATCGTGATCGGTGGAGGCCCGGGTGGCTATGTGGCCGCGATCCGCGCTGCGCAGCTGGGCTTCAAGACCGCCGTAGTGGAGCGCGACAAGCTGGGCGGCATCTGCCTCAACTGGGGATGTATCCCGACCAAGGCGCTGCTGCGCTCGGCGGAAGTCTATCATCTCATGCAGAACGCGGCTGATTTCGGTCTCTCGGCCGAGAAGATCGGGTTTGACATTGACGCTGTGGTCAAACGCTCCCGCAAGGTGTCTTCACGGCTGACCGGCGGGATCGGCATGCTGATGAAGAAGCACAAGATCACGGTGATCGAGGGCTCCGCCTCGCTGGACAAGGGCAAGGATGCCCCCACGGTCGTCGTCGGCAAGGATCGCTATTCCGCCAAGCATGTCATCCTCGCCACTGGCGCGCGGGCCCGTACGATCCCGCAAGCCGGGCTCGAGCCGGATGGCGACAAGATCTGGACCTATCGAGAAGCCATGGTGCCGACCGAGATGCCCAAATCCCTTTTGGTCATCGGCTCCGGCGCCATCGGTATCGAATTCGCCAGCTTCTATTCGACAATGGGTGCCGAGGTGACGGTGGTCGAGATGATGGACCGCGTCCTGCCGGTTGAGGACGAGGAAATCTCTGCCTTTGCTGCCAAGAGCTTCAAGAAGCAGGGCCTGAAACTGAAAGTCTCGGCCCAGGTCGAGAAGCTGGAAAAGACGGCCAAGACGGTGAAGGTCCACGTCAAGGACGCCAAGGGCAAGGTCGAGATCGTCGAGGTCGAGAAGGTCATCATGGCCGTCGGCATCGCTGCCAATATCGAGAATATGGGTCTGGAGACCCTGGGCGTGAAGATTGATCGCGGCCATGTGGTCAATGACGGTTTCGGGCGCACCAATGTGAAGGGGCTCTACGCCATTGGCGACGTCGCCGGCCCTCCCTGGCTGGCGCACAAGGCTTCGCACGAAGGTGTGGTCTGCATCGAAAAGATCGCCGGCGAGAATGTCCACGCCTTCGAGACCGGTAATATTCCCGGCTGCACCTATTGCCACCCGCAAGTCGCTTCTGTCGGCCTGACCGAAGCCAAGGCCAAGGAAGCGGGACACGACGTCAAAGTCGGCCGCTTCCCCTTCGTCGGCAATGGCAAGGCGATTGCCCTGGGCGATGACCAGGGCCTGGTGAAAACCGTTTTTGATGCCAAGACCGGTGAGCTTCTGGGTGCCCATATGGTCGGCCCGGAAGTGACCGAGATGATCCAGGGCTATGTCGTCGGTCGCCAGCTGGAGACCACCGAGGCCGAACTCATGCACACGGTCTTCCCGCATCCGACCCTGTCGGAAATGATGCATGAGAGCGTGCTCGACGCTTACGGACGTGCGCTCCACATCTAGCCGATGCAGAAAAGGTGAGGTGGTTGCATCCGATTTGGCAATGCCGCGCATCCTAGGGGCAAACCAGAGCCTTGCGAGGATGCCATGCTGACCCGATCCCTTATCTGTGCCACCACCGCCATCGCCTTGAGTGCCTGCACCTATTCGGTGTCAGGCCATGGCGAGAACCGTTCCGTAGAAAGCGCCGGCCTTGTGGCCTCGCGCGATGTCGACGTTCCCGGTGATGCCGAGTTCGCCGGCATGTTCGTCGGCGCTGACGGCGATGTTGGTGGTGACCTTGATCTGGCTGGTGCCAGTGTGCGTTCGAATGCGCGCGTCGGCGGAAACCTCTTTGCAGCTGGCGGGCGTGTCCGCTTCACCGGGGAAGTCGCCGGCGACGCCGAAATCGACGCCGGGACCGGCTATGTTGACGCCATCATCCGCGGCGACGCCGTGATTGCCGCCGGTCGTATTACGCTGGACGGCCGCATCGACGGGGCTCTGGAGATGGATGGCGGCCGCATGATCCTGCGGGCTGATGTCGCAGGACCGGTACAAATCCGTGGCCAGGGTCGTGATGACAGCCGCAATGGCCGCGTCGATATCGCCGGGCGATTGCAACAGGGCGGCCTGATCTGCGCCGCAGAGGTCAATATCCGCCGAGGTGCCACAGTCGAGGGCGATTTGCGGATCGTGTCCGATCGTCGTCCCGATGGCGACGGCTTCACTTATGAAGCCCTGGACGGGCGGGACTGCGACCGGGTCTGACCCGGCCTTCCGACCCGCTGCCCCCTTTCGGGGTCTGCGCATTCGCTTCCCACCGGGAAGCCCAGCTATCCCAAGCCCCCTTGTCCCGGCTGGATGTGTCAGACCCCGGAAACCCTCACAGCCTACTCGGCCGGCTCGGTGACCGGGGCTTCGGCCTCGGCCATCAGCGATTCGACCGTCTTCTGAACCGTGCCGTAATCCGTCTTGCCGGTCCCCAGCACCGGGATGCTGTCGACCTTGATGATCTTGCGCGGGATGGCGAGTTCGGAAATGCCGTGATTGCGGGCGAAGGCCACGAGGTCGCCGCGGTCGGCCTTGTCGTAATCGGTCAGCAGGATGACCTGCTCGCCCTTGCGCTTGTCCGGGATGGCGGCGGCGGCATGCATGTTGTCCGGCCACAGCGAAGTGGCACAGTTTTCCACCACGGCCAGTGACACCATCTCGCCGCCCAGCTTGGCGAAACGCTTCACCCGCCCGCGGATCGAGATGAAACCCTCGTCATCAATCGAGACGATATCGCCGGTATCGTGCCAGCCATCGACCGGTGCTTCCAGCTCCAGCGGTGCAGTCGGCCGGATATAGCCCTTCATGATATTCGGGCCCTTGATGTGCAGTTGTCCGCCATCATTGATGCCGGGAACCGGCACCAGGCGAGCCTCACAACCGGCCATGATCTGGCCGACGGTGCCGGGGCGGTTATTGTCCGGCTGGTTGACCGAAAACACCGGGGCGGCCTCGGTCAGTCCATAGCCTTCGACAATCTCCAGATTGAAGCGTCGGCGCAGCGAGGACCGCGTTTCGTCCTTCACCCTTTCGGCACCGCAGACGGCCATGCGCAGGGAGGACAGGTCGTCAGCCCCGGCGGCACGGGCATACTGGTTCATGAAGGTGTCGGTTGCGAACAGGATCGTCGCCTTGGTTTCGGCGATACGCTTGACGATGGTCTTGGCCTGAAGGGGCGTGGGATGGCATATCGCCGGCACACCCAGTCCCAGCGGCACCAGTACGCCGCCCGTCAGTCCGAAGCAGTGAAAGGTGGGCAGGGGGTTGAACAGCACGTCGGTCGGCAGGATGCGGATATGGTCCCGGACCTGCTCGACATTGGCCAGAAGATTGGCATGGCTCAGGACAACGCCCTTCGGGTCGCCTTCAGTGCCGGAGGTGAACAGGTAAACCGCAGGACTGTCCGGATCCGGATGAGCGCGGACCAGAAAGGGCGCAACCATGCCGACGGCTGCGGCGACCTTGTCCATCGTCGACAGGTTCTCGCGAACGTCCTCGAGATAGATCAGCTCGTGGTCTTGCTTGAGGGTCGCCTCGAGTTCCTCGAGCTCGCCGAGCTCGATGAAACGGCGGGCCGTGACAATCCGCTTGGCTTTGCAGGCCCGGCAGGCGGCTTTGAGCGCCCGCTCGCCAGCGGTGAAGTTCAGCATGGCCGGGACGCGGCCATAGGCCGACACGGCGTAGAACGAGATGATGGCGCCGACGCCGGTGGGCAGAAGGACACCAACGGCTTCTCCAGGCTCGGTACCGGCCTTGAGCGCGTGGCCCAGGGCAAACACCGCCTTGGTCAGGTCGCCGAAGGTCAGTTCGCGCCCGTCGGCATCGACGGCAGCCAGCTTCTTGCTGCCATACCGCCGCTTGGAATCGAGCAGGGCGGCGAAGACGGATTTGCGGATCCGGTTGAGATTGAAGTCACCGCCGGAATAAACCTGACCTTCGGTCGGCAAGGCGGTATCGGCCGGAATGTCTCCGGCGGCTGCACTGTCAGCCATGAAATCCTCCCATCGGCATCCTTGTAGGGCGGATGCTCGTTTGACCGTCGATATTACGCGCGGCTGACGCATAGGGAAGGGGGAGGAATGATTCACATCCACAACCCCCTCACCACATCGCGATTTACGGAAATAATTTATCGAAAAACGAAAAAACCGGTTGATATCGATTTTCGATAATGTATGCTCCGATTCAACGCTGGGGAGCGTTTGACCGGGTCTTCAAATGACCCTGAATGGAACGGAGACTTGCATGCAAAAGGTCCTGTTGGCCGCTACGGCCCTGACCACTGCGTTGATGACATCGGGCTGCGTGATCGTGGTCGATGGCGACAGCGACGGCGACAGCAAGATGGTGCGGGGCCATGCCGCCCGCACTGCAGATGGCTATGTCGTCCTCGATCGCGACGGCGATTACAGCCGCCTGGCCGGTGATTTGAATTTGCGCGGTCGCATCGGCGGGGATCTCAGCCTCGTGGCTGGCGATATTGATGCCGATGATCTCCAGGTCGGTGGCGATGTTTCAATCGCTGGCGGCGAAATCAGTTTTTCCGGCCGTATTGGTCGTGAAGCGTCGATTGCCGGCGGTGACATTCAATTCACTGCCACAGTTGGTGACGAGCTTAGCCTAGCTGGCGCCGAGGTTGATTTTGACGGTCGCGTCGAAGGCGAGGCGGCCCTGGCTGCAGCCGAGATGACAGTTGGGGGCTGGTTCGGTGACGAGCTTCACGCCCACGCTGAAGACATTCGTTTCACCGGCGAAGCCACTGGACCGGTCACATTTGTCTCTGCCAAAGAGCTCAATCGTAATCGCCGAAACCGGGATCGCGGACATGTCGAGATCAGCGGGTCGCTGGAAAACGGCGGCCAGATCTGCGCGATCGACGTCGTTTTCACTGATACGGCCCGGGTTCGCGGAACCATTACTGTCTGGTCGGAAAATGCACCGGTCACACAGTCCGGTGCCCAGGTTTCCGGGCTTGACTACCAGCCGCGGAATGGGCGCGATTGCGACGACCTGATCGATGACTGACCTTGAGCAGTCGGTATTTTAATCCTGACCTGACCGCCGGGGGGCGCAGGGAGATTTGACAATGAACATCAATATGATGCGAAATTTGGTAATGGCTGGGGGGCTGGCCATTACCCTTATTACCGGTGCTGCGACCGCTCAGGTTATCGGCGGTGAAGTGAATGTCGAAGGCAGCAGTCGTGATGTTATCTTCCTGGGCGGAGAGATGGATGTCCGCGGCCAGATCGATGGTGACATCAAGGGCGTCGCCGGGAGCATCCAGGTCAATGCCGATGTCCGCGGCTCAGTGCAGCTTGTTGGCGGGGAGATCGATGTCTCCGGCACAATCGGCAATGACCTCGATGTGGCGGGTGGCGAAGTGTTTTCCGATGCCCAAGTCAGCGGTGATGCCAATTTCGCCGGCGGCGAGTCATTTATCGAAGGGACAATCGCCGGTTTTCTCAACGCTGCCTCCGGCCATATCGAAGTTGACGGTCAGATCGGCCGCGATGCCAAACTGGCGGGTGGTTATATCCTGGTTTCGACATCCAGCCGTATCGGCGGTTCCGCCGAGATTGTCGGCGGAGACGTCCACCTGGAAGGTCAGATCGACGGGCTGGCCGACATTGAAGGTGGTGAAATTCACCTGTCCGGTACTTTCCTGGATGATGTCGAGATCATGGCCGAGGAGGTCTACATCCTCGCAGGCACGCGCGTGAGCGGTACGCTCACCATCCGCTCACCCAACGATCCGGTGATCGCCGACGGCGCCACATTCGGCACTTATGACTACGAGTATTCCGAGTTCAATTTCGGTGCGGAAGACTGGGAGGATGTCGATTTCGACTTCGATTTCTTCCCGTCAATGGCCGTGTTCGGCCTGTTCATTCCTGGCGCCGCCTTCCTGTTGGCCGCCCTGGCCTTGTTGATCGCTCCGGGTGGTACCCGTGCGATCACCCGCAAATTCCGCGAGCAGCCGGTCGTCAGCGGCTTCCTGGGCTTCATCGGCTTTGCCCTGTCACCGGTCATCCTGGTCGTCCTGACCGTCCTGCTGGCGGTCACGGTCATCGGTGTCCTGCTGATCCCGATCATGTGGGTTATTTTCTGGCCCTTCATGCTGCTTTGCATGGGCTTTGGCGCCATTGCGGTTGGCGACATGATCTTCAATCGCAAACCGGACGAAAAATCGCTCGGCCTCGGCATGCGACTGGTCTCGTCCTTTGTGGTGGTCGCGGTCTTTGCGGCTCTGGGATCGGTCACCGTGCTGGGTTTCTTCGCCGGGTTTACCCTGCTCTTCATCGGTTTCGGAGCGTGGATGCTGTCACTTGGCAAGCGACGGGATCGTGGTGCCATTCCGGCTTCGGACCCGGCGGTTTAGGTGCCCCCCGGCGGGTCGCATCATGACAATGCGGTAAGACAGGGGTGACCCGCCCAGAGGTGCGCGCTAAATCTTTCCTCGAATACAGCCCAGACAACGGGGTAACGGGGACATCATGCGCACTCTCACCATTTTCGCCCTGGCAGCAGCGACCGCGACCTTCAATGTCGCGGTCGCCCAGCCCATCCAACAGACCGTCAATGACTGGCAGGACGCTTTCCGCCAACTAGAGGATGAGGACTGGCCGTCGCCGAACCGCGAACGCCGCGCCACCGGCGCGCCGGGTCCGGATTACTGGCAACAGCAGGTCGATTACGACATCGATATCCGGCTCGATGAAGAGGCCAAGCAGCTCTTCGGGACCGAGACGGTCACCTACACGAATAACGCGCCGGACACGCTGGACTTCCTGTGGTTCCTGCTCGACCAGAACCGCTTCCGTCCCGATTCCATTGCCGTAATGACCGAGACAGTCGGCGGTGGCGGACGCGCATCGGGCCGCGTTGGCGAGTCGATGCCGGAAGGGATTTCTGCCAGCTCGCTGCGGCGTCGCCAGATGCTCAATGAGGATGGTTACGGTTTCAATATCACTGGCGTCACCGATGCCGATGGCGAGCCGATGGACTTCACCATTGTCGACACGCTTTTGCGTCTCGATCTGGATGAGGATCTGGAAACCGGCGACAGCGTCACCTTCACGATCGAGTGGGATTACCGCCTCGTCGAGAGCCAGGTCATCGGCGGGCGCGCCGGTTGGGAATGCTTTGAGGAAACCGAGGATACCGGGGCCGACTGCATCTACCAGATCGCCCAATGGTTCCCTCGCGCCGCTGTGTTCTCCGACTATGAGGGCTGGCACAACAAGGCCTTTCTGGGCCGCGGTGAGTTCGCGCTCGAATTCGGCGATTACGACGTCTCGATCCGGGTGCCACAGGACTTCATCGTCTCGGCGACCGGTGTTCTGCAGAACCCCGACGAGGTCCTGACCGAACCGCAGCGTGAGCGTCTGGAAGAGGCCCGCACGTCTGACGAACCGGTCTTTATCGTCACCCCGGCCGAAGCCCGCGCCAATGAGCGTCGCGGTACCCGGTCGATGGCGACCTGGGAGTTCCGGGCCGAGAATGTCCGCGATTTCGCCTGGGCCGGTTCACGCAAATTCATCTGGGACGCGGTAGGCGTGGAGCAGGACGGGATGGGCCAGGCGCCTGATCTCGTCATGGCGATGTCGTTTTATCCCAATGAAAGCGAGCCGCTCTGGTCGACCTTCTCGACCCGCGCCGTCGAGCACACGCTGGACGTCTATTCGGATTTCTCCTTCCCCTATCCCTATCCGGTCGCGCAATCGATCGCCGGTCCCCAGGGCGGGATGGAATACCCGATGATCACCTTCAATGGCGGCTCCTATGGCCGTCCGATGGTCGATGATGACGGCAATCTGAGCTACTCGGAAAGGGCCAAGCGCGGCCTGATCGGCGTGATCATCCACGAGATCGGCCACATCTATTTCCCGATGGTGGTGAATACCGATGAGCGCCAGTGGACCTGGATGGATGAGGGCATCAACACCTTCCTGCAATTCCAGGCCGAGCAGCAGTGGGAGGAGGGCTTTCGCTCTCGTCGCGGCGATCCGGACCTGATTGCCGACTATATGGCGTCCAGCAGCCAGATGCCGATCATGACCCAGTCGGATTCAATCCTGCAATTCGGCTCCAATGCCTATGGCAAGCCGGCCACGGCGCTGGTCGTACTGCGCGAGACCGTGCTGGGCCGCGAGCTGTTCGACGATGCCTTCCGGGCCTATTCCGAGCGCTGGCGTTTCCGGCGTCCGACGCCCTATGATTTCTTCCGCACCATGGAAGAAGTGTCCGGCGTTGATCTGGACTGGTTCTGGCGTGGCTGGTTCTACTCCACTGACCATGTCGACATCTCGCTCGACCGGGTGATCGAAGGCACGTTCAACACCGAGGATCCGGCCATCGAGAGCCTGCTGGAACGGGCTGACGACACCGAATTCCGCGAAAACCTCACCCCGCAGCGCAATGCGGCGGAGGGCATCGTGACCTATGCTGATCGCAATCCGGAGGTCCGGGAATTCTATTCACGCAATGACCCGTTCACGGTCACCGAGCGGGAACGCGAAGCCTATGAGCGCTTCCAGGGCGAGGTCGAGGACTGGGAAGCGGAGATTCTCGCCAGCGGGACACGCGTCTATTATCTCGACTTCACCAATGAGGGCGGGGTGGTCATGCCGATCATCCTGGAATTCACCTTTGCCGACGGCACGACCGATCTGGTCCGCATCCCGGCCGAGGTCTGGCGTTACAATCCGCGCAATGTGACCTGGACCTATGTCACGGATCGCCAGGTCGTCTCGGTCGAGCTCGACCCGCTGCGCGAGACCGCCGATGCCGATCGCACGGATAATTACTATCCGCCGCGCATCGAGCCGACGCGTCTGGAGCTCTATCGTTCCAGCTCGAACCCGTCGAGCATGATGGATGACATGGACCAGCGCGTGACCCGTGACAGCGTCCGCACGCGACCGGAATAGGCTTCAGGAGAACGGATCAACCCCATGCGCCTCCGTTCCACTTTCCTGACCGCACTGGCGGGGCTGTCCCTGGTGACAGCCCCGACCCTCGCTCATCGCATGCATGCCGGCGTCACCGAGATTGCCGTCAATGAGCGCACGCAAGAGCTGGAAATCATCCACCGCATCTATGGTCATGACCTGATGGAAGCGCTGGACCGGACCGAGCTCGATGCCGCCACCTTCCTGGCCACACCGGAAGGCCTGGAGGCGGCCGGGACCTATGCCGGCGAGACCTTCCGCATGGCCGACACGGACGGCGAGCTCCTGGCGCTCAGCTATGTCGGTGCCGAGGTCGATGGCGAGTTTGCCTGGATCTATTTCTCCGCCGCCATCCCGGCGCAGCAGGCCAGTTTCATTGTCGACAATGATCTGCTCGCCGAAACCTTCGACGACCAGGTCATGATGACAAACCTGCGCTTCAACTCGGCGGTCCGCACAGCCATGCAGGGACCGGGACGACGCGCCCCGGTCCGGATCCGCTTTTCCGATTAGGGCCAGCCAGACCCTGGGCAGCCGCCTAGACCTTGTGCACCAGGGCCGGACAGCGGCACTCGAAAGACCCGGCCAATGCGCCTTCGGTGCGGGTATAATCGAACGTCACCTCTTCACCGGCGGCCAGATCGCGCAGGGCGACCAGGGTCGGCAGGGCGGTTTCCAGGTCATAGACGATCTCGCAACTGGGCTCGCAGGCATGATTGACGAAATGGCCGTAGCCGGTCGGTTCGACATGGCGATTGTCATCGGTTCGGAAGGAGTAGGGCGTCTGCTCGGCGCCGACCGGACCATCAATGCCCAGCAAGACCTCACCGCGCGCCACGGCCTGTTCCAGCACGCTGCCCCAGCCATGGGTCGGTGAGCGGTCGAGGCGCACCGCCGGCGCGTGCGCCATGACATAGGGCAGGGCATCGGTACCGCCCGGACCGGCGACACGCCCGCCCAGCGCCTCTCCGTACAGGCAGGGCGCCGGTCCCAGATCGAGCATCACGCCGGCCGCACTGCCCGTCGCCGGACCGTCAAATTCCAGCATCAGGGCGAGCCGGTCGCCCATCACCATGCCGCGCGCTTCGGCCGGCTGGGCCACCCCGTCGCGCTCGGCGATGCGCTCAACCGAGCCGGAGACCCGGCCGTCCCCATCAATCACCAGCGCCACCCGGTCATAAAGACGGGTCCCGTCGCCAGCCACATGAAAGCCGATCAAATGCAGGGGCCGTGACGCCTCTCTGGTTGTTCCAAGAAACTGCGTCATATCCGAATCCCCAACACAAACAATAAGGTGCGGTGAGGTTAGGGGGTTTGTGTTGTGGTGCAAGCTTGCACGGGCACAATCTGACCATTCAGGAGCACCATTTTGGCAGTGCCTGCAGAGGGTGGCGACATCGCCACTTGGCCCGGTTTCGGACTAGGGGTGCGGTTCTCCGCGCTCCTCGGCCAGAAGGTCGAGAATTCCCTCGATCCGCGCCCGCAGGGCTATCAGGATGAGGTGTGTGTTGTCCTGGGTGATATAGGCACTCTGCAGCGCATCCATGATGTCCGGATCTTCCAGCAGAACCGCGTGATCGATCGCCTCAACCCGGCCAAGCTGTTCGAACCTCTGTGAGGGTTGCCCGGTCAGTTCCAGTGTTTTCGCGCGGATGATGACCCGGCTCAGTTCGGCCACCGGCTCGGCGACTTGCGAGAACTGGAGATGCAGGAATCCGGTATAGCTGTCATATCTGTAGAGTTCGTCGCGCAAGGCCGCGTTTCTGATCAGGCGCATCCGGCCCGTCGAGACCAATTCCTCGAACGCGGCGGACGGCGCCGGCATGCTGCCGATGGAATCCACCAGGGCGAGGTCGGAGGCAAGGAAGTCCTCATCGAGCTGGCCGGCACGGATACCGGTGATCAAGCGCTCCGTGACCTCCAGATACAGCAATTGCCGCGCGATCCCGCTCTCGGTCAGCGCCAATTGCTGCTCGAAATCACGCTCCAGCCGCTCCAGCAGGCTGTGCGTCTCGATCCGCTCCTGCCGCGCCTCATTCCAGTTATTGACCTGCAGACCGATAAACACGCCGAACACCACGATCAGCGTTTCGATCACCACGGTGAACCAGTCCTGCTTGCGCAGGGCAATGGCAAGACGACGCAGGATCATGCTTCCCCCCCGGGCCGAAAGGCCGGTCTCTAAAGAGCGCGTTGCGCCCGGCAAGGCAAGGCTGGTTTGGATTCCCTCTCCCTTGGGAGAGGGTGGCCGAAGGCCGGGTGTGGGGGACATCCCGGTGCCTGGGTGTTGATCCCCCTCATCCGTCGCTCCGCGACACCTTCTCCCCAGGGAGAAGGAAGGCAGCATCGCGGATCGGAAAGTGCGGCGCCCATCCCCCATTCATTTTTCCCGGGCGAAGACCCGGGACCCACCGAGCGACCCTTCAAGCAAAGCGTTTCCGGCAGATCCCGGATCGCGCCGAGGCGCGTCCGGGAAAAATGGGGAGGCGAGCCTGGCGATCCCACAGCTCGTCAATCAAGCGCGCCAAGCGCGCACCTCCCAGACATAAAACAAGCGCGCCGAGCGCGCTCCGGGCCATAAACCCATTGCCGGGAGATCGCCGTATCCGTTTCTTCAGCTCAAGGGGCAAGCCCGCGAAGCGGCGCCTGCGGCGCCCTTGACCTGAAGAAACGGATACGGCCCGCTGGCTGGCATGGGGTTTAAGGGGTGGGGTGCGCTCAGCGCGGAAAATGGCGTGTGTAGGCACCCTCCGTACCATTACCACTCCCATCTAACACTTCTTGATTAGCGAGCAGTTCGCTGGCGAGTTTGCTCTAGGTAAGCGCATATTTCCGCACTTTATCGAGAGGTATTGACTTCGATACGATGTGGAGTGCTCATTGCCTAAACATCTTAAAGTGGATTGGTCGCTCTTATGGCTAGCAAGAAGAAACCAACAAATTCAACCAAGTCGGAGCCTTCTGATACGTCCGGAGAATCAAAGGAAGGAGTTTCACAGGCTGAGTGCTTCATAATCACTCCGATATCGACGCCTGAAGGTTACGGCGAGAACCATTTTAAGGAAGTGTTCGACGGCGTTATTGAACCTGCTTGTAAAGGCCTTTACCGACCACTTCGGGCGGATCACGTAAAAAACACCAACATGATTCACCTCGATATCCTGAGGCGCCTTCTACATGCTGAGATGGCAGTCTGTGACCTAAGCACTCTAAATCCCAATGTAATGTTCGAGCTTGGCTTGCGACAGGCATTTGGAAAACCTGTTGTCCTGATCAAAGATGATAAAACTAGGCGTCCCTTCGACATCAGCGGCATTCGAATTTTAGATTATCCAGCATCACTGCGGCATTCTGGAGTTCTACGAGCTCAGCAAGAAATTAGAGAGGCACTAATTTCCACGGCGAAAGATTCTCAAGAGGAGATCCTAGGTAATTCCTTGGTGGACCTTCTAGCTATTGACCCAGCGCTCCCTCGGCAGTTTGAGGGCGATGAGCAGATGCAGGTAAGAATGGAGTTCCTTGAGAATTCGGTTCAGCAGATCGCGCGCGATACTCGCGCAATATCTAATTCGATAAATTCGAACGCGACGAGTAGATTCCCTGATTTTGACCCTAATTCGAATATAAATGGCTTATCGGAATACATGAGGATTATAGATGAGCTCGCCTTGGATAAAGTCCAGAATAAAAACAATCAGAATGCGCTTCACATTTTGTTAAATGATGAGGATAGTAGTGAATAGAGCGCGAATTAGTCTATATTAATTCGCATATGATTTGCAATCTAATTGGTCTACTTCTAACAAATTATTGCCAATATTTTTAATGTCTTGTGATTTCCACTTGGAGTAGGTGGTGCCCGGCAGCTTTGCACCCCACCACAGCCCCAAAACCTTGCCACATCGCGCCCCGCATCATACATCGCCCCCATGGCCAATCTGATTGACAATACCACCCGTTCCGCTGCCTCTGACGCGCGTGCGGCTCGCCATCCGGAGAAGCAGAAGCGGGCGGATACGCCGGTGCTTCGCAAGCCGGACTGGATCCGGGTCAAGGCGCCGCTGGGCAAGACGTTTTCCGAGACCCAGAAAATCGTCAAGGATGGCGGTCTGGTGACGGTGTGCGAGGAGGCGGGCTGTCCCAATATTGGTGAATGCTGGGAGCAAAAGCACGCCACGTTCATGATCCTGGGCGATACCTGCACCCGGGCCTGTTCCTTCTGTAACGTCAAGACCGGCCTGCCGGCAGCCGTCGATACCGACGAGCCGCGCCGTGTGGCCGAGGCCGTCGCCCAGATGGGGCTCAATCATGTCGTGATCACCTCGGTGGACCGGGATGATCTCGATGATGGAGGGGCGCAGCATTTTGTTGATGTGATCGAGGCGATCCGCGCCGCGACGCCGACCACGACGATTGAAATTCTCACGCCGGACTTCCTGCGCAAGCCGGGCGCCGCCGAAGCCGTGATCGATGCCAGGCCGGACGTGTTCAACCACAATCTGGAAACCGTGCCGCGCTTGTATCTGTCGATCCGCCCGGGCGCGCGCTATTTCCATTCCCTGCGATTGCTGGAGAGCGTGAAGGATCGCGATCCGGCGCAATTCACCAAGTCGGGCATCATGGTCGGGCTGGGCGAGAGCAAGGAAGAAGTCATGCAGGTGATGGACGATATGCGTTCTGCCGGCATCGATTTTCTCACCATCGGCCAGTATCTGCAGCCGACCCGCAAGCATGCCGCCGTTGACCGCTTCGTGCACCCTGACGAGTTCAAGGCCTATGAGACGATCGCCCGCGCCAAGGGTTTCCTGATGGTCTCGGCGACGCCGCTGACCCGCTCGAGCCACCATGCCGGTGATGATTTCGCCAAGCTGCGCGCGGCGCGTGAGCAGATGATGGCACGCGGTTAGACCCGGCGGGCAGGATCAGGGGCAGGGGGCTAAGATGGTTGTTGAAGTCCGCGAACGCCTGCGCCTCTTTCATGCCGCCGATGATCTTTATGACCTGGTCAGCGATGTCCGTCGCTACCCCGAATTCATCCCCCAGATCACGGCCATGCGGGTGATCCGCGAAGACCGGGATGGTGAACGGCTGGACATGACCGCCGAAGCGCGCGTGCGCTATAAATTCGTCACCGAGCGTTTCACCTCCAGGGTCGAGGCCGACCGGGCCGAGCGGCGGATCGATGTCGGCTTTGTCGCCGGGCCCTTCCGGGTGCTGGAAAACCATTGGCGCTTTCACGCCCTGACCGACGGGTCCTGCCTGGTCGATTTTTCGATCCGTGCTGCCTTTAAGAATGCCATCCTGCAAATGCTGCTGGAGAGCAATCGCGAGCGTGCCGGCCGGGTCCTGATCGGGAAATTCTCGGCCGAGGCCGAGCGTCGCTATCAAACCTGCGGTGATCCCGCCCTCGACCTAGCCGAAGAGATCAACGCCATCGGCTAGCAGGTCCAGCGCCATGGCCACGCTGGCCAGGCGGACCGCGTCACGGCCCCGGTCGCCGAAGCGGCAGACCTCGGTACGGGTCGGCTTGTCGCGGCAGGCGAGGCCGAAATGCACCAGGCCAGCCGGTTTGTGCTCGGAGCCACCCGGTCCGGCAATGCCGGTGATCGAGACGGCGATGTCGGCGTTCGAGCGCAAAAGGGCTTCATCGGCCATCCGCCGGGCGACTTCGCTGGAGACCGCGCCATTGGCCGTGATCACCCGCGCCGGAATGCCCAGCATCTCGGTCTTGGCTGCGTCGGAATAGGTGACGAATCCGCGGTCGACCACGTCTGACGAGCCGGGGATTTCGGTCAAAAGGCCGGCGACCAGCCCGCCGGTGCAGCTTTCCGCTGTGGCGACCATCACGCCGGCGGTGCGGGCGCGGTCAATCAGGGTTTCGGCCTGCTCGATCAGGGCGTGGTTGAACATCATGATGTCAGTCTCGCTGTCACAATGGCCTGGGCAGCCAGGCCTTCGCCGCGCCCCGTAAAGCCGAGTTTTTCCGTCGTGGTCGCCTTTATATTGACTCGCGCCTCCGGCAGGCCGGTCAGCTCCGCGACCCGTGCCCGCATGGCGTCGCGATGGGGGCCGATCTTGGGCCGTTCGGCGATCAGGGTGATGTCGGCATGGACGAGCTCGCCGCCCGCGGCTTGCAGGAGTTTGATGGCGTGCAAGAGGAAGGCGTCTGACGCTGCGCCCTTCCATTGCGGATCCGAAGGCGGGAAATGCTGACCGATATCGCCCGCGCCTGCCGCGCCCAGTATGGCGTCGGTAAGCGCATGCAAGCCGGCATCGGCGTCGGAATGCCCGACAAGGCCCAGCCCGGCCCGGATCTCGATCCCGCACAGCCACATCACGTCGGCGGGCTCGAGCCGGTGTACGTCATAGCCCTGGCCAGTGACGGTGATCGTCTCGCTCATGATCTGTCTTTCTGCGCGGATGAAATCCTCCGGCGTGGTGAGTTTGAAATTCTCCGCCTCACCGGCCACCAGCGCCACCTCACCCCCCGCCGCGCGGATCACCGCGGCATCATCGGGCAGGGCAGTGTCACCCAGTTGCGCATAGGCTTTGAGTAACGGCGCGAGATGGAAGGCTTGCGGCGTTTGAGCGGCGTAGAGACCATCGCGGGAGACCGGCTCACCCATGGTCACGTCTTCGCCACGAAACAGGGCATCGGCAACCGGCAGGGCCGGGATCACGGCCGGATGCTCGTCGAGGGCCTTCACGAGACGGTCGATCAGCGCGTCGCCGAGGAATGGCCGGGCCGCATCATGGATCATCACCGCGTCGAGACACAGATCACGGGCCCGGTCCAGACCGGCGCGGACCGAGGCGGTCCGGGTCGCGCCGCCGGGCACTGTGTCCAATTTAATGCCGAGTTCGGTCTCAACGGCGGCGATGTGGTCGGCATCGGCCGGATTGACCACCACGATGATGCTGTCGAACACCTCACGATGAAGCAGACGAAGAAGCGTATGGGTGAGAATGAAGAAGCCACCCAGTCGCCGATACTGTTTGGGCACCCCGCCACCGGCCCGCTCACCGCGTCCGGCGGCCACAATCACAGCACCGATCTTCATCAACAGGCCTCGTGCATTGCCGCAGCGCAGCATAATCGCTAGCCTTTGGCCTTACGACGCACACCGAGGATTTGTCCAGCCGCATGCGCTTTTCAATCGACAGCCACGCCATTGAAATACCGACGGTCCTGGCGCCGATGTCGGGTGTGACAGACTTGCCGTTCCGGCGCCAGGCGCAGCGTTTCGGAGCCGGCATGGTGGTCTCCGAAATGGTCGCTTCGGACGCGCTGGCCGCCGGTCGCCGCGACATGATCCGCAAGGCGGCACTCGACGCCTCGTTGAAGCCTTGCGTTATCCAGCTCGCCGGACGGCAGGCCCACTGGATGTCGGAAGGGGCCCGGATTGCCGAGGATGCAGGCGCAGAAATCATTGATATCAATATGGGTTGCCCGGCTCGCCAGGTAACAAAGGGCCTGTCCGGCTCGGCCCTGATGCGCGATCTCGACCACGCCCTGACCCTGATCGAAGCCACCGTCGGCGCGACCAGCAAGCCGGTCACCTTGAAGATGCGGCTCGGCTGGGACCATGCCAGTCTCAACGCGCCCGACCTCGCCAGACGGGCCCGCGATGCCGGTGTGAAACTGTTCACCGTGCATGGGCGGACCCGGCAGCAATTCTACAAGGGTGAGGCCGATTGGGCTGCCGTGCGAAAGGTGGTCGAGGCCGTCGACCTGCCGGTCATCGTCAATGGCGATATTCACACCACCGCCGATGCCCGCACAGCGTTGAGCCAGTCCGGAGCGGCGGCTGTCATGGTCGGCCGCGCCGCCCAGGGGCGGCCCTGGCTGCTGGGCGAGATTGGCCGCGAACTACTGGGACAGCCATCGGTCGAAACGCCCTGGAACGACAAGATCGACGCGCTGGGCCAGCAGTTCGAGGACAGTCTTGTGCACTATGGCGAAGGACTGGGTATCCGCATGATGCGCAAGCATTTCGCCAGTTTTTGCGATGTCGAGTGCGTCAGCGAGGATGTTGACTGGGTTCGCGCCCAGCGGGCCAGCCTGTGCCGGTCGGATGTGCCGCGCGATGTGCACGCCGCGCTCAACGCCCTGCGCAATCTCAAGGGCCGGTTGGTCGCATGACGACGGTCAGCGCACCCAGCCCGGCCAGCTTGGGCGCCGACCAGGCTGCGATCCCGATACTGGTTTTTTCCGCCGGCGCGCAGTGTGAATGGGCCAATACCCGGGCCGAGGAATGGTTGGGGCTGTCGATCCGGCACATGCGCAAGGGGCGGTTCGGTGGTCTGTCGGCCACCTGTTCGCACCTGGCCGACATTATCGATCAGGCCTGCGGCGCCCGCCGTACACTGGTTGCGCTCGGGCGCATGCTCGGCGGGACAGGTCCCTATGATGTACACGCCCGCTGGTCGGACCAACATGATCAACTGGTCCTGTCCGTCCTGCCACATCAGTCCATGGGAGCGAAGGCGTCCGAAGCGCCGGCGCTCGGTTTCGGCCGCATGCTCGCACACGAGTTGAAAAACCCGCTCGCCAGCGTTCGTGGAGCCGCGCAGCTGATCCGGCGTGAAAACGAGATCGATGGAGCCCGCGACCTGGCCCGGCTGATCATCCAGGATGTCGACCGGATCACCCGGCTTGCCGATCATTGGAGCCGGGTCGGCGATATTCGCCTGGGTGACAGGTCCGAGATAAACCTCAACCTGCTGGCCGTCAGCGCGATGGAAAGCCTCAATCGTGCGGATCCGGACACGGTGGGCGTGCTGCGCGAAAACTTCGACCCGTCCTTGCCAACCATTGATGGCGATCCGGACCTGTTGATGCAGGCTGTCCTGAACCTGCTGCAAAACGCCCATGATGCCGTCCGATCAGACAGCGCCGCCGCGATTATTGTGGAAACCCGGTTCGATGCCGGCCCCAAAAGCCGGTCCAGCGGGCATCCGACGCCCCTGGTCCTGTCGGTTCGCGACAATGGTCCGGGCATTCCCGAAGCGCTTGGTCCGGGCATTTTCACGCCCTTCGTGACAACCAAGCCGGCAGGCGAGGGGTTGGGTCTGGCTTTCGCTGCCCGTATCGCCGCCTTGCATGATGGCCAGATCGACTTCGAGAGCCGCCCGGGCTCGACCACATTCAATATCCGCCTGCCGATTTCCACGAAGGACATGCCGTGACCGCCCGCATCCTGTTGCTTGAAGATGATGAAAGCCTGAAACTGATCCTGTCCCGCGCGCTCGGGTCGGCGGGATACCAGGTCCGGGCCACGGCTTCGCCGGACACCGCCTTGTCGTGGATTCGCAATGGTGAGGGCGATCTGCTGCTTGCCGATGTCCTGTTGGACGGCACCAATTTCCTCGAAAACCTCGGCCTTGTTTCACGCCTGCGGCCACAAATGCCGGTCATTGTCATGAGCGCCCAGGCGACCGCGTCGACGGCCATCAACGCCGCAAAGGGCGGGGTCTTCGAATACCTGCCCAAGCCATTTGACCTCGACGACATGATCGCCGCTGTCGCCGCCGCCCTGGGCGAGGAGGCCAGGACCGGCAGCCGCAAGACATCGGAGGAGCCGACGGGCTTCATCGGCCAGTCGACGGCCATGCAATCGGCGTTCAAGGCCATTGCCCGGGCAGCGACCAGCCAGGCCCACGTCATGATCATGGGAGAGCCCGGTGTCGGCAAGCGCCAGGCCGCCGAGGCGTTGTTGCGGGCGCGCGGGATTTCGTCTGACGATGCAGTCGTGATCACACCGTCCAACCCCGTCGCCGAGATATTCGGATCGACCCAGTCCGCCAAGCAGGTCGTGTGGTTGCGCTTGGAGGAATGGAGTTCCGGGCAACAGCGTGCGGCCCGGGACGCACTGGACGCCGGTGTCGGGCGGGTGATCGCCACGGCCTCCCAATCGCCCGATGTGGGCCTGGATCCGCGACTGCTCGGACGTTTGTCAGAGTGCGTCATCGCGGTCCCGCCACTGCGTGAGAGGCGCAGCGACATTCCGGCTTTGTGCGACGCCTTCCTCGGCCAGTTCGCGCGTCGTGACAATCAGGACCGCGTCCGGCTCGACAAGGATGCGGTGAAGTATCTGGAAGGTTCCGCCTGGACCGGCAATGTCGTGGAGCTCCGTTCGGTCCTGTCTCGGATATCACTGGCGACTCGCGGCCGGGTGGCCGGGCTGGACGACGTGATGGCGGCCATCATGGCGGATGCCGGTGACACCCGGGAATCACTCGATGTCCACGCCAATGCCATCGCCGCCCTGTCGCTTGGCTTTGACAATGCTCGAACGGTTGCGCTCAACGCGGTCGACACGGCGTTGTTCAGGCAAGCGCTCGACCGCTGCAGCGGCAATCGTTCGCGGGCTGCAGACCTGCTCGGGCTGAACCGGAATACACTGGCACGCCGGTTGGCAGAACTGGATCCTGACAACGACGACATGTGACCTGTGCGGCACGGGTGTTGATTGTGTGCAACAACAGAGTAATGATGCGCTTCTGCAACACGCGAGATCACACTTGCCGAACGCCGACACGAAGCCATTGATCCGCAACATCTCCCCGCGCTCTGCGGCGCTGTTCGGGATTGGCTTTGTCGCGTCCGCGATATTCCTGACTATCGCCGCAACCGGGCTGCTGGGTGATAATGGCCTGATGCGCCTGAGCGATCGCACCGCCATGGCGATGCTGATCGGCAATGCTGTCCTGATCGCAGGACTGGCGTGCGTTGTCATCGTGCGGTTTGTCCGGCGGGTACGGGCACGCCGTTTCGGTGAACCGACGCCACGTCTACACCTGCGCTTCGTCGCGCTTTTTTCCCTGGCCGCCGCGGCGCCGGCCGTTCTTGCGGCTCTGTTCCTCGGCGCAGTCCTCAATCGCGGCGTCGATTACTGGTTCGGTGAGCGCATCGCCACCGTGGTCGACGGCACCGCCATTGTTGCCGGCGAAATCTATGAGCGAGAAACGCACGCGGCCGGCAACCGCTTGAGCACAATGGTTGAGGCCCTGAACCAGCCCGACGCGGTTGAAGCCTTCAGCGCCAGCCGCATCCAGTATGTCTGGGGCCTGAGCGCCCTTGCCGCGCAGCAGAGCTTCTCGGCGGCCTATGTCGTCGATGGACGTGGCAACTTGTTGGCACGCACACGGTTCCAGGAAAATGAGCCCTATGTCGCGCCGTCAACACGGCTCTATGAGCTGGCCGATGAAGGTGAGGGCGGGGTCGCGGTGTCGACACCGGAGTTTTCCCCGGTCGGAACCGATGTTGTCCGCTTGCTGACCCAGCTGACAGCCTATGAAGACGCCTATCTCTATGCCTCCATTCCGATGAATGTCGACCTGTTCCGGCAAATGGAAGAGGCTCGCGTGGCGTTGCGCCGGGCCGATGAACAGGAAAGCTCGATCCGCCAGACATTTTTCCTGCTTTATTTTGAAGTCGCGTCGCTGATCCTGATCGGCTCGGTCTGGCTTGGGCTGAGCGCCGCGACCCGCGTCGTCACGCCGATCTCCCGTCTCGTCGCGGCTGCCGAGCGTGTGCGGCGCGGCGATCTTGAAGCCCGAGTGCAGATGGGCCGGGATGATGACGAGATCGCTGCCCTGGCCCGGGCTTTCAACCGGATGACCCGGCAGTTGCGCAGCCAGCGGCGCGAGCTGATCGAGAGTCATGCCGAAAGTGAACAGAGGCGCGCTTTCATCGAGGCCATCCTGGCAGGCGTGCGCGCTGGCGTTATCGGTCTGGATCGGGATGACCGGGTGACGCTGATCAATCGCTCGGCCATCGGCATGTTGTCACCCGGCTCGGAAGATCGGATCGGCGCCAAGCTGGACGACATCACCCCGGCGCTCAATGGCCTTGTTGCCGATGCGCGGCGACGTCCCGGTGCCGTCGCCGAAGCGCAGATCGACCTGGAGACCCCCGACGAGCAGATCCGCTACATCACCGCGCGCGCGTCGATGGACGAAGAAGCCGGATTGGTCATCACATTCGACGATGTCACCCGTCTGGTCACCGCGCAGCGCAATGCCGCCTGGCGCGAAGTCGCACGCCGGATCGCGCACGAGATCAAGAACCCACTGACACCGATCCAACTGTCCGCAGAGCGGATCAAGCGCAAGTACCGGGCGGAGATATCCAGCGATCTTGAGACCTTTGACCGCTGCACTGAAACCATCATCCGGCAGGTCAGTGATATCGGTCGCATGGTGGACGAATTCTCGTCATTCGCCCGCATGCCGCAGCCGAAAGTGGAAGTGGTCGAGCTTGGCGAACTGACCAAGTCGGCAGTGTTCGCCCGCCGCGTGGCTTCCGCGGCGATCGAGGTGACCTTTGACAAGCCCGAGCATCCGGTCCTCGGACTGTGCGACTCCCGCCTGTCCGGCCAAGCGCTTGCCAACATCCTCAAGAATGCGTCGGAAAGCGTTGAAAGCCGGATGGAAAAAGACGGTGAGAGTGGTCAGATTTCTGTCCAGCTGACCGAGCAGGACGGGTTTGCCGTCATCCAGGTGACGGATAATGGCCTGGGATGGCCGACGCCGAACCGGGAGCGCCTGACCGAGCCCTATATGACGACGCGGGAAAAAGGCACCGGCCTTGGCCTCGCCATCGTCAAGCGGGTGATGGAAGACCACAAGGGCCGGCTCGAACTGGACCTGCCGGCGACCGGCACCGGAGCGGTGGTCCGATTGATCTTCCCGCTCGCAGAACCAACAGACCAAGAACTTCAAAGCATACAGGAGGCCTGATCAATGGCTCGCGACATACTGATCGTGGATGATGAGGCGGATATCCGTGAGTTGATCGGCGGCTTGCTGGAAGACGATGGATACGAGACCCGGGAAGCCGCCGACGCGGATGGGGCATTGGCCGAAATCCGGGCCCGCAAGCCATCGTTGGTGATCCTCGACGTGTGGCTGCAAGGCAGCCGCCTGGACGGGATCGAGTTGCTGGACGAGTTCCGGTCGATCGACGCCAACATGCCGGTCATCGTGATTTCGGGTCATGGCACGATCGAGACGGCGGTCGCGGCGATCCGCAAGGGTGCCTATGACTTCCTCGAAAAGCCATTCAAGAGCGACAAGCTGCTTTTGACCGTGACCCGTGCCCTGGAGACCAGCCGCCTGCGCCAGGAAAACGCGCAATTGCGCGCAAGGAGCGAGGCGCAAAGCTCCCTGATCGGCGAATCGAGCGGAATTGTGCAGGTCCGCCAATTGATTGACCGCGTCGCCCCGACCAACAGCCGGGTCCTCATTCGTGGCCCATCGGGCGCCGGCAAGGAGCTGGTCGCCCGCCTCATCCATGAGAGTTCACCGCGGGCACAGGCCGACTTTGTGGCCGTCAGCGCGCCGGGCATGTCGCCGGATGGTGTCGAGGAGGAGTTGTTCGGTCGCGAAAACGAGGATGGCAGCGTCAAGCATATCGGCCTGCTCGAGCGGGCGCATGGCGGCACCCTCTATCTCGACGAAATCGCCGATATGCCACGCGATACCCAGAGCAAGCTCTTGCGCTTGCTGGTGGAACAGCGCTTTCGCCGGATCGGCGGGGCAGCCGATGTCCAGGTCAATGTCCGGGTGATTTCATCGACGGCCCAGGATCTGGCAAGCCGGATCCAGGGAGGGCTGTTCCGGGAGGACCTCTACCATCGCCTCGCTGTTGTTCCCGTTCAGGTGCCACCACTGGCTGACCGCCGTGAGGATATTCCGCCGCTGGTCGCACACTTTGTCGAGCGCCTGACAGCCTCGGCCGGATTGCCGCGTCGCAAGTTTGGTGAAGACGTGATGGCGGCGCTCCAGGCCCATGGCTGGCCCGGCAATGTCCGGCAATTGCGTAACAATATCGAGCGCTTGCTGATTCTTGCCACCGGCGCTCTGGACGAGCCGATTACGCTGGACTCCCTGCCGTCTGAAGTGGTGACCCGCGATAATCAGGATGTTGGCTATGATGCCGAGAAAATGATTGCCTTGTCCTTGCGCGAAGCGCGTGAAAACTTCGAGCGTGAATATCTGAAGGCACAGATTGACCGGTTCGGTGGCAATATCTCGCGCACGGCGGCCTTCATCGGAATGGAACGCTCCGCCCTGCATCGCAAACTCAAATCGCTAGGGGTCGGCAGTCCCCAACGCGAAGGCGCCGCCTAACGCTGAACGGATGGATCGAAGATGAAAGCGATAGTCTGCGGAGCAGGGCAGGTCGGCGTCGGAATCGCACGCGCATTGGCACGCGAGGGCAATGCGGTCACGGTCGTCGACTGGTCGACCGAGCTGATCGACAATGTTGTGACCGATCTCGACGTTCAGGGCGTTGTCGGCCACGGCTCGCATCCAGACGTGCTGGAACGCGCCGGCGCGCGGCAGGCTGACCTGCTGGTCGCGGTGACGCATTCGGACGAGACCAACATGGTCGCCTGCCAGGTCGCCCATTCGCTGTTCCACACGCCGACCCGGATCGCGCGGGTGAGGGCGCAGAACTATCTTGATCCGGCCTGGGGCGACCTCTTTTCGACCGGAAACATGCCGGTCGATGTCGTGATTTCACCGGAACTCGAGGTCGGACGCGCCATCCTGCAAAGGGTCGAGACGCCGGGCGCTTTCAATACCGCAGTGTTCTCCGGCGGGCGGGTCCAGCTGCTGGGCCTGCGGCTCGACGAGAATTCGCCGGTCGCCGGCTCGACAACCGAGCAGGTGATGGAGTTGTTTCCTGACCTGAGACTGGCCGTGGTGGGTGTCCAGCGCGAACAGACGCTCTTCATACCGAAAATGCATGATCCGCTGCTGGCCGGGGATGACGTCTATGTCGTCACCGAGAGCCGGCAGGTCCGGCGTATCCTCGATATTTTCGGGCGGAGCTCGGAGCAGATCCGTCGCGTTGTCGTGGTCGGAGCCGGCAATATCGGTGTCTATGTCGCACGGGCGCTGGAACGCGCTGGCGGGGTCAAGGTGCGCCTGATCGAGGCCGACAAGGCCCGGGCGGAGGCCGCCGCTGAAAGCCTGAAGAAGACGGTTGTCCTGCATGGTGACGGGCTCGATGCCAAATTGATGCACGAGGCTGGCGTCCGCGAGGCGGAGCTCGTCGTCTGCGTGACCAATGACGACAAGGTCAACATGCTGTCCGCGGTCATGGCCAAGCGGGAAGGGGCGGAACGCGCGCTTTCGCTGATCAATGACCGTGGCTTTGAAGGCCTGCGGGATGCCTTGGGCATCGATGTCCTGATCGATCCCCGGGCCACCACGGTCTCCACGATCCTCCAGCACATACGCCGTGGCCGCATCACCGGGTTGCAAAGCCTGGGGGGCGGGCAGGCCGAAGCCCTGGAGGGTATCGCGCTTTCCACATCGCCGCTGGTCGGCAAGACGCTCGATGAACTGGAGCTGCCCGATGGTGTCGCTCTGGGTGCGGTGGTGCGTGGGGACAAGGTGATCCTGCCCTGCGACGAGGGTCGCATTCGGGAGAATGATCGCGTCCTGTTATTCTGCAACACCGCTCTGATACCGAAGGTGGAACACCTCTTCCGGGTCAGTCTTGAATACTTCTGATCGATGACGCCTGTCGCCTTCCTCCGGCCGCTTGGCGCCTTGTGGGTCCTTCTGGCCGGCGTCGCCTTGATCGCCGCCCTGGTCGCGGCCGCGCTCGGTGAGCCCCATCTGGCGCCTTTATTCGGTACAACGGCTCTTGTCGCCTTCATTCCGGGCATATTCATTCTCGCCGCCACCCGGAGCTTGCGCTCGAAGGCGAGTGCCCTGGACGCGCTCGGCCTCGCCCTGCTGTCCTGGATCACGGCGCCGGCAATGGCCGCGATGCCATTCTGGCTGACCGGCTATTTCGACCCCATGGATGCTGTGTTCGAAGCTTATTCCGCCGTTACAACGACCGGCGCGACCCTGCTGCGGGCCGATGACCTGCCGCGCTCATTGATCTTCTGGCGTGCCAGCCTCGCCTGGCTGGGCGGATACGCGACTCTGCTACTGGCCATTGGCATTTTTGCGGCACTGGACCGGGACGTGCCGGCAATCCGCAAATCGGCGCTTTTGACCCTTCAGTCCGACGATGTGTTTTCCCACCTGCCCCTGGCGGCCAGACGGGTCGGGATCATCTACGCGACACTCACCTCGCTGATCTGGCTTGGACTCCTGTTCGCCGGCAACGGACTGTTCGCGTCAACTGTCCTGTCGATGAGTGCGATTTCGACCAGTGGCTACACGGTGACCGATGGCGGTCTGCTCGAGACCGTCGGACCGATTTCCACGCTCTGGATCGTCGTGGGTTGCCTGATCGGTTCACTGAATATCGCATTGTTCTGGGACGTGCTGCGGGATCGGTCAGTGTTCCGGGACCCCGACATCGCCGGGATTGGCGCACTGATCGTCGGACTGACCGCTTTTTTTGTCCTGGGACGTCCCGGCACACCGTTCTCGGATGCGATCGACGCCGTCTTCATCGTTTCGACCAGCGGGTTTTCGGCGGGCGGCGGCGTGATCCCGGCTCTGGCAGCAACCATCTTTGTCGCCCTGATCGGCGGCTCGGCCGCATCCACCACCGGCGGGATCAAGGTGTCCCGGATCCTGTTGCTGTGGAAACGCATGGGCGCGGAACTGGCAGTCCTCTCGGATCCCCGTAGCGTGGTTCCGGTCAGTTTTCGTGGCCGCCGAGTTCGCGAGTCCGCATTGGTGGGCGTCTGGTCCTACGTCCTGGCCTTCGTCGCGGCTATCGGATTTGGAACCATGGCCCTGACGGCTACCGGGCTGGACTTTGAAACGGCGTTTCTGGCGATGGCAGCCTCGCTGGCCAATATCGGCCCCTTGCTGGACCAGTCAGCGCCGCTGGCCAGCTGGACCCAAATGCCCGACCAGTCGAAGCCCATTCTTATTTCGGCCATGATATTGGGGCGATTGGAGGTCCTGGCGGCGGTCGCGGCCGTCTGGGCTCTCTTTATCAGGAAGTAACCAGCCATCATGCGCTATGCCTATGTAAACGGTCAGTATTGCCGGCACGGTGACGCCACCATCCATGTCGAGGATCGCGGCTTCCAGTTTGCCGACGCGGTCTATGAAGTCTGGAGTGTGCGGAACGGAGTCCTGCTGGACGCGGATGGCCATTTCCAACGCCTTTCCCGCTCTCTCGGCGAGTTGCGTATCCCCATGCCACGCTCGCGAGCGGCACTGATGCGCGTGATCAAGGAGCTGCTGCGCCGTAACCGGGTGCGCGACGGCCTTGTCTACCTCCAGGTCTCCCGAGGGCAGGCGAAGCGCGATCATGCCTTTCCCAGACATCCGATTGAACCGACCATCGTGCTGACCTGCAAGCGACTCGATTTCACCGCCGCAGACGCTCGTGCCGAGGACGGAATCGCGGTCATCACCGTTCCGGACCAGCGTTGGGCGCGCTGTGATATCAAAACCGTCAACCTGTTGCCCAATGTCCTCGCCAAGCAGGCCGCCCACGAGGCGGGCGCGACAGAGGCCTGGCTGGTTGATGGCGCCGGCCATGTCACAGAAGGCAGCTCAACCAATGCCTGGATCGTCACCAAAGCCGGCAAACTGATTACCAGGCAAGCCGATAACGGCATCCTGCACGGCATCACGCGGTCCAGAATTTTGCAGTGTGCACAGACACTTGGCTTCGATGTGGAACAGCGTTCCTTCACGCCGCAGGAGGCGATTGACGCGCGTGAGGCCTTCCTGACCTCCGCCACCTCTTTTGTCACCCCGGTTGTCTCCATTGACAACCACCCGATCGCCAACGGCAAGCCGGGATCACTCGCGCTGGCCCTGCGACAGGCCTACCTCTCGGAGGCCTGAGTACCCGGACCAGCTTCCGACGCAAAATGAAGAGGTTGCAGGGCGTGGCCGGGCCTGTATACCCTACCGACGAATCGCTGATCAAAGCGACGCATGCGGAGCCAACATGTCGCACGATAAAAAACAAAATCTCCAGGATGTCTTCCTGAACTCTGTGCGTAAGACCAAGACGCCCCTGACCATCTTCCTCGTCAACGGGGTCAAGCTGCAGGGCGTTGTGACCTGGTTCGACAATTTCTGTGTCCTGCTACGCCGCGACGGGCTGTCCCAGCTCGTCTACAAACATGCCATCTCGACCATCATGCCGGCCGCGCCGGTTTCGCTGTTCGAAGATGACAAGGCGGATGACGACGCAGCGGAAGAGAGCGCCACCGATTGATCGAGCGCGAGGCGCCGGTATCGCGCGCCCTTGTCATTCATCCCGCCAGTCGTTCCGAACTGAGCCGCGCTGACGCACGTCTCGAGGAAGCGGCAGGTCTGGCCGAGGCCCTCGACCTTGAGGTCGCGGACGCCTTTATCCTGCAAACCCGCAAGATCGACAGCGGTCGCTATTTCGGCCGCGGAAAGCTGGACGAGCTGGGCGCGCTGATGGGTGAGCTGGAGGTCAATGTCGCCGTGGTCGACACCTCCTTGTCACCGATCCAGCAACGCAATCTGGAAAAAGCCTGGAATGTGAAGGTGATCGACCGGACCGGTCTGATCCTGGAGATTTTCGGGCAGCGGGCACGAACCAAGGAAGGCGTATTGCAGGTCGAACTCGCCCGGCTCGCCTATGAGCGCTCACGACTCGTGCGAACCTGGACCCACCTCGAGCGTCAGCGCGGCGGTGGTGGCTTTCTGGCCGGTCCGGGCGAGACCCAGATCGAGACCGACCGCCGCCTGCTCAACGAAAAAATGTCCAAGCTGCGCCGCCAGCTCGACGAAGTCCGCCGGACCAGGGCGCTGCATCGCTCCCAGCGCCAGGATGTCCCGTTTCCGACGGTCGCCCTCGTTGGCTACACCAATGCCGGAAAGTCTACGCTGTTCAACAAGTTGACAGGCGCCGGCGTGTTCGCCCAGGACATGCCGTTCGCGACGCTTGATCCGACGGTGAGGGCAGTCGACCTGCCTGGTGGCACGCGCATCCTATTGTCTGACACGGTCGGCTTCATAACCGACCTGCCGACCGAGCTCATCGCCGCCTTCCGGGCCACGCTCGAGGAAGTCCGCGAGGCCGACTTGCTGGTCCATGTCATCGACGCGTCAGATCCGGACCGTGAGGGCCGCATCCAGGACGTTGAAAGCGTCCTGGACGCGATCGAGGCCGGTCCGTCCCACGAGCAGGCCATGATCGAGGCCTGGAACAAGTCGGACCGGTTGGACGAGGAGGGCGCCGAAGACCTCGCAATCACCGTCCAGATGGCCAATCTGAAAGCCGGAAAGCCGGTCAAGCTGACGGTCTCCGCGGTAACCGGGCAGGGCGTTGATATCCTGATCGACGCCGTTGAACGGGCGCTGTCGAGCGAAAATGAGCGCCTGGAGATCAATGTACCGCCGCAGGATGCGCGGGCATTGGCCTGGTTGCACGCTCATGGTGACGTCCTCGCCAGCAATATCGATACGGAAACCGGCGCGACAACGATGCAGGTCCGGCTTCACCCCGTCGAAGCGGGTCGATTCCGGTCCCAGTTTCCCGAGCTTGCCATCCCGCAGGGGATTGGCGAGGTCGACGATCCGGACGATTTCTGATCAGACCGGGGCGCGTCCCGCTTTTTCAAGCGTCTTGGCTTCGGTCCACAAGGCTTCCATCTCCTCGAGCGAGCTATCCTCGAATTTGCGTCCACTGGACGCGAGCGCGTCCTCTATATGTCTGAACCGGCGTTCGAATTTGGCGTTGGCACTGCGCGTCGCTGCCTCGACATCAACTTTCATCTTGCGTCCAAGATTGGTGCAGACAAACACGAGATCACCAATCTCCTCGGCCACAGCCTCCGGATCTCCAGCCGCCATGGCTTCGCGAACCTCGGCCAGCTCTTCATCCACTTTCTCGAGCACGCGCTCGGCTGTTGGCCAGTCGAAACCGACCGTCGCAGCGCGTTTTTGAAGCTTCTGGGCGCGTTTGACGGCGGGCAGGGCGACCGGGACATCGTCCAGCAGGCTCTCGCCCTTGTCAGACGCCTTTCGCTCAGCGGCCTTGATCGCTTCCCACTCGACTGTCTGCGTGTCCGCATCGCGGGTTGATGCCCCACCGAAAACGTGGGGATGACGCCGGATCATCTTGTCATTGATCGACCTGACCACATCATCGAAGTCGAACAGATCCTGTTCTTCCGCCATCCGGCTGTGAAAGATCACCTGGAGCAAGAGGTCGCCGAGTTCGTCCTTCAGCTCGTCATAGCGGTCGCGCTCGATCGCATCGGCGACCTCATAGGCTTCCTCGATCGTGTACGGCGCGATGCTTCGGAAATCCTGCTCAAGGTCCCACGGACAGCCGCCATCAGGATTGCGGAGCTGCGCCATGATCGCGCGCAGTCGCTCGATCGGGGCGGCATTTTCGGACGGAACAGACATGACAACTCCACGAGATCGGTAAAACGGATTCGCTGCGACCATAATCCAATTTTTTGGACCAGGAGGCGCGCTCCGATACTTAAAGCAGGAAGAAATCCGGAGCCTCTCATACCACGCGAACTAAACTCGCATTGTGATGATACTTGAAGGGGGCATCGCAACGAATTGAAACTGAAGAACTTAATGGATAGGCGGGTTTGAGGGGGCCTCATCGAGATCGCCGACTGACCGCATCAGATTCGCGCATAATAAATATTATGAGAAATAAAATTGATCGGACAAGACAAGGGAACGGGTCGGGCCAATCCGCCAAAACAAGCAGTTTCAGCCGAACAGCTCGACCGCCCCGTCGCCGGACGCGATGATTTGAAGACCGTCATGTCCCGCCCGGACGCCGTCCGGCAATCGTGCGGACAATTCGGCATGATCGAGCGTGATGTGGAGATTGGTCAAAACACCGCTGACGGCCCCGACCCTCTCAATGGCTTCGAGCGCGTCGTCAACATTGTAGTGAGTTGGATGCGGTTCATCCCGCAACGCATCGACGACCCAGCACGTCACACCGGCCAGGATCTCGGCGCTGTGGTCCGGCAAACCGTTGATGTCCGCCGAGTACGCCAGATCGCCAATCCGGAAGCCGACTGACCGGATTCGGCCATGCTCCTGGTCGAAGGGCGTGATGGCGACACAACCGCCTGGTCCATCGATCCTGATCGCGTCACCAAATTGCGGTATCGCCCGTTGATCAAGGATCGGCGGGTAACCCGATCCCGGCGGAGCCGCAAAGGTGTAGCCAAAGCGAACCGTCAGGGTTTCCCGCGTGGCATCATCCATCCAGACCGGTATCCGCTGCCGCTGGAGATAGGCAAACGCCCTGAGATCATCAATTCCGTGGGTCTGGTCAGCATGATCATGCGTGAGCAGGACAGCGTCGATCCGCCGGACTTCGGCGGCCAGCATCTGTTCGCGAAAATCAGGCGATGTATCAATCACGACGCGCGTTACGGCATCACCGTCATTCAGCGCCTCCTGCGACTGCGCATGCTCGATCAGCGCCGAACAGCGACGACGGCGGTTCTTCGGATTTTCCGGATCGCAATCACCCCAATCGCCATTGGCCCTGGGGACTCCGCCGGAGGACCCGGTTCCCAACAAGGTCAAACGGGTGACACCGGTCACGGCTGCGGAACCTTGTCGAACAGGCGGAAGAAGTTCCGCGTGGTGATTTGCGCGCATTCCTCATCGGTCCAGCCTTTGACCGTCGCCAGGCCTCGCGCGACATCTGGCAGGAAGGATGGCTCACAGCGGCGGCCGCGGTGCGGAACCGGCGCCAGATAAGGACAATCTGTCTCCACAATGACGCGGTCGTCGGCCACGTCATCGCGAAAGACGGCGCGAACCTCTTCGGCTTTCTTGAAGGTGATGATGCCGGACGCCGCGAAATAGGCACCGAGTTTCGAAGCGCGACGCGCCAACGTCGAACCGCCCGTATAGCAATGCAAAAGCGGGCGAAATGCCCCCTTCCCCATTTCCTCCTCGAGCAGGTCCGCCATCGCCTCATCGGCGTCCCGTGTGTGAAGGATCAACGGCAAATCGGTCCGGCGAGCAGCTTCGACATGCGAGGCCAGTGATTGAAACTGCTCTTCTTTCGGGGAGTATCCGTAGTGAAAATCGAGTCCCGTTTCACCGATGCCGACGACTTTGGGGTGACGGGCAATCTCCACCAGTTCATCGGCGGTGATGTCCGGACGGTCCTTGGCGTGGTGCGGATGGGCTCCGATCGTGCACCAGATGTCGTCATGACGCTCAGCGATCGCGGAAACGGCTTCAAAATCAGATAGCTGGCAGCATATCGTGATCATGCGACCAACCCCGGCATCGCGGGCACGCTGGATAACCTGGTCGAGATCTTCGGCGAATTGTTCGCCATGCAGATTGACGTGACTGTCGACGAACATGATCAGGCAGTCGCCTTTTCCCTGCGAGCCACATCCCGGACCTGTCCGAGCGCACTCAAGATGGTTTGCTTGGGATCGAGGTAAAGCCCGTTGGCATCACGGACAAGGGCGTTGATGCTGTGCCAGCAGTCGATCCAGCCGGTGGTCTCGCGACCCGACTCGGCACGGTCACGCGCCTGGAGGCGGATCGCGTTCGACAGGACCTCGTAAAAGAGGTCGCGCATTTCTTCCTGGCCCTTCAGGCTCAACCGGTCGGCCAGCTTTCGAATGTCGGCATCGCTGGCCGAGGCACCTCGATCGACAAGCAGATTGACGTCGGCGGCCAGATCGACCCCGCCACCGGCGATCAGCGCCAGCGCACGTCCCGGCGCACCGGCCGCCAAACGGGCCGCGGCCATGGCGGCCCCGGCATCAGGCGCTCCGCCAGTTTGTTCGAGCCAGCCGGCCGTCGCCTCAATCCCCGGCGCGCGCAGGGCAAGGCGCCGGCAGCGCGAGCGGATGGTGGCGGGCAGACGCCCCGGTGTATGGGTGACCAGGAACAGGACGCCTCGCCGGGGTGGTTCCTCGAGCGTCTTGAGCAGGGCATTGGCGGCATTGTTATTCATGTCGTCGGCGCAATCGACAATGCAGACCCGCCAGCCGCCACCGCCCGAACTCATTTCAAAGAAATGGGGGGCGCGCCGTGCCTCGTCGACCGTGATCTCGCCGCGCCAGCGCTTGCGCTTGTCATTCCATGGACGGCGCAGGAGCAGAAGATCCGGCGTGGCCTGGGCCTCGATCACCTTGCAAACCGGGTCCTGCGCCGAAGTCCCCAATGGGCCGGCTTCCGGCATTGGCCGAGCACCCAGCACCCGCCGCGCTGCCCGCCAGGCGAAGGTCGCCTTGCCGACGCCGCGCGGGCCGGTAATCATCCAGGCGTGGTGCAGACGACCCGAGTCCCAGGCTGAGGCGAAAGCGGATTCAGCGGCACTGTGTCCAAACAGGTCGTAACGCTCGCGCGGCGGTAGGCAGCCCGGTTGGACATCAGAGCCAATATCCGGGTCAGTGCTCATGCGGCGTGGGCCAGGCGTTCATCAACCGCCTCGATTGCGGCACGCAGCACTTGCTCTTGCGACTGCGATCCATCGAGGATGACGCAACGCTCCGGCTCCTCGAGCGCAATCTCCAGAAAGGCCCGCCGCAATCGCTTGTGGTAGTCGATATCGAACTTCTCGAAACGGGTGATCTTCTCGCCTCGCTCGATGGTCCGTTGACGCCCGGCCACAGGATCAAGATCGACGATGAGCGTCATGTCCGCCCGGAAGTCGCCCAGCGCAAAGCTTTCGAGCTTCGCCAGTTCGGGCCCGCTCAAACCACCCGCCACGCCCTGATAGGCGCGCGTGGAATCGGCAAACCTGTCACACAGAACCCAAGCGCCCCGCTCCAGCGCCGGCTTGATACAACGCTCCACATGATCGACCCGGGCCGCATACATCAGCAAGGCCTCCGTTCGCGCAGACCAGCGTTCCACTTCGCCGTTCAACAGCAAATCGCGCAGCAATTCCGCGCCGGCTGTCCCTCCAGGTTCGCGCGTGACGACGACATCAATATTGCGGTCGGCGAGTTCATGGGTCAGTCCCTGGACCAGCGTGGTCTTGCCAACCCCCTCGCCGCCTTCCAGCGTAATGAATTTCCCCCTCGCCATCGGCTCACCCCCTCAACATGTGCGCGAGCGCTGCGCCGATCCGGCCCATCAGGCCCTTCTCGGCAACAGATTCAGCTGCAACCAGGTCATAGGATCGCGGCTCATAATCCGGCGCTTCGACAATCAGGCTGCCGACGACATCGCCCTCCTGGATCGGGGCGACCAATGGGCCGTCATAACTGACGATGACGGTCAGGTCACGACGGGCGCGCCGGTGCAATCCGGCCGTGACGTCAGAGCCGACACGCAAGGCGACGGTCTCGTTCTCGCCCATGAAGACTTCGGCGCGGTGATCGACTTCGTCACCGGCTTCGAACAGGCGGTAGAGGCTGTAATCACTCAAGGCGGAGCGCATCATGCGTTCAGCTTCGCTGGCACGGTCGGCATTCGATTCCATACCGTTGAACACGATGATCCGGCGTTCGCCATCACGTTCGGCCGAACCAACCAGCCCGTAGCCGCTTTCTTCGGTATGTCCGGTCTTGAGACCGTCAGCTCCACTGAACACACCCAGAAGCGGATTCCGGTTGTACTGGCGGATGCCGTTATAGGTGAACTCACGCTCGGCCCAGATGCCGTAATAATCGGGATACTCCTCGATCAGGATCCGCGCCAGGCGGGCCAGGTCGAGAGCGCTGATGCGATGATCAGGGTGCGGCCAGCCGGTGGCATTCGCAAAGCTGGCACTTGTCAGTCCAAGTTCATGGGCCCGGTCAGTCATCATGTCGGCAAAGGCGGCTTCACTTCCACCAATGGCCTCGGCAACCACGATACAGGCATCATTGCCCGACTGGATCACGATACCCCGCAGCAGGTCTTCAACCCGTGCGCGGGAATTGACCTCGAGAAACATGGTCGACGAGCCTGATGCGGCGCCACCGGTACGCCAGGCATGTTCCGATACCGGCAGTTCGTCATCCAGCGACAGCGAGCCGGCCTCGATGGCCTCGATCAGCATGAGCACGGTCATCATCTTGCTCATCGACGCAGGGGGCATTGGCTCGTCGGCATTCCGGGAGAACAGGACTTCACCCGTTTCCGCATCAAGGATGACCGCATGGCTGGCATCGGTCTGATAGCTGGTTTGCGCCAGTCCCGGCGCACAGATCACAAGCGAAAAAAGAAAGGCTATTGCTGGATAAACGCGCACGTCGATACGCTCCCTGGCCGGAATCGGTACTGCTTCGAGGCGAGATAGGCATTGAAGCGCGGCAGGACGATGGCGTCCAGCGTTCCGATCACGACCGCGACAGCGGCTTGCTCAGCGAGTGGAGACAATCCGGGAGTCGTAGACCCCCCAATCGGCCAGCGAATTGCGCGCGGCCTGGGCAGCGGTCCGGTCGGCCCAGCGACCAAAGAAGACCCGCCATACCTGGCCCCGTTGAGACTGGCCTGCCTCAACCCAGACATCCCCGGCTCCGTCGAGACGACTGGCGAACGCTTGTGCATTGCCCGCGTCGGAGAACGCCCCAAGCTGGAGCGAGTATTGGCCGGACACCGGCACCCCGGAAGGTGTCGGAGCCGATGCAACGGGCAGGACGCGCGTTTGCATCACCGGATCGGCAATTACGGGGGCTGGCACAGGCGCTGGCACGCGCGTCGATTCCGCAACCTGCACCGGTGCAGGACGTTGCGCTGGCGCCCGATCGGTATTGGCATGGTAGACCCGGTTCGGTGGCGCGCCGTTTTCGTGCGCCGGACCGAGATAGCGCACCCGCACATGCGCCAGGCCGGTACCGATATAGTCGAGCTCAGTCGCGGCCGCCCGGCTCAGATCAATAAGCCGGTTATCGACAAAGGGACCGCGATCATTCAGACGCACAATCACCGACCGACCGTTTTCCAGATTGGTGACTTCCACTATCGAGGGAATTGGCAGCGTTGTATGCGCTGCCGTCATTGCGTGTTGGTCAAAGGTCTCACCATTGGCGGTCGGGCGACCATGAAAGTTGGGACCGTACCAGGACGCAATTCCGGTTTCGTCATAGCCATCATTGCGTTGCGGCCGATAGGTGCGACCGGCTACCGTGTAGGCGCGCCCGACTTTCTGGTGGGCGCTTGACGCCGCGATCAGCCCTGACGGGTCGGTTGCGCCCGAGGCCCGCGTTGCTCCGCCGGACGACGGTGTCCAGCCGGATCCGGCGCTGCCGCCTGACCGGCCATCGGAATAGTGCCGAAGATTGCCCGGGGTCGACGAGCAGGCTGCGACCAAACTCAGCGCTGCCGCCAGAACGAAAAACCGCCAGATGAGCATGTCCGGAGCACTCCATTGCCGAAAACCGGTCCTTGCCCTGTTTAACGCAGAATGGTGAAAGGAGCGTAAGCTGCATCTGGAGAGTTGCGCACCACCGGCCAAGGCGTCTAATTGAAGCGACCGGAGGGGTGGCAGAGTGGTCGATTGCGGCGGTCTTGAAAACCGTTGAACCGCGAGGTTCCGGGGGTTCGAATCCCTCCCCCTCCGCCACTGGGCGCCAGCAAAGCCATCATCTGCGCTGCGGAAATATGTCGGTTTTCGGCGCTGGCGTGGTTCATCCTGAAAACTTGGCCCCATTGCTAGCAACCGCACGCCGATGCATGCTGGTGTTTTCAAACAAGAAAGGCTCAGCCATGAAACGAACAGTCTCATATGCCGTGATCGCTCTTGTTGGCATCAGCCTTGCCGGCTGCAACACGATCCGTGGTGCCGGTCAGGATATCGAGCGGGCCGGCGAGGCCGTCCAGGACTCGACCAACTGATCAATCCGCCGCGTCGCGTCGGTTGCCGGCTGGGCTGGCGCTCACCGCAACCGGCGTGGCCGGTGAACTGATGCGGGCCTCCAGTCGGCGCGCGAACCATCCGATGATCGCTTCCCACAGACCGTCTTTCAGCACCAGACCTTCCACATCGCTCTCCAGATTGGGATTGTCGTTGATCTCGATGACGAAGACACCGTCCGGGGTTTCCTTCAGGTCGATGCCGTAGAGCCCGCGGCCGATCAGGCGGGCGGCGGCCAGCGCGGTCTCGATCACGGCCACCGGTGCCTCCTCAACCGCAAAGCTGGCAAAACCGCCTTCGCGCGACTTGCCACCCTCCACATGCTTGATGATCTGCCAATGGCCCCTGGCCATCTTGTACTGGCAGGCGAACAGCGCTTCGCCATCAAGAACGCCGACCCGCCAGTCAAAACTGGTGGGCAGATATTCCTGCGCGATGATCAGTGCCGTGTCGTCAAACAATTGCCGGGCCCGGTCGCGCAATTCGGGGTCGGTCGACACCTTGTGGACCGAGCGGGAAAACGAGCCATCGGGTGCCTTCAGCACCACCGGCGTTCCCAACCGCTCTATCAAGCCCTCGAGCGACTGGGTCTCGTCGATGATCTCGGTTTTCGGAGCCGGAACGCCGCCCAGTTCCAGCAATTCCTTCAGGAACACCTTGTTGGTGCAGCGGATCATCGAAGCCGTATCGTCGATGACCGGCATGCCCTCCTGCTCGGCGCGGCGGGCGAAACGATAGCTGACATTGTCGATCGCCGTGGTCATCCGGATGAACAGTGCATCGTACTCGGCCAGGCTGGCGAGATCGTTCGGACCGATCGGGGTCACCTCAACGCCCATCCGCGCCGCGACTGTCGCCAATCGCTTCAACGAGGATGGTTTGGAGGGTGGCATCTCTTCGGCAGGATCAGTCAGCACTGCCAGCGACCAGCGAGCCGGTGCCTTCTCCTTGCGATCCGCCCAACCGCGCTGGGTGTGACGCGCCATCGCGTCGAGAAAGAAGGCCCTCGCCTCACCCTTGAGCGCGTTGGGCGCCAGCGGGCGGATCCGGTCAATGGTCAGTCCGGATTTGGTCAGCGTGACTTCCAGAACCGGCACACGGAACCAGTCAAACAGCAGCTTTCCAAATCGCCCGAGCCCGAACTGATCCACTCGGCCGAAAGCGACGGTCATCGGGCTGGGCATCGACGCCCCGTCCGCATGCGCCCGCGCCAGGGCGGCGTTCAACTCGGGCAGGGCCTGAGCGTAGAGGGATTTGCGCGACAGCTCGACCATCGTCTGCGCCGTCGGTGCGATCCGGTGGCCCCGGGCTTCGGCCAGCAAAGAGGCATAATAGCCTTCTGTCTGATAGCCGTAGGACCGGGCCAGATTGAGAATATTCGGCCGCCGCTGCGTAAAAAGCCCCGGATTGGCGAGATAGTCGCGAATGCGCAGGACCTTGTGAGGGGTCTCGTGTTGGGCGAGGTCGTTGGGAAATTCAACGAGGATGAGCCAGTCGCTCACTAGGGGTCATGCTCCGCGATGACAGGACAGGACGGCAACTCGAGAAGGGCCTCCAGAACCAAGCCTGTTTCACCGTCCTCGTAATAGGCAATTCGCGTGTCATGCAAGCGAAATCCGTAACGGTCATAAAGTTTGCGGGCGGCGCCGTTCGAGGCGCGAACTTCCAGTCTGAGCACATGGCAATTCCGTGCCGTTGCGAGCTCTACCGCCGCTTCGAGCAGGGCCTCCGCGAGACCCTGTCGCCGCGATGCCGGATCGACCGCGACGGAATAGATCCGGGCGACCCGGCTGCCCGTCCTGAAACTCAATGCGAGATAACCGCCCTGCCCGGTCGAGGCTTCAGCAAGCAGGAAACGGGTTCGCCGTCCCGCCAGCATCCGCGCAAGATTCCGACGCGGAAACCGGTCCGCGTCGAAGCTCGCCGCCTCGATCCGGTCGATACGGTCAAGGTCATCCGGGTCCGCCAGGCGGATGGATGGTTTCATCACCCCTTCCAGTCGACCTTGTACAGGTCGAAGCGACGATCGCGCAGATTGCGGACCGTGCCTTCCTGGCGGGCCCAGTCCAGATCGGTCAGATCGAGATCGGCGATGGCGACGGTCTCCACATTCTCGGTGCATTCGGCGGCGATGCCGTCGCGGGCGAAGCGAAAGTCACAGGGCGTCAGGATGCAGGACTGGGCATACTGGATGTCCATGTTTTCCACGCCTGGCAGGTTTCCGACATTGCCGGACATCACGACATAGCACTGGTTCTCGATGGCCCGCGCCTGGGCGCAATATCGTACCCGCAGATAGCCCTGGCGATTGTCGGTACAGAACGGCACGAACAGGAGCTTCGCGCCGGCATCGACCAGCTTGCGCGCCAGCTCCGGGAATTCGCTGTCATAGCAGATCAGCACTCCGATCGGACCGCAATCGGTCGGGATGGTGATGATCTCGTCGCCGCCCAGAATATTCCACCAATGGCGTTCTGACGGGGTCGGGTGAATCTTCTCCTGGGCATGAACCGAGCCGTCCCGCAGGAAGACATAGGCGACATTCTGGATGTCGCCATCATCCGTGCGTGTGGGATGGGAGCCGCCGATGATGTTGATGTTGTAGCTGATCGCCAGCTCACGCATTTTCTCGACGAAGTGGGGCGTGTACTCGGTCAGGCGTTCAATCGACTGCGCCGGCGTCAGGCGCGTTTCCTCAAGCGCGAGGAGCTGCAGGGTGAACAGCTCGGGGAAGACCACGAAATCACAGCGATAGTCCGACGTCACATCGACGAAGTACTCGATATTGCTGATGAATTCGTCAAAACTCTCGACCCGGCGCTGCTGGAACTGGACCGTGGCGACACGCACGATCTCTTTCTGCCCCGGAGGCGCATTGGCGCTGAGCTTCTGTTCCACAGCATAGGGGTTGCGCCAGACCATGTGACTGGCCCATCCGCGCGATGCCGCGTCGGACGGAAGATAATCCTTGAGAACACCGATCGGCTCAAACCCCATTCGTGACTGGAAGCGGATGACCGGGTCGGCCACTTCCTGCGCCATGACGGCATCGAGATAGGATTTCGCCGTCGGATATTGCTTGCGTTTGCGCTGCCAGTTCGGCATCCGTCCGCCAAACACAATGCCTTCCAGTTCATAGCGTTCGGCCAGTTCCTTGCGGGCGTCATAGAGGCGCTGACCGATCCGCAGGCGACGGCGGTCCGGGTCAACACAGACTTCCATCCCGTAGAGCCATTCGCCCTTGGGGTTGTGCCGCGAGGCGTATCCGCCACCGGTGATCGAGTCCCAAGTGTGAGGCTTGAGCGCCGTTTCACCATCAATGATGAAGCTCGCGGCATAGCCGACGATCTCGCCATCATACTCAACCACGACCTGACCATCGGAAAAAATGGTGATCTGTCCCTGCAGCATGGCCACAGAGTATGTGTCCATCGAGGGATAGACCTTGCCGACCAGCGCATTGATGCGTGGAATGTCCTCAATCGTGGCATTGCGGACATTGAGGGAGGAGCGACCGGGTTGGCTGGGCAAGGATGACCTCTGTGAACTGGCTGCTTGGTGATCCTTGTGGAGCACCGATTTCAATTGGAGTCGGGGCACGGATTCAGTGACGCCGTCCACGCCGAACTTGTTGTGCCGCTACTGCTATTCAAGGCCCGGATGGACGCGGCCTGCAGCACCGTGGTGCGCGCCTATATCCCACAATAATCGGGGAACCAATAACTGATTTGGAGCGCGATTGCCTTCGACTCCGGGCGCGCGGGTGATGATGAGGAACTCACTCAGACAGGACAGGCGCATACGCGACATGGTGACCGCCTCGACGACCTGACGAATGGTAACAAGCTCTCCCGCAATCATCACGAAACCGTTGAGGGGGAAGACGCAGGCGTGAAATGCCCTAGGTTCTGTATGATCACAGGCACGGATACGAGACCATGTTCATTCGCAAACACCGCCGCTGGCAAAGCCCGGAGGCCGACGTCACACCCAAAAAGCTGTACCTGGACCGACGCGCCATCATGGCCGGTGGCGGTGCGCTGGCCCTGACCGGCCTCACCGGCTGCGAGGCCCAGTCAGGTCAAGTGGCGGCGAGACAGACGGGCGCCGGGCAACGCCCGGTCAGCGGTGCGCTCGACTTTGCTGCCACCGATTACACCGTCGCGGATCCGCAAACGCCCTATCCGGCCGTCACCGGCTACAATAATTTCTACGAGTTCGGCATCGGCAAGGACGACCCCGCCCGCCATGCCGGCGCGATGACCACCGATCCCTGGTCGATCGACATCGAGGGCCATGCCGGCCGCACCGGCCGTTTCGCGCTGGAGGATGTCGTCGACTTCTCAACGCTGGAAGAACGCATCTATCGCCTGCGATGTGTCGAGGCCTGGTCGATGGTCATTCCCTGGGTCGGTGTCCCGCTGTCACAGGTACTGGCCGCCTTCGAACCGACCAGCGACGCCCGCTATGTCCAGTTCGAAACCCATCTCGACCGTGAAGAGATGCGCGGAACCCGTTTCCCGGTGCTGGACTGGCCCTATGTGGAAGGCCTGCGCATGGACGAGGCGATGAACGAGCTCGCCTTCCTCGCCGTCGGTCTCTACGGCGAGGTCCTCCCCAACCAGAACGGTGCGCCGGTGCGCCTCGTCGTTCCGTGGAAATACGGCTACAAGTCAATCAAGTCGATTTCGGCGATCCGCTTTGTCAGCGAGCAGCCGGAAACCAGCTGGAACCGCTCGGCTCCGCGCGAGTACGGCTTTTATTCCAACGTCAATCCGAACCGGGCCCATCCACGCTGGAGCCAGAGTTCGGAACGGGTCATCGGCGGCAATGTCTTTGCCCGTCGCGACACGGAAATGTTCAATGGTTATGCCGAACAGGTCGCCCACATGTATGCGGGCATGGACCTGATCGAGAACCACTAGGCCGTCGGACACCCATCAGACCATGGTACGCAACCCACTTCTCAGGACGTTCAGCCGTCATTGGCTGAAGCCCCTTGCCTTCTGGCTGCTGGCCCTGCCCGGCCTGTGGCTGGGCTGGCAATGGATTTTGCTGCTGGGCGGCCAGGCGCATGGTCTGGGCTTCAATCCGATCGAGACCACGCACCGCTTTCTGGGCGACACTGCGATCCGTATCCTCCTCGCCTCGCTCGCAGTCACGCCGATCCGTGACCTGACGCGATGGGGACCGATCATGATGATCCGGCGCCGGATCGGCCTCGCGGCCTTCTGGTATGCTCTCCTCCACATCCTCGCCTATCTCGGCTTGGACCTCTTCCTGGCTGCCGGGATGAGCGCCTCCGGTGCGCTCGCCGGCCTGTGGCGGGATGTCGCCGAGCGAATTTACATCACGCTCGGCATGAGCGCCTTCATCCTGCTCATCCCGCTCGCCCTCACCTCATTCAATCGCGTGCAGCGCCGGTTGGGCGCTCGCCGCTGGCAGGGCCTGCACCGGCTGGTCTATCCACTCGCCATCCTCGCCGTCCTGCATCACGGCTATATGGTCAAGGGGCAGCAATTGGGCCCGTGGATCCATGGAGGCATCCTGGCACTGCTGCTGGCCTATCGCCTGCTCGGAACAATCGCCCGCAAGAAGTCGCAGGCCAAAGCCAGCGCTTCCTGACGCTTTATGACCAAGAGGGTCACGCAGGACAGCCAAACGAGACAAGCCGCGACGAAGAGGCCACCGCCATCGGCATTGGGATCAATGCCAAGCGGTGTGAACAGGTGAAAGCTGATGGCGCCGCTCATGATGGCCACGCCGAGGGCACTGCCCAGAACCTGAAAGCGCGACAAGGCGGGTATAAATCCAATCAATAGCAGCGCAGAAGCAATGAGTTCTGCTGATCCGATCACGTACTGGCTGAAGAGCCCGCTGTGATCGAACAGGCCCGCCGCGCCCAGGCTGGCGGCCCAGCCATCGAGCCGACCGAAGATTTCCTGCGTTTCCGGGGCATCCGTAAACTTGTAGCGAAGCGAATCGAGAAAGATCGCTGCGATGAAAAGCGGCAGTCCAAAGCGAACCACGCGTGAAAGCCAGACCATCATGTCGTCATCTCCCGGACAGGACGCAGGCGCGCCGTCGATTGACCGTGCGATATGGTCTATCACGCTCACAAGCGAGTCACCCTTTTGCGAGAATAGCGGAGCGAACCATGGGCCTTAACATCACCGACGCCTTTGACAGCGGCAATATCGAGGTCCTCGACGCGGCCGACCCGGGTCGTATCCGATTGGAAATCCGCAAGGATAACGGCTCGGACTTCTACCAATGGTTCCATTTCCGGGTTACCGGCGCGATGGGCGAACAGCTTTCCATGGCGATCGAGAATGCCGGTGGCGCGGCCTATCTTGAAGGCTGGCCCGGCTATCAGGCCTGCGCCTCCTATGACCGCGAGACCTGGTTCCGCGTCGACACCGAGTATGCAGACGGCACACTGACCATCCACCACATGCCGGAAGCCGACACAGTCTGGTTTGCCTATTTCGCGCCCTTCTCGATGGAGCGCCACCAGGACCTGATCGCCTGGGCCCAGCTGCACCACGCGGTCGAGCTGGAAGTGCTCGGCGAGACCCTGGACGGGCAGACGATGGACCTTCTCACCATTGGTGAGCAGGACAGCGCCACGCGCACCATCTGGGTCACCGCCCGCCAGCATCCTGGTGAGACCATGGCGGAATGGTGGATGGAGGGTTTTCTCGGCCGGCTGCTCGATGATGATGATCCCGTCGCCCGCAAGCTGCGCGAAAAGGCCGTTTTCCATATCGTGCCGAACATGAACCCGGATGGCTCAAAGCGCGGCCATCTGCGCACCAATGCCAACGGCGTCAATCTCAACCGCGAATGGGACAAGGCCACACCGGAGAACTCCCCGGAAGTCTTCCATGTCCTGACCCGCATGCGCGAAACCGGGATCGATCTCGCCCTCGATGTGCATGGCGATGAGGCCCTTCCTTATAATTTCATCGCCGGCGGCGAAGGCGCGCCCAATTTCGATGAGCGCGGCCAGGCATTGCTGGATGGCTACAAGGACGCGCTCTGCCTCGCCAGCCCGGACTTCCAGACCGAGCACGGCTATGATGTCGATGCACCGGGCACCGCCAATCTCTCGGTCTGCACCAATTACCTCGCCAATGAATTCAAATGCCTGGCGATGACGCTGGAAATGCCCTTCAAGGACAATGCCGACCTGCCCGATCCGGAATTCGGCTGGTCGCCGGAGCGTTGCCGCAAGCTGGGCGCCGCCAATCTCGACGCCATGCTGGCCATGGTCAGCGAGCTCTAGACGATGACCATCTATGTCGATGCCGATGCCTGCCCGGTGAAGGATGAGATCATCCGCGTTGGTGAGCGTCATCAATGGGAAATGCTGTTCGTTTGCGATGGCGGGCTGAGACGTCCGAACTCGCAATGGGCGCGGCTGGTCATCGTTGAGGGCAAGCTGGATGCGGCCGATGACTGGATCGCGGACCATATCGGCGCTGGCGACGTCTTCGTGACGGCCGATATTCCGCTCGCCGACCGGTGCATCAAGGCTGGCGCGATCGGCATTGATCCGCGCGGCAAGCTGTGGACCCAGGACAATATCGGCGCCTCTCTCGCGACCCGTAACCTGATGACCGACTTGCGGGAAACCGGGGCGGTCACCTCAGGCGCCAAGCCGTTTGGTCCCAAGGACCGCTCGGCCTTCCTCGATGGCATGGAGCGGGTGATGCGCGCCGCGGCAGCGAAAAAGGCCTGATTGCGAACGGTACCAGAACGAAATCACGCAATGTCGTCTTGACGCGCACGACGAGCGCATCAGGATGGAGACAGTTAGCCAATCCTGCCCTGTGGGCAGACGGGGAGAATGACCATGAAACGTTTGATGACCGGGGTTGCTTCGGGTGCCCTTCTGGCAGTTCTTGCGGGCTGTAGCGCCCCCGAAGAGCCTTCTGCTGGCACACAAGCCGCCACAAACCAAGCCGAAGCACCGGTCACGGTGGCCGATGCCGAACAATTCCTTGCTGATGCAACCGCCGAGCTGCGTGAGTTCAGCGAGTTTGGCGCCCGCACGGCCTGGGTCCAGAACAACTTCATCACCTATGACACCAATTGGCTGCTCGAGCGCATGTCGACTCAAGGCACCGAGATGGCTGTCCGTCTGGCGACCGAAACAGCGCGCTACAACGATCTTGAGATGACCACCGAAATGGCGCGGCAGATGAACGTGCTGCGCGCCGGCATCACCCTGCCCGCCCCGGCTGATAGCGCCGCTGCGGCGCGCCTGTCCGAACTGACGACCCGCATGGGCTCGGCCTATTCGACCGGTCTGATGGAGATCGACGGCGAGATGGTCGACCATAACGAGCTGGAAAACATCATGCGGACCAGCCGTGACCCGGAATTCCTGGCGCATGTCTGGGCCGGCTGGCGAGACAGCTACAACCCCGAGCAGATGTCGGCGGACTATGCCGAGATGGTCGAGATCGCCAATGCCGGCGCCCGCGATCTCGGTTTCTCCGATCTCGCCGAGATGTGGCTGTCCAATTACGACATGCCGGCCGACGAGATGGAAGCCGAAGTCGAACGCCTTTGGGGCCAGGTCGAGCCGCTGTATGAGCAACTCCACTGCTATGTTCGCGATGACCTGAACGACCTTTATGGCGATGAGGTCCAGGCTGCGGAAGGTCCGATCCGGGCCGACTTGCTGGGCAATATGTGGGCCCAGTCCTGGGCCGCGCTCAGCGATGTGGCTTCGGTCAGCGATGCCGGCCCGGCCTATGACCTGACCCAGCTTCTGGTCGATGCGGATTATGATCCGATCCGGATGACGGAGACCGCGGAAAGCTTCTTCACCTCCCTGGGCATGGAAGAACTGCCGGATACGTTCTGGGAGCGCTCCCTGATCACGCAGCCGCGTGACCGCCAGGTTGCCTGTCACGCCTCGGCTTGGAATCTCGACAGTGTCGATGATTTGCGGATCAAGATGTGTACCCGCGTCAATGCCGATGACTTCGTCACCGTGCACCACGAGCTGGGCCACAATTTCTACCAGCGCGCCTACAACCAGCAGGACTTCCTGTTCCAGGGCGGCGCCCATGACGGCTTCCACGAGGCGATCGGTGATTTCATCGCCCTCTCGGTGACGCCGGACTATCTGGTCCAGATCGGCTTGCTCGACCAAGCCGACGTGCCGGACGCCTCGGCTGACCTTGGCTTGCTGATGGATACCGCCCTCGACAAGATTTCCTTCCTGCCCTTCGCCATCATGATGGATCAATGGCGCTGGCGCGTGCTGCGCGGCGAGATCCAGCCGGAAAATTACAATGACGCCTGGTGGGAGCTGCGCGAGAGCTACCAGGGCATTGTGCCGCCGGTCGAGCGCGGTGAAAACGCCTTCGATCCAGGCTCGAAATACCACATCGCCAACAACGTCCCCTATCTGCGCTATTTCCTCAGCTTCATCATGCAGTTCCAATTCCATGAAGCGGCCTGCGAGATGGCTGGCTGGGAAGGTCCGCTGCACCGTTGCTCGATCTACGGCAATGAGGAAGTCGGTGCCCGCTTCAACGCGATGATGGAAATGGGCGCCTCGCAGCCCTGGCCGGACGCGCTGGAAGCCTTCACCGGTACCCGCGAAATGGATGGCTCAGCCATCATCGCCTATTTCCAGCCGCTGATGACGCATCTGGAAGCAGAAAACGCCGACCGCGATTGCGGCTGGTAATCAGTCCATCGGATTGAATGAAGGGCGGCTCCACACCGGGGCCGCCTTTTTCATGTCTACCCGCCAAGGAAAATGCGCTCGAAAGTCCACCACAGGGCCATCAGGGCAATGGCGCCGGAGGCAAACCGGACCAGCCATGGATACCAGTTCGCCTCGGCGAAGCGGTGCAGCACCAGCCAGCAGGCCGCCACGATGGTCAGCTGCCCGGCTTCAACACCGATATTGAAGCTCAACAACGAGGCCAGCAATTGGTCCTCCGGCAGGCCGTAATCGCTGAGCACGCCGGCAAATCCCAGACCGTGGAACAGACCGAAGGCAAACACGATCGCCGGACGCCAGCGGGTCATGTCCCTGAAGATCAGGTTCTCGATGGCCACGAAGGCAATCGACAGTGCGATGATTGGTTCGACGATGGCCGGATCCAGATCGACATAGCCCAGCACCGCGAGCGCCAGCGTCAGCGTGTGGGCCAGGGTGAAGGCAGAGATCTGCCAGATCAGTGGCTTGAGACGCGTGGAAGCGAAAAACAACGCCAGCACAAACAGGATGTGATCCAGGCCGCGCGGCAGGATGTGGATATAACCCTGCTGGAGATAAAGACCGATCACGTCCCAGACGCTTTGTTCTACGGCTGCTTCCATGGTCCACTCCCCTGACTGGCGGCGAAAACTAGGCAAGGCGCGGCTTGCCATCAAGCGTCCGCTACGGTTGCCAGTCGACCCGCTTAACCCCTACACCTCAACGCAACGACGACGGTGATTGTGAGTCGCTCGGCTCACGACCGGAGAACGGGGAGTGACAGGATGAGCGAGACATTCTCATCCCGTGTGGATGTGTCCGGCGAGGACATCCACTGGGACTTCAAGGACGAGATGTCCTATGGCGGCTATCTGGCCCTGGACGTCCTGCTTGCCGCGCAAAAACCGTTGACCGACGAGCATGACGAAATGCTGTTCGTCGTCATCCATCACGTCGCCGAATTGTGGATGAAGCTTCTCCTGCACGAGACCGATGCCGCACTGGCGGATCTCCGCTCCGACAATGCCGGTCCGGCACTGAAGAAATTCGCCCGCGTCAGCCGTATCCAGGAACAATTGATCCAGGCCTGGGAAGTGCTCGCCACGATGACGCCGGCCGATTATCTGGCCTTCCGCGACAAGCTCGGCGCCTCGTCCGGCTTCCAGTCTTTCCAGTACCGGACGCTTGAATACCGGCTCGGCAACAAGAATGCCGCTCTCGCCCGGGTCCATGCCAGCAATCCGCCCGCTTTCAAGATGGTCGACGAGGCGTTGCAAAATCCCAGCCTGTGGGACGAGACGCTGCGCTGGTTGGCCCGCAAGGGCTATGACATTCCCGCCGACCGCCTCGATCGCGACTGGTCGCAATCCTATGAAGCCAGCCCCGCCGTGGAAGATGTCTGGCGGGCTATCTATCGCGATAGCGAGACCCATTGGGAAGCCTATGAGTTGGGCGAGAAACTGGTCGATCTCGAGCACAAATTCCAGCAATGGCGCTTCAACCACATGAAGACCGTTGAGCGGATCATCGGCTTTCGTCGCGGCACCGGTGGAACCGGCGGCGTGTCCTATCTGGTGAAGGCGCTGGACCTGCGCTTCTTCCCGGAAATCTGGACCGTGCGGACCTCGCTCTGAGCCATGGCGAAGATGTGGGACATATCGCAGACCCTGCGCCCGGATTTGCCGGTCTGGCCTGGCGACACCGCCTTTGCCTGCGACGAGGTCTGGACCATCGGGCCGGACTGTCCGGTCAAGGTGTCGCGCCTGACCCTGTCCACCCATAGCGGTGCCCATGCCGACGCGCCCAGTCATTACGATCGGGCCGGCGATGACATCGCCGCAACGCCCCTGGATCTGTATATCGGCCCTTGCACCCTCGTGACGGCTACCGGCTCCGATCCGCACGTGACGCCAGCCGATCTGGACTGGTCGGTGATTGACGGGGCAAGCCGCGTTCTGGTCCGCACCTATGCCTCATTTCCAACCGACACCTGGGATCCGGACTTCCGCGCGCTACACGCAGACACCATCGACCGCCTGGCGGCGTCCGGTTGCCGGTTGATCGGGGTCGACGCGGCGTCACTGGACCCGCAGACATCCAAGACCATGGACGCCCATCACGCGGTGCAGCGGCACGATATGCGAATCCTCGAAGGCCTCGTGTTCGATGGCATTCCCGATGGGCGCTACGAACTCATTGCCCTGCCGCTCAAGATTGCCGGCGCCGATGCCGCACCACTGCGCGCCGTACTGAGAGAACTGCCATGACAACACGCGATGACGTTCGCCGTCTCGACGCAGCCGACCCGCTGGCCGGGTTTCGCGAGCGTTTTTCCATCCCTGACGGGGTGATCTATCTCGACGGCAACTCGCTCGGCGCCCTGCCCAAATCCACGCCCGACCGTGTCGAGTCAGTTGTGAAGCGCGAATGGGGTGAAGACCTCATCCGTGCCTGGAACAGCCATGACTGGATCAGCGCCCCGCGGCGATTGGGCGACAAGATTGCCCGACTGATCGGCGCAGACCCGGGTGAAGTGATCGCGGGCGAGTCAACATCGGTCAATATTTTCAAAGGCCTGTGCGCCTGTCTGCAATTGGCACCTGAGCGCTCCGTGATCCTGTCGGAAACCGGAAACTTTCCAACCGACGCGTATATGATGGAGGGCCTGGCGGCCCTCTCCGGCGGGCGCATCCGGCAGGTCCTGGTCGACCGGGACGCCATTGATGCGTCGCTGACCGAAGACGTTGCGGCGCTGCTCCTCACCCATACCCACTACAAGTCCGGCCAATTGCACGACATGAAGGCGGTGACGGCCCGCGCCCAGGCCCTGGGCATTCCTGTGATCTGGGACCTCAGTCACAGCGCCGGTGCCATGCCGGTGACGCTCAATGACTGCAAAGCCGATTTCGCGGTGGGCTGTGGCTATAAATATCTCAATGGCGGTCCCGGTGCTCCGGCCTTCCTGTTCGTCGCCAAACGTCATCACGACAGGGTGTTTCCGGTCCTGTCCGGGTGGCTGGGTCATGCCCGGCCCTTTGACTTTGATGACCGGTACGAACCGGCTCCCGGCATTGACCGCTTCCAGTGCGGGACCCCGGCCATCATTGGCATGGCGGCGCTGGAATGCGGCCTCGACATCATGCTCGACGCCGACATGTCGGCGATCCGGGCGAAGTCGGAGGCTCTGGGTGATCTGTTCATCGACCTGGTCGAGGACCGGCTCGACGGGTTCGAACTGCGCAGCCCCCGCGATGCCGGCATACGTGGCTCACAGGTCTCCTTCGCCCACAAGCACGGCTATGCCATCATGCAGGCCCTGATCGAGCGGGGCGTGATCGGGGATTTCCGTGCGCCGGATATCCTGCGCTTCGGCTTCACGCCGCTCTATGTCGGGTATGAGGATGTCTGGAACGCCGTCGACATCCTCGCCGATGTCATGCAAAGCGGCGTCTGGCAGGAGCCGCGGTTCAACATCCGGTCGGCCGTGACCTGACACCCACATTGCACGCCGGGTAGCCGGCAGTCCCCCCCGCCGGGTAGCCGGCAGTCCCAAGGAGTTTGCCATGCGTCAATTCTACGTCTTCATCAAATGCGAGCTGGGCCACACCTATGACGTGGCTGCCAAGCTGGTCGACAATCTCGACGAGGCGCCGATGGTGCATTCGATCTCCGGCGCCTTCGACCTGCTGGCCCGCTTCACCCTGCAGGACGACACCGATATCGGCCGTTTCGTGAACCAGAAGGTCCAGACGATTGCCGGGATCAAGGACACGCAGACCATCATCTGTTTCAATGCCTTCACCCGTGACCAGGGCCTTGGCGACGGCTGAGCCTGACCCATCGCCACCTGACCACCTCCGACCAGCGAGCCTGATCCATGCATTTCGGTGTTTTCGACCTTTTCAAGATCGGCGTCGGCCCGTCCAGCTCCCACACCGTGGGGCCAATGAAGGCGGCCAAGGTGTTCGTCGAGCGCGTGCTCGAGGACAAGACCGGCACAAGGGTCGCGCAGTTGCAGACCGAATTGTACGGCTCGCTCGCCCTGACCGGACTGGGTCACGGCACAGATACGGCGGTACTCCTCGGCCTGGAGGGCAGCGATCCCGCGCGCATCAATCCGGACACGATACCGACCCGCCTCGCCCGGATACGCGAGGCGCAGACGCTGAAGCTGGCCAACGGCCGTGAAATTCCATTCGACGAGCGCCGGGACCTGGACTTCCGGGGGGATATCCGCCTGCCCTTCCACTCCAACGCACTGAAATTCCGCGCACTGGACGAAAGCGGCGACATCATTCGCGAGGAAATCTGGTATTCGATCGGCGGCGGCTTCGTGATCGATGAACACGAGGCAGGCCGCAATTCCGCCGCCGATGTGAAGGACGGTGAACCCTATCCCTTCAACTCGGCCGCCGAACTGCTTGAGATTGGCGAACGCACGGGCCTGTCCATCTATCGCATCATGCTGGCCAATGAGCGCACCTTCCTTCCCGACGACACGATCCGGGCGGGTATCGAGGGCCTGTGGCGCGCCATGGAGGATTGCATCGATCGCGGCCTGAAGCAGGATGGTGTCCTGCCTGGTGGTCTCAATGTGAAGCGCCGCGCGCCCAAAATGAATCGCGACCTGATCGCCGAGCCCGTCGATCCCAAGAAAGACCCGCTCGCCGCGATGGACTGGATCAATCTGTGGGCGATGGCGGTCAATGAGGAGAATGCCGCCGGTGGCCGCGTCGTGACCGCGCCAACCAATGGCGCCGCCGGCATCATCCCGGCGGTGGCGCGCTATTTCGACAAATACCATCGCGACCAGGATGACGAGGAAGCCCTGCAACGCTTCTTTCTGACAGCGGCGGCGATCGGCTCCCTGTACAAGAAAAACGCCTCGATTTCCGGCGCCGAGGCTGGATGTCAGGGTGAAGTCGGGGTCGCCTGTTCCATGGCCGCCGCCGCCCTCGCCGCCGCCATGGGCGCCAATAACGCCCAGATCGAGGACGCCGCCGAGATCGGCATGGAACACAATCTGGGCCTGACCTGCGACCCGGTCGGCGGGCTGGTTCAGATCCCCTGCATCGAGCGCAATGCCATCGGCGCCATCAAGGCGATCGACGCGGCCCGCCTGGCACTGCGCGCGACGTCGGTCGACATGAAGGTCTCACTGGATCAGGTGATCGAAACCATGCGTCAGACCGGCGTCGACATGCAGGAAAAATACAAGGAAACCAGCCAGGGTGGCCTGGCTGTCAATGTGGTCGCCTGCTGAGATCAGGCGTCTTCGCCCAGCTCGGTGACCGAGCGCCCGTCAGACAGGGTTTCGGCACCGGAAACGACAACCCGCTGACCGGGCTCGATCTCGCCGGAAATAGCGACATAGCCATCGGTCCGCACCCCTGGCACGACCGCGACCTGGTGGGCCACGTCTTCGTCATCGACAACGAAGACGAAATTGCCGTTGGCGCGCAAGATCACGGCGTCATAGGGCGCAGCGAGCTGGGTCCGCGGTGTTTCGGTGGGCAAGGCCACACGTGCCGCCGAGCCGACAATCCAGTCCGACCCCTCCAGATCGATGCGAACTTCGAAGGTGCGGGAGACAGCGTCGCCGACCGGAATGATGGCACGGATCGGCGCGCGCACGGTCTGCTCATTGCCGAGTGACAGCGACACGTCCATGCCGACACGCAGGAAAGGCGCGACAGCCACGGGGACCTGGGCCACCGCTTCCTTGTGCTCGATATCAACCAGCCGGGCGATGTCACGCCCCGGTGAAGACAGCTCCCCGACCTGGATCAGTCGCACGGCAACGCGCCCGGAAAAGGGGGCACGGATCTGGGTCCGCTCGAGCGCCAGTTCCGCGCGGTCGAGCGCCGAGCGGGCCTCTCGCGCGTCCTGCACCGCAAGATCACGGGCGAGTTCCACTTCCCGGCGGCGCGTCGCCGGGACCGTGCCGTTTTCTGCCAGCTGTTGATAACGGGTCGCCTCGGCATTCTGGTAGCTGGCATTGGCGGCTGCGCGCGCATGACGGGCGCGGGCCTCTTCCAGCTGGATGCGGGCCTGCCGGTCATCCATTTGCGCAATCAGCCCGCCCTCGGCGATCTCGTCCCCCGGCTCGGCGATGAAGGTGATGCGACCGGACGCTTCAGCGGCAATCTGGGCATCATTGCGGGACATCACACTGGCCGGTGTCGTCAGCGTCCGGGCCATGTCGAGCGAAATGATCTCGGACGTCCTGACAACGGCAGGCGGCGGAGGCCCCGGTTGCACGGCCAGAGCCGCTCCTGTCAGGCCGGGGAGGATGAAGGCAGTCGCCAGTTTGAAAAGTCGAGCCAGCATGAGGGTCTCCGAAGTCAGGTCTATTCGGCCGAAACGGCTGAGGATGTGTGCGCAATACGCTGACGGGCTCCCTCGCCCAGCCGCAGCAGGCAGGGAATGAGGACGAGGGTGAAGACCAGGCTGATGCTCATGCCCCCAACGATCGCCGCCGCGAGGCCGCGATAGATCGCACTGCCCACACCCGGAACAAGCAGGAGCGGCAACATGCCCAGCAGGCTGGTCATGGTCGACATGAAAATCGGCCGGAGACGCATGTGCAGCGCCTGCTCCACCGCTTCGCGGCGACCCAGGCCCTCGCGCTCGCCCTGACGGGTCTGGTCGACCAGCAGGATAGCGTTGTTGATGACCAGGCCGAGCAGGATGACGAAGCCCATCATGGTCAAGAGGTCGAGCGGCTGGGTCACGAACAGGTTGAGAATCTGCAACATGGCGACCCCGCCGACCCCGGCCAGCGGGATCGAGACCAGCACCAGCACCGCATCACGCAGCGAGCGGAACATGCCGGCGAGGATCAGGAACAGGATTACCATCGCCATGCCCATATTCATCAGCATGGTGTTGACCGCCCGGTCGAGACTGTCGGCGCTGCCGCCATAGACCACTGTCCCGTCCGGCGGGAGTTCCGCGCGGATGGCCGGCTCGACCTCGTCCTGGACGACGGTCAGGATCTCTTCCAGAGATACGCCTTCAGGCTGGTTGATATTGATGGTCACCGTGCGGCGGCGGTTGAGACGCTGGATGCCCCCGACACCGACCTCTTCGCGCACCTGGACAAGATCGCCAAGGGGCACGACAGCGCCACTCGGCGTGGCGATGGGAAGCCCGGCCAGTTGGTCGGGTGTATCCCAGCCCTCCGACCTGAGGATGATGTTCATCCGGCTTTCGCCGTCGAAATACTCGCCAATGAACTGGCCATCGCCCAGCATGGCGATCATGCCGGCCACATTGCGGCGGGCCCAGCCGGCTTCCTGGATGCGCCGGTCATTGGGCACAAGAGTCAACCGCGGCTGGGTCGATTGCGGCGGCGGATTGGCATTGATGTTCACGCCCGGGAAGCGCTCGCGCAACATCTGCAGGCCGACCTGGGTGGCGCGCGCCCGTGCGCCCTCGTCAGAGGACTGGATATTGACCTGGATATTGCCGCCCTGGGCAAAGCCGCCGAACAAATTGCCCTGTTGGGCAAAGCCGACCACATCGGGAATACCGGTGATGATCTCCTCTCGGACGATCCGTTCCAGCTCGCCCACGCGTGACTGGTCCTGCACCCGGATGCCCGCCGTTGCGCCGCCACCGCCCGGGAAAGTCCCGAAATAATAATTACGCAGGGCCGGCTCGCGTTCGCCGCTCATATAGGGTTCGAGCCGCTCGACAATGGTCGCCGCGACCTCCTCTTCGATCCAGTCGAGATTGGATCCCGGCGGGAACATGAAGAAGGCATCCACCGCATCGCGCTTGACGGGCGGCAGGTAGTCCATCGCCGGACGCGAGAACCAGGTGAAGGCCAGTGGCAGGGCAATCAACAGGGCTGCAACACCGATCCGTCGGCGCGGGCTGTCGCTGACCGTCATCACCCAACCGGCGATACGGTTGAGGACGGGTTGTCGGGTGACGGTCGACCGGTCGCGGATCCAGTACTTTGCAGCGACCGGCAGGATGGTCACCGCCACGATCATCGAGATCGCCACCCCGACCGCGATGGTCACGGCAAGGTCAGCGAATATCTGCCCCTCGGCATTCCGCGTGAAGATGATCGGCAGGAAGATGGCGACAGTGGTTGTCGTCGAGGCCAGGAGCGCGCCCCAGACCTGTTGCGCGCCCTTGTCGGAGGCGGTGTCGGCGTCCTCGCCCGCCTCCCTTCGTCGGATGATATTCTCCAGCACGATAATCGCCGCGTCCATCACCATGCCGGTGGCAAAGGCCAAGCCCGCGAGGGAGATCACGTTCAGCGAGCGGCCCAGCAGGAACAGCACGATCAGGGTCGATAGCAAGGACACCGGAATGGCGAGCGAGATGATCAGCGTCGCCCGCGCCCGGCGCAGGAAGAGCCACAGGCCGAAGATCGCCAGGGCCACGCCCAACAGCAGATTGGTCCGAAGCAGGTCGATCGCCCGCATGATGAAGACCGACGCGTCGAAGGATGGCGCCATGATGAGCTGGCGCTCTTCCAGCAGCGTGGCATTGATCTCCGCGACCTCCGCCTTCACGGCGTCCAGGGCCGACAGGACATTGGCGCCCGGCTGGCGACGCACTTCGATGCCCATGGCCGGATTGCCGTTCTGATAGGTGAAGTTGTTGCGCTCGCCATAATTGACCGAGACCGTGGCAACATCGCCCAGCCGCACCGGCGTACCGTCGCGCCAGACAATCACCAGCTCGTCCAGTTCTTCCGGCTCGAACTCGCCCTCGAAGCGCATCTGGTAGGAACGCCGACCTATCTCGGCATTGCCGCCGGAGACGTCGGAATTATTGACGATGGCGCCGGATATCTGCGGCAGGGTGACGCCCAGCGCAGCAGCGCGATAGGGGTCAATGGTGACCTGCAATTCTTCCGGCCTCTGACCCCAGCCGATCTGCACGCTGGCAACGCCCGGGATCGCTTCCAGGCGCGGTATCACCGTATCTTCCACAAAGGCCGAGTAGTCGTGGATTTCGTTCGGATTATCCGGCAGGGCCTGCAAGAAGAACCAGATCAGGCTTTGCTGCGCATCACCGCCAAAACCGCCGATATTCGGACCGACCGCATCGCGGGGCAGAGGCGGCAATTGGGACAGGCGGTTCGATATGTCGATCGCCGTCTGGGTCATGTCGGTTTCGAGCGCGAAGGTCAGATTGATAAAGGCCGAGCCCTCACCCACAAACACCCGCATTTCCTCGAGACCGGGCAGACCCGTGAGCAATTGCTCCTGCGGCTCGATAATCTCGCTTTCCATTTCCAGCGGCGAGGCCGAGCGCCAGAATGTGGCGATATTGACCTGTGGTCGCTCGGTATCCGGGAATAGCTGGATCGGCAGACGCGTGAAGGCGACCACACCCATCAGCACGATCAACGCAATGCCGACAAAAACGGCAGCCGGATTGTTCAATGACAGACGTGTCAGTGGCATGTGAATCTCCCTCGCCCGCCTGTCTTAACCGGACACGCCCGTGTGCGAAGGTGAAACCCGGATTAAACAATGCTAAGGCGGCTCACGCTTTGGTGAACCGCCCTTGCCATTTCCGGTAATCGTGCTGGGTCAAACTGCGGTGTCAGGCCGCTTCGTGCTCAACCAGCTTGGCCGCAACCGTGTATTTCGCTTCGGTCTGCTCGGCGACCAGATCGAGCGAAACGCCCGGGGCCAACTCGATCAGTTCCAGACCGTCCTCGACCACATCGAACACGCCCAGCGTGGTGATGATGCGGTGGACACAGGCCTGACCGGTCAGCGGAAGGGTGCATTCCTTGAGCAGCTTCGGCTCACCCTTCTTGTTGGCGTGATCCATGATCACCACGACGCGCTTGACGCCGGCGACCAGATCCATCGCGCCGCCCATACCCTTGACCAGCTTGCCGGGGATCATCCAGTTGGCGATATCGCCGCGCTCGGAGATTTCCATCGCGCCCAGGATCGACAGGTCGATATGGCCGCCACGGATCATGCCAAAACTGTCGGCTGAAGAGAAATAGGAGGTCCGGCGCAGCTCGGTGATGGTCTGCTTGCCGGCATTGATCAGGTCCGGATCAACCTCGTCGTCATAGGGAAAGGGCCCCATGCCCAGCATGCCGTTTTCCGACTGCAGGGTGACGTCGATATCCTCGGCGATGTGGTTGGCGACCAGGGTCGGGATGCCGATGCCGAGATTGACGTAGAAACCGTCTTCCAGTTCCTGTGCGGCACGGGCCGCCATATCATCACGTGTCCAGGCCATTATGCGACCTCCCTTTCACGAATGGTGCGTTGTTCGATCCGCTTTTCGAAACTGCCGACGAACAGGCGCTGGACGAAGATGCCCGGCGTGTGAATTTCGTCGGGATCGAGCGAGCCGAGCTCGACGATTTCCTCGACCTCGGCCACGGTGACCTTTCCGGCCGTTGCCATCATCGGATTGAAGTTACGGGCGGTCTTGCGGAAGACCAGATTGCCCTGCGGGTCGGCCTTCCAGGCTTTCACGATCGAGACATCAGCCTTCAGACCGGTTTCCATGATGAAGGTCTCGCCGTCGAACTCGCGATGTTCCTTGCCCTCGGCGATCAGCGTGCCGACCCCGGTCTTGGTGAAGAAGCCGGGAATGCCGGCGCCGCCGGCGCGGATGCGCTCGGCGAGTGTGCCTTGCGGGTTGAATTCCAGTTCCAGCTCGCCGGACAGGAATTGGCGCTCGAACTCCTTGTTCTCACCGACATAGGAGGAGACCATTTTCTTGATCTGCTTGGCGTCCAGAAGGACACCGAGACCAAAGCCGTCGACGCCGCAATTGTTGGATATCACGGTCAGATCGCGGACGCCGGACTTGTGCAGGGCGGCGATCGAATTTTCCGGAATGCCACACAGGCCGAACCCGCCGGCCATGATCGTCATCCCGTCGAAGACCAGCCCGTCAAGCGCGGCCTGGGCGTCGGCAAATATCTTTTTCATGCGAACCCCGTCTCGAAGTTGATATTCGGTTCATGTTTATATCGCAGTCGCAGCAAATAGCTAGCCCGAGCCTGCCATCGTCTCACCTTCATCGCGCGATGCACGCACCCGATTGTCGACTTCCATGGCCAGGGCACCACCAAAAAACACGGCATAGGCTGACCAATAAATCCACAGCAGGAAGACGACAAGTGCACCAAGTGAGCCATAGACGCTAAAATCGATCACTTCGCCGACATAGGTCGAAAATCCCTTCGAAAGCCCCAGCCACAGTGCGGTAGCGACAAGCGCGGCGGCAGTCGAGGCACGCCAGCTGACCGCCTCCTTCCGCTTCTTCATTGTCACCCGGTAGAGGAGCTCCAGGGCAATGAACATGAAACCGCCCGCCACGGTCCATTCATTGACGATAGCCCCCAGATCAAGCGCCTCCACACCCAACGCCTGGGCGAGGCGGGCCAGCAGAACCGGGATCAGAAGCACGGCGAGATTGGCAGCCGTCAGCAAGGCTCCGCCGACCAGAACACTCATCATTGCGAGGATGTTGAACTGGACGATATTGCGAATATCGCGATCTTCCGCGAGATGATTGAGCCCGGCGATGATCGCCTTGACGCCGCGGGATGCCGCAAACAGGGCAATCATCAGGGCGATGAAGCCGTTCAGCGACAGGGCGGCAATCGGGGCGTCGGCCAGCCGGCCCATCTGGCCGAGCACAAAATCCTGGGCGCCAGGCGGCATGATCTCGGCGAAACGCGCGATCTGCTGCTCGGCATCCGAAACCGAGAAGATGAGACCATAGACCGACATCGCCAGGGCGATGGCCGGAAACAAAGCCAGCATGCCGAAGAAGGAGGCACCGCCGGCAAACAGCATCACATCGCGCGCCATCGAGCGGCTGATCGCCGCAATGATGACGCTGAGAACGCGGACCAGCAGATGAGACTGGCGCGGGGTCGGGTTGAGTGGTTCGTCCATGTCCTGTCGAATGCAATTCACACGCCGGTGAGTCTATCAGATCGCCCGGCAATACAGCAGCGCAATTCAGGAAGACACCATGTCCTTTGGCAAAGCGGTTGATCTGTTGCAGCTGGCCCGCATGGCCAGCAATTACAGCGGTGTGTCACTGACCGAGATCGAACGTGAGTTCGGCTGTGTCCGCCGGACCGCCCAGCGCATGACCCAGGCGCTTGAACAGGTCTTTGCCGATACGGAAGACCATGTTGATGACGAAGGCATAAAGCGATGGCGTGTCCCGAGGCGCCGGGTCGGTGAATTCTTTGCCCCACAGGCCGACGAGGTCGCGGCTCTGGAACTGGCGCTGTCCACCCTCGAACGCGAAGGGCTTGCCCGCGAGGCCGGGCAATTACGCAGCCTGCGCTCGAAGATCGACCTTTTGATGCCGGACCGCGGCCGGGCCCGGGTCGAAGCCGACGAGGAAGCCTTGCTGGAAGCCATGGGGCATGCCGCCCGCCCCGGCCCGCAGCCAGCCTCCGACCCCGAGGTCGACGCCGCCATCGCGCAAGCGCTCAAGGGGCCCTTTGTCTTGAAAATCCGGTATCGGGGGCGGCGCGACGAGACCGCTCGCGAGCGCTGGATCGAGCCCTACGGCCTGCTGTTGGGCGCGCGGCGCTATCTGGTCGGTCGCGACCGGGACCGTGAGGACGGCCATATGCGGCACTTCCGCGTCGAGGACATCGAGGTCGCCGAAGCCACTGAAGACTGGTTTGCCCGTCTCGACGGGTTTGACTTTGATGCCTACGCCAACCGCGCCTTCGGGGTGTTCCAGGATGACCGGGAGTTTGGCGAGGTGGTCTGGCGTTTCACCGCCCGGGCAGCCCCTCATGCGGCGCGCTACCGCTTCCATCCCGGCCAGACTAGCGAGACCGGAGACGACGGCTCACTGACTATTCGGTTCGAAGCCTGTGGCTGGCTGGAAATGTGCTGGCACCTCTACGCCTGGGGTGATCAGGTAGAGGTGCTCGCTCCAACAGAGCTCGCCGAGATGGTCAACGACCACCGACGCAGTGATTTTCCCGGTCTACCCTGAGCCGGGTTCAGGAACTGAACCGTCCTCAGCGGATTGCGATCCGAACGGTTTCGGCCGGCAGCCAGGACGGCATGGAATGGCCTTCCGATGTGCTCATCGCCAACTGATAGCCCTTGTTGAGATAGCGACAGACCGAGCGCAGGTCCTCGACATGCAGGCAGTCGATCTCGTCTCCCGGACGCTGCATGCGATAAAAACCGTCGCGGAACCGGTGCGGGACCATGTTGCGCAGTCCGCTGACGCCATCGACATATGCATTGATTGCGATTGCCATTGTGATCTCTCCATCGCGCTTTCGCTTCGTTGAGGATCACTATGACGGCGACGCGAGACAAAAACTGTCATCCCTCGATCGCGTGCGCAGCAAGGCGCCCACAAAAAAGAAACGCCGGTCATTGGGGGTGACCGGCGTTTCGGGGGCTATCTTTACGATATCGAGCTCAACGAACGAGCGAGGGACTGAAAAGGGTGTCCGCTGATCTCGATACTGAAAATGGCGCATGGCCCCTGAACCCGACATGAACACTTTCTTGAACAAAATGGGTTGGTCTATCCTGAGACATCCATTCGCCTCCGCCCCCGCTGCCTGACCGGACTTCCCCGCCTTGCCCAGCACAGCCCCCTCCCCGATCAACCAGCAACAGCTGGACCGGATTTGCGATGCCCACAAGCGTTTGCTTCAAGGCAAGCCGGACGGCTGTCTGGCGAGCTTGCGGGATACCGACCTGCAGGGACTGTCCCTCGCGCGGCGGGACCTGCGTGATGCGGACCTGCGCGGCAGTATTCTGACGGGATGCGATCTGGAAGGCGCAGATCTCCGCGGCGCACGATTGGCCGGCGCCAGCCTGGAACAGGCTCGACTGACCGCCGCCCGGCTCGACCGCGCCGATTTGCGCGGTTGTGACCTGACTGGCGCCAACCTCACCGCAGCCCGTTGCGCCGGCGCGGATTTTCGCGAGCTCGCCGCTCCGTCCGGCGATGGCAGCCCGGCCGCTTCGAAGTCACGGGCAACCAAGCTGAATGCTGCCGTCCTGTCCGGCGCCGTGCTCGACCAGGCACGCCTCGCCGGTGCCAGTGCGGTCGGTGCCCGATTCGAAGAAACCCGCCTGGCCGGCGCACGGTTTAATAGGGCCGACCTGACCGGGGCGGTGTTCGCCAACGCGCTGTTCAACAGCACATCATTTGCCAGCGCCAACCTGACCGATGCCGATTTCCGCAATACCAGCGAGGAACACGGGGATCGGTCGATGGCAACAACCAAGGGGCTGCTTGTCGGTCGGCTGCCGGATGAACCGGAGCTGCCGGACCTGCCTCCGGATACCGACGATCGCTCGGCCCAGCAACGAATCGATGACCACGTCCTGAGGGTGAGGACCGGCGGTCAGCAGGGCGATCCCGCCCGCCTCGACGGCATTGACCTGCGCGGCGTGACCGGTACGGCAGGCGCTATGCTGACAGCCTTGCAGGCGGTGCGAGCCAACATGTCCGGCCTCGATTTGAGGGGCGCCGAATTGCAGGGTGCGCGTCTCAGTCAGGCTGATCTGCGCGGCTGTGACCTGCGTGACAGCGATTTGCGCGGCGCCGACCTGTCGGGCGCCAATCTCTCGCATGCCGATCTGCGCGGTGCCCGCCTGGACCCTCTGGCGCTCGGCGGTGGCCGGTCTGTTCCCACTAATCTGCGGGGCGCGCGATTGCGCTTTGCCGATCTGCGTGATTGCCGACTGGCCGGTGCAAATACCGACCACGCGGACTTCGGACACGCCCGGGGCGCACCGGCCTGATCAATCAGTCGGAAGCCAGTCGGCCAGAACCGTTTCGCGGTCCGCGCCCGGTTTTCCGGCGCTGCCCTGGATAGCCCCCGGAGTGCGCGAGAAACGCGGTGCCGGCGCCGCTTGTCGCACACCCTCGACCTCGACATAGACGCCCCGTTCTTTCATGTGCGGATGGCGGGCCGATTCCTCGTAGGTCAGGACCGGCGCGAAACAGGCGTCTGTGCCTTCCAGCAGATCGCACCAATGCTGGCGTGGCTGCGACCTGAAGAGGGCAGCGAGCGCTTCCTTGGCTTCGCTCCACCCTTTCCCCGTCCAGTCAGCCGGCCAGGCCTGCCCGTCAAACCCGGTTTTTTCGCACAGCAAGGCGTAGAACTCCGGTTCCAGGGGCCCCACCGAAACGAACGCGCCATCAGCGCATTCATAGACCGAATAGAAATGTGCGGCCCCGTCGAGCAGATTGGTCCCCCGTTCCGGCGACCACAGGCCGAGGGCGGCGAGCTGGTGCTGCGAGGCCATGAGAGAGGTTGCACCGTCAACAATGGCCGCATCAACGACCTGCCCCTCGCCGGTTGCGCGGGCATGGTGCAATGCCGCCAGGACACCGAAACCGAGATACATGGCTCCGCCTCCAAAATCTCCAACGAGATTGAGCGGGATGGCGGGCTTGTCCCGGTCACCGATCGCCCCCAACGCGCCTGTCAGGGCGACATAATTGAGGTCATGCCCGGCGGCGTGGGCGAGCGGGCCATACTGCCCCCATCCGGTCATGCGGCCGTAGACAAGCGCCGGGTTGCGCTCGAGCGCGACATCGGGACCCAGGCCCAGACGCTCCATGACGCCGGGCCGGTAGCCTTCCAGGAGGATGTCCGCCGCCCCGATCAGGCGCCGCGCCGTTTCGAGCTCGCCCTCGTCCTTGAGATCCAGCCCGACCGAACGGCGACCGCGGGCGAGGACATCGGCCGGGCCAAGCCCGTGTGCACCAGGCCGGTCGATGCGCACGACGTCCGCCCCCATGTCCGACAACATCATGGCGCAGAACGGGGCCGGTCCCAGACCGACAAATTCCAGCACCTTAACGCCTTTTAGAGGACCTTGCGCTTTCATGGGGGTTCACCTCGCGAATCATTCGTTTTGAAAGCGTGGCACTTGTGACAAACTCGCGAAACACCGGAGGACCGGGGACGATGGCAGGGGGACGAATGGGACGCACATTGGACGTCCTTGTTTTTGGCATGTCCGACGGCGTTGAAGCCTTGTCCGAAAAGCTCGGACGGCTCGCGCTGAACTGTCGCCTCGTCCGTGCGGACAGCCCGCCAGCCCGCCGACATCATTATTGGGCCGTCGGCGTCATCCTCGCCGAATGCGACCGTGATGTTGAGGATGGCCTCAAGGCGTTCGAACGTTTTGCGCCAGGTGATCGCCCGACCCTCGTGGTCGGACCGGACAGTTACGGAACAGACGAACAGGTTGATGCCTGGATCCGGGAACCGGCAACACCGGTCCAGATCGCCGCCCGCGTCCGCGCCCTGTTCCGCCTGCACACGATGGAAATCATCGCCCGTCGCCGCACCGAAGTCAGCGCGCTCTACGGTCAGAAGGCAGGCCTTGTGGAACGCCAGGACCAGCCGCCCTGCATCCTCTATGTCGGCGATGCCTCACCCCGTTTCATGGCGCTCCAGCACACACTCGCATCCGTGGATGCCGATGTGGTTGCCGCCTTTTCCTCCTACTCGGCTTTCGACTATCTGCATGAGCGCGCGTTCGACGCTGTTGTGCTCAATGCGGAAGGCAAGCGCGATATCGCCTTCACAATTTCCTCGGCCATGCGACGCAATGCCCGGCTCTATCACACACCGGTCCTGCTCCTGACCGACGATGTCGACCCCGATGCCTCGGAAGAAGCCTTCGCACGGGGTGTGTCCGATCTCCTGCCACGAGGCACGGATGATGCCGAATTGCGTGAACGAGTCCTGACACTCACCTCTGAACGGCGCCGCCGCCGCGAAGCCAAGGCGACGCTGGAATCCTGTCGGGACACTCGCTCCCTCGACATTGAAACAGGGCTGTTCCACCCCTCATTCCTGACGTCCCACGTTGAGGACCTGCTCCAGGCCAGCGCCAGCGACACACTGCATTTCTCGATGATTGCGCTTCAGGTCCTTTTGCCGGACGGCTCGGAGCGTCCGGATGACATTTCGTCGGAAAAGGCGCGGCGCCAGTTTGCAGCCATGCTGCGACACCTGCTGCGCACCGAAGACGCGGCTGCCCGGTTCGACGAGGACATCTTCCTCGCTGTCCTGCCTTTCACCGATACGGTCGGGATTGATTGCGTAGCATCACGCGTCGCGGCGATTGCCGAGTGTACGGCCTTTGAAAGCGACGATCCGCTGCGGCCGTTCAGGCTCAGCGTCCGGGCCGCACCGGTTCCAACGCGTCCCGGAGAGACAGCCGACATGATGATCGACCGGGCGCGCCGCAGCCTGATACGGCCAAATCCGGTCATCGCCAGCGCCTGACCCCACGGATCGCCCGCCAAAGCAACCGAACGCCAAGAACAGGCGTCAGGCGTCCGTCTGCCTTGCCTTGACGGCCATGTCGGCCAGCGGGGCGATAGCCCGCTCGATCGCCCGCAACCGGTCCTCCGGCTCATCCCATTCAGCCCGCAAAACAAGTTTCAGATCGGGCCTGACCTTGAACAGGGCCGGATTGGCCGAAATGTGCGCTACCAGACCGGCAGGATCGGCAAAGCGATCATTGCGCAGATGAATGACGGCCCCCTTGGGACCGGCATCGACCTTCTCGATCCCGGCCTTCTTGCACAGTGCCTTGACGGCCACGACGCGCAGCAGGGTTTCGACTTCCTTGGGAAGCGGACCGAAGCGATCAATCAGCTCAGCGGCATAGCCTTCACGCTCGGTCTTGTTGTCGAGCGAGGACAGGCGTCGGTACAGCTGCAGGCGGACGTCCAGATCAGGAACATAATGGTCCGGAATCAACACGGCACCACCGGCATTGATCTGCGGTGACCAATCGCCCTCCTCCAGCTCGTCACCACCGGATCGCAGGGAGGCGACCGCTTCTTCCAGCATGGATTGATAGAGCTCGACGCCAACATCGCGGATATGGCCGGACTGTTCCTCGCCCAGCAGATTGCCCCCGCCGCGCAGATCGAGATCGTGGGAGGCCAGCGTGAAACCGGCACCCAGAGAATCGAGGGATTGCATCACCTTCAGGCGCTTTTCGGCACTCTCGGTGATCTTCTGGCGCATCGGCGTTGTCAGATAGGCATAGGCCCGCGTCTTGGAGCGACCGACCCGGCCGCGCAGCTGATAGAGTTGCGACAGGCCGAAACGATCGGCCCGGTGGATGATCAGCGTGTTGGCGGTCGGGATGTCGATGCCGGACTCCACGATCGTCGTCGACAGGAGGACGTCATAGCGGCCCTCATAGAAGGCGGTCATGATGTCCTCGAGCTGGGACGCCGCCATCTGGCCATGAGCCGCCACGAAGCTCACCTCCGGCACGCTCTCGCGCAGGAAGCGGGTAGTCTCTTCCAGATCGGTGATCCGCGGCACGACAAAGAAGGCCTGCCCGCCCCGGTATTTCTCCCGCAAGAGCGCTTCTCGGACACTCACCGGATCAAACGGCGCGACATAGGTGCGCACGGCCAGGCGATCGACCGGCGGTGTGGCGATGATCGACAGGTCACGAATGCCGGTCAGGGCCAGTTGCAGCGTGCGCGGAATGGGTGTCGCGGTCAGGGTGAGCACATGCACGTCGGAGCGCAGCTCCTTGAGGCGCTCCTTGTGTTTGACCCCGAAATGCTGCTCCTCATCGACGACCAGCAGCCCGAGATCGCGGAATTTCACGGTCTTGGCCAATAACGCATGGGTGCCAATCACGATCTCGACCTGGCCGGCGGCCAGCTCGTCGCGCGTCGCCTTGGCTTCCTTGGCTGTCACCAGGCGCGACAGGAGCCGGGCTTTCACCGGCCAGCCGCGGAAACGGTCGCTGAACGTCTTGAAATGCTGCCGCGCCAGAAGGGTTGTCGGCGCCACCACCGCGACCTGCTGGCCACTGAGCGCCACCACAAAGGCGGCCCGCAGCGCGACCTCGGTCTTGCCGAAACCGACATCGCCGCAGATGAGACGATCCATCGGGCGGCCGCGGCCCAGGTCGGTCAGCACGTCGTCGATGGCGTTCAGCTGGTCATCCGTCTCCGGATAGGGAAAGGCTGAACAGAATTCGTCGAAGGCGCCGCTGGACGTCTCGATCGGCTCGGCCTTTCGGGCCAGCCGTTCCGCCGCGATCTTGATCAACTGATCGGCCATGTCGCGCAGGCGCTTCTTGGCCTTGGCCTTGCGCGCCTGCCAGGCCACGCCGCCGAGCTTGTCGAGCTGGGCGGTTTCCGACTCGGCACCATAGCGGGACAAAAGCTCGATATTCTCGACCGGCAGGTAGAGCTTGGCCTGGCCGGAATATTCCAGCTCGATACAATCGTGCGGCGCGTCCTGCACGGGCAAGGTCTTCAGGCCGATGAAACGGCCAAGACCGTGATCGGCATGGATGACCAGATCACCCGGCGACAGCGACCCGGCCTCGACGATGATATCGGCGGATTTGCGCTTCTTGCGCGGACGGGCCAGGCGGTCACCGAGAATGTCCTGTTCCGACAGAACCGCCAGAGTCTCGGTTTCAAAACCCCGCTCGAGCGGCAGCACGGCGCGGCACACGCCGCCCTTGCCGCCTGCGGGCACATCCGACCATTTGTCGAGCAACGGGATACGGGAGATGCCGTGATCGCCCAGCACGCTGGCCAGGCGTTCCGACGCGCCGCCGGTCCAGGAGGCCAGCATGACGGTCTTGCCCGACGACGACAGCGCCTTGATATGCGTCGCGACCGCGTCGAACACATTGGTATTTTCGGCTGCCCGCTCAGCGGCAAAGCCGCGCCCCTGCTTGCCGGCAACATCAATAGTTTGCGGGCCCGGTTCGCGGAAGGCGGTGTAGCGTCGTACAGGCCGGTCCGCCAAAGCCGTGTCCCATTCGCCGTCGGCGAAATAAAGTGCGTCGGCCGGCAAGGCCCGATAGGTCGGCGCCGACAGGGCTGATTCATGGCGGGTCTCGCCCGCCGCGATCCGCGAGTCGTAATAGTCGGCAATCTGGCTCAGACGCTCATCGAGGGCTTCATGGGCAAGGTGGTCGACGGCGATCAGGCTGCCATTCGGCAAATAGTCGAACGGCGTGTCGAGACGCTCATAAAAGAGCGGCATCCAGTGCTCGACGCCCGCCGGCCGGGCGCCGGCGCTGACGGCTTCATAAACCGGGTCACTGCCGCGAGAGGCGCCGAATGTCTTCACGAATCCGGCCCGGAAACGCGAAACACTGGCCTCGTCCAGCAGGACTTCGCTGACCGGCGTGAATTCGATCGACTTGATCTGTCGCAGGGATCGCTGGGTTTCCGGGTCGAAGGCCCGGACCGATTCCAGCGTGTCACCAAAAAAGTCGAGGCGAACCGGTTCAGCCGCGCCCGGCGGGTAGACATCAACGACGCCGCCGCGGACCGCGAAATCCCCCGGCTCCATCACGGTTGCGGCGCGTGAATAGCCATTCGCGGTGAAGTGGCGGACCAGCACATCCACATCGAGGCTGGCGCCGGGCCGGATCGACAGGCCGGACCCCTCCAGCACCGATCGCGGCGGACAGCGTTGCGCCATGGCATTGACGGTGGTGACGACCAGGGTCGCCTGACCCGACTGCCCCGACGCCAGCCTGGCCAGCGTTGCAGCGCGACGGGCTGCCACCCGCGGGCTTGGCGAGATCCGGTCATAGGGCTGACAGTCCCAGGCCGGCAGGCGCAACAATTCGATATCAGGCGCAAAGAATTGCAGGGCCGAGACGAAAGCCGCAGCCCGCGAATCGTCGCGTGCGATGAACACATTGACGCCGCCGCGCAGCCTGGCCGTGTCGGCAAACACCAGAGCGTCCAGGCCTTCCGGCGCACCACAGACGGTCGCCGTCCCGTGAACGGCGGCAATCATCTCGAGCTCAGACACTCCGCTTGTCGTCTCAGTCGCCACCGCGTCTATTCCTTGGGCCCGTCGCCAAAGGCGGCGTCCGCATCGACGCGAAAGGTCTTGAGCGCGTCCATAACCGGGCCGTCAAATTGGTCCGGAGTTGGTTCCTTGCCAATGATCCAGGCGTAGATATCAGCGTCATTTTCATCGAGCAGACGTTCAAAGTCGTCGACTTCGGCAGGCGTCAGCCCATCAAGCCGGGCATCTGCAAAACGGCCCAGGATGAGGTCGGCTTCCTTGAACCCGCGCCGCCAGGCCCGGATCCGCAGCTTCTTGCGCTGGATCTCAGTGTCATCGGTCATGCCCGCGCATATAGTCTGCCGGATCGCCGCCGTCGACCGGTGGCAGCGGCGCAACTTGCCGATAAGGTGCACAACATGCGCCCCGAGATTCTCTTTCCCCTGTTCCAGGACGTCACCAAACTTCCCGGCATCGGCCCGCGACTGGCGACGCTGGTCGAGAAAGTGTGTGGCGGGCGGATCCGCGATGTGCTGTTCACACCACCGACCGGTCTGGTCGACCGGACCCGACGGGTCACCATTACCGACGCGCCGACGGGCGAGATCGTCACCCTCACCGCGACGGTTGAGACCCATATCCCGGCGCAGCGCCAGGGCCAGCCCTACAAAGTCCGATTGCGCGACGAGACCGGGTTTCTTCACCTCATATTTTTCCACGCGCGGCGTGACTATCTGACCAAGCTTCTGCCCGAAGGGGAGACCCGCGTGATCTCCGGCAAGGCAGAACGCTTCGGTTCCGAAATCCAGATCGTGCACCCCGACCTGGTGATCACCGAGGACGAAGCGTCCGAGATGGCGCTGGTCGAACCCGTCTATCCCCTGACCGCCGGCCTGACCGCGAAGGTCATGCGCAAGGCCGTTGCCGGCTCGCTGACCTTTGTTCCTCAATTGCCCGAATGGATCCCCGGCGACCTCCGCGGCACGCACGCCTGGCCAGCCTTCAAGCCGGCCCTCAAAGCCATCCACACCCCACAAAGCTCCAGCGCGCTGGACGCTGGAGCGCCGGAACGCGAACGTCTGGCCTTTGACGAGATCTTCGCCCGTCAACTCGCCCTGCAGATCGTCCGCGCCCATCGTCGGGCGCAATCCGGGCGGGCTCTGAACGGCTCGGATGAAGCCGCCAGTGCCGTGCTGAAGGCAGCCCCCTTCCAGCCGACGAGGGCACAGATGCGAGCCTTCGAGGAAATACGGACCGACATGCAATCCGACGCCCGGATGACCCGCCTGCTGCACGGGGATGTCGGCGCCGGCAAGACCTTTGTCGCCGCCCTCGCCGCCGCCCATGCCGCCGGTGCCGGCGTTCAGACGGCAATCATGGCGCCGACCGAAATTCTGGCCAGGCAACACGAGAAGACACTCTCGCAAATGCTTGAACCGGCGGGACTATCGGTCGTCGCGCTGACGGGCCGGGACAAGGGCAAGGCACGGGCGGCCATCCTCGAGCGCATGGCCAACGGCGATGTCGATGTGGTGTGCGGCACACATGCCCTGTTCCAGGACGGGATCGAGTTTTCCGATCTGGGGCTTGTCGTCATTGATGAGCAGCATCGGTTCGGCGTGTCCGACCGGATGCGCCTGACATCCAAGGGGCAGCGCCCGGACACGCTGGTGATGACCGCGACTCCGATCCCGCGCACGCTGTCGCTGGCGGTCTACGGCGATCTGGATGTGTCGCGCCTCGACGAAAAACCCGCTGGCCGTATTCCGCCGGACACGCGCCTGGTGTCGATGGACCGGCTCGACGAGGTGGTCGAGGGCGTTCGCCGGGCAATCGGGCGGGGTGATCGGGTCTATTGGGTCTGTCCGCTGGTCGAAGAAAGCGAGATGTCCGAGCTCTCCGCCGCCGATGATCGCTGGCGTCATCTGCGCGCGGCGCTGGGCGATGACCGCGTCGGCCTTCTGCACGGCCGCATGAAGCCGGCGGAGAAGGAAGACATCGCCACCCGCTTCCGGGCAGGCGAAATGGATGTGCTGGTTGCCACCACGGTGATCGAGGTCGGCGTTGATGCGCCCGATGCCACGGTGATGATCATCGAACATGCCGAACGCTTTGGCCTGGCCCAATTACACCAGTTGCGCGGCCGCGTCGGTCGCGGCGACAAGCCTTCCTCCTGCCTGCTGCTCTACAAGGCGCCGCTGGGCGAGACCGCTCGCGCCCGTCTGGAAATGATGCGCGAGACCGATGACGGTTTCCAGATCGCCGAAGAAGACTGGCGATTGCGCGGTGCCGGCGATCCGCTAGGCCTGCGCCAGAGCGGTCTGCCGCAATTCCGTCTGGCCGACCTGGAGCAACATGCCGAGCTGATCGAGCTGGCCAATGACCACGCCCGTCTGATCGTTCACCAGGATCCGGATCTGAAGGGCGACACCGGCGACGCCCTGCGCACCCTGCTCTACCTGTTCGATCACGATCAGGGCGTACGCTTCCTGCGCTCCGGCTAGTCGGGTTGGACCGGGTCAAAGATCTCACGTGGCAGGGTCGCCTTGACCTCGTCCGGAAGCTTGTCCGGCGTGACCATGCCGAACGAGATGATCAGCTTGGCGGCCTCCTCGACAGTCATGTCGACATGGATTGTGTTCGAGCGCGGGGTGTACAGCAAGAAACCGGACGTCGGATTGGGTGTTGTCGGCACAAACAGCGCGACGACATCCTCACTGATCTTGTGTTTGAGGTCGCCCCGCCCCTCGGCCGAGACAAAGGCGACAACATACAGTCCCTTCATCGGGTATTCGATCAGCACCACTTCCTTGAAGGAATTGGCTTTTCCGGAAAACACCGTTTCCATGATCTGCTTCAGGGCGCCATAGACATTGCGGACCAATGGAACGCCATTGAGGATGCGGTCACCGATCCCGATCAAGGTTCTGCCGAAAATATTCGCCGCCAGGGCACCCAGCGCCGTCAACAGCAGGACGGCGATCAACACGCCCAGGCCGGGAATGGTGAAGTCGGCCGGCAGATAGGTCTCGGGATTGTAGCGGGCCGGGATCAGGGGCTTGACCACATTGTCGACGAAGCCGACGAATGTGACAATCAGATAGAGGGTCACGCCGAGGGGGGTGGCAATGACGATACCGGTCAGGAAACTGTTGCGAAGCCAGCGAAACATGGTGTTCCCATTCAATTGACGCCGGACAGGCGTAAGCACTACCCCCCGGCAGCCGTGTCAGCATAGGGTAAGGCAAATCGGTCGCCAATCGCCTCGCCGGACAACTTGCAGGCCAATAGACAAACAAGGGTTGAAAAGTCAGATGCTCGCAAATCCGATCACGATCGCGCGCTGGATGATCGTCACCGGGATTGCCGGACTGCTGGTGATCGCGGCTCTGGCCAGCTGGTTCCTGCGTGACCAGATCTACCAGACCTTCCAGGACCCTGGCGAACCTTTCCAGACCTATACGCCGCCCGATGGTGCCGATTACGCGCGAGCGGATGCCTGGTACGCGACCGGCACGTTTGCCGAGGCGGATGAACCGGCTGTCTTTTTCATCCATCCGACGACGTATTCCGGTGGGTCGAACTGGAATGCGGACCTGGACAAGGAAAGCGCCAATCGCGCCGTCGTCGAGATCGCCCTGCCAAACTACGCCGCACCGTTTGCCCGATCCGGCGTCCTGTTCGCCCCCCGCTACCGCCAGGCAGCGCTGTATGCCTTCATGAACAATCGCGAGGACAGCGTGCAGGCACGCCTGTTTGCCCATCAGGATATCGAGCGGGCCTTCGCGCAATTCCTCGCCGAAACCGGCGACACCCGCCCGATCATCCTGGCCGGGGTCGGCCAGGGCGGATTCCATGCCTTGGGCCTGCTGCTCAACCAGGTCGCCGACGCCCCCGACATTCATTCCCGTCTGGTCGCCGCCTACATCATCGACTCACCGGTTCCCCTCGACCTGTTCGAAAACGCCTTGGTCACGATTCCGCCGTGTGAAACAGCGGAGGATGTGCGGTGCGTTCACGCCTACTCCCACGCCCGACCCGACGAGGCAGACCGGATCCGCATTCTCACTGAACGCACAATGAGCTGGCGCCCGGATGGCGATCTGTCTTTCGTCGAAGGGCGCGGACTGCTTTGCGTCAATCCAGTGCTGGGCGCTCGGACCAGTGAATACGCCTCGGCCCGCCAGCATCGCGGCGGCGTGGCGGCGGAAGGCCTGCCCCTGGACACCACACCGGCGCCGATCCCCGGCCAGACCGGGG
>NZ_JBLWVH010000006.1:0-130416 GCF_048268525.1 Maricaulis sp. | reverse complement strand
GGCTGGCTGCTGCATCCTCGCCTTCATGGCGCAACGAGACGACGCGCGCCTCGCCCTGACGATTGCCGCCGTTCTGGCTCATGATCAGGCGGCCCGGTCCGCGAGCGACTTGATCAGGCCTTCCAGCGTGTGTCCGTCAGCACGGGCTGCGAAGGACAGCGCCATACGGTGTTTCAGAACCGGCTCGGCCAGGGCCGCGACGTCTTCGGTCGAGGGGGCCAGGCGGCCCTGCAGCAGGGCGCGGGCGCGGCAGGCCAGCATCAGCGCCTGACCGGCACGCGGGCCCGGACCCCAGGACACGCCTTCGCGCACAGCGTCGACGTCGGACTCTTCCGGGCGCGCCAGGCGCAACAGGTCGAGGATGGATTCCAGCACCCGCTCGCCAACCGGCAGGCGGCGCACGAGCGATTGCAGTTTCAGGATTTCCTCGGCGTCGAGGACGCTGACCGACTCGGCGCTGCTGGCACCGGTGGTCGCAAGCAGGACGGCGCGTTCGGCATCGCGTGACGGGTAGGGCACGTCGACACGCAGCAGGAAGCGGTCGAGCTGGGCTTCGGGCAGCGGATAGGTGCCTTCCTGCTCGATCGGGTTCTGGGTCGCCAGCACATGGAAGGGCTTTGGCAGGTCATGACGCTCACCGGCAATGGTGACATGACCTTCCTGCATGGCCTGCAACAGGGCAGCCTGGGTGCGCGGGCTGGCGCGGTTGATCTCGTCGGCCATCAGAAGGCGACAGAAGATCGGGCCTGGCATGAAACGGAAATGCCGCTTGCCGTCATCGCTCTCTTCGAGAATCTCCGAGCCGAGAATGTCGGCCGGCATCAGGTCGGGCGTGAACTGGATGCGCTTGGTGTCGATCCCGGTGGCCACGGCGATGGTTTCGACCAGGCGGGTCTTGGCGAGGCCGGGTGCGCCGACGAGCAGGGTGTGACCGCCCGACAGCATGGCGGTGAGGCAGAGCTCGACCTCGTTTTCCAGCCCGTAGATCACGCGGCCAATCGACTCCTTGACCGCCTTGAGGCGATCCGTCGCGGCGTCAGCTTCAGCGATCAGCTCTGCTGCGGGTTCATTCATCTCGGTCATCGTCCTACATTCCTCCGCGATACAGATGATCTATAAAGCTGTTTGGCGCGACGCAGCATGGCGTTGCGCAGATAAGGTGTCCATGCCCGCAACGTCCCAAACCCGTGATCCGATGCAGTCGCTGCTGAAGGCCGCCCGCGAAGCCGGCAGCGGCCTGCCGCCGGTCGAGCGCTGGCATCCCGAATATTGCGGCGAGATGGACCTCGTCATCAAGCGCGACGGGTCATGGTGGCATGAAGGTGTTCGCATCACGCGCGAACGTCTTATACGGCTGTTTGCCACAATCTTGCGGAAAGATGACGACGGCGTTCATTATCTCGTGACGCCGGTCGAGAAGATCGGCATCGAGGTCGAGGTCGCGCCCTTCCTGGCGGTGCGAGTCGATGCCGTTGGCGAGGGCCGGGACCAGTCACTGATATTTCGCACCAATATGGACGAACTGACCGAGGCGGGTGCCGATCATCCGATCTCGGTGACGGTCGATCCTGACAGCGGCGAGCCGACACCGCTGGTGCATGTGCGCGGCCGGCTGCAGGCCCTGATGACCCGGCCCGTCTTCTACGAGCTGGCGGAACTGGCGGTCGAGCATGAGGGCATCACCGGTGTGTGGAGTGGCGGTCAGTTCTTCTCGCTGGGACAGCCAGATGGATGAGGCCGCGGCGCTGGTCGCACGCTTGCGTGAATGCCTCGACCCGGTCGATGGGCCTGACCTGCGACCGCGGCAGGGGGATGGTTTTCTCGACGGCAAGGCGCCGCCGCCGCCGCCCGAATTCGCTGATGTTGAGATCCGCACCGCGGCGGTCATCGCGCCGTTGATCCTGCATGATGGTCCGCCGCGTCTTCTGCTGACAGAGCGGGCCTCGCACCTGCCGCGCCATGCCGGCCAGATCAGTTTTCCCGGCGGGCGTATCGATCCGGGCGGCGAAACGGCGGCCGAGGCTGCGGTGCGCGAGCTCGAGGAAGAGGTCGGCATTGCCGGTGAGCATGTCGAGCTGGTCGGCCGGTTTGACAGCTATGCCACGGTGACCGGCTATCACGTCACGCCTTTCGTCGGTGTCATCCGGCCCGGCTACACCCTGAAACCTGACCCGGGTGAGGTCGCGGACGTGTTCGAAACGCCGTTTGACTTCCTGATGGACCCGGCCAATCACCAGCGTCATTCGCGCGAATGGCAGGGCCATGTGCGGCACTATTATGCGATGCCGTGGAACGAGCGCTATATCTGGGGGGCAACGGCAGGCATGCTGAAATCCCTGCACGATCGGCTATATGGTTGAATCATGATCCGCGTCACGCTTTTTGAAATCGGCTCCTTCCTGCTGCCCTTTGCGCTGTTCCTGCTCTGGCGGCGCCTGTCGAGCCGTGCGCCGGAAGCCGGGCAGATGCCGGTCCTGCGCCTGGCGGCGGTCGGAGCGGCAAGTGCCATAGTCATGATGCTGGTTCTGGTGGCGCTTGACGCCAGTCGGGCCGGTCATGCGGGCGAGCGATATGTGCCGCCTCAAAATGTCGATGGCCGGATCATCCCCGGCCATTTTGTCCCGGTGGAGGAGGACGGCGAAGACGAGCCGTCCACAGGCAGCGACCCCGACGAACCACAATGACGGCACAGCGACTTGATCCGGCCCGGCATGGCTGGATGACGGCTCCGGCCACGACCCGGGTCATGGCTGCGCTGGACGCTGCCGGGCAGGGCCGTTCGCGCTTTGTCGGCGGCTGTGTGCGCAATGCGCTGCTGGGTGAGCCGGTCGCCGATATCGACATCGCCACCCAGCTCGATCCCGACCAGGTCATCGCCGCTGCCAGGGCGGCAGGGCTGAAGCCGGTTCCGACCGGCAAGGCGCATGGCACGATCACGGTGGTCTGCGACGGTCAGCCCTTCGAGGTGACCAGCCTGCGCCGCGATGTCGCCACCGATGGTCGCCGTGCCGTGGTGACCTTCACACAGGACTGGGCCGAGGACGCCCAGCGTCGCGATTTCCGCCTCAATGCGCTTTATGCCGATACTGACGGCTCGGTTTTTGACCCGACCGGCGGATTGAAAGATGTGGAAAACCGGCGCTTCGTCTTCGTCGGAGACCCCGAAATGCGCATCCGCGAGGACTATCTGCGGATTTTGCGCCTGTTCCGCTTCGAGGCCTGGTACGGGCGGGGTGCGCCAGACGAAGCGGCGATGGCTGCCGTCATCAAGCACAGGGAAGGTTTGCATAAATTATCCGCCGAGCGGGTCTGGGCAGAGCTGAAAAAGCTGCTGTCAGCACAAGATCCGCTGGCCGCCGTTACACGTATGGGCGAGTCAGGTCTGCTGGATTTGCTCCTCGGAGTGAACGGATCATTAAGAGTCCTGAGCGGTATCATTGCGCAAGATGTAGAATACGGATTAGCGCCCGATTCGATGTTGCGATTTGCGGCGCTCGCCGATGGCGGACCGGAAAGGATCAGGACCATGGCAGCGAAGATGAAAATGTCGAAAGCAGAAGCGGGCCGGCTCGAAGGCGCGGTCAATCCCGTCGCCCGCGACGATGTCCGCAAGGCTTGGTCGGACTCGGCCGCCGCCGAACGTGCCATCATGGCGCTGGGCGCGCGCGCCTTTGAAGACCAGGTCCGGCTTAAGGCCGCTGGCGAAGTGGCCCCGCCGCCGCGCGACTGGACCCTGCTCGCCAAATTCGCCCGTGAATGGAAAGAACCGGAATTCCCGGTCAAGGGTGGCGATCTCATCCTTCTGGGCTATGAGCCCGGCCCGATGCTTGGCGACGCGCTCGATGAACTCAAGGCGCTGTGGATCGCTGACCGGTTCGAGCCGACCAAGGACGAGCTAATCGCCAGGCTGAAAAAGCACTAGGCCGTCAGCTCCAGTCTTCACAGATAAAAACCCCGGCCTCACCGCCGGGGTTTTTTCTTGAGCCCGCTCAAATATCGAGGTCGAGATACATGGCCGTGAAGGCGAGGCTGTCGACCAAGCCATGGGCGATGATGTTCGGCCAGAGATTGCGCTTGTTGACAAGATAGAGCGCGCCCAGCGCCAGCCCGATCAGGCCGGTGACGATCAGGCCGCGAATGCCCTGGTAATAGGCATGGGCAATGCCGAAGATCAGGGCCGGGATGAGGACGGCGACAAAGCTTGCCCAGCGGGCATTGGGCAGGAGCTTGCTGATGCGGTCGATCAGATAACCGCGAAAGAAAATCTCCTCGCCAAAGGCTGCACTGGTCCAGCCGATTGCCATCCACATCAGATAGACGGGCAGATTACCGACGATATTGCCCCACCGATCTTCGACGCCCTCCTGGGTGCCTTCGGTTGACCAGAAGCCCAGCGCGTCGCCGGCGAGGGCGGTGCCGGCGCCGATGGCGAGAATGGCGACAACGCCGAGCAGGGCCTGCGGCAGGACAAGCGGGATCGACCACCAGCGTTTCAGGCGGCGCAGGCCGAAGCTGGCCCAGCTTTCCTTGTGGCGGATCGTGAAGCCGGCGATCGTCACCAGGGCGAAGGCCAGCGAGATCGGGCCGGCGAAGCGCCAGGCGATCTGGTCGAAGATGAGTTTGGTGCTGACCAGAACGGCCATCACGACGGCGAGTTCGATGATCAGGCTGGTGGCGCGCCGGGGCGGTGTCGTGGTCATTCAGCTATCCTCAAGAGTGAACCGCACAAGCGGTCAGTGAAGGACAGGATGCCGGGGGGCCGGTGTGGGGTCTTGTATGATCGTGCGGGCGAACTGGCCGGGCGTGATGCCATAGGCGGCCTTGAAATGACGGCTCATATGGGCCTGGTCGACGAAGCCGGCATCCTGCGCCGCGTCAGCCAGCCGGTCGCCCCCGGCGATGGCCTGGCGAACCTGATCGAGGCGGCGTTGGGTCAGGTATCGCGCCGGGCTGGTGCCGCGCAGGGTCCGGAAGTCGCGGCTCAACTGCCAGCGATCCAGCCCGGTCAAACCTTCCAGCTCGTCCAGTGACACGCCGCGGGCGCTGTGGGTGCGGATATGGTCGCAGGCGGCCTCGACCACTGCGCGGGAGACGGGGCTTGTGGCGACCGGTGCATCACTGAGGCGATCCAGTGCCAGCGCCAGATCGATGAGGGCGCTCTCATGCTCGACGGCATCGGCCTGCGGTGAGAGGTCCAGCATGGCCCGGACAGCGTTGATCAGGGCCCGGTCGCGACTGACCCCGCCGGGCAGGAAGGGCAGTCCGCCGCCGGGCCGGTATTGCGAGAGCGCTTCCGGCAGGATGCTCAGACCGGCATAGCCGAAACCACCTTCAGCGCCCGGACGGCCGTCATGCAACTCATCGGGATGGAGGACGACGACGGCGCCGGGCTGCGAGCGCCGCGTCGAGCCGCGATAGTCGAAATCCTGCACCCCGTATGTGGTGAGCGCGAAGACATAGCTGTCATGACGATGGGGCGCGAAGGCTGTCGCGACGATATTGGCGTGAAAACGCTGGTAGGGCAGGGAATTCGGGGTCTCTGGCACGACGGGTTCGCCTCTTGGGTTCACCCGTTTGATGCGGCCCGATCCGCTATTGGATGCGGGCGGGCTGTTATTGACCTTGGCGCCCGGTCAGACTGCAAGGCCGGACGTGGCCTGATAGGCTTGGTTGGCCCGTTGCGATGTCCCGGCCGCGTCCGCGGTGCCTCCCAGCGCGTCGCGGATGCGTTGCTGGATTTCCATCTCGATGCGCTCGCGCTCTTCCTCGGGCAGAGTGGCCAGGGAGTCCTCGCTCAAGCCTTCCTGCTCGAGATATTGCGCCCGGATACGTTCTGCCGGCGTCATATTGGCCCAGCGCAGGAACTCGGCCACGGCGCCGGATTCCTCGGTCGACAAGGCCTTGGAAGCGGGTTCCGCTGGCGATGGTCCCGTCCGTGCGGCGCTTTGGGCCTCGGTCTCGGCGGCCCGATACTGGCTCGCAGCCGTCGTGGAAGTCCGGACCTCTTCGGGCGGGGCAGTTTCGGGGCGGGAGGAAGCGGTGAGAAACGGGTTCACAGCCGTCGGGCCGATACCGGAAACACTCATTGTCTGACGCCTTGTTACAAACTCACAGCGAGGAGATTGCAACCCGGATGCCAGCTCAACACGCTGAGATCGCCTGCTATTTCGTGATGTGCAGGGCCGGAGGCAAGGCGTGACTTGCCGGGGGCTCAACCTTGCCGGGCAGAAAATTCCCGGCCTGACCGGCTCACGGCCATTTCGCCTCAGGTGGCATGGACGACAGGATCGACTTCACATTGCCGCCCGTCTCCAGACCGAACTTCGTACCCCGGTCATGCAACAGGTTGAACTCGGCATAGCGGCCGCGGCGGATCAGCTGTTCCTCGCGGTCCTCCGGCGTCCAGCTCTCGCCCATGCGGCGGCGGACGATTTTCGGATAGATGTCGAGGAAGGCGAGGCCGACATCGCGGGTGAAGGAAAAGTCGGCATCCCAGTCACCGGTATTGTGACGGTCGTAGAAGATTCCACCAATGCCGCGCGGCTCGTCGCGGTGGGGCAGGTAGAAATATTCGTCGCACCATTTCTTGAAGCGGGCATGGAAGTCATCGCCGTGCTCGTCGCAGGCCTGTTTGCAGGCGGCGTGAAAGTCGATGGCGTCGGGATTTTTCTGGTTGCGGTCGCGGTCGAGCACGGGAGTGAGGTCCATGCCGCCACCAAACCACCACTGGGTCGTGGTGATGAAGCGGGTATTCATGTGCACGGCAGGCACATGGGGCGACCACATATGGGCGATCAGCGAGATCCCGGTGGCGAAAAAGCGCGGATCCTCGGCGGCACCGGGGATCTGCTGGCGGAAGGCTTCGGAGAACTCGCCCTTTACCGCCGAGACATGCACGCCGACCTTCTCGAACAGGCGGCCACGCATGATCGCCATCGTCCCGCCGCCCTCGTCGGACGACCCGTCGCCGCGTGTCCAGGCCTCGCGCTCGAAGGTGCCGGCTTCGCCCGGATAGAGCGCTTCGGGGGCTTCGCGTTCCAGGCGTTCAAATTCGGCGCAGATCCGGTCGCGCAGGTCTTCAAACCAGCATGTCGCGGATTCGCGCTGAATGTCGGTGGCGGCTGAGGCAGGGGTGTGTGTCATGGCGCGATGTTTAGCGGAGTGAGTGGGGAGGGCAAGACGGGAGGCCTGCACACGGTGCCCCATCCGATGGCGCCCCACCGTTGTCATCCCTGATGGACGCCCCGCGGAGGCGGGGCGCAAGTCAGGGACCTATGTGATTGCAACCTGTTAGGTCCCCGCCATCCGTCCGGCCTTTGCCGGACATACTGCGGGGATGACAAATTGAGACCGATCACCCCAACTGCCGCGACGCCTCGGCCAGGGCGATTCCCGCCGAGACCGTCACGTTGAGCGAGCGCATGCCGTCGCGAATCGGAATCTTGACGCGACATGTCGCCGCGTCGTGGACATCGTCGGGAACACCGGCGCTTTCGCGGCCGAAGAGCAGGCGATCATCGGGTCTGAATGAAAAATCCCACAGCTTTCCTGCACCCTTGGTGGTGAACAGGACGAGGCGTCCGGCAGAGGCTTCTGCACTTGCCTGGTAGGCCTTCCACGAGGCGTGGCGGAGCGGTGAAATGGCCGCCTGATAGTCCATTGCCGCACGCCGGATTCCCTTGTCTGTCAGGGGAAAGGCGCAGGGTTCGATGATGTCGAGTTCCGCCCCGAAACAGGCAGCGACCCGCATCGCTGCCCCCAGGTTTTGCGGAATATCCGGTTGAAAAAATACGATCCGCATTCTAAGCCGCGCTGAGACTGGACCCAACTGTCTGCATGCGGCATTGCGCCACCTACTGGTCAGTGCGTCCGGGAGTAGTTTATACCGCGTCAAACCCCGCGCATGCGGGTACGTCAAGTGAGACGTGGTTTTTCTGGGGCAGGGCCCGCATCCCGCGGTCCCGATTAGATAAGAGAAGAGGTCGGCTCGTGACGGAAGAGAACGGCGCGCCCGGTGCAGACGGACAAGAACCGTCCCGCCGCGACTTCATCTATATCGCTGCTGGCGGTGTGGCCGCTGTTGGCGGCGGTCTCGTGGCCTGGCCATTCATCGACCAGATGAACCCCGCAGCGGATACGCTGGCGCTGGGGTCCATCCGCGTTGATGTGTCTGTGGTCCCGGTGGGATCGGAAATCACCGTCATGTGGCGCGGTGGTCCGGTCTTCATCCGTCACCGCACGGAAGAAGAGATTGCCGCGGCCCGCGCGGTCGAGCTTGATGCTCTGCCGGACGAAGATGCCCGCAATGACAATCTTCCCGCCGGTGTGCCGGGTACCGACGCCAACCGCGTCCTGCGTCCCGAATTCCTGATCGTGAAGGGCAATTGCACCCATCTGGGCTGTGTGCCGCTGGGTCTGGCTGCCAATACTGGCGACTATGACGGCTGGTACTGCCCCTGCCACGGTTCGCACTACGACACCTCGGCGCGTATCCGCCGCGGCCCGGCACCGGAGAATCTCCCGGTTCCGGACTACTACTTCGAGACTGAAACGACCGTGAAAATCGGTCTTTCGCCTGACGAAGCGAATAACTCCGGGTGGGCTGTATCATGAGCGGACCTTCGACCTACAAGCCGGGTACGGCCATCGAGAAATGGCTCGATGACCGCCTCCCGATCATCCGCCTCGGCTATGACAGCTTCGTCGACTTCCCGACGCCGCGGAATTTGAACTACTGGTGGACGTTCGGCGGTATCCTCGCCATCTTCCTGATGATCCAGATCGTCTCCGGCATCGTGCTGGCCATGCACTATGTGGCGCACGAGGACTTTGCCTTCGAGAGCGTCCAGCGGATCACCCGCGACGTGCCGTTCGGCTGGCTGATCCAGTCGATGCACGCCAATGGCGCCAGCTTCTTCTTCATCGCCGTCTACCTGCACATGTTCCGGGGCCTGTATTACGGTTCCTACAAGGCGCCGCGCGAGATCCTGTGGATCCTCGGTGTCGTGATCTACCTGCTGATGATGGCCACCGGCTTCATGGGCTATGTGCTGCCCTGGGGTCAGATGTCCTATTGGGGCGCGATGGTGATCACCAACCTGATCGGCGCACTGCCCTTCGTTGGTGAAGCGATCCGTGAGTGGTTGTGGGGCGGCTTCTCGGTCGGCCAGGCAACGCTCAACCGCTTCTTCTCCCTGCACTACCTGCTGCCTTTCGTGATCGCCGCCGTTGTCGGTCTTCACATCTGGGCGCTGCATGTGCCGGGCAATGGCAATCCGGTTGGTCTCGAGGCTCGCAAGGGCAAGGACAACAAGAAGGACACGCTGCCCTTCCACCCGTACTACACGGTGAAGGACGGCTTCGCGATCGTCGTCTATCTGATGATCTTCGCCACCTTCGTCTTCTACCTGCCGAACGTGCTGGGCCATGCCGACAACTACATCCCGGCCGACCCGCTGGTGACGCCGGCGCATATCGTTCCGGAATGGTATTACCTGCCTTTCTACGCGATCCTGCGGGCTGTCACTTTCGACATCGGTCCGATCGACGCCAAGCTGGGCGGCGTGCTGGCCATGTTCGGCGCCATCGGCATCCTGTTCGTCCTGCCCTGGCTGGACACCTCCAAGGTGCGCTCGATGCGCTACCGTCCGCTGACGCGCTGGTTCTTCATCTTCTTCGTCATCGTGGCCCTGCTGCTGGGCTGGTGCGGTGTGAAGAACCCGGACGATTTCGTGCTTGGTATCGAAGGGTTCAAATTCGTCTACCTGGCGCAATTCCTGACCGCGTATTACTTCGCCTATTTCATCGTCATCCTGCCGTTGATGGGCATCATCGAAAAACCCAAGGAGCGTCCGGCCTCGATCGAAGCCGCGGTTCTTGGAACGGACAAGGCCTGAGGGGAGCGACGATCATGAAGATGACCCGCATTTTCGCCGCCGCCATCGCGGCCCTGGGCTTCGCCGGCTCCGCTGCCGCCTTCGAGGGCGACCAGCACGCGCCGCACGAGCACCACTGGCATCATGACGGCCCGTTCGGCACCTATGACACCAGCGCCGTTCAGCGTGGCTACCAGATCTACCAGGAAGTCTGCGCCTCCTGTCACTCGATGGACCTGATGCGTTTTCGCAATCTGGCCCAGCAGGGCGGACCGTTCGCCTCGGACATGTTCCCGAACCCGAACGACAACCCGATCGTGATGCAGATCGCGGCCAGCTATACGCGTGTCTGGGACCAGGACGAGGTCAATGATGATGGCGATCCGGTCGAACGCGCCGGCCTGCCATCGGATGCCTTCCCGGCACCGTTTGCCAACCAGCAGATGGCCCGGGCCTCCAATGGCGGCGCCTATCCGCCGGACCTGTCGCTGATCGTCAAGGCCCGCACCGGTGGCGAGAACTACATCTACTCGCTGCTGACCGGCTATGAAGACGCGCCGGAAGACAGCCATCTGGCGGCCGGCCAGTACTACAACCCGTACTTCGCCGGTGGCGCCATTGCCATGGCACCGCCTCTGGCCGAGGGCATTATCGAATATGCCGACGGCACCGAAGCGACGGTCGAGCAGATGGCCGAGGATGTGACCACCTTCCTCAGCTGGGCCGGTGATCCGCACATGGAAGCGCGCAAGCAGATGGGCGCCATGGTGCTCATCTTCCTGCTGATCTTCGCCATCCTGGTCTACCTGGCCTACCGCCAGGTCTGGGCCGATGTGAAGCACTAGGCTTTTCAGCCAGATATGTGATTGAAGAGGGCCGCGGACCATGTTCGTGGCCCTTTTTCCTGGGAGTTCCACATGACCAGCTGGACACTCGGCATCATCGGCGGCTCAGGCCTCTACGCGCTGGATGGCCTCACGGATGTCCGCACCGGGACCGTTGAAACACCCTGGGGGGCGCCGTCGGCGTCATTGACCCGCGGGCGGCTGAACGGGATCGAGCTGGTCTTCTTGCCGCGTCACGGCGCCGGTCATGCCATCCCGCCATCGGACATTCCCTTCCGCGCCAATATCGCGGCGCTCAAACGGGCCGGCTGCACCGATATCCTCTCCATCTCGGCCTGCGGCTCGCTGCGGGAAGACCTGCCGCCGGGACATTTCGTGATGGTCGACCAGTATGTCGATCGCACGGTCGGGCGGGAGCGCTCCTTTTTCGGCACGGGTTGTGTGGCCCATGTGCCGCTGGCTCAGCCTGTCTGTTCGCGGCTCGCTGCCCTGGCCGCCGATGCCGCTGAGGCCGAGGGCCTGCCGGTGAGGCGTGGCGGCACCTATCTGGCGATGGAGGGGCCGCAATTCTCCACCCGCGCCGAGAGCGAGCTTTATCGGCAATGGGGCATGGATGTGATCGGCATGACCAACATGCCCGAGGCCCGGCTCGCCCGTGAGGCCGAGCTACCCTATGCCTCGGTCGCCATGGTCACCGATTATGACTGTTGGCGCGACGAGGGCGAAAGTGTGGATGTGGCCAGCGTCCTGGCGGTCATGCAGTCGAACACCAAGGGCGCCAGACGCCTGCTCGACCGGTTGACCGCACGCCTCTCTGACCAATCCAGGACCGCTTCGCCCGATGGTATAGAGACCTGTCTCGACACAGCCATCATCACCCCGCCCGGCGCGCGGGACCCGGCGATGGTCGAGCGACTGCGCAGCATCGCCGCGCGGGTGCTCTGAGCCTTGCGGTCGGCGGACATCACCCGGTTTTGACTGGACGCCGGAAGGGGCGGGTGGTGTGATGATGTCATGATCGCTTCTGTCCCCCGCCTGATCGCCATTGTTCTGACCGCCTTGCCGGCGGTGTTGCTGTCCGGCCCGACCGGCGCGGCTGACCGGATGAGCTTCATGCCGCTCGATACGGACAGTTTCGACGACAGTCGCAATGGTGTTGTCCGGCTGATGTGTGTCGATGGCGGCAATGGTCACTCCTATCTCAGCCGGGCCGTCCTCCTCGATGTGACAGGCCCGGACGCGTCGCATGACGTTCTGCTGGCCGCCCGGCATGGTGTGGTCGGGTCGACCGGGCAGCGCGATTGCCAGGTCTATGGCCAGGATGCGGAAACCGGCCAGATCATCGACATGGTGATCGCGCCGCAGGACCCGCTGGAAGGCAATGAATTCAGTGAGGACTGGGCCATCTTGCGGACCGCCGGTCGCCTGCCAGCCGACATCGCCCGCCTGCAGGCTGCGGGGGCCGGCTCGAGCGATGAGGGGCGGCTGACCATGGTCAACCGGGTCACCGACAATCGCGCCTGCCATGTCGAAGACATTGCCGACTGGGACGATGCCCGCCTGATCGTGCATGACTGTCCGGCCCGTCCCGGCCTGTCCGGGTCTCCGATGGTGACCCTGATCAAGGGCGTGCCGCATGTCGTCGGCCTGCATGTCGGCCAATACATCATCCTGCAGGATGATGGCCGGCGACTGGGTGTGGCGCGGCGCCTGTCGGATGATTTTCTTGCCACGCTGGTCGCCTATATCGAGTCGCCCAAGACCCCTGGCGCAGTACCCTGAAGCCTGCCCCCTTTCCCCGCCCGCAGGCCTCGTCCATAAAAGGCCGGTAACGGGGAGTGGACATGTTTTTGATTGCCGGACTATTCGTCGCCGCGCTCGGCGCCCAACCGCTTGAGCTGCCAACCCCACGCCCCGCCGTCGAGTGCGCCGAACACCTGACCGATTGGGGGGCGCGCCGCAATTGCCTGCGCCGCTTGCTCGATACCGCCGAGGATGCGCTCGACGATGCCGCCGATGCCGCCCGCGAGGAGGCCGATGAGGTCGATGCCGATTCGGCCGGTCGCTTCGGTGCCCGCGCTGCCTTTGACACGGCCCAGTCGGCCTGGCTCACCTATCGCGATGCCGAGTGCACGCGCCGGGCTGCGACCATGTTCCTGTCGGCCGACTCGCGTGAGGAAATTACCCTCGACTGCCAGATCAGCCTGACCCGGTCGCGGGCGCACGAGCTGGCGGAGCTCTAGCTTCATGACGCCGATCCTCCATATCGGCAATCGCCGCTTCTCGAGTTGGTCGCTGCGTGCCTGGCTGGTGCTGACAAAGGCCGGGATCGCTTTCGACGACAGGCTGGTCCCGCTGAACAACACCGACACCCGCAAAGCCCTGTCGGCGATCTCGCCCGGCGGGACGGTCCCGGCGCTTCACATCGAAAATGCCGTGATCTGGGATTCGCTGTCGATCAGTGAATGGGCGGCCGAGCATGTGCCCGGCCTGTGGCCGTCACATGAGGGCAAGCGGGCCCGTGCACGGTCTGCCGTGTCGATGATGCATGCCGGCTTCCTGGCCATCCGCGAAAACTGCCCGATGGATCTGGGTCGCGCACCGTCGCCGATCGAGCTGCGTGACGAGACCCGAACCGAGATCGCCGCCATGCAGGCGCTGTGGCATGACGTCAAAAGCGTCGACGGACCGTGGCTGTTCGGGGAGTGGTCGATTGCTGACGCCTTCTTCACGCCGGTTGCTGCCCGCTTCCAGGCCTATGACATTGCCCTGCATGCCGGGGCGCAGGCCTATTGCGACACGCTGCTGGCCGATGAAGACTATCTGCTGTGGCACCATGCCGCCCAGGCCGAGACATTCCCGAATCCGTACGAAAACACCCTCTGACCCGATATCGAGGCGAGACCGATGGACCTGAAATCCGCCATTCGCACCATTCCGGACTATCCCGAGCCGGGTATCCAGTTCCGGGATGTGACAACCCTGATCGGCGATGCCCGTGCCTTCCGCGTGGCCATTGACCGCATGGTCCAGCCCTGGGCCGGGGCCAAGATCGACAAGGTCGCCGGGACCGAGGCGCGCGGCTTCATCCTGGGCGGCGCAGTCGCCCACCAGCTCTCGGTCGGCTTCGTCCCGGTCCGCAAGCGTGGCAAGCTGCCATTCCGGACCCTGCGTGAGGATTATGAGCTGGAATACGGGCAGGACACGATCGAGATCCATGTCGACGCCATCGCCGAAGGCGACCGGGTGTTGCTGGTCGACGATCTGATCGCCACTGGCGGCACCGCTGAAGCCTCGATCAAACTCCTCCAGCGCGCCGGCGCCACCGTCGTCGGCGCCACCTTCATCATCGACCTGCCCGAACTGGGCGGCGCCAAGCGCATCGAAGCGCTGGGCGTTCCGGTGTCGAGCCTCGTGGCGTATGAGGGGGCTTAAGGCGTCGGTCCAGCGTGAAAGGTACCAACCATGTTCATAGGCCATTACGGACCGGCTCTTGCCGGCAAAAGCATCGCCAGGGCGGTGCCGCTCTGGGCCTTTTTTCTGGCGGTTCAGTTTGTCGATGTGCTCTGGGGCATCTTTGTTGCCAACGGGATTGAGCATGTCCGCATTGTGCCGGATTTCACCGACGCCAATCCGCTCGACCTCTATGACATGCCGATCACCCACTCCCTGCCCGGCGCGCTGGGCTGGTCGGTGCTGGCAGGCCTGGTCTGGGCGCTGGTATCACCGAAACAGAAACGGATCGGTGGCATCGCCATCGCGCTGGCGGTGTTCTCGCACTGGATCCTGGATCTGATCGTCCATGTCCCAGACCTCGAGCTTTGGCCCGGCGGCCTGCGGGTCGGGTTCGGCTTGTGGAACAACTATCCCGTCGCCCTCGCGGTCGAGTTCGGGGTGCTGCTGGCCGGTTTCGCGCTCTATCTGCGGGTGACCGAAGCGAAGGGGCTGATCGGCCGGATCTGGCCCTGGGTCTTCATGGCCCTGCTGGCGCTGGCGGAATACGCCAACCACACAACACCGGTTCCCGATGATTTCACGACCGCCGGATATATGGGCACCATCACCTTCCTGATCATTGCCGCGCTGGCAGCGATCTGTGACCTGACGCGGCGGACGCGCTGACCAATTGCGAACATGACAGGCCCCGGAGATGAAAAAGGCCCGGTCAATGAGACCGGGCCTTGTCCGTGGCAGGAGCGCTTGATCAGTCGGTGATCAGCGCCCGCACATCATCGGTCATCGTCAGCAGGGACGGATGATGGATGTACATCATGTGGCCGGCTTCATAATAGCGGAAGTGGACACGATCCTGGTCGAAACCGGGCTGGTTGAACATCAGTTCGGCCGCGAAAAACGGCGTCGCCAGGTCGTAATATCCCTGCTGGACCAGCACTTCGAGATCGGAGTTCTGGCGCAGTGCGCGGGCGATCCACGGCGCGACATTGATGTAGTTGTTGTTGCCGGAACGGCCGGCATCCCAATTCCAGCCACGCACACCGCCAATGGTCGAGTAATACTCGGTCAGGTCGACGCCGAGTGTGCGGCCGAAATAGTCGAGCATGGAGGCGGTGAAGCTGCCATCAATGCCGTAGAAGCTGGGATCGGTTTCCGGACGTTCGCCGACACCATCGACCTCGACGCCGGTATAGCGGCTGTCCAGGCGCCCGACCGACAGGCCTTCATCGCGGCGCAGTTCGCGCTGGAAACGCTGCAGGGAGACGCGCATGTTGGCGCGATCAAGGAAGCTTTCCGACAGGCCGGTGAAGTCCGACAGGCGGGCAATTACCTCGGCTTCACGCGCCGGGTCGAGGGAGACACCGCGCAGCAGGGCCGGCATGTAGTCCTCGATGGCGAATTCGCGGGCATCGGCGAGGAAGGCTTCGATATCGCCGCCCCAGGCCGAGCGGTCGACCTTGCCGTGATACCAGGCGGTGGCCGCATAGCCCGGCATCAGGCCGACATAGCCGACATCATTGCCGTCGGACGTGTCGTCAAAGCGGAAATCCAGCACGGTCGAGATCAGCGCGACCCCATTGATCGAGACGTCGGTATAGCTGCCTTCCAACTGGTTCAGCAGCGAGCCGATGCGCAGCGTGCCATAGCTCTCGCCCAAGAGGTATTTCGGCGAATTCCAGCGCTGGTTTTCCGACAGCCAGATACGGATGAACTGGGCCAGGCTCTCGCCATCCTCATTGACGCCCCAAAAATCGCTGCCTTCGCTTTCGCCAATGGCGCGCGACCAGCCGGTCCCGACCGGGTCAACAAAGACAAGATCGGCGACGTCGAGGATCGAGTAGGCGTTTTCGACCACGTCAAACGGCGCAGCCCCGTCATCCATCGCGTCGGGCAGGACCAGGCGTTGCGGGCCGAACACGCCCATGTGCAGCCACAGGCTGGCGGAACCGGGGCCGCCATTGAAGACAAAAGCGACCGGCCGGGTGCGCGGATCGCTGGTGCCGTCGGCGACATAGCTGGTCGCGAAGATCGCGGCGGTCGGATTGCCGTCCTCGTCGCGCAGGAAGGTCTCGCCGGCGGTGGCGGTATAGCGGATGCGTTCGTCACCGACGGTGACCTGGCCGCGGCTCTCCCAGACACGCGGTTCCGGCGTATCGTCGGCCTCTTGCGCCGCGGCCGGAAGGGCGAGGGTAGCGACCGCGAGTGCGGCCGTGAGTAGACGGATCATGAAGGATCTCCCCGTTTGCATTTGCCGGGGAGATTAGGGCGCATCAGCCGCCGCGCAAAGGCCGCATGACGTCCGGTTTTGCAACCAGGCCGGTCGACGTATCAGCGAGGGCGCTTTTTCTCGACCAGCAGCGTCTTCGGCCGGCGCTCCCGGGCCGTCTTGAACAGTTGAAAGCTCTGATTGACGAAATTGGTCACATCGGTGAGCGAGCGCATGAAACTCACCAGCTCCTCGGTCTTCTCCGCCTCGACCAGGCGCAGCGGCGCCGCCGGATCACCGCCCTCAAAGCGCACATAGAAGAGGGGCTCGCCGCGCTTGAGGATCAGGTCCTTGCTCGTGTCATGCCATTCAAAGGCCCACATGTGGGCGCGTGGCCAGATATCGGCGGGGAAACGTCCGCACATCATCACGCCGGGCCGCTGGCTGGCTTCATAGTGCAGGAAGGGCGGGAACTGGTTCACATAGAGCGGGTCATCCGACACGAAGACGTAGGGCGTCACCAATTGCAGCATCGGCCGGGCCGGATGGCGCCATTCATTCTGCGGCGACATCATCAGGATCTGCTGCAGACCGGCCGGTCGGGTCGAGGCTTGCGGCCCCTCGATATTGGTCAGCTGCAGCTGGCCCTGCGCGTTCTTGACCATGCGCAAGTGCAGGTCGATCGGGCAGGGGATGGCATAGTGGCGCCGGTCAAACTCGATCGCGGCCGGGCAGGACACCGCCGATTTCGACGTCGCCGGCTTGTCATGGGAAAAGCTGACCGGCTTGGGCGCGTCCCAGATCAGGCTCGACTTCTCGTCCTTGAGAAACCAGCCCGCCTTCATCACCCGGCGCTCGCCATGCGCGGCCTCATCCTGCATCCGGCGATAGAGTTTCACGAACATGGTGCGATGTCCCTTAATACTGTCCTGAGCCCCGCGAAAGCTAGGACAAGCCTGCCTCGGAGGCGAGGGCGGTTTTGCAGGTGGTGGCGTCCGGCGCCGCGCCGCGCTATAGCGCCGCCATGAATTATCGCCACGCGTTTCACGCCGGAAACTTCGCCGATGTGCTCAAGCACTCGGTGCTCGCCCTGTGCCTTGAACATCTCAACGCCAAGCCGAAGCCCTATCGGGTGATAGACACCCATGCCGGGATTGGTGGCTATGATCTCGCCTCGTCCGAAGCCGAGCGCTCGCCGGAGTGGAAGGACGGGATCGGTCGCCTGATCGATGCTGACTTGCCCGAACCGGTGCAGGCCATGCTCGGCCCGTGGCTCGACATTGTCCGCGCCATGAACCCGGATGGTATCAAGGCCTATCCCGGCTCGCCCGAGATCGCTGCCCGCCTGACCCGCGAGGATGACCGGCTGCATCTGTGCGAATCGCACGAGGCGGACAGTGTCACGCTGGACAATCGCTATCGCCGCGACGCCCGCATCAAGGTCGAGCGCCGCGATGGCTACAAGGCGCTCAAAAGCCTCGTGCCGCCGAAGGAAAAACGCGGCCTGGTACTGATCGATCCGCCCTTCGAGGACCGCGACGAGCTGGCTCATATGGCCGAGGCCGTGATGGGCGCGCTGGCGAAATGGCCAACCGGTACCTTCATCTTCTGGCGTTCCCTGAAAAATCTCTGGGCGGCTGACCGGTTCGACAATGGCCTCGCCGAATGGTTGATCTCGGAGAAGGATTTCGAGCCGGAAAAAATCCTGCGCGCCGATCTGTGGATCCGCGATTTGGCGTCCGAAGGCAAGCTGGCCGGCGCCGGCGTTGTCATCATCAATCCGCCCTTCACCCTGGAGGACAAGCTGGTCAGCGCCATGCCGTGGCTGGCGGAAACCCTGGCCCAGGGCGATGGCTATGGCTGGCGGGTGGATGGTGGCCTGACGGAAGATGATCTGGACGAGGATGAGGGGTAGGGGCGCCTGGTCGCTCACGCCACGTGTTGTCATCCCAGCCGGATGTCCGGCGAAGGCCGGACGCAGGGCAGGGACCTATGTGCCTGCAATCAGTTAGGTCCCTGACTTTCGCCCGGCCTGCGCCGGGCGTTCATCAGGGATGACAAAGGGTGGCGCTGGAGACCTTGGTGATCTTTGCATCGCACCTGAGCCCCTCGCGCATGGGTTGAATTTCCCTGCCAAATCCCCACCTTTGGCGCTCGCGCGGGGCAGAGCGCCTGACACTCGCTGAAGGCAGACCATCCATGACCTATGAAACGCCGTCAGGGGCCGCCGAGGCGGCTGTTCTGTCGATTGACGGGCTCTCCAAGACCTATGCCGGTGGGTTCACCGCGCTGAAATCGGTCAGTCTGGGCATCCGCAAGGGTGAAATCTTCGCCCTGCTGGGACCCAACGGGGCCGGCAAGACGACGCTGATCGGGATTGTCTGCGGTCTGGTGAATGCCACAGCCGGTCGGGTCGAGGTGTTCGGTCATGACATTGATGGCGACTACCGCAAGACCCGCGCGCGCATCGGTCTGGTGCCGCAGGAAATGTCGATCGACATGTTCACCAAGGTCAAGGATGCCGTCGCCTATTCGCGCGGCCTGTTCGGCAAGCCGGCCGATCCTGGCTATATCGAGCAGGTGCTCAGGGACCTGTCGCTGTGGGACAAGCGGGACACCCAGATGCGGGCCCTGTCCGGCGGCATGAAGCGCCGGGTGATGATCGCCAAGGCCTTGTCGCACGACCCTGACATCCTCTTCCTCGACGAGCCGACCGCCGGGGTCGATGTCGAGTTGCGCCAGGGCATGTGGCAGGTGGTCGAAAAGCTGCGCCAGCGCGGCAAGACCATCATCCTCACCACCCACTACATCCAGGAAGCCGAGGAAATGGCCGACCGGGTCGGGGTGATCCGCCGGGGCGAGATCGTTCTGGTCGAGGAGACCGCCAAGCTGATGGCCAAGCTGGGCCGCAAACAGCTGATCCTGCAACTGGCCGAACCACTCAAGGCCCTGCCGCCGGAACTGAGCGTCGAGGGGCTGTCGCTCTCGCCGGCGGGTGACGCCCTGCATTTCGACTATGACACCCGGGCCGACCGGTCCGGCATTACCACCCTGCTGGCCAGCCTCAATGCGGCCGGTGTGTCGGTTCGCGATCTGGAAACGCGGCAGAGCTCGCTGGAAGAAATCTTTGTCGACCTGGTCGGAGGTGCATCATGAACTGGCGCGGCGCTGTAACGATCTACCAGGCCGAAATGGCTCGCACCGGACGCACGCTGATGCAGTCCGTGCTGGCGCCGGTCATTTCTACCTCGCTCTATTTCGTCGTCTTCGGCGCGGCCATCGGCTCGCGCATGGAATCAATCGACGGCATCGGCTATGGCGCCTTCATCGTGCCCGGCCTGGTGATGATGATGATCCTGATGCAGTCGGTCTCCAACGCCGCCATCGGCATCTATTTTCCCAAGTTCAATGGCACCGTTTACGAGCTGCTCTCCGCCCCGATCTCGGCGCTGGAAGTGGTGATCGGCTTTGTTGGCGCGGCGGCGACCAAATCCCTGATCCTGGGCGCGTTGGTCATGGTCACGGCGGCCTTCTTCGTGCCGATGGAGATCCAGCACCCGCTGGCCATGCTCGCCTTCCTGATCATGACGTCGGTGACCTTCTCCCTGTTCGGCTTTATCATCGGCATATGGGCCGATAATTTCGAACAGCTGAACATCGTGCCGATGCTGATCGTGACGCCGCTGACCTTCCTAGGTGGTAGCTTCTACTCGATCTCCGTCCTGCCGCCTTTCTGGCAGACCGTCACCCTGTTCAACCCGGTCGTCTATCTGATCTCCGGCTTCCGCTGGAGTTTCTACGGCGTGTCGGATGTCGATATCGGCATCTCGCTGGCCGCCATTGCCGGCTTCTTTGCGGTCTGCGTCGCTATTGTCTGGTGGATGTTCAAGACCGGCTATCGCCTCAAGACCTAAGGACGTTCCCGTGACCCACCGCTATGCCATTTTCGACGTCTTCACCGATCAGGCCCTGGCCGGAAATCCGCTGGCCGTGGTCTACGGGGCGGATGATCTGGCCGATGCCGCCATGCAGGCCATCCCCGCCGAGTTCAACCTGTCCGAGACGGTCTTCATCACCGAGCCGCGCGGCCGCGATGCCGATTATGGCCTGCGCATTTTCACACCGCGCGAGGAGCTGCCCTTCGCCGGTCATCCGACGATTGGCGCGACGGTCGCCCTGACCCTGGCCAGCGGTGCCGGTGAAGGCCAGCGCAAACGCTTCGTGCTTGAGGAGACCGTCGGTGACGTCACCGCGGATGGCCGGGTCAATGGCCCGCGACATGGCTCGGCCCGCTTCTTTGCGCCGAAACTTCCCGAACAGGTCGGTGAGTTGCCTGACTATGCCGCCATCGCGGCAGCGCTGGGGCTGCAGACCGGAGATTTGCTGGATACGCCGATCAGCGGCGGCATCTGGTCAGCCGGTGTGCCCTTCGCCGTCATACCGGTCCGCGACCCGGCCCGGCTGTCGGCCATCAAGCTGGATCTGGCCGCCTTTGAGGACGTCTTCGGCGGCGCTGACCCCGTCTGTGCCCTTGTGGTCGCCAAGGCCACCCTGACCGAGCACACGACCGATTGGCGCGCTCGCATGTTCGGTCCGCATCTGGGTATCACAGAAGACCCGGCCACTGGCGGCGCGGCAGCGGCCTTTGCCGGCTTGCTGAGCGAGCAGGCCGGGCTGGGCGAGGGCGAGCATGGTATCGACATCTATCAGGGCGTCGAGATGGGCCGGCCCAGCCTGATCCGGCTCCGCCTGAAGCATGAGAACGGCAAGCTGACCGACCTCATGCTGGGCGGCGATGCGGTCAAGATCGCCGAGGGCGAGCTCTATTCGACGGATCTTGGCTAGCCCAGCGGCCTCGCCGTGAAGACGTCATCACGGGCGACGCGCGGCAGGATCACGCGGATGAAATGCGTCGAATAGCGACGCAGGAAGCGCTTGCCCTTCTCCTCATCGCCGGTTTCCAGAGCCCGCAGGCGGATGAGGGCGCTGTGCTCCTTGCCGTTGAGGTCAAAATAGCCGATCCGCTTGCCCGGTGAGGCCGCAGTGATGCCGGCGGCCAGAGACGCCTCATAGCTGGGCGGAATGCGGTCACGCAGGAAATTGGCCAGCAGCTCGCGGCGGTCGACATGCAAAGAGAGCCGGTTCTTGTGGCAGGTATTCTCGTGGGCGTCCTGGATCAGCGAGAGCTGGGCGTCGATCTCGATCTGGGTGATGCTGTGACCGGCGTGGAACTGGGTCTCTTTTGTCTTCTTCGGAGCTGTCAGCCAGATCGAGAAATCATCGACCGGCAGGCCGGTATGATCCACTGCCTCGACGACAATCTGGTAGAATTCCCGGAACCGGCTCTTGTCGGCACTCGCGCGCCCGAACACACGTTCGCGCAAGGCATCGGCCTCATCGCCATCCTGGGCCAGCTTGCGGGTCTCAAGACAGATGTCGGCCCAGTCGCTGGCGACATTGCGGTAGGCGGCAGCGGTCTTGGTTGACAGGGCTTGCAGGATTAGGTCTTCGAGGCGCCCCGCGATGTCAGGGTCCTTGGAGGCGCTCTCCTTGGCGACCGGTTTGAGAATGCTCAGATGGCTGCGATCGGGAATGACGGCGAAGGGGGTATTGTCCGGGCCGCGCCGTGTCCAGGCGGTGAACTCCGGTTTCAGGATCGAGCCCTTGGTGAAGTCGACCGTGACACCGCGCGGATCGATATTGGCGGTGGCGATACGAACCGTGCCGTCCCAGGCCTTTTCCCCCAATATCCCTGTCCCGAAGATCGGATCGGCGCCGACAATCACGAAGGGACGGGTGCCGCCATCGGAATATGGGCTGTCGGTCGAGCCATCGACGCTCAACCGGTCACGCAGGGTCAGGTCTTCCTGGAATTGCGAGGCCAGTTCCAGCGCGTTGAGGAAATTGGTGCCTGTCTGGAAGCCATTGGTGAAACCTTTGGTCAGGCGGCCCAGTGTCGATTTGCCGATGGTCGCGAGAGGTGAGCCGAAATTGGCCGGGGCCAGCATCAGGAAATTGACCACCGGGGCACCGCCGCGCGGATAGAATTCGGCCATCCACCAGCGCGCGACGAGCGCTCCGGTCGAGTGCACGACGACATGGAATTTCGCCGGCAGGCTACCCTCGGCCTGCAGGTCGGCAATCACCGTGTGCAGGCGGCGGCCGGAGTCCTCGATGCGGACATCATCATCCATCGACGGATAGCCGCCCAGATAGACGTCCCGGGTCTGATAGCCGTGCGCGGTCAGCAGCGTGCCGACCTTGGCCATCGACTTGTCGGTCGCGCTCCACCCATGGATCAACAGGACGTGTTCGCTCATTGCAACCTCCGGGCTTTGGCGCGGAGATTATCACCCAAAGCGGGAGTTTAACAGTATTCGTCTTCGGCGGCGTCCCACCAGGGGTGCCAGGGCGGCAGGTCGCTCGACACTTTCATCGGAAAGTCGGGGGCGCGCTTTTCCAGGAAGGACATCACACCCTCCTTGGCGTCGTCGCCCATGCCGGCGTGCAAAATGCCCAGGCTCTCGACCCGGTGCGCCTCCATCGGATGGGCTGCGCCCTGCATGCGCCAGGCCATGCGCCGCATCATGGCGACCGAGACCGGGGCACAGCGCTCGGCAATCATGCGGGCCCGCTCGCGGGCTTCGGCCATCAGGTCCTCGGCCGGTACCACCCGGGCGACCAGCCCGGCCTCGAAGGCTTCAGCCGCCGAGAAGGTGCGCCCGGTCAGGCCCCAATCCATGGCAGTCGAGATACCGACGACGCGCGGCAGGAACCAGCTCGCACAGCCATCCCAGACAATGCCGCGCTTGGCGAAGGGGTAGGCGAATTTGGCCTCCATCGAGGCGAGGCGGATATCCATCGGCAGGATCATCGTCGCGCCGATGCCGACGGCGGCACCATTGATGGCACCGATGACCGGTTTCAGCGTGTTCCAGATGCGCAAATTGAGCAGGCCGCCCTTGTCGCGCCATTTCGGATCGGTCTCGTCAAACTCACCACTTTCCTGTGCCTGAGCGATCATGTTGAAGGTCTCGGCCCCGGTCGACAGGTCCGCGCCGGCGCAAAAGGCCGGGCTCTCGCCGGTGAAGATGATGGCTTTCACATCATCGTCGGCGTCGGCCAGATCGAGCGCGGCGATGATCTCGTCACCCATCTCATAAGTGAAGGCATTGAGCCGGTGCGGCCGGTTCAGCGTGATCGTCGCGACCTGGTCTTCGACGGCGTATTTGATGGTGTCGTACGGCAAGGCATATCCCCTCAGGCTTTGCGGCATGATGGGATGGATTGGGGAGAGGGGCCAGAGGGGATGTTTCGTCCCAGGAGGGGCCTTGCACACCCAACCTTTGTCATCCCCGCTGGACGTCCGGCGCAGGCCGGACGCAAGGCGGGGACCAACATGTTTCCAACATATAGGTCCCTGACTTTCGCCCTGCCTTCGCAGGGCGTCCATCAGGGATGACAAAGGTGGTGCGTGGACGAGCGTAGCACTGCCCGTCCCCTAGTCCTCGCCGGTCTGGAACAGCTTGCCGCGCTCGGTCCAGAACACGATGGCCAGGGCAGTGCCGGCCATCAGGGCCTGGCTGACGATCAGCGGGGTGGCGGTGCCGTCATAGAGCTGGCCGACATAGGCGCCGATGGCTGCGCCAACAACGCCGGTAACGAAGCCATAGACCGCCGAGGCAGTCCCCGCGATGTGGCCGACCGGCTCGAGCGCCAGTGCCGAGAAATTCGCGGCAATCAGGCCGAGGAAGGCCATGGCGGCCGAGAGCAGGACCAGGAAGAGGATGAAGTTGTCGACCCCGGTCGCAAGCACCACGGCATGAATGGCCGAGATCACGGTGAAGGCGATCAGTGCCCCGTGCGACAGGCGTCGCTGGCCCAGCCGCATCACCAGCCGCGAATTGGCATAACTGGACAGGCCGATCCCGCCGGCGATGGCGGCAAAGGCAAAGGGGAATGCGTCGTCGGAAAGGCCGAAATGGCCGACGAAGATCTGCTGGGAACTGCCCAGAAAGCCATACAGCCCGCCGAAGAAGGGCGCGCCGGCCAGGGTATAACCCAGCATCAAACGGTGGCTGAACGTCTCCCTGAACGCCGCCAGTAGCGGTTTGACGCGCAAGGGGACGCGAAATTGCGGGTGCAGGGTTTCCGGCAGGCGGACCTGCAACCAGACCATCAGGCCGAAGCTGAACAGAACCAGGAAGGCGAAGATCCAGCGCCAGGGAGCAAAGGTCAGGATTGCCTGCCCCAACATCGGGGCCAGGACCGGCACCGCCATGAAGGCGGTCATCACCATCGACATGATTTCGGCCATGCGCCGGCCCGATGTCAGGTCGCGCGCGATCGCCGTTGCGATCACCCGGCAGGCGGCAGCGGCGGCGCCCTGGAAGAAGCGGGCGACCAGCAGCATGTCGAAGGTCGGGGTCAGGGTGCAGACAAGGCTGGTGAGAATGAAGAAGGCCAGCGCGCACTGGATGACGATCTTGCGGCCGAACCGGTCTGACAGCGGGCCGTAAAACAGCTGGGCAAAGCCGAAGCCGGTCAGATAGACGCCGATCACGAATTGCTGGTCATTCTCCGACCGCACGCCCAGATCACCGGCGATGTCGTCCAGCGCCGGCAACATCATGTCGATAGCCAGAGCGACGACCGCCGTCATGGCGACCAGCAGCGCAACGAGTTCCGTGATCGAGACCGGCATGGTTGTGCCGGTCGCGTTTTGGGGCTGGGTCATGAACGGCTCCGGAGATCTGGCATGGGTCCATACCAAGTCGATCAGATGCGACCTGAGCGAGTAAAATTCAACCCCGAAGTTGAAACGGCTGTCAGGTGTTTTCGTACGGATCGTAGAAGAGGTGGGCCTGGAAGCTGGCCGCGATCCGGTTGGCGCGCTCGAGGAAGACGGCCTTGGCCGCCGGTGTCGCACCGATCTCGTCGAGGGTCGCCGCGAACAGGCCCAGCCAACGCTCGAAATGCGCCGGCGAGATCTGGGATTTCAGCTTCACATGCGCCGGCATCGGCCGTCCGGCATAGCCGCCATCATGGAAGATGATCGCCGACCAGAAGGACTTCATCGTGGCCAGATGCGGACCCCACTCACCGGGAATCGCACGAGCGAAGACCGGACCGAGCATCTCGTCCTCGCGGATATGCCCGTAGAAGGTCTCGACAAGGTCGCAGATGAGATCCTGCGTAATCCCCATCTCCGCCGCTTCGGTGCGGGCGGCCTGGCGGGCTTGTGTGACGCGGACTTGGATCGGTGAAGACATGTCGGCGATGTAGGACGGTGCGGCCCGTGCCGCAATGCGGCGCGCTGGCGCAGGGGGCAGTTCTTTTCTTCCCCACGTCGTGGGGAAGTGGGCCGAGGCGCAGCCTCGGGTCGATGGGGCCGAGCGCAGCGAGGATGAGCGTGGAACTCCGCCTGCGGCGGCCCCTCCGTCTCGCCCTGACGGGCGATCCACCTCCCCATGGAATGGGGAGGAAAGGCTCACAGCTCCCTAGACGTTGAAGCGGAAGTGCAGCACATCGCCATCCTTGACGATGTAGTCCTTGCCTTCCGCGCGCATCTTGCCCGCTTCCTTGGCCGGCGCTTCGCCGCCGCAGGTGACATAATCATCGAAGGCGATGGTTTCGGCGCGGATGAAGCCCTTTTCGAAATCACCATGGATGACGCCGGCGGCTTGCGGCGCGGTCCAGCCTTCGCGAATCGTCCAGGCACGGGCTTCTTTCGGGCCGGCAGTGAAATAGGTCTGCAGGCCGAGCAGCGAGTAGCCGGTGTGGATAAGACGGTCGAGGCCGGGTTCTTCCAGGCCGATCGCTTCCATGTATTCGTCGCGCTCCTCGTTTTCCAGGAGGGCCAGCTCGCTCTCGATCTTGGCCGAGATGACGACGGCCTCGGCGCCTTCTTCCTCGGCCCGCTTCATCACGATCTCGGAATAGGCATTGCCGGTGCCGGCGCTGGCCTCATCGACATTGGCGATGAACAGGACCGGCTTGGTGGTCAGGAGCTGCAGGTTGCGCCAGGCCTTGCGGTCATCCTTGGGCACATCGGCAAAGCGGGCCGGCTTGCCGTCATTGAGCTGGGCCAGGGCAATGTCGATCAGGACGAGGGTGGCCTTGGCCTCCTTGTCGCCGGACTTGGCTTTCTTCTCGAGGCCGGACTTGCGCTTTTCCAGGCTTTCCAGATCGGCCAGCATCAGCTCGGTCTCGACGGTTTCGAGGTCGGCGAGCGGGTCGATCCTGTTGTTCACATGGGTGATGTCGTCATCGTCGAAACAGCGCAGCACATAGGCGATGGCGTCGGTCTCGCGGATGGTGGCGAGGAACTGGTTGCCCAGGCCTTCACCCTTTGATGCGCCCTCGACGAGGCCGGCAATGTCGACGAAATTCATCCGCGCCGGCAGTATTTCCTTGGATCCGGCGACCTCGGCCAGCTTGGCCAGGCGCGGCTCGGGCACGGCGACATCACCGACATTCGGCTCGATCGTGCAGAAGGGATAATTTGCCGCCTGCGCCGCTGCCGTCTGGGTCAGGGCGTTGAACAGGGTGGACTTGCCAACATTCGGCAGGCCAACGATGCCGCATTTGAAACCCATGGCGAAATATCCTCAATGGTTCGAGCGCGCGTTATAAGAAGAATGCCGCGCGGGGTCGACCGTCGTGTCAGTGGGCCGGGGTCATCTTGTCATCCCTGTCGGATGTCCGGCGAAGGCCGGACGCAGGACAGGGACCCATGTGGTCGCTACCAGCTAGGTCCCTGACTTTCGCCCCGCCTTCGCGAGGCGTCCATCAGGGATGACAAATGTCGGGACTCTGGCTCAATCCTCCGGCGGACCCCGCTTCACCACTTCCGGCGCGGGCGCCTTGTGAGTCACGCGCGTCTGGAAGGCGTCGTAATCATCGGCCGCCAGCAGGTCGAGGCTGCCGGCGATGGCGTCGAGCAGGTCGATCAGCCAGTCTTCCTCAGCCTTGGCGAAGTCGGACAGGACATAGCCGGTGACGCGATTGCGGTCTCCGGGATGGCCGATGCCGATGCGGGCGCGGCGGAAGTCCGGGCCGAGCTGGCTGGTGATCGACTTGATGCCGTTATTTCCGGCCGCGCCGCCACCCATTTTCATACGGAACTTGCCCGGCGCCAGGTCGAGCTCGTCATGGAAGACGATGATGTCCTGTGGCTTGACCCGGTAGAAGGCGGCCGCGGCCCCGACCGAATGGCCGGCATTGTTGTAGAAGGTGGTCGGCTTGAGCAGGAGCAGCTTGTTGGAGCCGATGGTGACCTCACTGGCCAGGCCCTGGAAGCGTTTGCGCCAGGGACCGGCGCTCCAGGCATGGGCGATGATGTCCAGCGCCATGAAGCCGACATTGTGCCGGTTGCGCAGGTATTTCGCTTCGTAATTGCCAAGGCCGGCCAGGATTTTCATCACGCGGGCTTTCCCAAACACGGCCATCTCAAACTTTGGCCGGATACGAAATCAGCGAAGCCATGGTGTGGCCTCGCTGATCTCAATACCAGTGCTGAAAGGCGGTGAGGACTATTCCTCGTCGCCCTTCTGGCGGATGGCTTCCGGCTCTTCCGGGGTCTCATCCGTCTCTTCTTCAGCGTCCGTGAGAACTGCGCGCGAGCCCTGCAGGGTCGCGACGGTGAAGTCACGGTCGGTGATGGTCGGGACCACGCCCTTCGGCAGCTTGATTGCCGAGATGTGCAGCGAATCGCCAATGTCCAGGCCGGTCAGGTCGGCTTCGACCGATTCCGGAATGGAGCCGGCCGGGCAAAGCAGCTCGACATCGTGACGCACGATGTTGAGTACGCCGCCGCGCTTCAGGGCCGGGCAGGCGTCTTCATTGACGAAGTTCACGGTCACGTTGACGTTGATCTTGGTGTCTTCGTCGACGCGATACAGGTCGATATGCATGGCCTTGTCGGACACCGGGTGGAACTGGATGTCCCGGGCGATGACCGTCTGGCGCTTACCCTTGTGATCGATCTCGATCATGTTGGACAGGAAGTGACCGCCCAGCAGAGCCTTGCGGATTTCATTGCCGCGCAGGGTGACCGAAACCGGGTCCAGCTTGCCGCCATAAACGATGCCCGGGACGAGGTCTTCCCGACGGGCAGCGCGAGCCGCGCCCTTGCCGGTGCCTTCACGAACGTCAACGGTGAGAACGATGTTGGAGCTCATCGGTCCAGATCCTTAAATGCAAACGCCGCCTCCAGCAGATTGAGTGCGGGCGGCGATCTATCCAGGCGTCATGCCTACAGTGTTATTTCGAGCGGCGGGCTATAGCCGATAGAAACGCCCCACGCAACAGCACTGCACGGGAAGAGTCAGCGATTGGCAGCCCTGTCTTGCTCAGCCACGCATCGCAAAGTCGAAGCGGGTCTCGCATCCCGCCGCATATCGGGCCGGGGCGGTTTCATTCCAGGCATAGCGCCAGGTCGCGATTGCCCTCGCTGCCGGCGAGACTGCGTCGCGCGTCGCGCCGTGATCCAGATCGGCGACATCACCGCCATAGCGGATGTTTTTTGTGGTCCCGTCGGCATCGATATCGAAACGCATCAGAATTTCGCGCGGAGCCGGGCTCTGGCTGATATACATGAAGTAGGCGAGTTCTTCGGGGAAATCCGGAGCCGGTCTGTCGATAATGGTCATGTGCTCTCGGGCGCCGTAACAGCGCACGGTTTCACCAGGCGGTTCGGCCGGATTGAGGGTTCCGCCGAAATGGACCAGCTCCTGGCTGGCGCAGGCAGACGCGCACAGACCGACAACAAGGACACCGACAAGACGCATGTTTTCCCCCAAGTTCAGACGGGAAGGCCAACACGGCAGACGTGTTGGTGTCAATCTGTCTCGGTCTAGTCGAACAGTTTCGACACCGACTCGTCATTGGCGATCCGACGAATCGCTTCGCCGAGCAGAGGCGCCACTGACAGGCGGCGGACTTTCGGGGTTTCGGTCGAGCCCGGCGGCGGCACGATCGAGTCGGTGACCACCAGTTCGCGCAGCCGCGACTTGTCGACCCGACCCTGGGCGTCCTTGGACAGCACGCCGTGGGTAACGTAGGCGGACACCTCGACGGCGCCTTTTTCCAGCAAGGCGTCGGCGGCGTTCACCAGCGTGCCGCCACTGTCGCACATGTCGTCAAACAGGATGCAGCGCCGGCCTTCGACTTCACCGATGATGTTCATCACCTCGGCGACGCCCGCCTTCGGCCGCCGCTTGTCGACAATGGCGATCTCGGCATCGAGCAGTTTGGCCAGCGCGCGGGCCCGCACCACACCGCCGACATCGGGTGACACGATCAGCAAATTGTCGGTCTCGTAATGGCGACGGATATCCGCCTCCATCACCTTGGTGGCGAAGAGGTTGTCGGTCGGAATGTCGAAGAAGCCCTGGATCTGGCCGGCGTGCAGGTCGACGGTCAGGACGCGGTCGGCGCCGGCCTTGGCAATCAGGTTGGCCACCAGCTTGGCGGAGATCGGGGTGCGGCCCCCGGTTTTGCGGTCCTGCCGGGCATAGCCGAAATAGGGGATGACCGCGGTGATCCGCCGCGCGCTGGCGCGGACCAGCGCGTCGATGCAGATCAGGAGTTCCATCAGGTGATCGTTGGCGGGACGCGAGGTCGATTGCAGAACGAAGACATCCTCGCCGCGCACATTCTCGTCGATCCGGACGAAGATCTCGCCATCGGCGAATCGTTCGATGTGACTGGCCGTCAGCGGCGCGTCGAGATAGTCAGCGATGGACCGGGACAGGTCCGGATTGGCGGTGCCCGACATCAGCTTCATCGTTTCGACCCCCGAGTCGTTGGAAACGCGTCTTTGGAAACGCGGGCTGCTTAGCACCGGGCCGCCGGTGAATGAAGCCGAAATGATCAGCCTGCGGAAAAACCTGGCGGTGGTGGCAAATCGGCACTGTCCAGGCAGACAAGCTTGAACAGTTCGCCCATCTGCTCGGTATCGGTCAAGCGCCAGATTTGCCTCGCGATTTCGGAACGCTTGCCGGGTTGGGACTGACTCAGGACGGCGGCGCGGGCCTCCAGACCCAACTCGGTCAGCCACCGGCCCTGGGTTTGCGGTCCATGCGATGTCAGCCCTGCCGAACGTCCTGCCTGTATTAGGGATTCGAAGTCCACACGAGCGGTCAGGTCGGCGGTGCCGGGTTCTTGCAGCGGCGGTTGTTTCTTATGAGCGCGGATCGCCTGCAGCGTGTCGCCGATCTCGCTGGTCGCGGGACCATAGTCGATGAAAAGGGCGCGCCCGGGCTGGTCCGAGAAGCGCTCCGCCAGCTGGTCGACCACTTGCCGGTCCCCCGGTCGCAGCTCGACCAGCGCGCCGTCGTCGGCATCCTGCAGGCGGGCCGGAACCAGATCTGCGTCCTGTCCCAGCGGTGGGCCGAGCACGAAGACGAATTCGCTCTCTCCCGCGCTCTTGCCTGCGCTCTTGTCCGTTGGCGCCAGCCCAACCAGCCGCTCGTGCCACTCGCCCTTGTGGCGCAGGGCCTGGCGCACCGGCAGACAGTCGAGGAATTCATTGCCGACAATGAAGGACGGGCCGGGTGCGACCGCGTCGAGCCGGTCGATCCAGCGAATTTGCGCACCGCTGGGGCCCAGCGTCTGCGCCTGCACCGCCTTGAGGGCGGCGCTGGCTTCGATCAGCACTATTTCGGTGGCATCCATGAAGCCGGGGACCGTGCGGGCGGCACGCAGCGCGTCGCTCATCATGGTGCCGCGGCCCGGGCCCATCTCGATCAGCTTGAAACCGTCCGGGCGGCCCATGTCGAGCCAGGTCTGGGCAGCGACCAGGCCAATCAGCTCGCCGAACATCTGGCTGATCTCCGGCGCAGTGATGAAGTCCGCCCCGGCCCCGATCGGGTCCTTGGTGGCATAGAAACCGTGACGCGGATCGAACAGGGCTTCGGTCATGAAGGCGGCGATCGAGATCGGCCCGCCCGAACGGATACGGTCGCGAAGCGTGTCGGCAATCATGGTTTGGCAGGCGTGTCCGTCTTGAGGGCGCGATGGATCAGCCAGGCGCCGGCCAGGATCATCGGGATCGACAGCAGCATGCCCATGGTGATGTAGCCGCGCAGGGCTTCCGGCATGTAGAGGTCCGGCTCGCGCACGGTTTCCAGCGAGGTGCGGAACAGGCCGTAGAACAAGAGGAAGAGACCGGCATTGAGACCCGGTTTCTCCAGCGAGCGGAACTTCCAGGTCGCAATGTTGATGATGGCGAACAGGGCGACGCCCTCCAGCGCGGCTTCGTAGAGCTGGCTGGGATGGCGCAGGGCGCACTCCGGATCATGGGCGAAGCGCATGGCCCAGGGCACATCCGTCGGACGTCCCCACAGTTCGCCATTGATGAAGTTGGCCAGCCGGCCGAAGAACAGGCCGATCGGCGTGACCACCGCGGCAGCATCGCCGATCCGCATCAGGTCCAGCTTCTGACCGCGGGCAAACCACCACAGCGCCAGCGACACGCCGATCAGGCCACCATGGAAGGACATGCCGCCATCGGTAATGCCTAGCACGATATCCAGCGGCCGCTCCCAGATCATGTCCGGCATGTAGAAGAGGACAAAGCCCAGCCGGCCGCCGCCGATCACGCCGAGGGTCGCCCAGATCAGGAGATCATCGACCTGCGGCTCGGTGAAGGGCGCTTTCGGCTTCTTGGTACCGGCGGGAGCCCACAATCCGGGGCGCCGCGACAGCGAGACCATGTAGCGCCAGCCCAGCATCAGACCGGCGATATAGGCCAGCGCATACCAGCGCAGGGCGAACCAGACCCGCTCCTGGCTGCCGAAGTCGAAACCGTCGGGTCCGATCGAGAACAGGACGGGGTCGATCAGGTCAAAGCTTGGCGGGCAGTATTCCATGATATACTCGGTTCCTGGCTCGGCGAGGTGCAGCTGTGACGGAACAGCGCGTTGCGCTTTTCGGGCCAGAGCCGCATATAGGCGATGTTGAACCCACTAATGGCTTTCTTTGATGCAAACGCGCAACCCGCTTCTGAATGATTTTGCTGATCTGATGACCGACGCCTTTGGCGCGGCACAGGCGATGGGCGAAGAGGCGCGCACGGTGTTCCGTGCCCGCGCTGACCGCATGGTCGCTGAAATGGATCTGGTCACGCGTGAGGAGTTCGACGCCGTCAAAGCAGCGCTTGATGCCTCGCAGGACGAGGTTGCCGCGCTGACAAAGCGCCTCGACGCGCTGGAAAAAGCCGCCGCGGCCAAGCCGAAAACGACGAGCCGGGCGAAAGCCCCGGCCAGCAAGGCCAAGACCAGCAAGGCCTGATCCCGAAATCACGCGCACAACGCGCTTTTTATTGCGCCTGCCGCGGCGCAGACATACCGTGATTGCACGGTGTGAGTCGCCGCGCAGACGAAGGAGCCACTTCGATGGACCTGCTGTCAGACGAATTCTCACCGACTGTGACCGACCCGCTCGACGCGGTCGAACAGGCGGTGATCGGCGAACAATACCCCTATGACCGTGACGAGAATGGTGAAATCCACCTGACCGCCAGCGGTGAGTGGCGCGACCACCAGATCTGGTTCGCCTGGCGTCCGGAACTGGAAGCGCTGCACATTTGCGGCAGCCTCGACCTGAAGGCCCCCACCAACCGCCTCGGCGATGTCTGTCAGCTGGTGGTGCGCCTCAATGAGAAGCTCTGGATGGGCCATTTCGACATCTGGGCCGAGGACGGCTCGATCGTCTATCGCCACGCCCTGTCGCTGCCCAATGGCGAAGCCGTTTCTCCGTCGCAGGCCGCAGCGATGATCTCGGCCGCCCGTGAGGCGGGTGAGCGTTTCTACCCGGCCTTCCATTTCCTGATCTGGGGCGGCAAGGGTGTCGAAGAAGCTGCCGCCGCAGCCATGTTCGAAACAGCTGGCGAGGCCTGACCCCGGCCATGGCACAAAACTTTCGGATTGCACTCATTGGCGGCGGCAATATGGGCGGCGCCCTTGCGGCCGGCTGGTTGCGCACCAAGCGTGGCCCCGTCACTGCGGAAGACTTGCTCATCATAGATCCGCATCCTGGTGAAGCCGTGCAGGATCTTGGTGCCAAGGGTGGCGTCACGGTCCTGCCCGAGCTGACTGCCCAGGCGGCGGCCGGTCTGGAACTGGCGGTGTTCGCCCTCAAGCCACAGGCCTTCGAACCGGCCGCAGCCGCCATTGCCGATCTGCTCCCGGCGGAGACCGGCGTGATCTCGGTGATGGCGGGTGTCACCCTCAACCGGATGACCATGGCCCTGGGCGAGCGCGCCCTGATCCGCGCCATGCCCAATACGGCCGCGGCCGTGGGTGCCGGTATGACGGTCTGTGTCGCCAATGATGCCGGCGAAGCGTTGGAAAAATCCGTCACCCGCCTCCTCAAGGGGGCTGGGACGGTCGAATGGGTGGCTGACGAGCGCATGATCGGCGCCGTCACCGCGGTCTCCGGATCGGGGCCGGCCTATGTCTTCCTGCTCGCCGAAGCCCTCGCTGGTGCGGCTTTCGCTGAAGGCCTGCCGCGCGATCTGGCCGACAAGCTGGCCCGTGAAACCATCATCGGCGCCGGGGCGCTGCTGGCCAAGTCCGGCAAGTCACCGCAGGAATTGCGCCGTGCGGTGACCTCCCCGAATGGCACCACCCAGGCGGCCGTCGACGTGTTGATGGGTGCCGGGGGCGGTCTGCCGGAGCTGGTGCGTCAGGCTGTGGCGGCCGCCGAGCGCCGCTCACGCCAGATGGGCCAGGACCCGGGCAAGCGCTAGGGAATTGCCGACATTTGTCTGGTCATTTTCCGGCAAGGTTATTCAACCTGGCGGGTAGATTCGAACGGGCATGCAAAATCTCGATTATTGTGACGAGATCATTTTCGCGAATGAAAACAATGAAATGTTGGCCGCAACGCGAAAAGCACATGTCTTCCGGCATGGCGGAGTCCACGAGTTGGTTGCACCTCTGCTCGGATGCCTGGCCATTGGCCAGCTCCGAGCACCGAGCAATCAGGTCACTCATGTATGCAGTCGCTTGATTTTGACCGAATGTCTCGATGGTCCATCGAGCAATTTCGCGAAGTGATTGCTCGGCCACTGGAGTGAGGCGCCAGTCGCGGCTCATGTTTCAATCCCGGGCAGCGGCAAAAGCCCGGCGAATGGCATCTTCTCCCGAACCCTCTGCGAACTCACCCGCTCGATACTGGTCGAGGCCGCGTTGTAGGCGCTGGCGGATCTCACTGAGTTCGACTTCCTCTCTTTCCAGCAGCCGCAAGCCGGCGCGGAGTGCTTCAGAGGCATTCTGGTAGCGCCCGGTCGCGACGAGGCGGTCGACAAGATCAGTTTGCGAGTCAGTCAAAACGACGTTCTTGGTGGCCATTTTTGGGTATCTCCAAGTATTGGCAATATATGCCAATGCGTCGGTGCGGGCAAGTTCACGGTCGGTCCGACCAGGGGTGTAGATGATAGCTGGAAGGCACCTATTGCGGCAGGCTGATCACCGCCAGCAAGCCACCCAGCTCTGATTTCCCCAGCTTGATATCCCCGCCATGGCCGCGGGCGACGTCGCGGGCGAGGGCGAGGCCGAGGCCGACGCCCTTGCGGTTCTGGTTGCGGCTTTCATCGAGGCGGTTGAAGGGCTTGAGGGCCTCGTCATACTGGTCTTCCGGGATGCCGGGGCCGTCATCCTCGACCCGAATCTCGATCCGCGTGCCATTGGGCTCAACCGCGACCGCGACCACTTCGCCAAAGCTGGTGGCATTGCTGATCAGGTTGGCGATCGCCCGGCGGATGGCGCCGGGGCGCAATTCGGCATCGAGTTCGCCTTCTGTCGCGAACCGGATATCGCCGCCATGACGGCGGGCATCCTCGACCACGTCGCGGGTCAGCCCGATCAGGTCGATGCGCTGGGTTTCCTCGCTGCCATCGCCGCGGGCAAAGTCGAGATACTCGTCCAGCATGGCTTCCATCTCGTCGAGATCACGCCGCGCATCGGCGGTCTCGTCGGTCTGCGGCATCAGGGCGAGCTGCAGCTTGAGACGGGTCAGCGGGGTGCGCAGGTCATGGCTGACCCCGGCCAGAAGCGCGGTACGCTGTTCGAGATGGCGTTTGAGGCGGGCGCGCATTTCCAGGAAGGCATGGGCGGCCTGGCGCACCTCGGTGGCCCCGGCAGGACGGAAATGGGCAACATCCTGACCTCGGCCGAATTGCTCGGCGGCGTCGGCGAGGCGGCGGATCGGTTTGACCTGGTTGCGGATGAAGACGACCGAGACGGCTGTCAGCAGCGTCGTCGCGCCGATGATCCACAACAGGAAGATATGGCCGGTCGTGGCAAACACCCGGTCGCGCGGGGTGATGAAGCGCAACACGCCACCTTCGACCTGCACCCGTACATCGACATAGCTGGGATAGCGCGTGGTATCGAACCAGACCGGGTTGTCGAGCTGCTGTGACAAGGCCTCACGCAAGGTGATGTCGAGCGTGCGGAAGAAGGAGGAGCGCCGCGAGGTCGGCAGGGTGTCGTCGGGCCGGAAATCGATCGACAGGCGGGTGGTGCCCAGTGCTGCCTCGATATGACGCTGGAAGGCCGGGGTCTCGCCGCCTTCCTGCTCGTAGAGCTGGGTTGCCATGGCGATCTCGCCGGCGACCCCTTCTGAGAGGCGGCTGGTCACTGTCTCCCAGTGTTCCTCGAAGAAGGACCAGGCGACGGCGACCTGCATCAGGCCGACCGGCAGGACGATGATCAGCAGCGTCCGCGCGAACAGGCCCTTGGGCAAAAAGCGTTTGAAAACAGACACGGCGGGTCAGTCCTCGAACACGGGATCAGCCAGCAGGCGATAGCCTTCGCCGCGGACTGTTTGCAGGTGCATTGGTTCCTTGGGGTCGCTCTCCAGCTTGCGGCGAAGGCGCGTGACCTGGACATCGACCGCCCGTTCGCCGCCACCGGTCCGTTCCGACAGGGTCAGGCGCGAGACAGTTTGGCCGGCAGACGCCGCGAGGGCGCCCAACAAAGCGGCTTCGCCACCTGTGAGGCGGACCGGTTCGCCGTCCCTGGCCAGGCTCTCGCGGGCAATGTCAAAGCTCCACGGACCGAAGATGACGCGCTGGATGGCGGCTTGGGCCGGTTTGGCGCGGCGCAGGATGGCATTGATGCGCAGCACCAGTTCTTCCGGCTCGAAAGGCTTGGGCAGATAGTCATCCGCACCCAGGGACAGGCCCTTGATCCGGTCTTCGGCATCGCCGCGGGCGGTCAGCAGGAGGATCGGTGTCTCGCCGCGCTTGCGGACGGCTTCGGTCAACTCGAACCCGTTCATGCCCGGCATCATCACGTCCAGAACCAGAAGGTCGAAGGCGAGGGAGTTCAGGGTCGACAGGGCCTTGTCGGCATTGGGCGCGGTGGAAACCCGAAAGCCACGTTCCTGCAGGAAACGCTTGAGCAGGTTGCGGATGCGGTCGTCATCATCGACGACGAGAATATGCGCGTCATCACCGTGCGTCTGGGCCATGAAGTCCTGCCGGATTGCGAGCCGTGATCATGAACCGCTGCGCAGGCAGGCTCAAGGCGCTTTGTCGGAGGCCGGGCGCAGGGCCAGGACATAGTCCATGCCCGACCAGACCGTGACCAGTGCCGCCAGCCAGAAGAGGGTGTCGGCCGACCGTGTCAACATCGTGCTTTCCGCGTTTCCGGTCAGCAGGGCTGCCAGGATGAGGGCGATGATCGCCACGCCCTGGACGATGGCTTTCAGCTTGCCCGACAGGCGCGCACCAACACTGCGGCCAGACTTGGTCAGGCCGATCCGGACATAGGCCACCACAACGTCCCGCCAGACAAAGATCAGCACTGCCCAGACCGGGATCAGCCCGGCCGCAGCCAAGGCCAGGAAGGCGCCGCTGCGATAGAGGCTGTCGGCGAGCGGATCGAAGGCGGCGCCGAATTCCGACTGCATGTTGAAGGTGCGGGCGACCCAGCCATCAGCGAGATCGGTCACCTCGGCCAGGATGGCGATCGCCAGGGCAAAGGCCAGCGCCGTTGTGCCGCCTTGCCCGAGGGCCAGAAAAAGGGCCGGGACCAGCAGGACACGCAGCGCCGTGAGCGCATTGGGCAGGGTCATCAGATCGCGCATCATGCGCCTCCCTTTGCGGCGCGGATGGCCGCCACCAGTTCGAGGAAACCGTCCGCCTCATCGGCCTTTGTCAGCCAGCTCGGCCAATGGGTGACCTGGTCAGCGAAGCGGGCCAGGCCGGCGACACCGACACTGAGTGGGAAGTGCGCGAACATGGGTTCGTCATTGGGCGAGTCGCCGACGAAAACGACCTGGTCACGTTGGGCCGCCGGGGCCAGCCCGAAGGCTTGTTCGAGCAGGCGGACGCTGGTGCTGCGCTTGTTGTGGTCACCGAACCAGGCATTGACATGGATCGAGCTGATCTTGGCCGTGGCGCCGCCCTCGCGGAATATCGCCGCCGCCCGTTCGGCCTCGGCCAGCGCAAGCGGGGGCACGGCTTCGGCGAAGTCGAGTGCGACATCGCAGCAGCGCCAGTCATTGTCCTGGGCCGGGGCGGTGCCCGACACGGCGTCGCAGGCGGATTGCATCAGGTGTTCCAGACGGGCCCGGTCGTCGGGACCGACAGCGGCGACGTCGTCGCGCTGCATGGACCCGTCAGGCTGCAGCATCAGGGTCAGTGCGCCATTCTCGCCGACGACCGCATCGACCGGCCACCAACGGGCAATCAGGTCGCACCAGCCGGCCGGTCGTCCGGTGACGGCGATGGTCAGAACGCCGCCTTGGCGAAGGGCCTCCAGGGCTGCGAGGCTGGCTGCCGGCAGGCGCCCATCGCGGGTCACGGTGCCGTCGAGATCGAACAGCAGGGCGCGGATGCCGGCCAGGGGCGATGCGGTCGGATCGTCCGGAAGGTGAGGGGGCAAGGGCGTCTCGGCTCTGCGGGTTCAGGGCGGCTGGATCAGATGGGCGGATCATACAGGGCGCAGCGGGTCCCGCCACTCCCAATCCCGGCCTATCCTTGGCCCTGCATGGAGCGCGGCAAAAAGCGATGCAGTGTGAAGGCGGCGGCGAGCCACAGGAGTGATATCCAGGCGTAGAGTGCGATGTCGCTGCTGATCCAGCCCAAGGGAGCCGCCAGCAAGGGCAGGCCGCTGGCGGTCAGGGCGAGGGCCTGCCCGATCAGCGCCATCGGGCGCGCGCTGGCTGACAGGGCGTCACCGGTCGAGGGGCGCAGGAGGTCGTGCACAAGCGTCGCCATGATCGCGAGCACGGGTGCGATCAGATAGGCGCTCGGGCCGATAATGAGGAGGTAGAGGACCAGCCAGCTGCTGGAATGGGCCGCACGGGCGAGGCGGGAGACAAGCCTGTCGCCGCTGATCCGCATCAGGGCGATCACACTGGCAACCACAAAGGCCGTCGCGCCAAAGCCGGCGAGAGCACGCGATGCGGTTACAAAGCCATCAAAAGGGGCGAGTCCGTCAGCCGTGCTGGTCCAGCGCCAGGACAGCCAGATAGCGACAGGGCCGGTCAGGCACAGGACGAGACGGAAGACGGCAAAGCCGGTGTTCATCGGCGTGTTCATCGAGGTGTTCGTCGTGGTGTTCATCGTGGGTGTTTCGTCATTTCTGGAACCAGTCATGGATCTTTTTGGCCATGGCTTTGGAGATGCCGTCAACCGCTTCGAGGTCGGCCAGCGCCGCATTGCGCACGGCCTTGGCCGAGCCGAAATGGGCCAGCAGCGCCTTCTTTCGTGACGGACCGATCCCGTCAATCCCGTCGAGCGGATTGTCGGTCATCTGCTTCTTGCGCTTGGCCCGGTGGCCGCCAATGGCGAAGCGGTGGGCCTCGTCGCGCAGGCGCTGGAGATAGTAGAGCACCGGGTCCTTCATCGGCAGTTTGAAGGGCGGCTTGCCGGGCAGGTAGAAGGCTTCCCGGCCGGCATCGCGTTCCGGCCCCTTGGCGATGGCGGCGATGGTGATGCCGGTCTCGTCGCTAATGCCCAGCTCCTCGGCGATCTCCATCACGGAGGACAATTGCCCCTTGCCGCCATCGATCAGCACCAGATCGGGCACCGGGGCGCCGTCATCGCGCTCTTTCAGCAGGCGCGAGAAACGACGCTTGAGCATCGCCTTCATCATCGCGAAATCATCATTGGTAGCGGCGTCATCGCCCTTCATGTTGAAGCGACGATAATGGTTCTTCTCGAAGCCCTCGGGCCCGGCGACAATCATCGCGCCGAGCGCGTTGGTGCCCTGGATGTGCGAGTTGTCATAGACCTCGATCCGCTGGGGCAGGTCAGGCAGGTCAAAGACTCGCTGCACGCCTTTCAGAAGCTGGGTCTGCGAGGCGCTTTCGGCCATCCGCCGGGCGAGGGCTTCGCGGGCATTGGTCAGGGTGCGCTCGACCAGCTTGCGCTTTTCGCCGCGTTGCGGCGTGTGCAGGGAGACCTTGCGTTCGGTACGAAGGCTCAGCGCTTCGCCCAGCAGCTCGGCTTCCTCGATCTCGTGCGATAGCAGGATCAGCGCCGGCGCCGGCTTGTCGTCATAGAATTGGGCGATGAAGGCGGCGAGGACCTCGGCCGGTTCGGCCTCCATGTCATGGCGCGGGAAGAAGGACTGGTTGCCCCAGTTCTGGCCGGCCCGGAAGAAGAAGACCTGGACGCAGGACTTGCCGCCATCGGTGTGCACAGCGACGACGTCGGCCTCCTCGACGCCCTCCGGATTGATGCCCTGGTCGGTGGTGACCGCAGCAATGGCGCGGATGCGATCGCGCAGTTTGGCGGCGGTCTCGAAGTCCATCGCTTCGGACGCTTGTGCCATGCGGGTCTGCAGGTCTTCGCGCAGGGCATTGGAGCGTCCGCGCAGGAAATCGGTGGCCTGGCCGACCAGCTCGTCATAGGCGGCGGGCTCGATCAGATCGACACAGGGGCCGGCGCAGCGCTTGATCTGGTGCAGCATGCAGGCGCGTGAGCGGCCCTCATAAACGCTGTCGCTGCAGGTGCGGACCAGGAAGGCCTTTTGCAGCGTGTTGAGAGTCTGGTTGACCGCTCCGACCGAGGCGAAGGGACCGAAATAATCGCCTTTGGCCTTGCGCGCGCCGCGATGCTTGGTCAGCTGGGCGGCGGGGTGGTCCTTGCGGATCAGGATATAGGGGAAGCTCTTGTCGTCGCGCAGAAGGATGTTGAAGCGCGGCTTCAGAGACTTGATGAGATTGGCTTCCAGCAGCAGGGCTTCGGTCTCGGTCTGGGTGACTACGAACTCCATCTTGCGGGTCAGGCCGATCATCAGGGCGATGCGGTTGGAATGGCCGCGCCCATTGGCATAGTTGGAGACCCGGTTCTTCAGGTTTCGGGCCTTGCCGACATACAGGACCGCGCCATCCTCGCCGAACATGCGATAGACGCCCGGCTTGGGCGGCAGGTTGCGAACGTAGTCGGCGATGAGTTTCGCACCCGCCAGAGATTGCGCCGGCGCGGCGGAAGCGTCATCTATCTCACCGGATTGAGGAGTTTGCGAAGACATGTCGGACAGGATTGCGCTCGTAACCGGCGGCGGCAAGCGCCTGGGTGCCAAAATCGCCAGCGCCCTGGGTGCGGATGGCTGGCATGTGGTCGTTCATTACAATGCTTCGGCGGGCGACGCACAGGCCGTTGCTGCTGACATCGTTGCGGCAGGAGGCTCGGCCCGGGCCGTTCAGTTTGACCTCGCCGATACCGGTGCTGTCGAAGCTTTCCTGGCGGATGTGGGGCGTGTCGACGTGTTGATCAACTCCGCCTCGATCTTCGAGATGGACCGGCCGGAAGACGTCACCCCGCAATCGCTGGAGGATCACTGGCGCATCAATACGGCCGCGCCAGTCCTGCTGGCCAAGGCGATGGCGACAGGGCACACCGGGCGGGCCTCCGGCTGTGTGATCAATCTGCTCGACCAGAAACTGTTCAACCTCAATCCGGATTTCTTTGCCTACACCCTGTCCAAATACGCACTCCTTGGGGCCACCACGACCATGGCCATGGCGCTGGCGCCAACGGTGCGGGTCAATGCGATCGCGCCGGGCATCACCCTGCCATCGGGCGGTCAGTCGGCGGACGAGTTCCAGCGCGCCCATTCGATGAACCCGATGCGCGGCGGCTCGACGTCTGACGACATCATCCGTGCGGTGCGCTTCATCCTTGCGACGCCCTCGATGACGGGTGAGACCATCACTATTGATGGTGGCCAGCATCTCGATGCCCGCAATCGCGATGTCATGTATGCTGCCAATCCGCCGCAGGACGACGCCTCATGAGACTGGACAATGTGATCGAGAACGCCCTCGCCAGCGCCTCCGGCGAGGATGTCTTCATCTACCGGCTGGAAGGCGTGAAGCTGGATGTCGAGATCGGCATCCATGATTATGAGCGCGGCGTCAAACAACGCGTCCTGATCGACGTCATCACCCTGGTGTCCAAGGAATGGTGCGGGTCGGATGATATCGCCACCGTGGTCGACTACGACTATATCCTGCACGGCATCAAGGCACTGGAAACCCGCCAGTTCGACCTCCAGGAAACCCTGTGCGGGACGGTCCTGGATATCGCCCTTGAACCCGCCGTCGTCTCCGCCGCCCAGGTCACGACACGCAAGGTCGATGCCTATGCGGACGCGGCGGCGGTGGGACTGACGCGGTTTCGGCGGAAGGTTTAGCGGCGGGAATCTGCGACAGGTGCAATTAACGCGTCGCCAATTATGCCTGTTCCCTAGCCGTCTTCGCTTTCCCAGTCCTCCCGGCCATGGCGCACCCTCAGGATGAGAACTTGGCCGGCTGTGTCGGCGCGGTAGAGGATAAGGTGGGAACCGTGCGGATGGCAGCGAACAGGGGGCGATATCTCGGAGCGCTCCCGGGCAGCTTGCGGATGCCGGGCTAGAAACTCGAACGCGGTTTGCAGGCTGGCATGATAGCGATCCGCCTGGTCGGGGCCAAAGCGGTCCGCCCCCTCCCGATAGAGCGCGATCAGGTCGGCTTCCGCAGCCCGGCTGATCGCATAGTCCATCGACAGCCTTAGTCTTCCGCGACGCGTAGCTGCGATCGGGCCGCGGCCCGGATGTCCGCCATGCTGCGCTCGGTGACGCCGCTCTCGCTCGCCTCGTCGACCAGGCCTTGCATATGGGCGATGCGGATGCGCCGGTCCTGGTCGCGCCGGATCAGGTCGCGCACATAATCGCTGGCATTGCTGTAGCGACCGTCAGCGCTCTGGGCTTCGACCCAGAGCTTCATGGCGTCGGGCAAGGAGATGTTCATCGTGGCCATCGGCAGCTCCAGTCCTCCGAAAGCATGGCATAATCTGACAAAGATTGCCAATTTGTGCTGGAATACAAGGCGGCAGCCGCCAATTATTTCCATGCCGACGCCGAGGTGGAAGGTGCAACTCGCACTATTCCATGACCCTGCCGCGCATTTGCGCACACCCACCCATACACTCCTTGCCGAGATGTCGCCGCATCCGGTTTTCCAGGTCAAGGGCCGCATGGCGGCCGCTTCGCGGTTTACCCTTGAGCTGGAAAACCGGATACGGCCTGCTGGCTGACAAGGGCTGTATGGACCAGTCTGCGCGTCGCGCGCTCACGTTCAGAATGTATTGGGAAAACGTGCGCGATCGCGGGCGACGTCAGACCAGGCTATCCACCGCCAGGCCCAGCGCCAACACCACCAAGGTTCCACCGACCGCGATGTTGAAGATGCGCATGCGGACAGGGTTGGCCAGGAAGCGGCGGATGCTGCCGCCGAGCACCGCCCAGCTGCCGACCCCGATCAGGCAAAGCGCGAAGTACAAGCTGGCGAAAACGGCCAGTTCGCGGCTGGGCCCAGCCAGCTCAAACAGCGAGACCGCGGCCAGGCAGGCCGCCCAGGCCTTGGGGTTGACCCATTGCATCAGGGCGCCCTGCCAGGCCCGGGGAATGTCCGGCTTGTCGGTTTCCGCAAGACCGGTTGGCGCGAGGGCGATCCTGATACCGAACCAGATGATGACGGCGGCGCCGATCACCGAAAGGGCCTGCATCCAGTAGCTGCCCAGCGTCGCCACCAGATTGGCGGCGAGCCCCACACTCACGAGCAAGGCTGTAAAACCGGCGGTCGAGCCAACCACAAAGGGCAGGGCGCGCACCGGCCCGTGATGCAGTCCGGCGGACAGCGTCATCATGTTCACCGGTCCCGGCGAGATCGACATGGTCAGCGCAAACGCGCTCATGGCCAGCAGGTTTCCCATTGCAGTCTCCTTTTTCGAGGAGGTAGCCGTTGCCTGGATAATTGATTAGTCTGTTCAATTGAATTTCATTGTGCGAAAAATCTGATGAATGCTTGAGCATCTCAAATCCCTCGCCACCTTTGGCATGGTGCTGCGGACCGGTTCGTTTCGCGCCGCTGCCGACCAGCTGGGCATGGCGCCCTCGACGGTCAGCTATCATGTCAGCGCGCTGGAGGCGGCGGTTGGCGCGCCGCTCCTGAACCGTTCGACCCGACGTCTGTCACCGACCCCGCTGGGTGAAGCGCTGGGGCAGCAGGCCGAGGCAATGCTCGCAGCCGCCGACGGAGCGATCCAGCTGGCGGGGTCGCGCACCGGCGTGCTGCGCGGCCAGCTCTCGGTCACCTGTACCTCGGCGGTGATCGGTGCCGGTTTCGGCGAGGCGGTCGCGGCCTTCACGCGGACCCATCGCGACATCACCATTCGGCTCGACGTCTCGGACGTGGCGGCTGATCTGATCGCCGGTCGCTTCGATCTGGCCATCCGCGCCGGACAATTCGCCGATAGCGCCATGAAGATCCGGCGGATCGGCCAGATCGAACGAAGTCTGGTCTGTGCACCGCAGCTCTTGCAGGCAGATGCAACAAGCCCTGACGCAGATGGTATGGCCCGGCGGCCCTGGGTCCGCTTGGCGAGCATGTCGGCGCGCCGTCCCCTTCTGTCGCCGGATGGGGAGACAGTGGAACTGCCGACCGCGACGGCGGCCGAGGTCGGCAGTATCGACGCGATGATCGAGCTGGCCCTGGCCGGGATGGGCCTGGCGACCCCGCCAACCCATCTGGTCGCCGCCCATTTGGCATCCGGCGCACTTGTTGAAGCGGCTCCAGGCTGGCAGGTGCCCCCCATCGACCTGCACGCGGTCTGGCCCGGTTCCCGGACCGAGTCACCCGTGCGCCGGGCTTTTGTCCGTCACCTGCTGGAGGTCTGGACGCCGCGCCTCAATCGTCCTGTTTCAGCATGATCGCGGCCGTATAGGGCAGGAAGATTGACAGTTCCAGCGGGCCGGTCTGGGTCAGGCGGACGCGTTCCTGCAGGTTGGTCGCGACATTGATTTCATAGTCACTGCCGAAGGTCGTGCGCAGGAAGCGGACATCATTGGCGATCGCGCGCACCACATCATTGCGATACTGGTCGGCGCCGCCAGTCAGGGTCAGGCTGTAGGATGGCGAAGGGTGGACACTGGCGCGTCCAGTGCCTTGCAGGCTTTCGACAAAGGCCGCGACGCGATTGTCGGCATCGTCGAAGTCGTCCGACTCGCCGACCGGTGTCTTCAGATAAAGCGTGACCGTGGACACATCTTCGCGGCGCGGATGCTCGGTGATGGCAACTTGTCCGATCATGTCGGGGTCGAGATCGACCAAACCGTCGCCCATCATCGAGACCGTGATGCCCGGTGACCGCTCGGCCTGTTCGAGCATGGCTTGCAGGGTTGCCCGAACTTCTTCGCGGCGCGGGTCCTGCTCGCGCGTGTCGGACAGGATTTCGACCGTGACGAGGAAATTGTCGGCCCGGCGAACGACATGGACATGGGGGACAGTCTGGGCTTCGCGGTTGCGCCGCGCTTCCGGGCGGGCGATCCGCGATCCGGTTACCACGATCTCGTCCTGGAACGCTTCGGCTGCGTGCGGCAGGATCAGGAATGCGCACAGCGCAAGTACAAACACTCTCATTGGCCAACCCTTTTTCAACGTCTTTCAAGTGGACGCTAGTGCGGCGGTGGCAGGCTGTCACCTTGCCATCGCCCCGTGCCTTCCCGGCCATTCATGTGATAGCGTGATGAGTATCCCGCTCCGGACCCGCGCCCAGAGAGGTTCGCTTGTCGTCCGATGAATGACATTCCCGAGAAGCAGATTCGCGCCGTCCATGACGAGCAGACAATCCGGGTATACCAAGCTTACAGTGACACGATCGCCGACGCGGCTTTGGCTGCGGGGACATTTGTCTCACCGCCCTTCAAGATGGATCGGATGACCTGGATCAAGCCCTCTTTCCTGTGGATGATGTATCGCGCCGGTTGGGGCTTCAAGGATGCCGGTCAGAATCGAATTCTCGCCATCGACATCAGTCGGGAAGGGTTTGGGTGGGCGTTGGAGCATAGCTGTCCCAGCCACCCGGACCCGTCGATGAGTCCGGAGGATTGGGCCAGGCTGAAGGCGGCTTCACCCGTTAGAATCCAGTGGGATCCGGAGCGCGACCTTCACCACCAGCCTCTCGCCCACAGGGCGATCCAGATTGGATTGTGTGGCGAAGCCGTGCGCCGCTATGTGGATGAATGGATCATCCGGATCACTGATGTCACGAGTTTGGCGGCGACGATCTACTCTCATGTCGAGGTCGGAGACCTGGCCAAGGCCCGGGAGCTCCTGCCTGATGAACGCCCCTATTGAGCGGGGCGTCCATCAGGGCTGACAGGGCTGAAGTGCGCGAGGTTTACCCCGCCGCCTCGACAGGCTTGCCTTTCAGCAGCGGCTGGAACCCACCATAGGTGAGTGAGCGCCACAGCCATTCCAGCGGGCCGAAGCGGAAGAAGTGGAGCCAGATCGGCGACCAGACCAGCTGCACCGCCCAGACCATCAGGACCATGTTGAACTGATCGACCCGTTCGACGGTGCCGAACAGGCCAAGGCCTGGCGTGCCGACGAAGATGAAGGTCATGATCAGCGTCTGGGTCAGATAGTTGGTGAAGGCCATCCGGCCGGTCGCCGCGAACAGTTTCACGATCAGGCTGAAGATCCCGATCTTGGCGATCAGCATCACGGTCGAGGCATAACCGAAGGCCAGGGTGAGGCTGCCGACATACATCAGCGCATTGCCATCGGCCATGGCCTGCGCGCTGAACTCGCCGTCCACCATCAGGACGGTCGAGGTGTGGCAGAGCCACCAGCCGGCAGCCAGGGAGACCGCGGCCAGCACGCCGTAGCGGACATAGCCCCAGCTGGCAGACAGGAAGCCGCTCTTGAACAGGGCCATGCCGATGAACATCAGACCCATGGTGCGCGGACCCAGCCCGATGATGCTGAAGATCTGGCCGAAGACGGCAAATCCGGCATTCCAGGGCAGGCGATCAATATAGCCGGTCTGATAGGCACTGATCATGCCGTCCATCAGGCCGGCCATCATTTCGGCTTCCTGGGCAGCGGACTCCGGCGTCGCGAACATGGCGCCGAGATAGTTGCCACCGACCATCAAAGGCGCCGAGAGGACGATAAGCCCGAGGCCGTACCAGGTCAGCTTGGTCGCTGACATGCGGCGGGCCTTCACGGCCAGCATGCCGAGCAGGGCGTAATGGACCAGGATATCGCCCCACCACAGCAGGTAGGCGTGCACCGCCCCGATCGCGAGCAGCCACAGCATGCGCGGGTAATGCTTGCCGGTGTCCTCGCCATCGCCCGCCATCAGGATGATGCCGGCGCCGAACAAGGTCGAGAAGATGGTGATGAACTTGAAGGCGAAGAAGGTGTGGGCAAAGGCCCAGACATCCATGTTGGCGCCGGTCAGGTCCATCTGCATGGTTGGATTGTCGTATGCGAAGGGCGTCATCGCGAAGCCCTGTACATTCATCATCAGGATGCCCAGCACGGCGATGCCGCGCAGTGCGTCGATCGAGACCAGACGGTCGGTTCTCGGTGCTGACATTGTGTTCCCCCTTGGAATATGGCGCGCAGACTAGCGATCCGGACCATGTTTGTCGCGGGGATGCAGCGATGTTCAGTTCCCCCTCGCCGACAAAGTGTTCGCTCGCGCATCCATGTGCAACACTCCTTCGCCTTGTCAGGAGATTCACATGCACCGTCGTTCCCTTGTCCTGGGCCTTGGCTCACTCCTCCTATTGGCTCCGTCGCCCGCTCTGGCGAGGCAATTCCGGCTGAATGAACGCCAGGCCGGCGAGGGCGTCCGGGCGGCGCTGAGCCAGGCGGCGCGTCTCGCAACGTCGAGACTGGGCCGGACCGACGGATTCTTCGGCGACCCGCAAGTGCGCATTCCGCTGCCATCACGGGTTCGCGATGTTCAGCGGATGTTGCGCCGGGTCGGGCTGTCGCGAGAGCTCGATGATCTTGAGCGCCAGCTCAATCGCGCAGCCGAAGCCGCCATGCCGGCGGTACAGACGATTTTCGTCGATGCGGTCCGCTCGATTACACTGGACGATGCGATCGGGATTGTCCGCGGCGGTGACCGCTCGGCCACCGACTATCTGGAACGCCGGACATCGGACGCGCTTTACTCTCTCATCCGCCCCCGCATGGCCGACACGCTCGAGGCGTCCGGGGCCTATCGGACGCTGCTGCCGATCGAGGAAAGACTGGGCAATCAGGGCGGCTTTCTGGGTCGGTTGATGCGCAGCCGGTCGGACGGCCGGTCCCTGCGCGACCAGGTGACTGACGACGCCTCGCGCCGTGCCATGGCCGGTGTGTTCCACTATGTCGGCGAGGAGGAGCGGGCGATCCGCAGCGATCCCGTCAACCGGACCACATCGATCCTGCGCCGCGTCTTTGGCTGACATTCCGGCACACGGCGACCTCACAGCCAAGTGACCGGCGCCAGGCTGGCACCGCGGTCCGGATCAGGCAGATTGGTCCGGCTCGGGCTGGAGGGAGTGTCTGTCGATGTCGATCCGCCACTGGTCGGCCCACCTGGCCGCACTGTTCACCATCACCTTGCTCGCCTTGCCGCAGGCCGCAGCGCAATCGCGCCTGGAAGTCGATTGTGAAGCCGGGTGGACCCATCATGTGGCCGCGCGCGGCGTCGCTTTCCTTGTCATCCATCACGGCGCCCTGGTGTGCGAGCGCTATGATCGCGGAGTTGACCCCGAAGACAGCTGGTGGCTGGCCAGCGGGACCAAGAGCTTTGCGCCTGTGATGGTCGCCCTGGCCGTCCAGGACGGCTTGCTGGAACTGGATCAACCGGTTTCGGATGTGCTGGAGGAGTGGGCCGGCGACCCGGACCGGTCTGCGGTCACGATCCGCCATCTGCTCGACCAGTCGAGTGGTCTGGCGGTGAACGCTCGAAACCGGCGCCTGCCCAGCTATCAGCGGGCCATTGCCACCCGGCAGGATTTCGAGCCGGGTGAGCGGTTCCGATATGGTGCTGCCCATTTCGAAGTGCTGGGGGAGGTGCTGCGACGGCAACTCGCCGCCAACGATCTTGACCCGACTCCGGCCGACTATCTTTTGCGACGCTTCCTGCGTCCGCTGGGGATCGGGATCGACGCCTGGCGGGCGGTCGATGGACAGCCGGCCATGTCGGAAGGCGCGCGGATGTCCGCGCTGGACTGGGGGCGTTTTGGCCAGGCCGTGCTGGCTCAGGGTCGCTTCGGCGATGTCGTGTTGGGCGATGAGGGGGTCTGGGCGGCGATGTTCGAGCCCGGAACTGCCAATCCCGGATACGGGCTCGGCTGGTGGCTGATCGACCCGAAGGCGGGTGGCTGGTCCCGTCCATTCGTCGCCGTCGCGGCGGGGGCCGGGGGCCAGCGTCTTTACATCATTCCGGATATGGATCTGGTGGTCGTGCGGATGACGCGCGGCGTCATCGATGACCGGGCGACGCGAGAGCAGGACTGGTCAGACCGGGCATTCCTGCGCCGCCTGATCATTGCACCGGCACCGCGACTGGATGACTAGGCCGGCATTGACGGCGTGGTGAGTCCGTCCAGGTCGCCAATAAATTCAATTGCTTGAACAAAAAGCGCAACGACAGGTATTATCAGCTGGCCATGCGTGCAGCCGGGCGTTAACCTTTTTGGATAGCAGTCGGTCATCGGGCCGGCGATCGGACGGTTCGGGGGGGCCCATGATCGACTTGTTCACCTATTTTCTCGCCATCATGGGAGTGATTGGCGGCGTTCTGACCTTGGTCGGTATGGCCATGCCGCGGTTGGCAGCGGCCGACAGGATTGAAATCCGCTGGGCTGACGCGAGCGCCGAGTCGCTGTTGCGGATCCCTGTCACCGCGGTGCAGAATTTCATTAATTCCACACGCAATGCATCGGAGGGCACGGCGGCGCGTGCCCGCAATGTCCAGAGCATCGCCTGGATCGTGGCAAGCGTATTTGGCACGGGCTACCTGATTTTCCGGATCGGCTATGGAAGCGAGGGCGTGTGGAATCGCATGGTCCCGTTGATCGTGATCGTCTGCCTGGGAGTTCTCGCACTCTTCTTGAACCGGTTCTTTGCGCAAAATCTTCATCGGTTGATCGAGCGTGTCAGGCTGGATGCCCGCCATGGCGAGTTTGCCCGGCACCTCGAATTCCTGGAACGGCGGCAGCAGCGGGCGAATGAATTTGCCGCTCGATCCGACCTGGATGAGGATGGTCGACGCTTCATCGACATGGAGCAGCGGACGCTGCAGCGCCGGGCGCAGGACACCCAGGTGCGCATCGAACTTGCGGAGAAGCGCCAGGAAGAACTCGGCGATGTCACGACACTGGTGGCGAGCAGTCGGGCCGGGACCTTCCGCGTTTTCGTCGTGACCTCGATGGTGGTGGGGGCGCTCGCATGGTTGTGGTGGCAGAGTTACCTCCCGCTCGTGGCGGGGGTGTTCGATGTGCCGATCACGGATGCGCTGCAGATCATCGTGTTGATGATCCCGATCCTGCTCTTCATGTTCCTGTTCCTGCAAACACTCATCCCGACGACGCAAATCCTGTCCAGCAATGAGTTGTCAGATCAGGACGGCAGCACCGATCCGCTCAACCAGGCGTCCGTCTTCCTTTTCCTTCTCGGGATATGTCTGTCTCTTGCCTTGACCTTTTCGGCTTTGGCACTGGGAAGCCTGCTCGAGCCGACGGCCCCATTGCCCCAGACCCCGCAACTGGTCGTGTTCAATGCGGTATTCGACGGCCTCACACTCATGCTGACAATTCGTGTGCTGCAATTTGCGACACGCGGGGCCTTTCGGCGCGGATCGTCCGATGTGATCGCTTCGTTGAAGGTGTTCGGGGCCATCATTGTCGATATCGGGATCGCTGCAGGCCTCGCATTTCTGAGCCTCTATGTCGGGTTGTTCGGGTCAGAATTCCAGGTCAGTGCCGCGGAAGCCTTCCGGGTCCTGATCGGGCTGGCGCCGAACGGCGAAGGAGCCGAATTCGGACCCTATTTCTGGGTCATGCACACCGCCTTCATTCCGACCCTGATGTATCTGCTCGGACTGGTTCTTCTCATCCTGATGAAGCTCATCGCGACGCTGTTCTACATCGTGTTCAACGGTCGTTTCGGACGCGCCATTCCGGCAACCGGCACCTTGTTGATGACGGTGTCGGCGATGGGGGGATACCTGATCTATCTCGGCGACAGGCATCAATGGTTCGGGGGCGGATAGCGCTGCGGCGCGCAAGGGGGATGAGATGACGGAATTCAACACGACTGAACTGGTGGCAATGGGGGTGGCGGCCGTGGCGGTGGTGATCACGGCGATCGCCATTGCGGTGGTGGTCGCCATGCGACGCACCCGGACGCTGCCGACCGATGTCCTCGACAAGACTCGTCGCGCCCGCCAGCGAACCTATCAGCAAGCCGAAAAGGACCTGGCGTCGTTCCGCCGCGACATCCGCAAATCCCATCGCAATGGTGCGGTCATCATCGATCTGGTGTGTGATCTGGGCGACCAGTGGGAGGATCGCGACGCGCCGCGCTTCATCACTCACGAACAGGCCATCCAGGCCCAGCAGAGCCTGCACCCTTTGATGGCCCTCAAGAGCCAGAAAAAGCTGCCGACCCTTGTCATCATTCTCCATACCTTCGGCGGCTACTCGCTTGCCGCCCAGCTGATCGCCTCGGCAGTCAATGCCTATGAGGGGCCAAAAGTGGCCTATGTCCCGTATATTGCGATGTCGGGGGGCACGAAGATCGCGTTGGCGGCGGAAAAGATCGTCATGGGCCCAACCGCTTGCCTGGGACCGATTGATACGCAGCATGGCGGTATTTCAAATCGCAATCTTCAAGCTCTGCGGAGCGACGAGAAACTGCCTGCCATTCCGCCGAACTTCCTGGTCGCGATGTACGAAGCCGACAAATTCGACAGCTTTGCGGTCGATCACGCGGAAAAGATCATCCATCCCAACCACACCCGCAGCGGCAAAAAACCGGACGTGGCCCGCTTTCTGGCATCGGGTGAGTGGTCTCACAGTCGTCCGATCTACCTGTCGGAGGCAGTCGAAGCGTTGGGGTTGAATGCCAAGTCGCCGTGTCCGGCCTCTGTTCTCGGCTATGTGGATGCCCGTATCCGGATGATCGACACGCAGATCGAGCGTGAGGCAAAGGCGCCGCCCGTGCCGTCGGCGACGGCCGCTGACGACGGTCCTGTGTCCAGTGACAGCGCGCTGAAACTCAAAGTGACAGCCTAGGCTGCGAGAGGCCGGCTAACCGCCCAGCACCGACCGGGCGAGCACGACGATATAGCCGACATAACCGGCAAACAGCCCGGCGCCGAGGAGACGGCTGATCGGCTGCTTGGCCAGGATGATGCCGGCGATGACGACGCTTGCGCCCAGCATCACCCAGAAGTCGAGCCCGAAGAAGGCCTCGGGGACGGGCAACTCGGTGCCGGCCATCGAGGCCGCGATCCCGGTCGCGCCGCCAACGGCGAAGACGTTGAAGATGTTCGATCCCAGCACATTGCCGATGGCCAGATCGGCCTGGCGCCGGACCGATGCCATGACGACGGTGGCCAGCTCCGGCAGCGAGGTGCCGAAGGCAACCGCGGTCAGGCCGATGATGGCGTCATCGACGCCAAGATCAGCGGCAGCGGCCGTACCGCCGGTGACGATCATCTGCGCACCGATGGGAAGTCCCACCAGACCAATCAGCAGCGAACCGAGAATGGTCGGCAGGGATTTGGGCAGGCCGTCCATGTGTTCCAGGTCCGTCAGTTCGGCGATGGACGGATCATCGGTCTTGCCGCGGGCCAGGAAGGCCAGCAGGGCGATATAGCCGATGATCAGTCCGAACAGGACGTAGCCCTCGGTCGCCGAAATGCTGCGGTCCCAGCTGAAGGCGATCATGATGATCGCCGCACCGAGCGCGAAGATGGCATTGCGGCGCACGCCGGGCGTGGTCGTCGCGATCGCCCCGAACATCGCCGGCAGGCCGAGGATCAGCAGGAAGTTGGCAATATTGGAGCCGACGATATTGCCAAGCGCCAGTCCCGGTGCACCGGACAGGGCCGACTGGACCGAGACGACCAGTTCGGGGGCCGACGTGCCAAAGGCAATGATGGTCAGACCGACCAGCAGCGGCGGCAGGCGCCACAGGCGGGCCAGTGCGGCGCCGCCACGGACCAGCAAATCCCCGCCAAACAGCAGGAAGATGATGCCGACCAGAATCAGCGCGATATAAGCAGGAGCTGCCATGTCTTGGCGGACCGTCGGTTCGCGGACTAGTCGAGGCGGCGGTATTCGATGAGGTTGAGCAGGCCGAAAATGCCGGCCACAAGGCCAATAGCGATCAGAGCGTACATGAGAAACTTCCCCAAAACGGCGTGTATTGGCCCCGTACATAACCCGCCGACGCGGTACTGGCTAGCGGGTGTTGCGGCATGAACTGGCGACAGCGCATCGAGCCGATTGTGCGGCCTTTCATGCAGGCTTTCTGGCGTCAGTCCCGCGGCATGACGCTGGGCGTCCGCGGCATTGTTGTCAGGGCCGACGGACACATCGTGCTGGTCCGTCACACCTATGTTGGCGGCTGGCATCTGCCCGGCGGCGGCGTCGAGCGAGGGGAAAGCGTTCGCGATGCGCTGACCCATGAATTGCGGGACGAGGCAGGCGTCGCGATCCGCGGCGCCGAAGTGGTCCAGGGGATCCATGCCAACCACAAACGGTTTCGCGGCGATCATGTCGTGGTTTGCGTGGTCCGGGATTGGGAAGCGTGCAAGAGCGATGCGGTCGGCGAAATCGCCGAGACTGGCTGGTTCGATCCGGCAGCTCTGCCGCCCGACACCACAGCCGCGACCCGCGCCCGGATCGCGGAATTCCTGGGTGAGGCCGGGATTGCCGACACCTGGTAGCCCCGCGATCCGGAAAGTTGCGGTGTACCGGATCTGGCTGACACGAAGCGAGGGGAATCGGGCCGGTCAGTCCGGTACACCGCGGGGCGCACGCTGACGACACTAGGCGGTCCGATCTGAACGCCAGCTGACGCGCTTCGGCCAAATTTTGCCCCGTATGTGGCTTCAAATGGGGACAAGTGCGGCAAAATCACTACGATAATGGCACCAGGGGCCTCTATCCGGACCGATTCGAATGAACACGACGTCAGGTGGCGATACCTATCTTCGGACCTCGACGGGCGATGACGAGCCGAGATCGGCGCTTCAACGCCTGACCGATACCGATGGCTGGGTGGGGCAGGTCCTGCCAGGCTTGGTGGCTGTCACATGTATTTTCATCGTTGCCCTCGCTGTCATGGCCGGCGAGGGACGATTGATGTCCTCAGCCCGCGAAACCAATTTGCGGACATTGGAAACCGTGTTGCGGAACACGCGGCAACGTTTTGAATTGTGGGCGCAGTCGCGGGAGAATGACGCCCGGGTCTGGGCGGAGAACGGTCGTTTGCGGTCGGCCCTGGAGGGGCTGTCCAGCTCACCGGTTCCCGCATCTTTGATGGCCTCTCCCGAGCAGGAATGGTTGCGTGACACACTTGGGCCCTGGCTGACCGAATATGGCTATCGCGGGTTCATCGTGATCGCACCCAACGGGACGACACTGGCCTCGATGCGCGATTCCGATCTCGGGCAGCCGTCACTGGTGCTCGATCTGGTCAATATGGACCGGCTGGCGTCGGCCGGTGTGGTGCTGACCCGTCCACATATCGTCGATCTGATGGACATTACCGATTCGACCGAAAATGCGGTCGCCGAAGAAATCCTCATGTATTCCGTGGCGGCCATTCGTGAAGGTGGCGAGCTGCTGGGATATCTCGCGCTGCGGATCGATCCGTTGTCGGAATACACCGCGACGTTCCGTGTCGGGCGGACCGGCGTGTCCGGCGAGACCTTCGCCATCGATCGTGACGGTCGCCTGCTCACCGAGACGCGCTACGGGGAAGAGCTGGTCGAGGCCGACCTGCTGGTCGCCGGACATCCGTCGATCCTGCATATCGAGGTTCGCGATCCCGGCGTCGATGTCACGATGGGCGGGATTCCGGCCCGCCCCTACGCGGACTGGCCGCTGACTGTCGCGGCGCAGGGCGTGACGAGAGACGGGCAGGGGCACAACCTGCAAGGCTATCGTGATGTGCGCGGTGTTCTGGTCATGGGCGCGTGGGATTGGGACCCGGCCCGCGATTTCGGCATCATCACCGAAGTGGAGTTGGCCGAGGCCATGGCTGGCGCCAATCAGGCGCGGGCTGTGCTGCGGGTGTTTGCGGTCGCGATGGCCCTGTCCTTCATCCTGCTGGCAGTGCTGTTCAGCGCCCACCGCTCGATCACCCGCCGACGGGCCCAGGCGACACACGAGGCCAACCAGCGCCTGTCGCAGATCCTGATGACAGCGGCGGAAGGGATTTACGGCATTGATGGTGACGGTGTGATCACCTTCATCAATCCGCGTGCCTGCTCGATGCTCGGCTATAGCGAGGACGAGCTGATCGGCAAGAACATGCATGCAATCGTGCATCACTCGCGCCGCGATGGCTCCCTCTACCCGCGCGAGGAGTGCCCGATCCATTGTGCTGGCGTACCGGCGGAGTCGCCCGACGGAGATGTGTTCTGGACCAAGAGTGGCCAACCCATCCCGATCGAGTCGGCCTCCTCGCCGATTGATCCGGAAGACAAGTCGATCGGCGCGGTCGTGACATTCCGCGATGTCACCAATCGCAAGCGCGACGAGCTGGCGCTCCGTCGCTATGCCCAGGAGCTGAAGCGGTCAAACTCGGAATTGCAGGAGTTCGCCTATGCGGCTTCGCATGACCTGCAGGAACCGCTGCGCAAGATCCAGGCCTTCGGTGAGCGCCTGAACAACAAGTGCTATGACGCGCTGGACGAGACCGGGCGGCATTATCTGGAGCGCATGGTTGATGCGTCGACCCGGATGCGGCGCCTGATCGATGACCTGTTGAGCTATTCGCGGGTGAATTCGAAAACCACCAATTTCCTGGCCGTCGACCTGGCGGCTGTCGTCGCCGATGTCCTGTCCGATCTCGAACCCCGGATCAATGCCGAGGACGCCAAGATCCGGGTCAGCGACCTGCCGGCGATCGAGGCGGACCCGGGGCAGATGCACCAGCTCTTCCTGAACCTGCTGGCCAATGCCCTGAAATTCCGCCGACCTGGCGTCCAGCCCTCGATCTCCATCGAAGGCAGTGTCGAAGTGGGCGAAAACGGTGCCATGGCGCGCATTGCCGTGGCCGATAACGGCGTCGGCTTCGAGCCCCGCCACGCGGAACGGATTTTCGGCATGTTCGAGCGTCTGCACGGGCGCGACGAGTTTGACGGCACCGGGGTTGGACTGGCGACCTGTCGCAAGATCGCTGAACGGCATGCCGGCGAGTTGACCGCTTGGGGTGAGCCGGATTCCGGCGCGGTCTTCACACTGCTACTGCCTGTGCGGCAGGGCAGTGTGATGTAGTGCAGACTTTGGCCCAGGACCCGTCATGAGCGACCCTGATCGTGCATTCCTGCGATTTGCGCCGATCGGGATCGGTATTGCCGCCGGCATGCTCGGCCTTGTCCTGGTCCTGCCGCTCCTGTCCTCGCCGGGCCCGCAAATGCCCGAACTCGTCCTGCTCGGCCTTGGCGCGATGGCCGCGGTCGGCTTGGTCGCGATCGCCGCGGAGGCAATCCGCAGGTCGGCCCGGCATCGACGCTCGGCCCGGGCGCTGGAAATGCGTCTGGATGATCTCGACCTGTTCGCCGTTGCCGCCCGGCACGACCTGCGCGAGCCCTTGCGCAAGATCATCACCTTCGGAGAAAGATTGCGCGAAAGCCTGGGACCGGCGCCCGACGCCCGGCAGGACCGGTATGCCGAGCGCATGACCGATGCCGCCGAGCGCATGCAGGGCTTGCTGGACGAGCTGACTGTGCACAGCCGCATCAATGACAGTGTGCTGGTGACGGAAGCCTTTTCCGCCCGGGCCGAGCTGGACAATGTCCTCGGCGACCTCGCCGCCGACCTGGAGGCCTGTGGCGGCCGGGTTGGTCTGGCGGAAATGGCCGAAGTCCGGGCGAACCGGGCGCAATTCAGGACCCTGTGCCGGATCCTTCTCGAAAATGCGATCCAGTATGCGGACAGCGAACGACCGCTGGAAATGACGGTCGATGGCGAAGTCCGGCCGGACGGGAGTGTCGAAATTCGGTTTGCTGACAATGGCATAGGGTTCGATCCTGCCAACAGCGAGCGTATCTTCGCACCGCTGGTCCGCCTGCATGCCCGCGATGCCTATCCCGGCACCGGTATCGGCCTTGCCATTGCGCGCAAGATCGCCCGACGGCACGGTGGACAGCTGACGGCGGATGGAGAATCCGGAATTGGCGCGACCTTCACCTTGATCTTGCCGCGCCAAAAGGCGAGTTTGTATCAAGACGATCCCAAAGCAATGCACTAACCGGGTTGAGGCTGTCATATGAGCGACGAAAATCGGCTTTTCACCATCCTGATGGTCGACGACGACCCGGATGACCGGCTGCTGTTCAAGGAAGCGTGTGAGGAAGTGCGGCTGCGCAACCCGCTCGATTTTCTCGAGAATGGCGAACAGCTGGTCGACTACCTCAAACGGCGCGGGGCCTATGCCGATCTGGCCGGATCGCCGTTTCCGGGCATTATCCTGCTTGATCTCAACATGCCCCTGAAGGATGGCCGTGAGGCGCTTGAGGAAATCAAGGCTGATGCCGAGCTGCGTCACATTCCGATCATTGTGCTGACCACGTCCAAGGACGAGGATGACATCCTGTCCAGCTACGGGCTGGGCGCGTCGTCCTATATCGTCAAGCCGATCTCGCTGGATCGTCTGATGCGCGTCGTCAATTCGATCGGCGAGTATTGGGTCCAGATCGTCGAGGTCCCGTCGACCGAGGGCGACAATCACGACGATCCGGACGACATCTGACCGAATTCCGGTTTCCCCGAACAGGCGAGTTTGCTAGCGTCCGGTTCAGCCGGGGGGCGAAGTCGGATCTGCGTGATCCGCAATTCGGGGAATATTCATGAAACACCTTCTTGTGGCCGGTCTGGCCTGTACACTGCTGGCGTCACCGGCCCTCGCCGAAGGCATGAGCAATGCGTTCGGACATGCCGTGCGTGTGACCGCCGGAGAGCAGTCCTTTGACGCCTGGTTCAATGCCGATGGCAGCTATAGCGACAGCCGTGGCCTGACTGGCACATGGACCTATGACAGCCAGCTGTGCATCCAGGTCGTGACCGAGACTGGACCCAGTGAAAACTGTGGTCCGTGGAATGAGGGTCTCGCCGCCGGCGAGAGCTGGGTCACCAATGGCTGGTCCGACGATGGCAGCGCGCTGACGGTCCAGATCATCGCCGGGTAGTCACCGGACATGCCAAACGGAACGGTCCGGGGTGACGGTCGTGATGCGCGACTGTCACCCCGGCAGTTTCGCGCCTTACGCGACCGCAGGCGACGGCACCGGGCTTTCGGGCTAACATTCCGTCCAGAGCACGCCGAACCAGGGCGATGGCGAGGGGAAGATCATGTTGATTGCGCGTCTGTCCAAGATTTCCGCGACGCTTTTCGTGTCGATGGTCATGGCCATGGTCATGCTGGTTTTGCTGTGGTTCTACGCCGCGGACTGGCTCAGCTGGGTGCAGGACGGCGCCGACCTGATCGAGGATCTCATCGCCTCCATCCCGTTGGAAGCGCGGTACAATAATTTCGTCCGCCTGTTCGCCAGTGACGACAAGATCGTGCTGCTGATCTTCACGGTCATCGCCCGCATCCTGCTGGCCCTTGTCGGTGGCACCTACACCGCGCTGACCGGCGGCAATGATCGCTACAAGGTCAAGGAACCGGGGCTGATCAGCCAGGTGTCTTCGATGATGGCGACGCTCTTCCTGTCCTTTGTCGTCGCGATCATCATGCTGGCGGTGATTTCGATCGCCGCAGAAGACGTGCTGCACAGCCTGCTGGATGCCGCAGACTGGGTCGAGGATCAGCTGGCCCGCCTGCCGATCGGTGGTCGCTGGCGTGCCGGTGTCCGCTTCGCCGTCTCGGACGACAAGATCGTGCTGCTGTTCTTTACCATCATTGCCCGCCTCCTGATCGCCGTTGTGGCGACCGGTTTCACCCGCGCCGTCAGCGGCAAGCCGGAGATCGTGGCCCCGAAGGCGAAGGCCTGAGCCTAGCGGGACAATCGTTCCGCCAGGAAGGGCAGTGACACGTCCATCCGGTAATCGATCGAGGAGTGGGTGTCAGGGAATTCCTCGTAGCGGTGCTCGACGCCGAGCTCGGTCAGCTTGCGGGTCATGCGGCGGGCCCCGTAGAGCAGGTTGTACTGGTCGATATCGCCGCAATCGATCATCAGCGCCTTGAGTTGTTTGAGGCCTTCGCCATGGCGCTCGACCATGTCCAGCGGATCCCATTTCATCCATTCCGCCCAGCGTTCCGGAATGATTTCGCAGGTGTCCATGGTGACCGGCAGGCTCATGCCCAGATAGCCGCGCGGGTCGGGGTCATAGGTGGCGCCCATCGCCAGCGTCATCAGCGCGTGCAGGTCGTCGCCGGAGACTTTCGGGGCCGCTTCGAAGGCTTCCATGAAGCTCTGGATGGTGCCGCCATGCTTGTTGATGCGGCGCAGGGTGTGAGCGAAGTCCGAGGCAAAGGAGAGTTCAAAACCCATATCGCCGGAGTGGCACACCGCGCCGGCCCAGATATCGGGATGGATCATGGCGTGCATGATGGCGCCATAGCCGCCGGAGGATTTGCCGAACACACCGCGATGACCGGTGCCACCGCAGCCGAAACGGGTTTCGACGGCCGGCAGCATTTCTTCCACCAGAAAGTCGTCCCAATTGCCCATCGCCGCCGAGTTCACATACTGGTTGCCGCCCAGCCGTGTGAAGCAGTCAGGGAAGGCGATCACGGCCGGCTTCATGACGCCTGAGGCGATCAGCCGGTCGGCCCGCTCGGGCACGTTCTCGCCGAAATTCTTCCATGCCACATGACCCAGCCCCGAGCCGGTAAAGCCGACCAGATCGACCAGCAGCGGCAGGCCGCTCCCGTCATGCCCGTCCGGCACATAGACATCGATCCGCCGCCGCAAGGGTTCACCGAGCCGGTTATTGGCAATCGCCTCGCTGTCGACGAACATCGTATGCAGCTGCCCCTTGGGCAGGGTGTGGTCGCTGTGCATGATCGTTCTCCCCGGTCGATTGGCGGCCAGACTAGGATGCGTCGCGGGCCTGGCAAATGCCTGAGCTGCGACGACAATGCGGGCAAGGCTCTGATCCATGAGTGATACCAAGCACTATATCTCGGCCAACGCCTTGCTGGCAGACAGTTTTCGCTTGGCCCGGGCGATTCTCGATAGCGGTTTCCGCCCGACCCATATTGTTGGCGTCTGGCGCGGCGGGGCTCCGGTGGGTATCGCCGTGCAGGAATATCTCGCCCATCGCGGGGTCGAGACCGACCATATCGCCATCCGCACCGCCTCCTATACCGGGATCGGCCAGCAGGACCGCAATGTCCGGGTCTATGGCGAAGGCTATCTGGTCGACACCCTCAATTCCGAAGACCGTCTGCTGATTGTGGATGATGTCTATGACAGTGGCCGCTCGATCGCCGCTGTCCTGCAGGTGCTGCGGGCCAAGTGCCGGCGCAACTTCCCGTCCGATGCCCGCATCGCCACCGTCTATTACAAGCCCCTGCGCAACACGACCGAGCTGACCCCGGACTTTTACGTGCATGAGAGCGATGACTGGCTGGTCTTCCCGCATGAAATCTGTGGCCTCAGCGAGGACGAGATTGCCGCCAAGGGTGAGGCCGGTTCCGTCATCCTGACCCCATGAGCCTGGTCACGGCCGCCCAGCTGCGCGGTCTCCTCATCATGGCGGAAGGCCGGCTTTCAGATGCGCAATGGCGGTTCTGGGAAGGCGTGATGATCGAACCGGAAACCTGGCGTGCGCCGGTCGAGACCGGGTTTGATTTCGCTGTCTGGGTGGTCGCGGTGCAGGGCAATCACGCCGTCTGGTTCAACAGCGTCGCCAATTGCTTCGAGCTCTCGCCCTTTTCAAGGCCTGGTCAGCTGGAGGCTCCGAGTCGGGCAAGGGGCGAGCTGACAGACCTGGTCGATCAGCTTGCCGGCTAGATGCCGGAGCTGACGCAATTAATCCCGTTCATCCCCTGCGCGCAGGCGCAAACCCCACCATAAACCGCTTGCCGAGAGACCGCCGTATCCGGGCCTTCAGGTCAAGGGCGCTGCAGGCGCCGCTCCGCGGTTTCACCCTTGAGCTGAAGACCCGGATACGGCCTGCTGGCTGACAAGCGATCTATGGATGGCCCCGCGCGTGGCGCCGGGGTGTACGGGATGACAAAGGTATTGGAAATCTCGGAACCACCGTCATCCCGATGACAATCGGGACCCAGTTTGCGACGCGAAGTCATTGCCAAGCCTGGCAAAACCCGACCTGCGAAACTGGGTCCTGACGTCCGTCAGGATGACGGATGGTGTGGGTAGGGCGGGGGATAGGCGCCCTGAAAAGCGGCGCCGGGCGCTTACCCGCGTCACAGCGGATCAACCAGGGCAAATCGCTGGGGCGCAGGATGTCTCCCGAACGCGCCATTGCCAGGCCCGATCCCGCCCTGCGCCGCCTCAGCCCGGACGGTGAATACCGCACAGTTTGTGGCCGTCCGGGTCAAGCACGTAGGAGAGGTGCAGCGTGCCCATATTGCTGGAGCGCGGCCCGGGCGCGTCCTCGACCGAGGTGCCGCCATTGGCGACGGCCACGTCGTGAAACTCGACTACTTGTTCCGGCGAGGCGCATTTGAAGCCGATCGTCGCGCCATTGGAGGCCGTGGCCGGTTCGTCATTGATCGGCTGGGTGATGCAAAAGGCATTACCATCATGCAGGTAGAAATAGCGGACATGACCGGTCGGCGACTCATTGCGGACCGGCTCGCCAGCGCCCAATGCGCCGAGCACGGCGTCGTAAAAGCGCTTCGAGCGCTCGATATCGCTCGCCCCGACCATGATGTGATTGAACATGCCTGTTTCTCCCTCAAGATGGCGGCAGCGCCACCGGCTAGGCTTCGTCGAGCCCTATGTCGAAATTCGGGGCCGAATGGGTCAGCGCCCCGACCGAGATCACGTCGACCCCGGTTTCGGCTATGCCGCGCACCGTGTCCAGATGGACCCCGCCGGAGGCTTCCAGCGTGACCTTGCCCTTGGCAGCCGCGACGGCGGCGCGCAGGTCATCCAGAGAGAAATTGTCGAGCAGCACGCTTTCAGCGCCAGCTTCGATGGCGGCGTCGAGCTGGTCCAGCCGGTCCACTTCGACGGCGATGCGCGTCATGTGACCGGCGCTGGTTCGGGCCGCCTCGACCGCCTGACGCACGCCGCCACAGACGGCGACATGATTGTCCTTGATCAGGATGGCGTCATCCAGGCCAAACCGGTGCAGCGCACCGCCGCCAGCCTGGACGGCCTGCAGCTCGAAGGCGCGGAAACCGGGCGTGGTCTTGCGGGTGTGGGCGATCCGGGCGCCTGTGCCCTTGACCGCATCGACATAAGCCCGCGTGAAGGTCGCAACCCCGCTCATCCGGCCCATGAAATTCAGCAGGATGCGTTCGGCGGACAAGAGGCCGCGGGCGCGTCCGGTCACCGAGATCAGCACATCGCCGGGTTTCACCGTATCGCCGTCTTCCATTTGCGGACTGACCAGGGCTTCGGGATCACATTGCCAGATTGCCGCCAACGCCGGCTGGAAGCCGCAGACCACGCCAGCCTCGCGCGCATTGACGTAGAATTTCGCCTCGGCCTTGGCCGGAATGCAGGCCAGCGAAGTGACATCACCGCGACCGCCCTGGTCCTCGGCAATAGCGCGGGCCACGGCGTCGTTCACCACATGGCGGGGCAGGGGCATGATCGGCATGTCGGTCGTCCTATTCGGCCGGGCCGGTGAGCGCGGCAGGCGCCAGCTCCGGTGCGGCAAGATCGTTGAGGCGCAGCGCGCTGTGGCGCGCCCCCTTGAGTGTTTGTGGGCAATCACTGCGGAAATGACCACCCCGGCTTTCACGCCGGTTCAGTGCGCCCGTCACGATGAAGCGCGCCGCGATCAGCGCATCCGCCTCGCCATGCTCGGACCGCATCGCATCGATCAGCGCCGCCAACTCGGACAATCCGGCTTCGCAACGCTCCACCCCGCAATGGCGCGACATGGCCTGGCGCAGACGCATCAGGGCGAGGGGTGGCAAGCTGGAGCTTCCCCCGCTTGCGGGGGAAGTGGGCGAGCGCAGCGAGGTCGATGGGGGGGAGTCCGCCATGGCCAAGCCCCCCTCCGTCGGGCTGCCGCCCGCCACCTCCACCGCAGGCAGGGGAGGGGCAATACGCGCAAACCGCGCGGCTGACACCAGACCTTCGGCCAACGAGTTTGACGCCAGACGATTGGCGCCATGTAAGCCGGTCGCGGCGCATTCGCCGATCGCGAACAGGCCGGGGATTGAGGTTTGTCCGTCTATATCGGTGGCAACACCGCCCATGTGATAATGCGCCGTCGGGGCGACCGGGATCGGCTCCAAACGCGGATCAATCCCGGCGCGCTGGCAGGCGGCGAAGACCGCCGGGAAGCGCGCCGGGAAGGCCTCGCCCACCGCCTCGCGGCAATCGAGGAAGGCGCCTTTTCCCGACGCGTTCTGGCGATGCACGGCGCGGGCGACGACATCGCGTGGCGCCAGTTCGGCATCGTCGTGGATGGCTTTCATGAAGCGGTGACCGGTCTTGTCGACCAGGATCGCGCCTTCACCGCGCAGGGCTTCGGTGCACAGGGGCGCCGGATCGAGGCCGGCATTGAGCGCCGTTGGATGGAATTGCACGAATTCCGGGTCACGGATCACCGCGCCCAGCCGCGCCGCCATGGCCATGGCCTGGCCTTGCGCGATCGCCGGCGTGGTGGTCAGCGCGAACAGCCCGCCCGCCCCGCCCATGGCGAGCAGGGTGGTGTCAGCCCCGATGGATTGAATCTGGCCATCCGGGCCTTGCGCAATGGCACCCCTGCAGGCGTTCGCGTCACCCAGCAGGGAGACCGCTCTCCAGCCATCACGGATCTCGATGTGATCGGCGGCGCGAACCGCCTCGATCAGCGTCGCCATGATCGCCGCGCCGGCGCCATCGCCCTTCACCCGGGCGACCCGGGGTCGCGAATGCGCCGCTTCGCGGGACAGCGACCAGTCCGCGCCCTCGCGCTCAAACGGCGCGCCAAGTTCCGCCAGTTCCGCAACTTCCGCCGCCGCGCCTTCGGCCAGGGCGAGCGCGGCCTCGCGGTCAACCAGCCCGGCCCCCGCTGCGACCGTGTCGCGCGCATGCAGCTCAGCACTGTCATCCGCCGCCAGGGCCGCAGACACCCCGCCCTGCGCCCAACCGGACGCGGCGCCTTCACCCAGCGGTGCGCCGGTCAGCAGGACCACCGGTCGCGGCGCGAGCTTGAGAGCTGCCCAGAGCCCGGCAATGCCAGCGCCGCAGATGAGGGTGGGATGGGTCATCGCTCCTAAATCGCCACCAGATCCACACGCTTTTCCGGCTTGGTCGGGTCAAAGCTGGCTGGCTTGGCCGGCTTAGGCAGGTCGAGCATGGCCTGGACGGAGGCGCGGGCGCCTTCGATGACGGCGTCGGGGACGGTGACTTCATGCTGTTCCAGACGCAAGCAGTCATAGATGTTTTCCAGCGTGATCCGCTTCATGTGCGGGCAGAGATTGCACGGGCGGATGAATTCGACCTCGGGGACATCGGCGGCGACATTGTCGCTCATCGAGCATTCGGTGAGGAGGACGGCCTTCTTGGCGCCCGACCCCTTGGCCCAGTCGGCCATGGCGGCAGTCGAACCGGCGAAATCGGCTGCCTGGACAACCTCCAGCGGGCTTTCCGGGTGGGTGATGATGACCACGCCGGGATGCGCATCGCGCAGGTCCTCGATGTCCTGCGCCGTGAACTTCTCATGCACTTCGCAGGCGCCGGCCCAGGTCAGGATCCGGATATCGGTCTGGGCAGCGACATTCTTGGCCAGATACTGGTCGGGCAGGAGGATGACGGTGTCACTGCCCAGGCTCTCGACCACCTGGACGGCGTTGGAGCTGGTGCAGCAGATATCGCACTCGGCTTTCACATCGGCGGACGTGTTAACATAGGTGACGACCGGCACGCCGGGATAGGCGGCCTTGATGCGGCGCACATCCTCGCCCGTGATCGAACTCGCCAGCGAGCAGCCGGCGCGGGTATCGGGGATGAGGACGGTCTTTTCCGGGGCCAGGACCTTGGCGGTTTCGGCCATGAAGTGGACGCCGGCCTGGACGATGATATCGGCTTCGCTTTCTGCCGCCATGCGGGCGAGGGCGAGGCTGTCGCCCATCAGATCGCCGACGCAGTGGAATATATCCGCTGTCATGTAGTTGTGCGCCAGGATGACCGCGTTCTTTTCCTTTTTCATCTGGTTGATGGCGTGGATGAGCGGGGCCTTGGCCGGCCACTCCATCGGCGTCACGACATGGCTGACCTTCTCGTAGAGATGGTCCGTCGCGGCTTTTACCTCATCGGTATACGCCAGTTCGGGCCGATCCTGATCAAAGGCCACAAGCGTGCCGTCAAAGTTCATCCGGTCCATTTTTCCCTCACTTTTGCTCAAATCGAGCATATCCAGGGTCTGAAAAGAGGCGATGGCTGGAGGGCCATCACCTGCAAACGCGGCTTATGCTCGAAATGAGCTTAACCGTGACGCAGATATATGCTCACAGTGAGCATTGCGCAAGGTCTCAGAGCAAGCTGGTGGAAACGGTTGCCGACGCCGCGCTATAGCCAACTGCGCCAAGGGCAAGGGCCGGAACAATCAGGCGCCAACGGACGCGCCGCTGGCCGGCACAGAACAAGGCCACCATGAGAAGGAGGGCCGCCGCCGCTCCCATCCATCCGAAGATCGAGTATTTGATGGCCAGGAGGGCGAGCGCGACCGCGGTGCACAAGCAGCCTGCGCGCGCAAAATCGGAAAAACTCAAACGCTCGGACACGTTGTCCCCCAACAACACGATAACCAATCTGTGATGGTCAAATACAACAGCGCAATCATTCCGGCAATATCGGGTCTGGGGATCAGAAGGGCGCCGGGCTGTCAAAGCTGACCGGGGCACCGCCATCGGGATGGCGAAATCCCAGTTGCTGCGCGTGCAGGCACAGGCGGTCGCTGGCGGCCAGTGCCTCGGGTGGCGCGTAGAGATTGTCGCCCAGGATTGGATGGCCCAGATGCAGCATGTGGACGCGCAGCTGGTGACTGCGTCCGGTCAGCGGGCTGAGGCGGACCCGGGTGACACCGTCGGTGATCTCCAGAACCTCCCAGTCGGTCACGGCATTGCGGCCCCGCTCATGACAGATCATCTGGCGTGGACGGTTGGGCCAGTCGGTGATGATGGGCTGGTCAACGCGCCCGGTGGTCCCGGCCATCTCACCCTGGACGATCGCGATATAGGATTTGGACGTCATCCGTTTTTCGAACTGTTTGCCGATATGCGCCTGGGCGTGCGCCGTCAGCGCCAGCACGATGACGCCGGATGTGTCCATGTCGAGCCGGTGGATGATGCGAGCTGTCGGGAAGTCGTCCCGGGCCCGCGCCTCCAGACAATCCGCCCGTTCCGGCCGGTTGCCGGGCACGGTGAGCAGGCCGGACGGCTTGTCGATGACCAGGATGTGGTCGTCGCGATGGAGGACCGGCAACGGCCCGACGGGCGGCGGTGTGTACTCAAAGGGACGCAGCGCGGCGTTATGTGTGTCGCGGCCCGGCATGGTCGCTCAGCCGTCACGCAAGCGCGGCGTCGACAGGCCCAGCGAGGGCAGGCCGGCGAGCGCTTCGCGGCGATAGCGGAACAGCTCGGCTGGCCGGCCACCGGTGGCGCTTTCCACCTTGCCGGTGCCATCAACGAAACCGGTGCGGTCCAGGGCGCGGCGGAAATTCTGCTTGTGCAGGCGATAGCCGACGACCGCTTCGACCACCTGTTGCAGCGCCGACAGGGTGAAGACTTCGTCCATCAGCTCGAACACCACCGGGCGGTATTTGATCTTGCCGCGCAGGCGGGAAATGGCGGTGGCCAGGATGCGGCGATGGTCCGACGCCATCGCCTGTCCCAGGCCCGGCGCCACCAGATTCGGCTCGGTCTGGCCGTCACGGGCTGCTTCCTCGACCAGGCCGGCTTCGTAGAGCAGTTCATAGCGATCCAGCGCCCGGCCTTCCTGCCAGCCGCCGGGATTGAGGCCGAAACACTGTTTGATCCGGTCATGACAGGAGGCGCGGCGACCCGGTCCGCCAGCTTCGTCCGCCCAGGCCGACAGGCGCGGCAGGATCTGGCTGTCGATGATGTCGGGACGACCGTCGCGCCAGTCTTCCCACGGGAAGAAGCGATACCAGCCCCGCCACTGGCCGCCGCCTTCGGGCGGATCGGAGACATTGGGCGTCAGCGCCAGATAGCCGATCGAGATGATGCGGTCGTCTTCCGAGCCGGTCATCGCCGCGACCGGCGCCTCGCGCCCACGATCGCCGAACGTGTAGAGCTGTTCGACATAGCCGAGCTGGAAGCGGGCCTGCTCGTCGACCCAGCGCCTCAGCCCGATCTCAAGCGTGCGGTGCTCGGTCGGGTCGAAGGGACCGAAGGGCAGGGCTTCACCGCCGCCCGGCTGCGGTACGATCAGGACTTGCGGCACATCACCATCGACCGCCAGGATGACCGCATTGAGGCCGACGGAGAGGGCGAGGCCTGTTGTCACTTCCGGCCAGCCTCGAAGGCCGCCAACACGGTCTCGAAGCGATCCAGGAACAGGATCTGGGCCTGTTTGACGGGCAGCGGCTTGATGGCGATCTCCAGTCCGGCCGGGGGACGACCGAAGAATTTCACGGATTCGCCATGGCTGAAACCGGCGATCTGGGTGGCCTCGAAATAGGCACAGATCACATCGGCCCGCTTGATCTTGCGTTTGACCTCGGCCGGCAGTTTCGCCGGCAGGCCGAAGCGCAGCTGGATCGCCGCCTCGAGCCGGTCCTCGAACTCGCGGTAATTGACGCCCAGCGCCGCCTTGAACGGGCTGATCATGTCACCGATGACGTATTCCGAAGCATCATGCAGCAGGGCCGCGACGCGCCATTTGTCCTCGATGCCGGGATAGAGAAATTCGAGAATCTCCAGCACCACCACCGAGTGCTCGGCGACCGAGAAGGCGTGATCGCCGGCGGTCTGCCCGTTCCAGCGCGCCACCCGCGCCAGGCCGTGGGCAATGTCCTCGATCTCGACGTCAAACGGCGACGGATCCAGCAGGTCCAGTCGCCGTCCGGAAATCATCCGCTGCCAGGCACGCGGGGCTTCTTTGGCTTTGGTCGTCTTGGCAGCAGCGGGCATGTCATCCATCTCGTCAGCATCTTGCGGGCAGGGGAGATAGCAGAGAAGCGCCGCCGGGACCAATCCCGCCATCGCCTTGTTCACAGCTGCTGTGCCGCCATGCCGCACCGCTTTTGATTGACCCGGGCGTAAATAGGGCGCGAAATGTCCCTATCAAAATGAGGGAGATAAAACATGAGTCTGACACGTGTGGTCCTGCGGCTCGGCCGCAACCCCAAGGCCGGTTTCCCCGAGGGCGATGATGCGCACGGCTATGTCGTGGTGGCGCCGCTGGACAAGGACGGCAAGCTGGATCTCGAACTCTGGCGCGCTAACAAGGCGGCCTGCACGGTCGACCGCTTTTCGCCCGACCCCGATGACAAGGCCGATGGCTGGCTCAGCCACCGCGGGTCGCACTGGTTCTTCCGCTATGACGAAGAGGATGAGGGCCCCGACGAGCCGGTCTTCCGGCTCGGCGATCACATGATGCGGGTCGGCGAATACCTCACCATCCACGAAGCCGATGGCGATGATTTGACCTATCGCGTGACCGAGGCTGTGGCGGCTTAGCGCCCGCATCACCCAGGGCTTGGCGAACGTCGGGGTCTGCGTTGACGAGTCGATGCTCGCAGCCCTTCTTCGGCTTGTCGATGAGGCAGAGCCCTGGCAGTGCCATTCAATCCATAGGGGCGTGCTGGCACCGGGCGATGCCGAAGGGGTGCTTCCATGCGCCTTGGCTTAAGGGCGCCAGATGGCTTGAGGGCACCCATGCGTCGCTTGAATCCCTGCCCAAGCCGGTCATCCGAAGCCCATTCGTAGCGGCTCAGCGACACCAAGATAGGACGTATGGATGTGTCGATTGTCGAAGGCGTCGCTAGCTTGACATCGACTTGAGCCCAGCGATTACATAAGGCGGCATGGATCACCAGAGGGGATAGCAATGCTTTGGGGTGTCGTACTTTTCTTTCTTGTCATGTCAATTCCTGCCTTTTTTCTTGCCCAGAGAAATCGCGACTCTTTGATGGACGCGATGGCGATGCACGAACGTTTGCAGCGAACCGACCCCGATGATCCACTGGCCGCCGTTGGCCCCACAGAGTTTCAAAGAGCGTATGAACGTGCGGTCCGGAAACGGGGCGGCGCACTCTTGAACTGGGTTGTTGTGGGCTTTTTCGCCGGGCTTTTTCTGGGCATTCCGATCGCCATGGCGATTGCCTGGGCTTTTGACAGTGTCGACCTGTTTGGCTGGCTGGCCACCATTGCGATATTCGCCTTTTTCCTTGGCGGCATTTGGGTCGGCGCCTCGCGGCGCAAGAATGTGTACGATGTGATGCGTCAGATCCTCCAGGCGAGCTAGAGGTGTTTCATCCGTCGGGACTGCCTCGTCATGTGTTCGGCTTGTCTGGTCCCTCTCTTTGAGAGCGTCAACGACGGCGTCCCGGCCTTTCCCGGTGGCGCCCTCGATTGATCATCCCCTGCATGGGGTCTCGCGACGCTTGAGCGACATGGTGCTCGACCTCGCCGTTCAGGCGGCGTGTCTTGCTGGCCCCGAGGTTCGCGCCTAACCTTGCCGGGACGCCAAGGCAAGGAGGCCGCTATGGCCCGCAAGACACCGGTCAGCCGTCGATCTTTCCTGGAACAGGTTGTCGGGGGTGTCGTCGGGTCCACGCTCGTCGTCGGAAGCGCGTCTGCCGCAAATGGCCGCCTCACCCAGGCTGCCGTAACGGATTCTGACACCGGGGCCCGGGCCGATCCGGTCGGGCGGGGCCGCGGAGCGGGCGTGACCGATTCCGATACCGGCAGCGCCGCCGACCCGGTAGGACGAGGTCGTGGTGGGCGTACGGGCGGGCCGCAAGGGCTGGCGGGCAGCGGCGTCACGGATCGTGATGGCGGGCCGACGGCCGATCCGGCCGGTCAGGGCCGGTCCGGAGGCAGCGCGTCCCGGCCGAACCCGGCGATCGAGGCGGAGAATGCCAGGATCCGCGCAGAAAACCGGCGCATTGAGGAAGAGAACCGGCAAATCGAGGCCATGCGGGGCCAGCGTGACCAGCTTGAGGCCGAGCTGCAGGCGCTCGAGGGACCAAAGTCCCCGCCACAAAAGCCGTGAGCGGCGTTGCGCCTGTTCCTCGAATAAACGGGGACACGTGCCGTTTTCACTAGCGCCCTTCTACCCCCGCGCACCACGCAAACTCCACCGTAAACCGCTTGCCGAGACGTCGCCGTATCCGCTTCTTCAGGTCAAGGGCGCGTACGCGCCGCGTTGCGGTTTCACCCTTGAGCTGAAGAAGCGGATGCGGCCTGCTGGCTGACAAGCGCTTCAAGGGTCGCCCTGCGCGCGGCGCCGGGTTTGGTGTATCTCCCTCGGTTGCGTCCACGGCGTCTCGTCTCCGCACGCGATTGCGGCGGAGGTGGGAGGAAGCGGGATGCCGGCGGGCACCGGGGTGTCCGTGTGGCTGGGCTGCGGTGTCCGTGGTGTCCTCGGCATCCCGCTTGCGGAGTTTTCCCGGACGCTCTCGCCCCCGATTCCAATGCGCCAGGTAGATGGGGTCGGTCGTCTAGTGCCCCGCGACCCGGTCGCACGCCCTGCCGGAGCATCGGGATGTCATCCCCGACACGCGGACAGGCTCCGCTCGTTTCCGGGCACAAGTGACAGGGCCCGTGCCTCCCATCCCGAAAACCACGGGTATTATCGCCCGGGGTGGAGGGGGTGGGGATAAGTTTTCCGGATTTTGTGCGGCGAGCCGCTTTCCCTCTCCCTTGGGAGAGGGCCAGGGTGAGGGGTAAGCCCCTGTGAGTGCAGAAGGAATCCCCCTCATCCGGCCTGCGGACACCTTCTCCCAAGGGAGAAGGAAAGGGCGTGCGCGGCGGGGATAAACTACCTGTTTTCGCCTACTCCTCCGCCACGATCGCCAGCGTCGACAGGTCCGGGCTGATGGCCAGGCGGGTGACGCCGGTCAGCCAGTCAATGGCGCCAATCGGCTCCCAACCACCCCAGGCCCGCCAGACGAGGCGGTTGTCATGGACGGCGATGAAGGTGATGCGGTCGTCCGGCAGGACGGCCACCGCGAAATCCTGGCTGGTGCCGGGCAGGGCGAACATTTCGCGCAATTCGCCGGTCTGGGTGTTGAGCGCGTGCACCGTGTGGATACCAGCGTCGTCGGCCAGGGTGACATAGATTGCCGGGCCGCGACCGGCGCGGAAGAAGCTGCGGCCAGGATTGTCGGCGATATGGGTGACGGTCTCGGGCGTTGTCGTGCGGTCGATCAGCTGCAGCGTCATCGGCTCGCCGAGGTGGAAGACCGCGACGGCACTCATGTCACCGGAAAAACCGTAATAGCCGACCGGAGCCAGCGCTTCGGCGGGCTGGCGGTCGGTATTGTCGGGATTGGCCAGATAGGCGTTGCCGGCATAGCCGCCCGGTGGCTGGAAGATATAGCTGAGACGGCCATCCGGCGCGATGCGCGGCGAATACTCGCTCTCGCCCGGCGTCTGCGTCACAGGCGTGGTTTCGCCGCTGGCCAGGTCGAGTCGCCAGATATCGGTTTCACCGGTCTCATCGTCGGCCGTGTAGAGGAGGCCCCCATCAGGGGTAAAGAAGGGCTGATTGTCATAGCCGGGCCGCGTGATCCCGCCCAGCGATGCACCGAGCACGGGCGCTTCGCCGGACCAGTCGAGGGCGAACAGATGGATGTCCGTGCCCGGAGGCGCAGCAGCCTCTTCCTCACTGGCCTCTTCCTCACTGGTCTCGACTGTATCAGCCTGCGTATCAGGCGCCGTCGTGTCCGGCGTCGAAATGTCGTCATCGACAGCGGGTGAACAAGCCGCCAGGGCGGCGATCGAAATCAGGCTGAGCCAGGTTTTCATGCGCGTTTCCTCACGGCAGCAGCGCCGACACCATAGCCGGCACCAAAGGCGCACATCACGCCGGTGTCGCCGACGGCCATGTCGTCGGAGTGCATCTCGAAATTCATCACCACCGAGGACGAGGAGGTGTTGCCGTATTCGTGCAGGATGGCCGGCGCATTGTCCTCGGTGCGGTCGCGCTCGAGGATGCGTTTGGCGATCATGTCGACCATGCGGATATTGGCCTGGTGCAGCCAGGTGCGGCGCACGTCTGCCGGGGCGAGCTCGATCTGTTCCATCATCCGGCGGGCCACTTGCGGGGCAAAGCCGACCACATCCTTGAAAACACGGTGACCGTCCTGGTCGAGATGCGGCGCGAAATCGGGATCAACGGTGCGTTCGGCGATATTGATGAAGCCATAATCCGAGCGCAGGGCCGAGGACCACTTGTTCTCGGCATGGGTGCCGATCACGTCCCAGCCACCCGACTTGCCGTCATCGGCCTCGACAATCATTGCCGCCGACGCGTCACCGAAAATGAAATGCACCTCGCGCCGCGAATGAACATTGATGCAGGTCATCATTTCCGGTGAGCAGACGAGGATGCGTCTGGCCTGGCCGGACCTGATCATGCCATTGGCCAAATGCAGGCCATACAGCGCTGAAGCGCAGGCCATGGTCATGTCGAAGGAGAAACCGGTCGACCCTATGGCCTCCTGGATTTCGCAGGCGACAGCCGGGAAATTGCGTTGCTGGGCCGAGGAGGCGACGATGACGCCGTCAATGTCCGAGCCGTCATAACCGGCCTTGTCCAGCGCGATGCGAACCGATTTGAGGGCGAATTCGGCCTGTGTCGACACCTCGTCAATACCGCGCGGCGGAATCCGGGGAGTCATCGCGTCGATGTCGAGAATTCCGCTTTTCTCATAGACATGCCGGCGTTCGATGCCGGAGGCGCCCTTGATGAACTCGCTGGAGGAGAGCGGGACTTCCTCGGCTTCGCCGCTGGCGATGGCGGCCGCGTGCTCGGTGTTGAAGCGGGTCGCCCAGGCATTGTAGCTGGCGACGAGCTCGTCATTCGTGATGACATTGTCGGGGACCCAGTATCCCGTCGATCGGATGAGGCTGTTTTTCACGGCGTTGGACTCTGTTCTTGTCCTTGATGTGACCAGCCTAAAGCATGATCGCCATCGATCAATCCACGCTGACATTGCAAGGATGATGCGCGACCGCCTCGAAAACGGGCAGGCGTGCACAATTTCGCGGCGCGCTGCTGACAATCACGGCAAATCATCGCTGCAAAGTCGACTCCCGGCGATTCCCCGGCCTAGCTCTTCGCAATCGCAACAAACAACACGCGCTGTTTCGGGAGAGCCCCATGGATAGTGGCAATAACGCCTGGATCCTGACATCCACCGCCCTCGTCCTGTTGATGACATTGCCCGGACTGGCGCTGTTCTACGGCGGCATGGTCCGACGCAAGAATGTCCTGTCCACCCTGATGCAAAGCCTCGGAGCGGCTGCGGTCGTGACCGTCTTGTGGGCGCTGGTCGGCTATTCCCTGGCTTTCTCCGATGGCGGCGTGGCCAATGGTTTCGTCGGTGGCCTCGGACGGCTTGGCCTGTCCGGGATCATGCCCGACACGATGTCCGGTGACTTGCCGGAAAACCTCTTCCTGATGTTCCAACTCACCTTTGCCATCATCACCGTCGCGATCATTGCCGGTGCGGCGGTCGAGCGGATCAAATTCTCGGCCTTCATGGTCTTTGGCGCCGCCTGGCTGATCCTGGTCTATGCCCCGATCTGTCACTGGGTGTGGGGTGGCGGCTTCCTTGGCGAGGCCGGCGTGCTCGACTTTGCCGGCGGTGCGGTCGTGCATATCAATGCCGGTGTGGCCGGACTGGTGCTGGCCAAATTCCTCGGCCCCCGCAAGGGCTATCCCGGCTCCAACCTGGCGCCCGACAATCTGGTCCTGACCGTGATCGGTGCGGGCCTGCTGTGGGTCGGCTGGTTCGGCTTCAATGGCGGCTCGGCGCTGGCCGCCGATGGCGCTGCGGCGCATGCTTTCGTCACCACGCAGATTGCGGCCGCCAGTGCGGTGCTGGTCTGGATCGGCCTGGAGTGGATCCTGCGCGGCAAGGCCAGTGTCCTTGGCGCCGCATCCGGTGCCATTGCCGGCCTCGTCGCCATCACGCCTGCGGCCGGCTTCGTGCCGACCTGGTCGGCCTTCATCATCGGGGCCGGCGGCGCCTTCGGGGCCTATTGGGGCGTCACCGCGCTGAAGAAGGTGCTCAAGGTCGACGACACGCTCGACGCTTTCGGCCTGCACGGTGTGGGCGGGCTTGTCGGCGCCATCCTGACCGGTGTCTTTGCCTCCGAAGCGATCGGCGGCACGGCGGGCGCCTTCGAGGGCAATGTGATGCAGGTCTGGACCCAGACCTGGGGGGCATTGGCCGCCGCGATCTACTGCGGCGTGGTCACAACTGTCATACTTTTCGTGCAATCCAAGATCATGCCCATGCGCGTCGACGAGGAAGGCGAGATTTCCGGCCTCGACACCACGCTGCACGGTGAGTCCGTTGGTTGAATTTGGCGGCTAACCCTTAGCCGACACACATCTTTCGTCCTGGCCTGTCCTCCCCGGCCTGTGACGTATACTTGGCCCGGCCCGTCGCCCCTGTTCGCAGGGGTTGGCGGGCCGGGCCTCTTTTTATCTAGGTTTTCAAAATTGTATGGCGTGTATTTGCCTGTGTGTGCGGGCTACAGCCCGCTCAGCACGACGACGAAACCGACCCAGACGACTGCGTCGAGGGTATTGGATGCATATTCGAATATCGAATGGCGCCGCATGATGTCTCTCCTGTGTTGAAAGGCAGGATGGCGCGGCGGGGTGACAGAAGCTGTCAGGGTTTGGTCGATGCGCCGGGTTGGCCGGCCTCGTTCAGCAGGCTGCCGATTGCAGCACCGAGTTCCAGGTCGGTGATGGACCCGAAGCGTTGCAGCCGAACATGTCCGCCGGCGTCGATCAGAATGCTGGTCGGGGTGCCCTGCATGCCATAGCGGGTCATGGTCTGCGGGATAATTCCGGACGTGGCCGGGGCATCGATGCCGACCGGGAAGGTGATCCGGTTTTCATGCATGAAGGCAGCCAGCGCGGCGCGATGTCCCTGGGCTTCGTGGTGCTCGAACACGCTGTGCAGGCCGAGCACGACTAGCCCTTGTTTGCGAAAGGCGAGGTCGGCCCGCCGGGCTTGCGGCAGGGCATGTGAAACACAGCCCGGGCACAGCATCTGAAAGCATTCGAGCAGGATGACGCGTCCCGAGAGGCTTGCCAGTGAGGGCGGCACGTCACCGCCATTGACCGATTCGGTCGTGATGAGTTCCGGGGCTTTTTTCAGGTTCATGATTTTCGCTCTTGAAGGGCGGCCCGCCAGCCGGAGCCGGCGGGCCGGCTGGCCTAGCTGGCGCTGACGGGTTTGACGCTGGGGAAGTCGACTTCCACGTCGAACACGACATTGACGTAGTTGGTGAACAGGTTGAGCGCGATGTGAGCGACGATCTCGACAATCTCTTCGTCATCGAAGCCGGCGGCGCGCAATTCAGCCAGCGCCGACGGATCGACATGCCCGCGTTGCTCCACGACGGCGAGGGCGAAATCGAGCGCTGCCTGGGTGCGAGCGTCATCGGCCCGCCCCTTGCGGGCGTCGTCCATCTGCGCGGCCGTCAAACCCGCGTTTTTGCCCAAGACCGTGTGGGCTGACAGGCAGTATTCACAGCCATTGCGGTTGGCGATGGCAACAGCGATCTGCTCACCCAGCCGGGCACCGATGCGACCGGTCCCGAGAGCGCCGAAACTGCCCAGCATTGACTTCAGGGCCGCCGGCGAATGGGCCACGGTTCCGAACATGTTGATCACCGCGCCGAACTGGCTGCGCACGGCATCCATCAGCTCTTTGCGTTCGCCGGTGGCGTTGGCGGGGTCGAAGGGGGGAATATGCGGCATGGGAGTCTCCTGACAGAAAATAGTATCGAGTCGATACGGTTTCGTATCTAGGCGGGCACGCCGGCGATTGCAAGGGTAGTATTGAGTCGATACAGTGAGGGCATGATGACACCCACACATTCCGCTCGCCTGCTCGAGCGGCTGAGCCGCCTGATCCACAACGAGGCTCATGCCCACGGGCTGAAGCCGGTGCAGTGGGATGTCGTGCGTTATCTGGCCGCCGCCAACCGGTTTTCCCGATCGCCCTCGGCCGTGACCAGCTATCTCAACCTGACCAAGGGGACCGTGTCGCAGACGATCAACGCGCTGGAAGCCAAGGGGTTTGTGGTCAAACACGCCGATGCGACCGACCGGCGCCGCGTCACACTGGATCTCTCGTCACAAGCGCGGGCTGTGTTGAAGGATGACCCCCTGCTGCGGATATCATCGCATATGGATGCCCTGAAGGAAGACAGCCGTCGCGGTCTCGACGCAGGGCTGGGCGAGCTTCTCGACAGGTTGATCCGGGAGCGGAATGGGCGCCCCTTCGGTGTCTGCCACACCTGTCGCCATCACAGGCCGGGTCGCGAGGAGGGTCAGGGTGGTTTCTGCAATCTGCTGCAGGAAGGCCTGACCGTCGAGGACGGCAACCTGCTGTGCGTCGAGCACGCCGCCTGACCTGTTTCGCAGCGACCGCTGGTGGTGGCTGTTGATGCCTGATATTTCTGGACCACGAACCGCGAGGCAGGGACCGTGCATAGGCGCGAGCACGCGTGTTGGCGGGACAGGACGGGGACAGGACTGGGACAGGACGGGGGCAAGACATGCGGCGCTATCTGGTACGACTTCTGTTTTCGTTGTTGGTCATGTCCGGCCTGACCATGCCCGCTCTGGCGCAGGCGAATACCCAATCCTTGGCGATTGATGCGTATCTGGACGAAGCCATGCCGGCCGCATCCGCGCCCGGTCTGGCCTGGGCGATCCTCGACAATGGCGATCTGCGTGTGGGGTCGCGCGGCGAGCGCATCGCGGGCAGTGGCCTGCCTGTCAGCAGTGACACACCCTTCGCGCTGGGCTCGGTCTCCAAAAGCTTCACCGCGCTCGCCATCATGCAGCTGGTGGAAGCGGGCGAGGTCGATCTGGACAATGCTGTTGCGGACTATCTCGAAGGCTTCGCCGGCCAGCCCGGTGGGGCGGTCACGATCCGGCAATTGCTGAGCCATACCAGTGGCTGGTCCACCGTGCAGGGAAACAGTTTCCAGACCGGTCGGGCCGACCAGGACAATACGCTCGCCGGGAATGTGAGCCAGCTGGCCGAGACCTCGCCGGCCCGGGAAGCCGGCACAGCCTGGCAGTATTCCAACGCCAATTACCTGATCCTCGGTGCGGTGATTGAAGCGGTCAGCGAGCGTGACTTTGCCGCCTATGTCGAAACCGAAATCCTCGCCCCGCTCGGCATGGATGACAGTTCTGTCGGCGGGCGCGCGGCCGGTGACAGCATGGCAATCGGCCATACACCCTGGTTTGGCGCCCGGCGCCCGGTTCCCGTGCAGGGCGGGGCGTCAGGCGGCATGGCACCGGCAGGCGGTATCGTCGCCAGCGCAGCCGACATGGCTCTGTATCTGGCGATGATGACCAATGGCGAGGATGACCTGATCACCGCGGACCACAAGGTGATGATGATGCGTCCGGCCAGCGCCGCCTCACCGTTTTACGGGTTTGGCTGGTTCATCGATGCCGAGGCTGATGCCGCCTACCACACCGGGCTCACCCCCGGGGTCGAGACCCTGGCCATCCTGTCACGCTCGCAGCAAAGGGGCGGGGTGGTGCTCGTGAATGCCAATAGCGGCATGGGATTTGGCGTGACCGGCGACATTCTGGCAGGCATGAGCGCATTTGCGCTTGGAGAAACGCCTGAAAGCGCCGGCCCGCATCTCGGGACGCAGAGCCTCTATGTGATGGTGCTGGTCCTGCCCGTCCTCTTCGTTGCGGGGATCGTGCTGGCTTGGATGGGGCGGGCCGGTCTGCGAGCCAAATCCGGCATTGCCGGCTGGTTCAGCCTGGTCTTCCCGGTGTTCTCCACCCTGGCCATGGCCTGGGTCTTTGTGGACCTCATGCCGAAACTCTTCGGCGCACCGCTGGCGACCTTTTATCTCTACCAGCCGGACATGACGATCCTGCTCGTCGCCAGCGCGGTGACGGGCGTCAGTTTCTCGGTGTTCAGACTGGCCCTGGCCCTGAGCGGTCGCCGCTAGAGCTTCTCGACGAACACCGTACCGGCCGAATAGCCCGCCCCGAAGGAGCAGATCAGCCCCTTCTCGCCGGCTTCGAAACCGTCATGGTGGCGGTGGAAGGCGACCAGGGAGCCGGCACCGGCGGTATTGGCGAACTCGTCGAGAATGATCGGTGCCTCTTCCTCGGTGAATTCGCGGCCGAGGACCTTCTTGGCCACCATCATGTTCATGTTGATATTGGCCTGGTGCAGCCAGAGGCGTTTCATGTCGGCCGGCTCGAGACCGAAATTGCCCATGTCGGTGAGGATCATCTCGGCGACCATCGGGCAGACTTCCTTGAAGACCTTGCGGCCCTCTTGCACGAAATAGCGATCCTCAAACTCCGGCGCGGGCTCTTCCGACGCGTTCAGGAAGCCGAAATTCGAGCGGATATTGTTGGAGAACTTGGTCATCAGATTGCGGCCGATGATCTTCCAGCCCTCGCCACCGGCGACGTCCTCATGCTCGATCAGCATGGCCACGGCGACATCACCGAAGATGAAATGGCTGTCGCGATCGCGGAAATTGAGCTGCGGGGTGGTGATCTCCGGCGTCACGACGAGGACCGACTTGGCCATGCCGGTCTCGATCATGTTGACCGCATTGATGATGCCGAAGGTTCCCGAGGAGCAGGCGACGGTCATGTCAAAGCCGAAGCCTTCAATGCCCAGCGCGTCCTGGATCTCGATCGCCATCGAAGGGTAGGTGCGTTGCATCGAGGTGGCCGAGCAGATTACGGCGTCAACATCGGCGGCGTCGCGGCCTGCCGCTTCCAGCGCTTCCTTGGCAGCGGCGACACCGGCTTCGGCCATCAGCGACAGCGCTTCATTGGGGCGCGGTTCGGCGCGCGGGCGCATGCGGGCAATGTCCAGCACGCCTTTCTTGTCGATCGTATAGCGCGACTTGATGCCCGAGGCTTTCTCGATGAAGCCGGAGGAGGACGGGTTTTTCGCCTCGACCGCGCCGCGCTCGATGGCGTCGGCATGCTCGGCGTTGAAGTGCTCAACATAGGCGTTGTAGCAGGCCACGAGTTCGTCGTTGGAGATGGACTCGTCTGGCGTCCAAAGGCCGGTCGACCGGATTACCGCGCTCATATACTTCACTCCGAAACGGGTATGTCAGGGCGCGCAACTTAGTGGCTGCACCAAGGCCCGTCACCTGCACAGCTGCGCATGCCTGTCACGCGAGGCTTTGACGCCGGGGCAGAGCAATGCGAGACCTTGGTTTCAAGCCATTGGTTCGGGGAGATTGATCCATGAAGACACGCGCCGCCGTCGCCTTTGAAGCGGGCAAGCCGCTGGAGATTGTCGAAGTAGACCTGGAAGGCCCGAAGGCCGGCGAGGTCCTGGTCGAGATCAAGGCGACCGGGATCTGTCACACCGATGAATTCACCCGCTCCGGTGCCGATCCGGAAGGCGCCTTCCCGGCCATTCTGGGCCATGAGGGCGCCGGCATTGTCCGCGAGGTCGGGCCGGGCGTGAAAGACCTCAAGGTCGGCGATCATGTCATTCCGCTCTACACGGCCGAGTGCCGGGAGTGCGAATACTGCCTCAATCCCAAGACCAATCTGTGCCAGAAAGTCCGCGCGACCCAAGGCCAGGGCGTGATGCCGGACGGCACCTCGCGCTTTTCCTACAAGGGCGAGAAAATCCTGCACTATATGGGCTGTTCGACCTTCTCGAACTTCACCGTCCTGCCGGAGGTCTCGCTCGCCAAGGTCCGCCAGGACGCGCCCTTCGACAAGATTTGCTATATCGGCTGCGGCGTGACGACCGGCATTGGCGCGGTCATGTTTACCGCCAAGGTCGAGCCCAATTCCACCGCTGTTGTCTTCGGCCTGGGCGGGATCGGTCTCAATGTCATCCAGGGCCTCAAACTGATCGGCGCGAAACAGATCGTCGGCGTCGACATGAACCCGGCCAAACAGGCCATCGCCCGCCAGTTCGGCATGACCGATTTCGTCAATCCCAAGGACCACAAGGACCTGGTCGGCCATCTGGTCGAGCTGACCGGCGGCGGGGCGGATTATTCCTTTGAATGCATCGGCAATGTCGAGGTTATGCGCGCGGCACTGGAATGCTGCCACAAGGGCTGGGGCGAGAGCATCATCATCGGCGTCGCTCCCGCCGGTGCCGAGATCCAGACCCGCCCCTTCCAGCTGGTCACCGGCCGCGTCTGGCGCGGCTCCGCCTTCGGCGGCGCCAGGGGCCGCACCGACGTGCCCAAGATCGTCGACATGTACATGGAAGGCCGCATCGATATCGACAGCCTGATCACCCACAAGCTCAAGCTGGAAGACATCAACAAGGGGTTTGACCTGATGCATGCCGGCGAGAGCATCCGGGCTGTGGTGGAGTATTAGCCTTACTCACCCACACCGTTGTCATCCCGGACGGATGTCCCGCGAAAGCGGGACGCAGATCCGGGACCTATGTGGCGGCAATCATATAGGTCCCTGACTTTCGCCCGGCCTTCGCCGGGCGTCCATCAGGGATGACAAACTTGACGTTTCGCCATTCGCGCCCCGGCGCACACCCCGCCATAAACCGCTTGCCGAGAGTTCGCTGGCTGACAAGCGAACTATGGTTCCTTGCGCGCCAGGTGGCGCGGCAGGATGAGCGCGGTAACCGTGGGATGACGGAGTGTTGGGAGCTCGCTCGCGCGATGGATGAGGTTCCAAACTCCATCCATTCACCACCTCGCCCCATCATGATATCATCGCGCTATCAGGAGGCGCCGATGGGCCAGGTCATCATTCGCAATCTCGACGACGCGGTCGTCGCCAATCTCAAGCGCATGGCGGCGCGGGACGATAAGTCGTTGGAGCAATTCCTGCGCGAGGTGCTGGCCGAAACGGCGTTGGCAGACCGCGAAGGCTTTGTCGATTTTGCCAAGGGTATGCGCGAACGCTCACGACCGGCTTTCAAGGATGCGACTGACATTATTCGTGAGGACCGGGACCGGTGAAACCCGTCGTCGTCGATGCGTCGGTTGTGGTGAAGTGGTTCGTCAACGATGTTCTGACCGAGCAGGCTGTCGCGACGCTGGACCGTTTTGACTTCCACGCGCCCAGCCTTATCGTCGCCGAGCAATCCAACGCCCTGTGCAAATATGCTCGCCGCGGCGACCTGTCCGCAGCGGACTGCGGAGCCGCGGTCAACCGCCTTCCGCGCCTGGTACGCCTGACGCCGATGGTCGAGTTGGCGTCGGAGGCGGCGGCCTTGGCCGTCGAGCTCGACCATCCCGCCTATGACTGTTTCTATCTCAGCCTCGCGCGCCGGCTCGGCCATGATCTGCTGACGGCTGACAAGCGACTTCTGGCGTGTATCGCCGGGGACAATCGCTGGAGAAGCGTCTATCTCGGCGACATTCCCATCAATCCGGAGCCATCCCCGTGACCCTCACCCCCATCACCCCCATCTCCAGCTGGACTTCCTTTGGCGGCACCTTGTCCGTCCATGACCATGGCAGCGAGGCCTGCAACGGGCCGATGCGTTTTGCGGTCTATACGCCGCCCCAGGCCAAAAAGGGTCCGGTGCCGGTCGTCTGGTTCCTGTCGGGTCTGACCTGCAACTGGTCGAATGTGATGGAGAAATCCGGCCTCCAGCGCGTCGCCAGCGAGCTCGGCCTGATGGTGGTCGCGCCCGACACCTCACCGCGCGGCGAGGATGTGGCCGATGATGAGGGATATGATCTGGGGCAGGGCGCCGGCTTCTATCTCGATGCCACCGAACAGCCCTGGACGCCGCATTTTTCGATGGAAACCTATATCGCCCATGAATTGCCAGCCCTGATCGGCTCGCAGTTTCCTGCCGATCTGGAGCGTCAGGGCATCATGGGTCATTCCATGGGTGGCCATGGCGCGCTGACGCTCAATTTCCGCCTGCCCGGCCGCTTTGCCTCGGTCTCTGCCTTCGCCCCTATCGTGGCACCGACGAAAGTCCCTTGGGGACAAAAGGCGTTTGCGGCCTATCTCGGTGATGAATGCCCCGCCTGGGGCGAACATGATGCCTGCGAGCTGGTCAAACGGCAGCCGACCGACCAGATGATCCTGATCGACCAGGGCGAGGCCGATCAATTCCTCGACGGGCAATTGCGCCCGGAGCTGTTCGAGGCGGCCTGCAGGGAGGCCGGCCAGTCCGTAACCGTCCGCCGCCATCCCGGCTATGACCATTCCTACTGGTTCATCGCCAGCTTCATCGAGGATCATCTGCGCCATCACGCCAAGGCGCTGGCGGCCGGGTAGGGAGTTTTACGCCATTATTGCGGGTTTTCGACGCGGTGACGCGGGCGCATTTCGACATCGCCATCGCCGTCATCGCAGACCCATTCACCGGGCGCGGCAGGGTCGTGCGGACCGGCGGGACGGCACTCGCCGGCCCCCATCTCGGCAGCAGAGGGCAGATTGGGGTCTCGACCTTCGCTCAGCCAGGCGCAGCCGGTGAGAAGGCTGGCAGGCAGACAAATCAGGATGATACGCATGACACGCTCCAATGCGGGCTCCCCAGCCGGCGCATGGGGGGAGTTTAGCGGTTGGGGGCGTGTGGGCAAGGGGCTGTCGTTCAAGCGCCTGGCGCGGAGCAATCCTTAAACCTCTTGTCAGCCAGCAGGCCGTATCCGCTTCTTGAGGTCAAGGGCGGCGCAGCCGCCGCTTCGCGGTTTCACCCTTGAGCTCCAGAAGCGGATACGGCTTTCTCTCGGCAAGGGATTTAAGGTGGGGTGTGCGCGGGCGCCCATTCACTCACCATTTTTCCCGGGTCTTCGTCCGGGAAAATGAGGGTGATTTCCTACCGCACCAACGCTTTCACCGCGTCATGCCGGGGGCATCCGGTTTCATGATCATTGACCATGCCGACCGCTTCCATGAAGGCGTAGACAATCGTCGGCCCGACAAACTTGAAGCCGCGCTTCTTGAGGTCTTTCGAGATCGTCTCTGACAGCGCCGTCTTTGTCGGCACGTCTGACAGGCTGGCATAGCTGTTCTGGATCGGCTCGCCGCCGACAAAGGCCCAGAGATAATCCGCGAAATCCTCGCCGTTTTCGCGCATGGCGATATAGGCTTTCGCATTGCCGATGGCAGCGTCGATCTTGGATTTCGAGCGGATGATACCGGGATCGGCCAGCAGGCGTTCGCGATCGGCATCGGTATAGGCAGCGATCCGATCGGGGTCGAATTCGTCAAAGGCGAGGCGCATCGTGTCGCGCTTGCGCAGGATCGTGATCCAGGCGAGGCCGGCCTGGAAACCGTCCAGCATCAGCTTTTCCCACAAGGCGCGGCTGTCATACTCCGGCACGCCCCATTCGGTGTCGTGATAGGCGGCATAGATCGGATCGGGCGTATTCACCCAGGCGCAGCGCTGGTTCATGGATGGGTCCTTCGATGATCCGAACCAGTGCAGCCTGTTCGGACCAGCCTGCCAAGCCGCATTCTCAGGGATTGTTGCCAGCGTTGTGGCAGGAGGCGGCCGTCCTGCCGGGCCGACGGCGCTACCGTTTCATCCAGCCGTCGAAGACACGCATGAGAACGGGCATGATTGCATACATCATCAAAGGGACGATGAGGGCGACGGCGAGGATCGTCACAAGCAGTTTTTCGCCTGGCAGAAGCCGGAAAAGCGCCTCTGGAATGAAATACACCGGCGTCAGTAGACCGACGAAAGTGAGAAACGCGACTTTATGGCGGGGTGGCGCCTGGCCAACCGGGGAGGATTGGGTCATTGGAAACTCCATGGCGGGGAGAAGCAGACGTGGCGGGCAGGCACATTGAATACCCACCACGTCGAGCCGTTGTGACAGTCGGATTGGGCCTTACGCGGCTGAACTTGCGCGGACCTGACCGACGAGATTCGCCCAGTCCATGTCGAGACCTTGATAGACCTGACCGGCTTGCGACGCGGCGTTGTCGGCCAGGATCTCGACCATCAGGCTGGCACCGTCCGCCACCACGACGCCGCTTTGCACGAGGCGCATGAGCCCCGTCTCTCGTTTGGTCATGTTGAACGTCCCGCTGGCATCAACGGCGACATAGGCTTCGAACCCTTCGCGCACGGCTCGCATGGCGGGAAATGCTGCGCAAACCTCGAGTGAAACGCCTGCAAAGATGAGTTTCTTGCGGCCGGTCGCCCGGATCGCGGCTTCGACACGGGGATCATCCCATGCATTGACCGTGGTGCGATCAATGAAATCCTGGTCTGGCAGCGCCGCTGTCAGCTCGGGAAAGGCCGGGCCCCAGAGCGTATCCGCCGAAGTCGTGGTGGTAATGATCGGTAATCCGAGAGCCTTGGCGGCTTTCGCGAGACCCACCACATTGTGTTTGAGCTCGGCGACGGAGTAGTCGCGGACGCCCGTCATCAGACCGACCTGATGGTCGACCAGTACAAGCGCGGCATTCTCCGCCGTGAGGGGTTCAGGGTTCAGGATATGGGTCATGGCGTTCTCCTTTTGGTTGAAGCCGTTGAAAGTGCCGAAATTGGCAGGGTGGGATTTCAGTCGATGGCGCCAAGCTGGCCGGCCGCGTAGGCCGCCTGCACGGCCTCGATTTCCTTGGCGGTGCTCATCACGAATGGGCCCTGTTGCACGAAGGTCTCGCGCACAGGCTCGCCTTGCAGAAGAACGAGATGCGCACCGGCGTCACTTTGAACGCGTACCGAGGGTGCATCGGCATGGCTTCGAAGCGCGATGGCGGTGCCCTTGTCCAGGATGGCCCAGGTCTCGCCCGCCTGGAGGCGCGCCTTACCATCAACCACCAGCAGCCATGACGCCTGCCGTGTCTTGCCGTGTTGCGTGAACGCCCCGCCAGCTTGCAGGTGGATGTCGAGGATCGTCAGGGGCAGCGCCGGCGAGGATGCCCCGATGACACCATCGCTCTGCCCCAGCACCACACGTACACGGTGCCTGTCGCCGGTGATCACCGGCATTTCGGCGGCAGGAACATGAAGAGAGGCCGGCGCGTCCGCCTTGTGCTTGGCAGGCAGGTTCACGAAGACCTGCAAGGCATGGATCCTGGCCCCCGGTCTTGGCGCCTCGTCATGGACCGCACCCCGGCCTGCCTTGAGCCAGTAGAGGTCCCCGGGCGCGATCTCGAAATCATTCCCGAGCGAATCGCGATTGTGGAATTGTCCTTCACTGTCCTCGAACAGAATTGACACCGCAGACATGCCGGCATGGGGGTGAGCGCCGAAGGTCGGCTCGGTCATCACGAAATGATCCACCATGACCAGCGGATCCATCAGCCCGTCGAAGCGATCCTGCTTGAAGCTAAGGGCCTCAAATCCGTCACCGATGACAAGTGGGCGCCCACGTACGGGTCGGGAAATGTCGAGTCCGATCCGCTCGTCATTATCCAAGGCTTGTGTTGGCATGTTGGTCTCCATCTGTTGCAAATGGAGATATCAGCGGAACGATGCCGACAAAAAGTGGCAATAATGGAAACAATCGTTCTATAATCGGAACGAAGAAGGGCCCGGATCATGGATCTGAATGACTACTACTATTTCGTCCACGTCGTGGAGAAGCGCGGGTTTGCCCCGGCCGGGCGGGCGCTCAATGTTCCGAAGTCGAGGCTGAGCCGGCATGTGCAACAGCTGGAGGACCGTCTGGGCACGCGATTGATCCAGCGAACCTCCCGCCAGTTTATTGTCACCGATGCCGGCGAAGCCTTCTATCGACACGCGCGGATGGCCCTGGATGAAATCGAGGCCGCTGAATCGGCCGTTCGCCGTCAGGCGAATACGCTGTCCGGCACGGTGCGTCTGTCGTGCTCTGTCGGCGTCGCCCAATTCGCCCTGTGCGAAGCTGTCGCGGACTTCCTGTCGGACAATCCAAAGGTTCGTATCATCCAGCAGGTCACCAATCGAACGGTCGGCCTTGTCGAGTCCGGATTTGACATGGCGATCCGGGGCCATATCGATCCGCTGCCGGATTCAAGCCTGGTTCAAAGCCGCCTTGCCACGGTGACATGGCGCTTGTTCGCGGGGCACGCCTATCTGGAGCAGACTGGCACCCCGTCTCGGCCGGAGGCGCTTGCGGGGCATGTCGGGTTGAAGCTGGGCTGGCGCCCGGAAGTCGGGCATTGGACGCTCAGCAGCAAGCAAGAGCCCCAGATCACAATTCCGTTCGAGCCACGGCTTTGCAGCGATGACATGGTCACCCTGAAACACGCGGCGGCCGACGGGCTGGGGATTGTCGCGCTGCCGGACTATGTCTGCCGCGACCTCGTTGACGCAGGCCGGCTTGTGCCGTTGCTACCGGACTGGACCGCAGGGGATGCCCGGCTCAGCCTCGTCATGCCCTCCCGGAGAGGCCTGCCGCCCGCAGTCGAAGCTCTTGCAGGCTTCCTGCGGGAACGCATTCCCGAGCTTGTTACGCCGACGGCTGGCTAGCGTTGCTGGCGGTGGGAGCTCAGGGGCCAGCTCCGTGTTTTCCCCGGTATCAGACCAGCGCCGAGGCGGCGGTCTGGAGATTGCGGGTCGCGCTGTCGATGGAACGGCTGGTCTCGGCGAATTCGGCGATCCCGTCATTGATCGAGGCGACCCCGGACGCGACATGCTGCATGCTCGCTGACAACTCAGATGTCACCGACGTCTGCTCTTCGGTGGCCCCGGCGACCGAGGTGGTGACCTCATCGATCTCGCTGATTGTGGTGCTGATCTGGTCGATAGCGCTGACCGCTTGGGCGGTCGAGTTGCGCATGGTCTCGATCTGGTCCGAGATCTTGCCGGTCGCCGACGCTGCCTGATTGGCCAGTTCCTTGACCTCCGAGGCGACAACAGCGAAGCCCTTGCCGGCTTCACCGGCCCGGGCCGCTTCAATGGTGGCGTTGAGGGCGAGCAGGTTGGTTTGTTCCGAAATGCCGTTGATCAGGGCGACCACATCGCCGATGGACTTGGCACTTTCCGACAGGCCACTGATGATCTCATTGGTCACACGCGCAGTTTCCACCGCATTGGCGGTGACTTCGGTGACGCGGCCCAATTGCTGGGTGATCTCGCTGGCGGCAGCGGCCAACTCCTCGATACCGGCAGCGATTTCCTGCACGCCCATGCTGGCCTGCTGGCTGGTTGCCGACATCTCGGTCGATCGACTGGTTGACTGTGTCACACTGGCGGCGATGCCGGTGATGTCGCGTTCGACCTCCTGCATGGCGCTTTCGCGCATCTGGCGGCGTTCGACATCGGCGGTGATGTCGGTGGCGAACTTTACCACTCTCAGGATCTTGCCGGTCGGATCGAAGATCGGATTGTAGCTGCCCAGGATCCAGATCGTCTTGCCGCCCTTGCCGACACGGCGAAACTGGTCGGAGACGAACTCGCCGGCATTCAGCTTGGCCCACAGGGCGCGATACTCGTCGCTCTCCCGTGTCTGGGGTTCGACAAACATGGCGTGTTTCTGGCCGATGATTTCGGACTCTTCATAGCCCATCGTCGACAGGAAGGCGGGATTGGCGCTGATGATTGTGCCGTCCAACTCGAAGTCGATGACTGCCTGGGTCCGGCCGATCGCTTCCAACTTGCCTTGCTGGATAAAGTGGCGCGTCTTTTCGTCGGTCACATCGGTTGCGAACTTGATTACCTTGCGCACTGACCCGTCAGCCGCGAAAACCGGATTATAGGTGGCGCGAATCCAGACCTCGGAGCCGTCCTTGCCGAAGCGCTTGAACTCGTCCGAGACGTATTCACCGGCGGCCAGCTTGTCCCAGAATGCCTGGTAGGCGGGGCGCGCCGTCTCGTCCGGCGCCACGAAGATGCGGTGATGCTGGCCCTTGATCTCGTCCAGTCGGTATCCGGTCAGGGCCAGGAAATTCCGGTTGGCCGTCAGGATGTGGCCGTCGGGCCGGAATTCGATGATGGCCATCGATGTGTCCAGGGCCGACATGATGGCCTCGGAATTTGACGAGTCTCTGCGAGTAGAACCGAACATGGATGCCACCTTGCGTTAAGTGTCTGTATTTATTTGAAACCACTAGCGTCCGGGCTGGCTAACGAAAGGTTAATGTCGGTCGAATTGTTGAAATTATACTTATAGATAGACGGGGTTCCGGCGCTATCTAAGGGTTTATTCGGGAGCCTGAGTACAGACCCGTTCTGCCGCCCTTCCATGGCTGCGGCAGGACAGTGCAGGCGCGCATTCAGGTCCTCGCCCGGACGAGACCCGCTGGATTGTCGCTGCGCCCCGGCGCGACCTGACCCGGGGTCTGGGGAAGGGCCTGTTCCGCCAGATTTAGACCTTCGGCGCGGCTTCCAGATCGGCCCAGAACTCGTCCGGAACGACGATATTGGCTTCCTGGCCATCGGCTTCGCAATAATGCTCGGCGGCGCGCAGGCGGTCGAGGCGGGCGAGGATGACGGCGTGGTGTCCGCTGGCCGAGGAAATCGCGCCGACCGTGGTCGGTCCGGCCATGACGGCGGTGCCGGGCGGCGGAGCTTCGGCGGCGAATGTGGCGGGCAGGGACCGCTTGCGGATGGTGCCGCGGCGTTTCATGCGGGAGACGACTTCCTGGCCGATGAAACAGCCCTTCTTCCAGCCGACACCGCCGAATGCGTCCAGATTGACGTCGGTGGGGAAGACATCCGCCTCGCCATAATCGCGGCCGAAGGCCGGGATGCCGGCCTCGATCTCGATCATGTCGATGGCGCGCGTTTCGCTGGCCGCCTCGCCCAGACCGCGATGGACCCGTCCGCCCAGGCGCGGGTCCTCACAACTGCCCGGGAAGGGCGTGGTCGACCACAGGGCGAGGATATCGGTGTTGAGGACGATCTCGGCCCTGGCCCGCAGTTTGAACATTGTCAGCCGCTTCAAAAGGCCGTCGGCCGCACTTGCCGGAACGTCCAGCCAGACCGTGTCGCCGTCGGCAAACATCATGAAATCGACCAGGATCTTGCCCTGCGGGGTCAGCAGGGCGCCGGGCCGACAAGTGCCGGCCGACAATGTCAGCACATCGGCGGTGATCAGGCGTTGCAGCAGGTCGCGGGCATCGGGGCCGGCGACCGAGATGATCTGGCGGTCGGGCAGGGCGAAGGGCAGGGAGGCGGGCTGGTTCATGGCTCCGATATGGCATTGCGTCCGTCTCTGGCCAAGCCCTTCGCGTCGCGCTATCTGCGGTCCCCATGCAACGCGTCCTCTTCATCACATCGACCCGGATCGGTGACGCCATCATCAATTCCGGCGTGCTCGACCATCTCGTGCGTACCCGCCCCGAGGCGCATTTCACGATTGCCTGCGGCCCGCTGGCGGCCTCCCTGTTCACCGAGACGCCGCGGCTCGAGCGCATCATCGTGATGCGCAAGAAGAAGGCCGGGATGCACTGGTGGGATTTGTGGCGCGAAACCGTTGATGTGAAATGGGATCTGGTCGTCGATCTGCGCTGTTCCGGTACCGCCTGGTTCCTGCGCGCCAGGGAGCGCCGCATCCTCCAGCAGAGCGCCGTTCCGGTGCCCAAGGTTGGGGAAGCCGCCAGCGTGCTGAAGCTCGCCCCGGCGCCTGACCCCAAGCTCCACCTGTCCGACGCCGTGCGCGCCGAAGCGGCGACACGCGTGCCGGGAAAGGGGCCCTATCTGGCGATCTGCCCGTCAGCCTCGTGGATCTTCAAGGTCTGGCCGGCGGAGAAGTTTGCCGAATTCATCCTCCGCTTCACCGGGCCGGACGGGGTGATGCCGGGCGCGCCGGTGGTGATGCTGGGGGGGCCGGGTGACGAGCTCTATGCCCAGCCTATTTTCGACGCTCTGCCGGAGATCGAGTTCATCGACCTTCTGGGCCTCGGCCTGCCCGAGACCGCCGCCTGCCTGGAACGCTGCCGCCTCTATGTCGGCAATGATAGCGGGCTGATGCACATGTCGGCGGCTGTGGGGGCTCCGACGCTGGGCCTGTTCGGCCCGTCCGATGATCGCTGCTATGCGCCCTGGGGCGCGCATACCGATGCGGTGCGCGGCCCGGCGACCTTCGAGGAAATCGACAGCGCCCATGACGACCGTCGCAAGGCCTCGACCAGCCTGCTGGCGGACCTGAGCGTCGATAGCGTGTATGATGCCGCCAAGGCGCTTTACGAGAGGACTACAAGATCATGAGCCAGACATTCGATGTGATCCTCAAGGGCGGCGAGATCGTCAATCATGACGGGCGCGGCCATGCCGATATCGGCATCACTGACGGCAAGACCGCGGCGATCGGCGACCTGTCGCAGGCCTCGGCCGGCGAGGTGGTCGACTGTTCCGGCCTGATGGTCCTGCCGGGTGTAATCGACACCCAGGTCCATTTCCGCGAGCCGGGGATGGAGTGGAAGGAAGATCTGCAATCGGGCTCGCTGTGTGCGGTGATGGGCGGCGTCACGGCGGTGTTCGAAATGCCGAACACCAATCCCACCACCACCGTGCCGGACATGCTGACCGACAAGCTGGCCCGGGCGCAAAACCGCATGCATTGCGACCACGCCTTCTACGCCGGCGCGACCAATGAAAATGCCGACATATTGCCCGAAATGGAGCGCATGCTCGGCTGTTGCGGTGTGAAAGTCTTCATGGGCGCCTCGACCGGCTCGCTGCTGGTGGCGGATGATGAGGGCGTGGAACGCGTCCTGCGCGCGATCAAGCGCCGCGCGGCCTTCCATTCCGAAGACGAATACCGCCTCGCCGAGCGTCGCGAACTGGCCGTTGAGGGCGACTGGACCAGCCATCCGCATGTGCGCGATGCCGAGGCCGCCATCATGTCGACCAAGCGCCTGGTCCGCCTCGCCCGCAAGACCGGCAAGCGCATCCATGTCCTGCATATCTCCACCGCCGAGGAAATGGATTTCCTGGCCGAGCATCGCGACATCGCCTCGGTCGAGGCGACGCCCCAGCATCTCACCCTGGAAGGTCCGGAGATTTATGAGCGCATCAAGGGCCGGGCCCAGATGAACCCGCCCATGCGCGACGCCCGCCATCGGGCCGGCCTGTGGCGCGGCATCCAGCGCGGCATTGTCGACGTGATCGGATCGGACCACGCGCCGCACACGCTGGAGGAAAAAGCCAAACCCTATCCGCAAAGCCCGTCCGGCATGCCCGGCGTGCAGACGCTGGTCCCGGTCATGCTCGACCACGTAAACGCCGGCCGGCTCACCATTGAACGCTTTGTCGACCTGACCTCGGCTGGCGCCCAGCGCATTTTCGGCATTGCCGGCAAGGGCCGCATGGCAGTCGGTTGGGATGCCGATTTCACCCTGGTCGACATGAAGCGGACCGAGACCATCACCGATGCCTGGTCGGCGTCGAAATCCGGCTGGACGCCGTTTGACGTCATGTCGGTCACCGGCTGGCCGGTTGGCACGATCATTCGCGGCCGCTCGGTGATGCGCGATGGCGAGCTTGTGGCCGAGGGCAAGGGCAAGCCGGTGCGCTTCATGGAAGCCCTGCCACACGACTGATCGCTTGCGGCGCTGTGGCGCAGTGGCGAAGCCGGCGGGCGGGTGGTAACAGGGCCGCATGCGCCTGCCCAAGATACTGACAACCCTGCAATCCTATGATGCCGGTCAGTTCATGGCCGACTTGCTGGCCGGTCTGACCGTCGCCATGGTCGCGCTGCCCTTGAGCCTGGCGATTGCGATCGCCTCGGGGGCCGACCCGTCGACCGGGCTGGTCACGGCAGTGGTTGCCGGTTTCCTGATCTCGGCCTTTGGTGGCAGTCGCGTCCAGATCGGCGGGCCGACCGGCGCGTTTATCGTTGTGGTCTTCTCGATCATTGCCGAGCACGGCTATGACGGTCTGGTTCTGGCGACGCTGATGGCCGGGCTGATCCTGATCGTGGCCGGCTATTTCCGGGCCGGGCGGCTGATTGCCCATGTCCCCGAAGCGGTAGTCAATGGCTTCACTATCGGCATCGCCATCATTATCGCCACCAGTCAGATCAAGGACTTTTTCGGTCTCCGGCTCGATCATCTGCCGGCCGATTTCATCGAGACCGTGCCGATGCTGGCGGGCGCGACCGACACGCTCAACCTGTCCGCCCTCGGCGTGGCCGTGGTGGCGCTGATCTGCATCCTGGTCCTGCGGCGGTTGGCACCGCGCTTTCCCGGCCTGATCGTCGGACTGGCCGCCGCTTCGGCGCTGGTCGTCGCCTTGAACCTGCCCGTCGACACCATCCAGTCCCGTTTCGGGGACTTGCCGACCGGACTGCCCATGCCGTCCCTGCCGGACATCTCGTTCGACCGCATCGTCGAGCTTTTGCCCTCGGCCATCATCATCGCCTTCCTGGCCGGGGTTGAGTCCCTGCTCTCGGCGATGGTGGCCGACCGGATGATTGACGGCAAACACCGGCCCAATGCCGAGCTGACAGCCCAGGGCATCGCCAATATCGGCTCGGCCTTTTTCGGCGGCCTGCCGGCGACCGGTGCGATAGCCCGGACCGCGACCAATATCCGCGCCGGCGGCCAGACGCCGGTGGCCGGCCTGGTACACGCGCTGGCCCTCTTGGTGATCATGTTGTTCGCGGCACCGGCGGCCGGCTATCTGGCCATGCCGGCGCTGGCCGCCCTGTTGATGGTCACGGCCTGGAATATGAGTGAACCGCATCGCTGGCCAGAGTATTTGCGGGCGCCGGTCGGTGATCGGGTCCTGCTGCTCATCACCCTGCTGCTGACCGTTTTTGTCGACCTGACCGTGGCCATAGGGGTCGGTGCCGCCCTCGGTCTGGCCCTGCGGCTGGCCCGGCGCAAAACCGATGGCAGCGACTGGACGCCGCCCGAGCGCTGAGCTTTGCGGCCAGGACTGATGATGAAACGCTGGATTATTGGGCGCCAAGTCACGACAATCCCGCCAGATTTCAACGACCCCACGCGCCAGAAGGGCTAACGACATGACCACGACCATCCTCACCGCCATCGCCCCGGGCGAGCTGATCGACAAGATCACCATCCTGCGCATCAAGTCCGAACGCATCGAGGACGAGGCCAAGCTGAAAAATGTCCGCACCGAGCTGGGCATTCTCAACGAGACGTTGGCGAAAGACGTGCCGGCCAGTGACGAGCTGACCCGTCTCGACGCCGCGCTGCAGGCGGTCAATGAAGAGCTCTGGGTGATCGAGGATGACATCCGCGATTGTGAGCGGGCCGGTGATTTCGGTCCGGAATTCATCCGTCTGGCCCGCGCCGTCTATGTCACCAATGACAAGCGCGCGGCGTTGAAAAAGGAGATCAATCTCCTGTTGGGCTCCAACATCGTCGAAGAGAAATCCTACGCCGCCTATTGAGTTGCGCCGCCCGGGTCTGTAAGCGGGCGGGCATCCGGTGGCGCCTGTCGCCTGCCGACGCCGCACAAGGACTGCCCGTGGAACGCCAGAGCTTCTATTTCTTCGATATCGACGAAAACATTCTCCATTTGCCGACCCGTATCCATCTGCTCAACACCATGACCGGTGAGGAGCGGGCCATGCGCCAGCACGAGTATGAGGACATCAAGGCCTATCTCGGCGTGCCCGGCCTGTGGGAAGACTGGGCCGACCCGCCGGCTCGCGCCTATCGCGAATTCGCCGACGGCAAGGACCGTAATGGCGAGGAATACCTGCTGCGCGACGTCAAACGGGCGCTCGACAGCGCCAATTGGCGCGGCCCGTCCTGGGAGATTTTCAAATACGCGGTGCTCAAGCGACGCCCGGTGGCCATCGTCACGGCGCGCCAGCATTCGCGCGAGATCATCAAGGCGGCACTGAAGCTGATCGTCGATGCCGGGCACCTGCCCGAAGAGCCGAACTATCTCGCCGTCTATCCCTGCTCCAACCCGGAAATCCGCGAGGAGCTGGGTCCGCACCTGACCACAGCCGGTCTCAAGCGCCGCGCCATCCGTCAGTGTGTCGAGCAGGGCCTGGAACAATATGGTCGCGACCTGCCGCACTCCTTCGGCATGTCGGATGATGATCTGAAAAATGTCGACCTGATCACCTCGGCCATGCTCGAGGCGAAACTGGATTATCCCGACAAGCGCTTCTTCGTCATCTCCACCAATCGTCGCCGCCATGTGAAGATGGAAATCCTGCCGCCCCACAAGGACGAGGAAAAACTCCGCGCGGCGGAAGATGACTGGTACGGATAGGTTTTCTTCCCCGACATTGTTGGGGAAGTGGGCCGATGCGCAGCATCGGGTCGAAGGGGCCGGCGCAGCGCGCCGGGGGCGTTCGCGATAATCTGAGTATCAGCCGCGCATTTGCGCGGCTCCCCTCCACCGCCATGCGGTCCCCCTTCCCGGCGGGCCGGGGAGGAAAGAGATCCTACTCGCTCCTGTGAACCGTCAGCAGCGGCACATAGGCCGAGCGGATGGCCGGGACGAGGCCGCCGAGGAAGCCGATGATGATGGCCATCACCATGCCGGCGATCACCGAGCCGCCGGTCACGGCAAAGGAGAACACTACCTGGGTGAAGCCTGATCCCAGTGTCGACGCGGATATTCCGTTGAACAGGAGATAGACTGCGCCGGCGCCGACCAGCCCGCCGATGGCGGCCAGGACGAGCGATTCAACCATCGTGCCGACGGCAGCGGCAAAGCCGGAAAAGCCGATTGCGCGCAGGGTGGCGATCTCGCGCATGCGGGTATCGACCGAGGAATACATGGTGTTCCACGCCCCGGCGAGAGCACCGATGGCCATCACGATCGCCAGCGGCCAGCCGATGAATTCGATCAGCACCGCCGTGCCGCCGGCCTGACCGGCGAAAAAGTCGGTCTCGCTCTGGATGTCGAGATTGAGGCGCGGCTCGTTCTCCTCAAAGGCGCGCAGCTCTTCAATGGCCTCGGGTGAGGTCAGGCGGGCGCGGATCGACTGGACGCCGGTGCCGCGATTATAGAGGTTCTGGATGCCCGCGATATCGGCCCAGATTTCGCTGTCGAAGACCGAGCCACCGGTCGAGAAGATACCCACGATGACCCATTCATTGGGGCCAAGGCGGATCGTCTCGCCGAGATCGAAACCGGAGAACTCCCGCAGCACGGCTTCGCCGACCACCAGTTCATTGGTGCCCGTCTCGAACATGCGGCCTTCCACCATCTCAAAGCCCTGACGCAGGCGCAGCGCCTGTTCGCCGACGCCGCGCAGGGGCAGGTTGGCCTCGGTCTGCGAGGACCGCTTGATGCCATCAACGATGACGAAGAGCTCGCCGGAAACCAGCGGTACACCATCGGCATCGCGGGCGACACCGGGCGCTTCCTCGACCAGGCGGACCTGGCTGGAGGCGAGGCCCGAGTTGAGTTCGGCTTGCGACCCGGCCCGCAGCATGACCGCGACACTCTCCGATCCGGTACCCTGCAGCGTGGCCCTGAAACCATTCGACATCGCGAGGAAACCGAGCAGCACACCGGTAACCAGGGCAATCGAGACAATGGTCGCCAGCGACAGTCCGGCCCGCTGGGGGATGGAGCGCAGGTTCAGCACGGTGACGGCGCCAATTTGCTTCAGCATGACGCTCTCCTATTGCTTGCCGAGCGCGGTGATAATTTTCACCCGCTGTGCATTGATGGCGGGAACAATCCCGGTGAGCAGACCCAGCAGGACAGCCAGACCGACGCCGACCCAGAATACCGGGGCAGACAGGGCGAGGCCGGGCAGGAAGGCTGCTGCGGCGTCGGCAACACCGGTGATCATCAGATTGGCCAGGCCAAGGCCGAGCAGGCCGCCGACCAGGCTGAGCATGACGGATTCCGCCAGCACCATGCGGAAGATGCGCGGAGCCGGGAAGCCGAGTGTTTTCATCACGGCGATTTCGCCGGTCCGCTCATTGATTGCGGTCACCATGGTGAAGCCGACAATGATCAGGATGGTGGTGAAGGCCGAGCCGACCACGAATAGCAGGATCAGGGCGATATTGCCGAACTGGTTGGCGAAGGCCTCGTTGAAGGCGGCCTCGGTTGTCGTTTCGGTTTCGGACGGCGAGTTGGCGAACATGTCATCGACGGCGCGCGAGACCTGGTCGTTCAGGGATGCGTCCGTCGTATTGATGATCAGCCAGCCGACCTGGTCTGTGTTGAAGGCCAGGGCCTCGTTGTAATAGTCGTAGTGGAACAGGGCGTAGTTCGCGGGAACCTTGTCGTCTTCGGCGTCGAAAATGGCGCAGATATTGAAGGTCCAGCTCGCCGTTCCATCGGTCTTCTGCCAGATATTGGAGAGGAGCGGGATGGTGTCACCGACCGACCAGCCATACTGGCCTGCCAGGTCAGCTCCGACCAGCAGGCAATCCCGCGTGTCCAGGAAGGCCTGCCGCTGTTCGGCCGGCATGGTCAGTTCCGGGTAGGCCGCCAGATAGGTCTCCGGGTCGACGGCAAAGGTCTGGACCTGTTGCGTCTGCTCCTGGAAATAGCCGCCGAACCAGCTGGCGTGGGCGACATTGTCGACCCCTTCGATGGCAGAAACACGGGTCCAGTAGGCGAAGGGCATGGAGACCGTGAAGTTGATCCGGTTGACGGTGACAAGGCGATTGTCGGCAGCCAGCGCGCCGCCAGAAGTCCAGACAGAATAGAAGGCGCCCAGGACTCCGAAGATCAAAAAGGCGATCAGGATCGACAGGGTCAGCAGGATCGCCCTCAGCTTTTTGCGGAAGAGATTCTTCCGGATCAGCGTGAGATCATTCATTGGGCCGGCTCCTGCGCCTGTTCGACAAAGCGGCCCTTGTCGAGATGCAGTTCGCGGCGGGCATATTTGGCCGCTGAGGGGTCGTGCGTGACCATGACGATGGTCTTGCCGAGTTCCTTGTTGAGCAGTTGCAGGGTTTCCAGGATCTCATCGGCCGATTTGCGGTCGAGGTCACCGGTCGGCTCGTCGCAGAGCAGGACTTTCGGGTCGGCGACAATCGCGCGGGCGATGGCGACGCGCTGTTGCTGACCGCCGGAGAGCTGACGCGGCCGGTGCCCCTTCCGATCGGCCAGGCCGACAATGTCCAGCGCCGTGGCGACGCGTTCCTTGCGCGCCTTGCCGGACAGGCTGGTGAGCAGAAGGGGCAGTTCGACATTCTGCGCCGCGGTCAGCGTCGGCATGAGATTGTAGAACTGGAAGATGAAGCCGACATTCTGCGAGCGCCACTTGGCCAGCTTGCCCTCCGACAGCTTGTCGACCCGCACGCCTTCGCAGTCCACCGAGCCGGAGGAGGGCCGGTCAATGCCGCCCAGAAGGTTGAGAAGGGTCGTCTTGCCCGAGCCGGACGGACCCATGATGGCCATGAAGTCACCCTGCGGGATCGACATGGTCAGCTCTTCGAAGATGGTGATCGACTCCTTGCCCCGGGTGTAGCGTTTGGACAGGTCGGTGAGGGTGTAGAGCGATGTCATCGGCAGTTCCTCGTTCAGGCTGGCCGACTCGCGCCTGTTGGGCGTTGACTTGGGCGTCGGCAGGTTCGTTCAAGCGTGCAGCAAATCAGCTGCTTTGTAAATCAAAGTGCTTCTACTCGACGAAAATGACGCGTGACGCCATGTCCGGAAGGATGCGGCCGTCGCGCTCGTCAAAGGCGACGCGGACGGTGATTGTGGCGCGGGCGCGGTCGGCGGTCGGGATGATGGCCTCGACATGGGCCGGGATGCGCCAGTCCGGATAGGCGTCGAGGCGGGCTTCGACCCGCTGGCCCGGCGTGACCCGGCCGATCTGGCCCTCGTTCACATCGACCTCGATCTCCAGCGATTCCATGTCCACCAGCGTGGCGACACCGGTTCGCGTGAAGCCGCCACCGGCCGAGGCCGGAGACAGGATTTCGCCGACCTGGGCGTTCTTGGCGATGACAATGCCGGCGAAGGGCGCGCGCACGATGTGGCGGTCGATCAGGTCCTCCTGGGCGCGGACCTGGGCGGCGACGGCCTGATAGTCGGCGCGCGACGCTTCGATCTGGGCGGTCAGGCTTTCAAATTGTGTGCGGGCGGCGGTGACCGCGGCCTGTGAGCCGATATCGCGTTCGGCCAGGGTGGTCGCCCGTTCCAGCACCCGCTGGGCTTCGGCCAGCTGGGCAATCAGTGCATGCGGGCGGGCCGAAGCGGCATTGCGCTGGGCAAGCAACAGCTCGAGCTGGATGCGGGCGCGCGTGTCGTCAAGGCGGGCCAGTACCTGGCCTTCCTCGACGCGGGCGCCTTCCTCGACCAGCAGCTCGGAGATCCGGCCGGTGATCTCGGCCGACACGGTCGCCTGTCGGCGGGCGACGACATAGCCGGTGGCCACGAGGCCGGAGCTGCGCGGCGCGGCGCGGGCCGGCGTGGCAGCGGTTTCGGCCGGGACTTCGGCGGGAGCGGGCGTCTCGACGGCGGCAACCGGTTGCGGTTCAGGCGCGGCGCTGCGGGTGAAATACCAGGTCGCACCAGCCGAAACTGCGGCGAAGAACAGGGCGATTACCAGCGTGGTGACTATCGACACACCACCGCCGGAGCTGTCGCCATCATCGCGATCGATACTCAATGATTCCAGTTGTGACCTGCGATCCGACATCTTGTCCCCTCATGCATCCCGCGCCCCATCCTTAACGCGAGTTCATGACATTGGGAACGGGACGGGTGTGGAGCCAATCCCGCGACCGGCAGGATCGCCCTTCATCAGGCTCGGTCATCATCCAGGTAGAACAGCTCCTCGACACTGACTTTCAGCGCGGCGGCCAGCTTCAGGGCCAGCACGGTTGAAGGGATGAAGACGCGGTTTTCCACGGTGTTGATCGACTTGCGCGTGACCCCGACCGCTTCGGCCAGCTGGGCCTGGGTCAGACCATGGCGGGCCCGCATCTCCTTCAGCCGGTTGCCGAGGGCGGAGGGGCTCACGCCGCCTCCTCCTCATCGCCGTCGTCGCCGCGACCCAGCAGGACGAAGGTCGCCAGCGGCGTGAAAATACCGATGATGAGCAACGCCCGAATGGCGATCGTGGCCGAGAAATCGATGAGAAGATCAGCCGCCAGCAACAGCGAAATGGCCCCGATCAGCACCATGAAGCCGGTGCGGATGGCGATGCGCTGGTTGTGGCAGAACAGCTCGTCCTGGATCACTGACTGGGTCCTGGTGCGGCTGACCTTGCTGGCATAGAGGAGAAACAGGACGGATGCCGCCGCCCAGCCGATCGCGCCGACCAGCAGGGGGATCAGGATGAACAGGTTCTGCGGTGCGTCGCTCCAGCCCAGCTCGAGAGCAATGTCCTGGGCCAGCTGGGCGCCCTGCCACAGCAAAAAGGAGAGGGCTGCCAGACCCAGGGTCCGGTCGCGCTGTCGGATCAGCTTGTTGATGTCTGCCATGATCGTCTCCCTCGATGATTGATGTGATGTTACCTACGCGTTACATCGAGAGTAGTCAAGGTGACATGCACGGTCAGCGCAGTGCGGTCCGCTACATCGCCCAGTGACGTGAGACGCTGGAACAGTCCTGGCAGACGAACAAGGTGGTGAGGCGGCCTGTGGCCGATGCTGGCCGACGCTTAGTCGAAATAGGCCGCGCGCATCATTTCCGACAGGTCCCGGCCCCGGTGGGCCAGCGCACGGCGTTCGGCGTCGGCTTCCAGACCGCAGCGCGTGCGATAGCGTTGCTGGGCGCGATAGCCATCATTGAAACCCTCGATCAGACGATCGCGCCAGCGGCGATCATCGGCGGCCTCCATGGCCAGAAGTTCGACCATCTGTTCGCGCCATTGCTGGTCGTCCGGACCGCCGCAGGCAAAGGCCAGATAATGCAGTTCGCCCAGCGTATAGGCCAGATAGGGCAGGGTGCGTTCGAGATCGAGTTCCTCGCGGATCTCGTCACTGATGGCGTCGTCCTGGCCGGGCTGGATACGGGCGGCTTCGCTGGTCTCCGCCACAGCAACCGGTTCCGGGCGGGCAAAGCTGCGCGGCTTCTGGGCCACGGCCGGAGCCGCCAGAAGGGTCACCAGTACAGACAGGGAGATGAGCGCGCGCATGGCGCGCATCATGGCACGGATTGTGGCGCGCTCAAGGCGGCGACGATCTCGCGGGCCCGCCCGATCACATCGCGGGTCCGGTCCCATTGGGTCCGCGCGATGGCCTCGTCATAGGGGAGGAAGGCGGCCTCGGTAACATCATCCGCCGCGACCGGTTCGCCGCCCGTCCAGACGCCGGCAAAATCGACCAGCAAATAGTGCCAGTCGCCCGGCTGTCCCGCTTCGCGCAGGCCGATACTGTCGATGACATCGATCAGGCCGACAATGCGCGCCGTGGTGCCGGTTTCCTCGGCCAGTTCGCGTGAGGCGGCTTCGGCGGCAGTTTCGCCATATTCGATCTTGCCGCCGGGCAGCGACCATTGTCCCTCATAGGGCGGTTTGCCGCGCTTGATCAGCAGCACCTCATCGCCGCGAAACACAACCATGCCGGCGCCGGGCACAGGCTGGCGGCGCGGGGCGTCACCCTCGTCCGTGCTCATTCGTCCGGATCGTTGGCGGCGTCCATGGCAGCGGCGGGATCATATTTGCCATTGGGTGACCAGAGGGCCAGCTCATTGCCGCTGGGATCGGTGAAATGGAAACGGCGACCACCGGGAAAGTCTTCGCGTTTGATGATTGTTCCGCCGGCCTCTTCGACCCGCACTTCGGCGGCCAGGATGTCCTTGGCCTTGAGGATGATCAGGCAGCCGGTCGGCCAGGCCTTGTCCTCGAGGCGCAGGCCCCCGTCCAGACCGGCATTCTCGAAAGCGGCATAGGTTGGTCCGAAATCGATGAAGCTCCAGCCGAAAGCGCCGGCATAAAAGGCCTTCGCGGCCTCCATGTCGGTGACCGGTATCTCGTTATAGTCAATCTTGAGAATGGCTTCGTTATCGTTCACTTGGCTGTCCATCCGCCGTCTACGCTGATCCAGGAGCCATTCATATTGGCCCCGGCGTCGGAGACAAGATAGAGCAAAGCGCCGGCGAGCTGCTCATAGGTGACGAATTTCTTGGTCGGCTGCGCCGCCAGCATGACATCGCGCACGACTTCATCCTCGGTGATCCCGCGCGCCTTGGCCGTGTCGGCGATCTGGTTTTCCACCAGCGGCGTCTTCACATAACCCGGGCAGATCGCATTGCAGGTGATGCCATCCTCGGCCAGCTCCAGACCCAGCGTCTTGGTGAACCCCATCACGCCATGCTTGGCCGCCACATAGGCCGACTTGAACGGTGAGGCGACCAGCCCGTGCGCCGAGGCGAGATTGACGATCCGGCCCTTTCCCTGACGCTTCATGACCGGGATCGCGGCTTTCGCGGCATGGAAGACCGAGGTCAGATTGATGGCGATGATGGCGTCCCACTTGTCAGCCGGGAAATCCTCGACCGGCGAGACATGCTGGATGCCGGCATTGGACAGCAATATGTCCAGCCGCCCGAATTCACGCTCCGCCGAGGCGACCATGTCGGCAATCTCGTCCGGCTTGAGCATGTTGGCCGGATGGTAGCGCACCTCGACACCATGTTCCGCCGCGATCTTGGCTCGCAGGCTCTCGATCTCCGCCGCGTCACCCAGCCCGTTGAGAATGATGTGACAGCCATTTGCCGCCAGAGCCTCGGCCATCGCCGCGCCAATCCCGCTCGTCGAGCCGGTAACAATGGCCACCTGGCCCGTGAGATCAGTGCGAATGGAAGACATGAACCACCTATCAAGTTTGCGCTCGCCGCAAGAGACGGGAAGGGGGCGGGGAGGTCAAGGGTGTGGTGCTTTCTTCCCCATGAGAACGCCCTCCATCCACCGTCATCCCACGGTCGCGGCGCGCCGCGATCCGGGGGACCTCAGCGCTGGGGCCGCCGGGTGAAACGGGGAAGCTGGTGATCGTAAGCCCCGTCGGCTAGCCGAGGGCCCCCGGATGCCCGCTGTGCGCTCACCGTGGGATGACGGTTTAGGTGCGCTAATATTCGGAACACTTGTAAGTTGTATGCATGCCAATATGAAAACGCCGGCCACCAGGGCCGGCGCAATCCAAGGAGGGAGATATGTTTCGGTTGCCGAAACTCTCTCTCGTCCTTTGGGTGAGGAGAAGACGGATCGGCGGGTGGACCCTGTTGATCCGGCTCTCTCTCGCCTAAAGGGCGGCCAAAGGGGACGGCTAGCCCCGTCCCCAGCGGCCCTTGGGTTGTATCATATCTTGCAGGCGCGTGGAATAGCCCGCTAAGCCGCCTTCTTCCCGGCCGCTGCCGGCTGCGGCCGGGTGAACAGCAAATCCCCTTCGCTCGAACCCTCCGCCTCAAACCGGTAGCCGCCGAGGTCGAACTTCACCAGCTCGGCCGGGTCGGTGATGCGGTTTTCGATGGCCCAGCGGGCCATCATGCCGCGGGCCTTTTTGGCGAAGACCATGAGGGCGCGCAGCTGGCCGTCTTTTTCTTCCTTGAAGGTGGCGGTGACCACACGGCCCTTCAGCGCCTTCCTGTCGACGGCCTTGAAATACTCGTTGGACGCCAGGTTGAGGATGACCGGCTCGGCGTCATCGGCCTGCAGGCTGTTGAGTTCCCTGGCGATCCTGTCGCCCCAGAAATCATACAGGCTTTCGCCGCGCCGCGTGTGCAGCTTGCGGCCCATTTCCAGGCGATAGGGGTGGATGGCGTCGAGCGGTTTCAGGGCGCCATACATGCCCGAGAGGATGCGCAGATGGCTTTGCGCCCAGTCGAGATCCTCGGCCGAGAGCGTGTGTGCCTCAAGGCCGCGGTAGACCTCGCCATTGAAGGCGAAGGCGGCCTGTTTCACACCCGGCTGGTCGGCGTCGAAGGCCTGGAAGCGTTCGCGATTGAGGCGGGCGAGATCATCATTGACCTTCATCATCGCCTTGATCTTGGGCGCCGTCAGCTGACGCGTCGTCTTCGACAGGATCCGCGTCTCGTCGATCAGGTCCGGCGTCGTCGCCGGCAGGTCGCGCCCGACGGCATCGAAATTCATGTTCTTGGCGGGCGAGAGCAGAATCAGCATGGGCAATCTCCTTGGTCGTAAAGATAGGGCCCGACCGGGCGCGTTGCCAGTGGTGGTGCGCCCGCTTTGGTTGTACCCTGCAGTGGCGACACAAAGGAGACCGGCATGTCCTTCTTTTATGATCTCGACCGGTCAGATCCGGTCCAGCGCCGGGTGGCGGCCAATCTGGTCCGGCTGGGTGATGCGCTGACCGGGGATATCCCCCCAAAGACAGTCGATGACACGCTATTGCTGGCGACCTGGAATATCCGCGAGTTCGACAGTGCCGCCTACGGGCTGCGCGGGGTGGAGCCCTATCACTATATCGCCGAGATCATTTCACGCTTCGATCTGGTCGCTATCCAGGAGGTCCGCCGCGATACCGCGCCCCTGGAAAAACTGCGCCAGCTGCTCGGGCGTTGGTGGAAATACCTGGTGACCGATGTCACCGGCGGCTCGGAGGGCAATAAGGAGCGCATGGCCTTCCTCTATGACAGTCGCAAGGTGCGCTTTGGCGGTCTGGCCGGCGAGGTCGTGATGCCGCCGATCGAAACGCGCGATGAAAACCGCAAGCTGGTCTATACGTCGTCAAAACAATTGGCGCGGACGCCCTATCTGGTCGGCTTCGAAACCGGCTGGTTCAAATTCATGCTGTCGACGGTCCATATCGTCTACGGGCAGAGCAAGGCTGATGATCCCAAGCGCGAGGCGGAAATCAGGGCGATCGCCCGGTCCATGGCGGCGCGCGCCAAGGAAGATCATGCCTGGGCCGAAAATCTGATCCTGCTGGGAGATTTCAACATTTTTGATCCCGGCGATGTCACCTTCGAGGCCCTGACCGAAGCCGGCTTCGTCATTCCCGAAGGCCTGCAGCAGGTCACCAATGTCGGCAAGAAAGAGCGCTTTTTCGACCAGATGGCCTTCATGACGCCAAACCTGCGCAAGGACCAGATCCTGGCGTCCGGGGCTTTCAACTTCTATGACCATGTCTACCGCCCGGAGGATGAGGCGACCTATATTCCCGACATGGGTGACGCCTATGGCACCACCTCGTCCGGCAAGCCGCGCGGCAATAAATCACTCTATTACAAGACCTATTGGCGGACCCATCAGATGTCTGACCATCTGCCGCTCTGGGCGGCGCTGAAGGTTGATTTCGGACGGGATTATCTGGAGCGGCTGTCGGGCAGTGGCTGATGAATAATCGGGCTAGGCACCATTCGTCTCCCTTACCCTCCGCGCCTGGCGCACACTCATCCATAATTCGCTTGCCGAGAGATCGCCGTATCCGCTTCTTCAGGTCAAGGGCCGCGACGCGGCCGCTGCGCGGCTTCACCCTTGAGCTGAAGAAGCGGATACGGCCTGCTGGCTGACAAGCGATCTATGGACCGCCCTGCGCAGGAACGCCGGCGTCATGGCCGAACAACCGGCGGCTCGACCGATCCCCGTAGGGCCAGCCCCAAGCATTCGCTACAGCAAGACCCGCGGATTCATGATCCCCTTCGGGTCCAGCGCCGTCTTGATGGCGCGCATCACAGCGACATCAACCGGTTTGCGGCTGGCCAGTTCGGCGCGTTTCAATATGCCGATACCGTGCTCGGCCGAGATCGAGCCGCCGAAGCTGTCGACGAGGTCGTAGACCAGGCGCGAGAGCGGGGCGGCCTGGGCGATGAAATCATCGTCGGCGCCGGTCTCGCGGGCGGCGACGTTGAAGTGGACATTGCCGTCGCCGACATGGCCGAAGGCGATGACGAGGGCGCCGGGGAAAGCGGATTCGACGGCCTTGGTTGCCTTGGCCATGAAGGCGGGCATTTTCGAGACCGGGATGGAGATGTCGTGCTTGACGGCTTTGCCATGCGCCCGTTCGGCCTCGGCGATGGTTTCGCGCAGGCGCCAGAAATCATGGATCTGGCTGTCATTCTCGGCGATGGCGGCGTCGGCGATCAGACCGGCTTCAAAGCCCTGTCCCAGCGCCTGTTCCAGGGTTTCGCGCGCGCCCTCGGCACGGCCGAAACTCATTTCACACACGACATACCAGGCATGCGCGCCGGTCAGCGGATCGCGGGTGCCGGGGACATGTTCAAGCACCATGTCCAGCGCCATGCGCGGCATGATCTCGAAAGCGGTGACGGCACCGCCGGAGACCTGTTTGGCGAGGCCGAGAAATTTGACGGCGTCGTCGACACTGTCGAGGCCGCAAAAGGCGACTTCCAGGCGCGAGGGGCGCGGGAAGAGTTTCAGCGTGGCCGCGGTGATGATGCCCAGCGTGCCTTCGGCGCCGATCAGCAATTGCTTGAGATCATAACCGGTATTGTCCTTCCTGAGGCCCGTCAGCCCGGACCAGATCGTGCCGTCGGGCAGCACGGCCTCGAGGCCCAGCACCAGCTCGCGGGTCATGCCATAGCGCAGCACATGCACACCGCCGGCATTGGTCGAGATCAGGCCGCCGATCATCGCCGAGCCTTGTGAGCCCAAAGATAGCGGGAAGAGACGGTCGTTGTCGGCGGCGAGTGTTTGCAGGTTCTCCAGCACGCAACCGGCCTCGACGGTCATGGAGTCGTTGTCGACATCGACTTCGCGCACGCCGGTCATCCGCTTGAGGGTCAGCAGGACCTCGCCCATGGGTGTCGCAGCGCCGCACAGGGAGGTGTTGCCGCCCTGCGGTGTGATAGCGATCCCGGCCTCGTGGCACAGGCGGACACAGGCGGCGACCTCTTCGGTATTGGCCGGCTTGAGGAGGATCGGCGTCGCGCCCTGATAGCGGCCACGCCAATCGGCGATGTGCGGGGCCAGTTCATGCGCGTCCTGCGACCAGCCCTTGGGACCGAGGACCTGCTTGAGCTGGGCGGTGAGGCTGTCGGGCAGGGCGCGGGCGGCGGGTGTCGGGTTTTCGGTGACGGTTTCGGTAACAGGCATGGCGGGCAGGTCCGGTTGGTCGATGGATCAGATCAGGTCGTCTTTTGGCGCGGCGGCGCGCTGCAGCCGGTCATTGATGGCTTCACCCAAGCCCTCATCGGGAATAGGCGCAACCGCAATTCGCTTGGCGCCGCGGGCGTCGAGTGATCGCAGCGCCGCGAACAGGCCGGTTGCGGCCTCGGCCAGATCACCGGCGGCAGACAGGTTGAGGTCCCCGGCGATGGCGCCGAAGCCGAGCAGGACCTCACCGGGCTGCGCCGCGTCGGCATTCAGTCGCATGGCCGCGTTGGGTGCGTAGTGGCTTTTCATCATGCCGGGAGCGAGCAGGGCCTCGCCATCGCCGGCATCGGCCAGCCGTCCGGTAATGGCCTCGACCTGGCGACGGGCCAGACCGCCCGGCCGCAACAGGGTCGGCGTGCCGCCCAGGAGGGCGATGACGGTTGATTCCAGTCCCACCGGACAGGGGCCGCCATCGAGGATGAGGTCGATCCGGTCGCCGAGGCCTTCCGCGACATGGGCGGCAGTGGTCGGGCTGACGGCACCGGACGGGTTGGCGCTGGGGGCGACCAGCGGGCCATCAAAGGCCCGGATCAGGGCCTGGGCGGCGGTATGGCGCGGCGCGCGCAGCGCGATTGAGTCGAGACCGGCATTGGCAATGTCGGCGATCGGCGCGTCCGGGCGCTTGGGCAGGACCAGGGTCAGCGGGCCGGGCCAGAAGGTCTCGGCCAGCTGATCGGCCAGATCGGGCCAGCCGGCCAGTCGCCAGGCCATGTTGGGGCCGGCGACATGGGCGATCAGCGGGTTGAAGCGCGGGCGCCCCTTGGCGGCATAGAGGCGCGCGACAGCGTCGGCATTGCCGGCATCGGCAGCGAGGCCATAGACGGTCTCGGTCGGCATGGCGACGAGGCCGCCGGCCTTGAGGATGGCGGCCGCCTCCTCGATCACGGCCGGATCGCTGGCCGGCTTGATCGGGGCGGGTTTGCTCAAGGCAGGTTGCGTGGGGGCGCTCATGGCGATGAGCTACTCCCCAACTCGCCTGTCATGCAAGCCCAAGCCGCAAGTCAGTTCGCCGCATCGGCCTCGATGTGGAGCTGCAGGGTCACTTCCGCAGCGGCCGAGCCCCAGCTCGATCCACCCACGCCAAACTCGGTGCGGGCGATGACGAAGCTGGCATCGGCGACGGCGCGGCCGTCGGCTATGTCGAGCGTGAAGGGCATCACCAGTTCACGATCGGTACCGCGTATGGTCATGACGCCATGGGCTTCATAGCCGTCATCCGTGGCGCGGATATCGTCTGAGACAAAGCGCGCCGTCTCGAAATCGGTCGGGTTGAGGCCGGCATTGGACAACATGCTGTCATCCATCTGGCGATTGCCGGTCGAGCCACTGGCCGTCGTCACACTGGCCTCGATACGGGCTGTTTCGAGATTGGCCGGATCGAGCGTGATCTCGGCGCTCCAGCTGTCGAACGCGCCGGATACCGCGCCGCCGGACACGGTGGTCTCGAACCCGACCGACGAGGCGTCATGGTCGACGGACCAGTCCTGGGCCTGGGCCGGAACGGTCAAAGCGGCGAGGGCTGTCAGGGCCATCAGGGGCGTACGCAACATTGGGGCTATCCTTTCAGGAAGGGGATCATTCGGGCCATCAATCCATCCTTGTCGATGAACTGGTGCTTAAGGGCGGCGGCCACATGCAGGCCGGTCAGCACGAAAATCGCCCAGCCGCCAGCACCGTGCACGCTGCCGGAAAAGTCCTGGAAGCCTTCGGTCTGCGGCACCGGCAGTTTCGGCAGGACGAGATCGGGATTGTTGAACAACAGGGTCGGCGGTTCGGCGGCCGAGGCAGCGATCAGACCGCCCAGCGGCATGCCGATCATGATGGCGTAGAAAGCCCAATGGGTCCCGGTCGCGGCCAGTCGTTCCCAGCTCGTCATGCCGTCGGGCAGGCCCGGTCCCGGATGGGTGAGCCGCCAGGCGAGGCGGGCCAGCGACAGGAACAGGATCAACAGCCCGGTCGTCTTGTGGGCGTTATAGGCGAACTGGACTTCGCCCAGCGTCACGTCCTCGCCGGCAAACAGGGCGTGTTTGAGATCTTCCATGTGCCAAGCGTAGAAGACCATGCCGATCAACATGGCGGCGATGATCCAGTGCAGGGCGATGGCGACGCCGGTATAGCGCGTGGTGGTGCTCATCTCAGTCATCCTTTCTCAGGAATTCGGCTTCGATCAGGATACGCACAGTCGGGCCGACAATGCTGTGTGGCAAATTGCCGACATTGAACGCATTGCGGTCAAGGGTTCCGTCGGCACTGAAGCCCATGGCCGGTCGGCCTTCGAGCCAATTGGACAGCCCGCCATTGAAGGTCACATCGAGCGTGACCGGATTGGTGACCCCGTTCAGGGTCAGCTCACCCGTGACCTGGCCGGTGGCCTCACCCGTCACGTTGATCTGCGTCGTGCGGAAGACGATCTGCGGCTGCCGGTCGGCGTTGAGCCAGTCGGTGGCCAGTACGGCGTCGAAGTCCGGATCACCTGTCGAGATGGAGGCGGCGTCGATGATCGCCGTCATCCGGGCCATGCCCGGCACAGCCGGATCAAAGTCCAGCGTCGCGTCGAATTCGTCAAAGCGGCCCGTATACCAGCTCAGCCCCATGTGCCGGACCTGCCAGGTGATGCTCGCATGGGCCGGGTCGAGCGACCATTGCCCGGCGGGCAGGCGCTGTGGGTCAGTCGTCGGCGTCAGGCAGGCCGCCAGAAACAGGCAGGCCATCGGGGTCAGGAGGCGGGGCAGGCGTGTCATCATACCTCATATGACGCTGATGGCCGTCGCGTTAAAGCCACACCCTGCGCCGGGATGGGCAATTCACTGTTTCCGGATTCGCTTCATGCGGGCGAGACGCTATGTTCGCTCCCGCACAAGAAATGCCGAACAGGCAGTCACAAGGAGGTTGGTCATGTCCTATCGCGCCCCGCTCGATGAGATGCGTTTCACACTGGAAGAAGTGGCTGCTGTTGAAGGCCTGAAGGCGACCGGCGCCTTTCCGGATTTCTCCTCGGACCTGACGGCTGCGATCCTGGACGAAGCAGCCAAGCTGGCCGAGAACGTGCTTGCGCCGCTCAACAAGGTCGGCGACGCCGAGCATTGCAAGCTGGCCGATGACAAGGTGACCACGCCGACCGGCTTCCCGCAGGCCTATGCGCAATTCGTCGAAGGTGGCTGGCAGGGCCTGCAATTCTCGACCGACAATGGCGGGATGGGACTGCCCCGTGCCCTCGGCGTGACGGTGCTTGAGATGATCCAGGGCGCCAACCTGTCCTTCGGTCTCGGGCCGATGCTGACCTATGGCGCGATCGAGGCGCTGGTCGAGCACGGCACGGATGAGCAAAAGGCGATGTATCTGCCCAAGCTGATCACCGGCGAGTGGTCGGGCACGATGAATTTGACCGAGCCGTCGGCCGGGTCCGATGTCGGCGCGCTGCGGACCAAGGCCGAGCCCAATGCCGATGGCAGCTGGGCGATCTCGGGGCAGAAAATCTTCATCACCTGGGGCGACCACGACTGCGCCGAGAACATCATCCACCTGGTGCTGGCGCGCACGCCGGGATCGCCGGACGGTACCAAGGGCATCTCGCTCTTCATCGTCCCGAAAGTCCTGCCTGACGGGTCGTCCAATTCACTCAAGGCGATCGGGCTCGAGCACAAGATGGGCATTCACGGCTCGCCGACCTGCACCATGGAATATGCCGGCGCGACGGGCTGGCTGATCGGCGGCGAGAATGCCGGCATGCGCTGCATGTTCACGATGATGAACTCGGCCCGTCTCAATGTCGGTGTCCAGGGCGTCGGCATTGCCGAGCGCGCCTACCAGCAGGCACTGGCCTATGCGGCCGACCGCAAGCAGGGGCGTGCCATCGACGCCGAAGGCCCGGCGCCGCACGCCATCATTCATCATCCCGACATCAAGCGGACCCTGTCGCTGATGAAGGCCAAGATCGCCGCGGCCCGCGCCATTTGCGTGTCCTGCGCCGTGGCCGCAGACCTCGCCTATCATGGCGATGAGGACGAGGAAAAGGCTGCTGCCAAGCGCCGCGAAGAGCTCCTCACGCCGATTGCCAAGGCCTGGTCGACCGATATCGGTGTCGAGGTCGCCTCGGCCAATATCCAGGTCCATGGCGGCATGGGTTTCATCGAGGAGACCGGCGCCGCCCAGCACCTGCGCGATGCCCGCATCACCCCGATCTATGAAGGCACCAATGCGATCCAGGCCATCGACCTGGTCGGCCGCAAGCTCTCCATGGCCGATGGCGCCGCCTTTGACGAGCTCTATGCCGATATCGACCAGACCATCGAGAGTTGCCTGACGTCGTCGCATCCCGACCTTCCGCCGCTGGGCGAACGCCTGCGTGACAGTCTGGAAGCCCTGCAGGAGGCGGCCGACTGGCTGGCCGAAGCCGACATGAAGGACCGCCTGGCGGGTGCCACGCCCTTCCTGACCCTGGCCGGTGAAACGGTCGGCGGATGGCTGCTTTGTGTCGGTGCCGTCTCGGCCCGTCGCCGCCAGAAGGAAAATGTCGGCGACCCGGCCTTCGCCGCCCAGCGCATCGCCCTGGCCAATTTCTACGCCGAAGCCGTGATGACCCTGGCCCCCTCACGTGTCGACGACATCACCATGGGCGCCGACATGATCGACGAGGTCGGGTTCGGGCTTTAGGAGCGTATCTTTTCCTCCCTGCATGGTGGAGAGAAAAATCGCCTTCCATCCCCCTACATTTTTCCCGGAGGCGCGCCGCGCCATCCGGGACCGACGGGAGACTCATTGCTTGCCAGACAGGCCAGTCGGTCCCGGCTCTCCGCCCCGCTTTTGCGGGGCTGCGGCCGGGAAAAACGGGTTTGAATTGCGGAGGCGGTAGAGGCACGGCTGAGAAAAGTAGCGCTTGCCCCCGCCTTGCGTCCGACCTTCGCCGGACATGCAGCGGGGATGACTAGCTTGATCAGGGTTTCAAACCCACATCGCGTCGGCGTCCGGGTGGCCGCGGCCGTCGAGCAGGCGGACCAGGCCGACCACGCCGCGGACGAGGACCCACAGCCAGATCAGGGCCAGGCCAATAAACCCGAAAGGCAGCAGGATCACGGTCATGATCATGAAGGTGCAGACGATGATGCCCAGCACTGCCGTCCAGAATGACTTGATCTGATAGGTGTAGTGCGATTGCAGCCAGTGCGGCGCCCGCTCGCGGCGAGCATAGGCGATGATCACCGCCAGGATGCTGGAAATGCCGATGATGTTGCCGATCAGGAACAGGACATAGTTCAGCCCGGCGAACAGCTTGTCGTCGCGGTCTGAAGCGTGGCTGCTGCCGGGTTCGATGATCGTCTCTGACATGATGCAAATCTCCTTGTCGGCCAACCTGCCAGACCGGGAGCGGCGGTCCAAGCGGGAAGCCGTCAGGCGCAATCCCCTGCGTCCCGCGTGCCACGCTGCCAGCTTAAAATACCGTCATGGGCAGGCGGGCTTCTTGGTTATGGCGCGAATTCGACGTATCGAAGTGTCGTGTTAGTCAGGTCAGGTCCTGTTCAGCCCATGTTAGGCAGAATGCTCGATATCTTGATCCCGGTCTTGTTGCTGGGAGGCCTGCTGGCCTTTCTGGTCCTGATGGCAATCGGATTGCTGACCGGATGGCATCTGCCCTATCCGGCCAGTTTCTGGTGGCTGGCGGCGACCGGATGCCCGGCACTGGGCGTGGCATTGATCTATTGGCGGGGCCAGTCGGATGGACCTGTCCTGGAAGGGGAAGAGACATGAGCCTGATCGTCACCATGGGTGAGACCGTTCCGGGTCGCGAGATTGACCAGGTGGTCGGCCTGGCACGCGGCAATGTCGTGCGGGCCCGTTTTTTCGGCCGCGATTTCATCGCCGGATTGCGCAATCTGGTGGGCGGCGAAGTCCCCGAATATACCAATCTTCTCTCGGAATCGCGCGAGCAGGCGCTCGATCGCATGGCCAAACATGCCGAAGAGCTCGGCGCCGACGCCATCATCTCTGTCCGCCTGACCACCTCATCGGTCATGGAAGGCGCGGCGGAAATCCTCGCCTACGGAACGGCAGTCAAACTGAAATGAGTCCCCTGATGAAGCGTCTTGCCGGCCGTGCGGCCGATGAAATCATGGAAACCGTCCGGTTCATCGGCGGTGTTGTGGCGGTGTGGCTGGGTCTTGTGACCTTCGGCTTTGCCGCCTTCCACATCCCCTCTGAAAGCATGCAGCCCTCGCTGGAAGTCGGCGATCGGGTGCTGGTGTCGAAATGGGCCTATGGCTATTCCGTCCATTCGCTGCCGCTGGGGCTGGGCTATGTCCTGCCTGACAGCTGGGACGGACGCATCGCCTGGTCGCAACCGCGACGCGGTGATGTCGTGGTGTTCCGCGACGAGAACCAGACCCCGCCGCGCAATCTGATCAAGCGCGTTACCGGTGTGGCCGGCGACGTGATCGAAGTGCGCGAAGGCCGTCTCTACATCAATGGCGAGGTCGCCCCGCGCATGCTGGAAGACATTCGCACCTATCGTGAAGACCGTAACGGCCAGCCGGTGACGGTAAGTCATTATACCGAGATCCTGCCGGGTGATCGCGATCATCCGATCTATGAGCAGAACGATGTTGATCCCCTCGACGATTTCGGGCCGGTCACGGTGCGACCGGGAACCGTTTTCGTGATGGGCGACAATCGGGACGCCTCCAGCGACAGCCGGGCCCCGGGCGGGCCGGGCTTCGTACCGCTGGAGAATGTCGTCGGCCGGGCCGAGACGGTGTTGTTCACTCTGGAACGCTGCCGCCGCGAACAGGGCCTGCACTGCCCGACCGGTCGGGTCTGGGGCGGGCTCTAGGCCATGTGGCGCTGGGTCATCGGGCTGGGCGGACTGGTCGGTATTGGCCTGTTCTCCAGCCTGGCCCTGTTTTCCATGCAAGCGATGAGCATGATGCCGGCCGTCGAGCCCGGACAGCGTTTCATCGTCAACAAGCTGGCCTATGGCTACAGTACGGTCAGCCTGCCGCTGGTCGGTACCCGGCTTGATCCGAACAGGCTGGTCGCCGGACCGGCGCCGCGGCGGGGTGATATCATCGTTTTCCTGGACACGACACAGAGCCCGGCACAGACGATTGTCAGCCGCGTGGTTACCGTGGCAGGTGACGAAGCCGCCTATGATGGCGGACGCCTTGTCATCAATGGCGATTATGTCCAACGTGACGCACTCGGCCCGGAGATGCTCGTCACCCGGGGCGGGCCACAACAGGTGACCCGATATCGCGAAACGCTTCCCGGCGGCGCCTCACACGAGATTTTCGAGCTGAATGATGATGGGTTTCTGGACCAGACCTGGCCGGTCACCGTGCCGGAGGGCCATGTCTTCGTGCTTGGCGACAATCGCGACATGTCGCGTGACAGTCGAGCGCGCGGTGGTCCCGGCATGATCCCGCTGGCGCGCATTCTGGGCCGTGTCAGCAACTAGTCTGGCGCAGGCTCCGGCACCGCTCTAGTCTCTCCCCAAATCACTCAATCGGGGAGAGGGCGCATGAGCCTCAAGGGAAAGACGATCTTCATCACCGGCGCATCGCGCGGTATCGGTCTGGCCATTGGCGAGCGCTGCGCCCGTGATGGCGCCAATATCATCATCGCGGCCAAGTCCGACACGGTTGATCCGCGCCTTGAAGGCACAATCCACACGGCGGCCACGGCCATCGAGAATGCGGGCGGACAGGCGCTCGCGGTCAAGTGTGACATCCGCGACGAAGCCCAGGTCGAAGCCGCGGTTGAGGCCGGGGTCGAGCGCTTTGGTGGTATCGACGCGGTCATCAACAACGCCTCGGCCATCTATCCGCGCGGCACCGGAGATGTGCCGATGAAGCGCTATGACCTGATGCATCAGGTCAATGGTCGCGGGACTTTCCTGACCACGCAGAAATGCCTGCCGCATCTGATGAAGGCGGAAAACCCGCACATCATCGCCCTGGCCCCGCCGCTCGACATGCGCGGGATGTGGTTCGGCCCGCACGTCGCCTATACCTCGGCAAAATACCAGATGAGCCTGTGCATCCTGGGTTGGGGCGAAGAGTTCAAGGGCAAGATCGGCGCCAATGCGATCTGGCCGCGGACCGCCGTCGCCACCGCTGCCATCTCCAACGTTTTGGCCGGTGAAGAGGCGATGAAGAGTTGCCGCAAGCCGGAGATTCTCGCTGACACCGCCTATGCCGTGCTCAACAAGCCGGCGGCCGAGTTCACCGGCAATTTCATCATTGATGACAGCTTTCTGTGGGATGAGGGCGAGCGCGATCTCGACCAGTATTCCTACGACCCGTCGATTGAACTCCTGCCCGACTTCTTCGTCCCGGAAGAGCCGGCCGCGCCTCCCGGCGTGAAGATCATGGCGATCCCGGCGGCGCACTGAGTCGGGCTTGCGACAAATCCCCGGTCATTGCTCCGGGCCCCGATTTGGCGGAAAACGGATGCGATGACCGACACTTTTCTGACAATGGCCTACGCCATCGCCGCCGGATCGATCGGCTTTGCACTGGTCATGGCGCTGACCAATCGTGGTCAGCGGGGCGACCGGTCCTTGTATTTCTGCCTGGCGCTGATCGCGCTCCTGGCACATGTGCTAGGGCAGCTGGTCATTGTCACGGGCGCCTATCGCTATGCGCCGCATCTGGTCGGGGCAGACCTGGCGGTCAAGATGGTGCTGGGGCCGGCGGTCTATTTCTTCGCCCGTGCCCTGATGTCGACGGATAAGCCGCGTTTTGGCGGCTTTGACTGGCTGGTGCTGCTCGGCCCGGTGCTGGTCCTTGTCGCGACCCTGCCCTTCGCCAGCCTGAGCGCCGAACAGAAGCTCGCCCTGGCCGACCCGGCGACCCGAAATCCCGACCACTTCCGGATCGCGCTCTACACCTGCACTGCGTCGCTGGTCATCTTCCTGGCCTTCACCGGTTGCTACCTCGTCGCCGCGCTGAGGCTGCAGGTGCGTCACAGGCGGCGCATGTTGGAAGAGTTTGCGAATGTCGAACGCAAATCCCTCGACTGGCTGCGTACCATCCTGCTGGTATTCGCCGGCGCCTGGACGTTTTTCGCCATCAAGCAGGTCCTGTGGGTCACCGGTACGTCCATCCCGGCCTTCAATATTGCCCTGGCCTTCACGGAAACCCTTGCCATCGCGGCCTTTGCCTATCTCGGTGTGCACCAGCCCGAACTGCCGTTGGAGCGGAAGGCCAAGGACAAGGCCCGCACAGCCGATCCGTCAGCCAGACGCCCGATCCTGACCGAACAGCGCATGAGCCGGACCGCCGCCAAGCTGGTCGGCGCGCTGGAGGCCGACAAGCTTTACGCCGACAGCGATCTGTCGCTGCGCAAGCTGTCCGACATCACCGGCGTCACCAAGAACCATATCTCCGAGACGCTGTCCCAGCATCTCGGCGTCAATTTCTTTGACTTTGTGAACAGCCACCGGGCTGACGAGGCCAAGCGGCTCTTGAGCGAGACCGAGCTCAATACGCTGGAAGTTGCCCTCGAGGTCGGGTTCAACTCCCGTTCGACCTTCAACGTGGCGTTCAAGAAACATGTCGGCGCACCGCCGAGCCAGTATCGGGCCGAGGTGCGCAGCGCCGGGCCGCGAGACCTGGAAAACGCCCTCCACTGACACGCGTCGATGTCCGAATGGCCCCATTCGGACGACAGGCAGGCCTACCTCCCGCATGACCGGGGGGCCGGTGACCGCACCGGCCTGGTTCACTGCTTGGTCGACGGAGACGCTCACGCCATGTCTGCAATTCAACACTCTGAACAATCAGCGCGCCGCATGGCACGGCTGGCTGGTTTGTCCTATCTCATCTACACCCTCGCGGGGGTGTACATCACCTTTGGACCGCTACCCGGGCTGAGTACGCTTCTGAGCGGCGAAGCGCCGCTCGAGCGCGACGAATTCCTGTTCCGGACCGGATTTCTGGCCGAGATGGTCATGTATATCTTCGTCGTCGTGTCTGCCGCCGCCATGTATGCCGTGCTGAGGTCGGTGAGCCAGGGCACGGCCCTGGTCGGTGCTTTTTGCCGGCTGATCGAAGGCGCCATGGGCGCAACCTTCATCGTCTTCAAATATGCCGCGTTTGCCGCGGTCGTGAATCCCGATCTGAGTCCCGGCTTCTCCGGTGAGGAGCGGTCGGCGCTCGTGACGCTCCTGCGCGACGTCTACGGGTCGACGATCTATTTGCTGCTGATCCCGATGGCCGTTGGCGGTGTCCTCTATTTTGCCCTGTTTTTTCGGGCGCGCTTCATCCCGCGCTGGCTCGCGGCCTGGGGCATGTTCACCTATTTCATGATCGGAACGCTGGCCGGTGTGATCATCCTCTTCCCGTCCGTGAGGGAGCACGTCATGTTGTTCTTCATTCCGGGCGCCCTGTTTGAATGGGTTGTGGCGTTCTGGTTGCTCTTCGCAGGGATCAACACCCGGCACTGGTGGGGCAAATCCTCCGGCGCCATTGAGGGAGCCACTGCTCCCTGACGACGGCCCTGCACAGGGTGTGATGGTCGTCACACCCTGTGTAAGCCCTTGTCGCACAACACAACTTTGGCATTGTATGAATCCGATTCACCATTAGCGTCGGCCTTGTCAAAACAGGACAGAGAGGGGCGGAGCAATGCGGACGCGATCAGGGGGTGGTTGGATCAGTGTGGTGGTGATAGCCGGCGTGGCCATCGGCTTTGCCATAGCCTGGATCCAGGGTGGCTCGCCCTACGGTTTCTGACCGGCAACTGCGGGCCGCATTGCGGCACGAAAATCCCGCTTGCGCTTTTCCAGAATTCGCCAATATGGGAGTTGGAGCGTCGCACTCTGCGGCCGGGCTCAGATGATGAGCTGCCGCTGATCCTTCGCCAGCCGTCGACGCGGCCGGCCGGAGTGACCCATTCATGCTTCTCGTGGACACCTACCTGGCTCCCAGCCCTTTGGAGGGGCTTGGAGTCTTCGCCGCCCAATCCATCCCCGCCGGCACACTGGTCTGGGTGCTCGACCCGGCTGTCGACCTGATCCTGACCGAGGCCCAGCTGGCCGAGCGCCCGCACATCTATCGCCAATACATGCGGCGCTACGCCTATTTCGACCGCAGTCTCAACGGCTATCTGCTCGATGGCGACCATGCCCGCTTTCTCAACCATGCCGCCGAGCCGAATATCGACTTTCGCGCCGACGGCAATGGCGAGGCCCGCCGTGACATTCATCCGGGTGAGGAAATCCTGTGTGACTACAGCCAGTTCATGGAAGACGTCGTGCTCCTGCCAAGCGCGGCCCGTCCGGGCGCGCCCACCGTTGCGGCTTGAATTTATGGGCCAGGCAGGCAGTGTCGGGACTGGCCAGCGCAGCGTGATCACCGCACACTGGCGGCCATGAAAACCACGATCTTCGACAGTCCCGCCAGCCGGCTCCACGCCGTCCCGCCCGGTCATCCCGAACATGTCGGTCGCTATGAGGCCGTGCGTGAGGCATTGCTGGCCCTGCCGGGCTGCGACTGGCGCGAGGCGCCGGCCGGTGTGATGACCGATGTGGCGCGCTTTCACAGTGCCGCCCATGTCGACCGGGTCCTGACCGCCTGTGCCGATGCGCCGGACGGCCAGTGGGTGGCGCTCGACCCGGACACGCTGGTCTGTGATCGCTCGGTCACGGCCGCTCTGGGCGCGGTCGGCGCTGCGGTCGCGGCAGTCGACCAGGTGATCGCGGACGAGGCCGGAGGCGCGGCTTTCGTGCTGGCCCGCCCGCCCGGCCACCACGCCGAGCCTGACCGTCCGATGGGATTTTGCCTGTTCAACACCATCGCCATTGCCGCCGCCCACGCGCTGGAGGTGCATGACCTGACCTCGGTCGCCATTGTCGATATCGACGTCCATCACGGCAATGGCACGCAATGCCTGGCCGAGAGCGAGGCGCGGGTGTTTTTCGCCTCACTGCACCAGGCGCCGCTCTATCCGGGGACGGGCGGGGAGGGCGAGACCGGCATTAATGGCAATGTCCTCAATTGCCCGATGCCCGATGGCGTGACCGGTCCGCAATGGCGGCAGCGGTTCGAGGAACAGGTCCTGCCAGCCCTGCGCCAGGCGCGCCCGCAACTGGTTCTGGTCTCGGCCGGATTTGATGCGCATGCGGACGATCCGGTCGGCGGCTGGGGCCTGCGCAGCAATGACTATGCCTGGGCCGCCGCTCAGCTGGCTGGCATTGCCCGAGAATTTGGCGCTTCCCGTCTTGTTTCCGTGCTGGAGGGTGGCTACGACTGTCCCGCGCTGGGGCGGTCGGCGGCGGCATTTGTCGACGCGCTGTCACAGGCGTGAGATCCGAATTGTGCCAGGCTGCGAAGGGGCGTGCCGGCTGCCGAGCTTGCCCCGCGCTGGCCCCCGCGCGTGACCGTGACATTGCATGACCGAGATTGACACCACCGGCGCCGCGCGGCGCGGCTACATCACCATCGCCCGCCACGGCCAGCCGCTCGCCAATCGCGAGGCGATGATGGATTGGCGCGGCTATGAGGACTGGTGGGACAACACCTATCAACCGGCACCGCTGGTCGAGGGGCAGGTCGCGCCAGAGCCTTTGAAGGCTCAGGCTGCCGACGCCCGGACCATCTTTGCCTCGACCCTTCGCCGGGCCATCGAGACCGCCCAGGCGGTGGCGCCGGGTCGTGAGCTGGTGATCGAGGACGATTTCGTCGAGGCCGAGCTGCCGCCGCCGCCATGGCCCGGTCGCTTCATGGCCAAGACCTGGGGCGTGTTTGCCCGCTGTACCTGGTGGCTGGGCCAGTCGCGCGGCCGGGAAAGCCGCGTCGAGGCGGATGCGCGCGCTGCCCGCGCAGTCGCCCGGCTGATCGAGGCTGCCGGGAGCGGACCGGTCGTGTGCTGCGCCCATGGTTGGTTCAACCGCATGATGCGGCCGCACCTCAAGGCCGCCGGCTGGGTCTGTGTCCGCGATGGCGGAGACAGTTACTGGTCCTGGCGCCGCTATGAGTATCGCGGCGACTGACGCACCGATTGCGGCCCTGCCGCCGGGTTCCTATGGTGACCGCGAATTGTGATCGTGACCGGGCCTGACCGGGATCGTCACGAACCGGATACGGAGAGAGATCATGGCCGCCGAAGCGCATGCCGACATTGCGACCCTGAGCTTCGAGGCGGCGCTGGCCGAACTCGAAGGCATCGTGCGCCAGCTGGAATCCGGCGAGGTCGAACTGGAGCGCTCGATCGAGATCTATGAGCGCGGCGCCGCGCTTCGGGCCTATTGTGACAGCAAGCTGAAAAGCGCCGAGCTGAAGGTCGAGAAGATCGTTCGCGGCGAGGATGGCCAGCCGGCAACCGAACCCGCCGGGCTCGATCCGGCATGACGGACGACCCGTCCGGCCTCGCGTCGATCGAGGATTTTCTCAAGCTGGATATCCGGGTCGGAACCGTGGTGCGGGCCGAAGACTTTCCCGAGGCCCGCAAGCCGGCGATCCGGTTGTGGATCGATTTCGGCGGCGATCTGGGGACGAAAAAATCCTCGGCCCAGATCACGACACACTACTCACCCGACGCCCTGATCGGCCGGCAGGTGCTGGCGGTGGTGAATTTTCCGCCGCGCCAGATCGGCCCGATGCGCTCAGAAGTGCTGACTCTCGGTGTTTCTGATGGCAAGGGAGAGATCGTGCTGATGGCCCCGGACCAGACGGTGCCGGATGGCTCGCGGCTGCACTAGGCGCGGCAGCGGGCTCGCGTCCCGGATGACGCGACGCAGAGGACAGGACAGGCAGGGCCGATGGAGAATTTCGAACAGCGACTCAATGAGCATGCCGACCGCGTGACGGTCGCGCTTGATGCATTGCTGCCGCGCGCCGAAGGGCCGGAAGCCCACCTCAACTCCGCCATGCGCTATGCGGCCCTGGGGCCGGGCAAGCGCCTGCGCCCGTTCCTGACCATCGAGGCCGGTCATCTCGTCCATGCCGACGAGCGCGGTGCCCTGCGGGCCGCCTGCGCGCTGGAATGCGTCCACGCCTATTCACTCATCCATGATGACCTGCCCTGTATGGATGATGACGACATGCGGCGTGGTCGTCCGACTGTCCACAAGGCCTATGACGAGGCGACCGCGGTCCTCGCCGGCGACGGCCTGCAGTCGATCGCCTACGAGATCCTCGCCCATCCCGACACCCATCAGCGCGGCAGTGTCCGGGCCCGTCTGGTCGAGCGCTTGTCCCGTGCGTCCGGACCCTATGGCATGGTGGGCGGGCAGATGATCGATATCCGCGCCGAGACCGAGCAGTTCGACATTTCCGTCGTCACCCGCATGCACCGGATGAAGACCGGGGCGCTGATTTCCTACGCCGTGGAAGCCGCCACCATCCTCAAGGATGTCGACGATCCTGTACGCCGGGCGCTGGAAGGGTTTGCCCACGATCTCGGCTTGGCCTATCAGATCACCGATGATCTCCTGGATGCCACGGGCGATGAGGATGAAGCGGGCAAGGCGGTCGGCAAGGATGCCGGTCAAGGAAAAGCCACCTTTGTCACCATTCTGGGCATTGAGGGCGCGCGTGACCGTTCGCGGCACTTGGCCGCACAGGCCAAGGAACACCTTGATCCTTTTGGTGCGCGGGCAGATGTTTTGAGAGAGGCCGTCGATTTCATCCTCGCGCGGCGCTCGTGAAAGGCCGCATGCCAATGGCACCGAAAACCCCGATCCTCGACACCGTCAACACACCGGCAGATCTCAAGAATCTGCCGCTCGACCGGCTCAAGACGCTGGCCGATGAAGTGCGGGCCGAGACCATCGACGCGGTCTCCGTCACCGGCGGACATCTGGGCGCCGGCCTCGGCGTAGTCGAGCTGACGACCGCCCTGCACCATGTTTTCGACACGCCGACCGACACGCTGATCTGGGATGTCGGCCACCAGTGCTATCCGCACAAGATCCTGACCGGTCGCCGCGACCGCATCCGCACCCTGCGCCAGGCCGGCGGCCTGTCCGGCTTCACCAAGCGTTCGGAGAGCGAGTACGACCCGTTCGGTGCCGCCCACGCTTCGACCTCGATCTCGGCCGCGCTCGGCTTTGCCGTCGGCCGCGACCTCAAGGAAGAGGACCGCAATGTGATCGCGGTCATCGGCGATGGCTCGATGTCGGCAGGCATGGCCTATGAGGCGATGAACAATGCCGGCCATATCGGTGGCCGGCTGATTGTCATCCTCAACGATAATGACATGTCGATCGCCCCGCCGGTCGGCGCGATGAGCCATTATTTCGCCCGCCTGGTCTCCTCGCAGGGTTATCGTTCCATCCGCAAGCTCGGCAAGGGCGTCGCCAAGGCGCTTCGGGTCGAGGAGGCGGCGCGCCGGGCCGAGGAATACATGCGCGGCATGGCCATGGGTGGCACGCTGTTCGAGGAGATGGGCTTTCGCTATGTCGGCCCGATCGACGGCCATGATCTCGACCAGCTGGTCCCGGTCCTGCGCAATGTGCGCGACGGCGACAACGGTCCGGTCCTGATCCATGTCGTGACCCAGAAGGGCAAGGGCTATGCCCCCGCCGAGGCCGCTGACGACAAGTATCATGGCGTCGCCAAGTTCAACGTCATCACCGGCGAGCAACAAAAATCCAAGGCCGCGGCGCCGTCCTATACCAAGGTTTTCGCCCAGCAGCTGATCCGCGAAGCCGAGGCCGACAGCCGCGTTGTCGGTGTCACGGCGGCCATGCCGGGCGGCACCGGTCTGGACCTGTTCGGTCAGCGCTTCCCTGACCGCATGTTCGATGTCGGCATTGCCGAACAGCACGCTGTCACTTTCGCCGCCGGCCTCGCCGCCGACGGCATGAAACCCTTCGCGGCGATCTATTCGACCTTCCTGCAGCGCGGCTATGACCAGGTCGTGCACGATGTGGCGATCCAGAAACTGCCCGTCCGCTTTGCCATCGACCGGGCCGGTCTGGTCGGTGCCGATGGCGCCACCCATGCCGGCAGTTTCGATCTTGGCTATCTCGGTGCCCTGCCAGGCATGGTCGTGATGGCCGCCGCCGACGAGCTGGAACTCTCGCGCATGGTGAAAACCGCGGCGCTGATCGACGACACCCCGTCGGCCTTCCGCTATCCGCGTGGCAATGGCACCGGGGTGGACATTCCGGACGTGATCGAGGCGCTGGAGATCGGCAAGGGCCGCATCGTCCGCGAAGGCTCGCGCATCGCCATCCTGTCTCTCGGTACCCGTCTCGAGGAAAGCCTCAAGGCCGCCGACGCGCTGGCCGCCCAGGGTTTCTCGACCACCGTCGCCGATGCCCGCTTCGCCAAGCCGCTGGACGAGGAGCTCATCCTGCGCCTGGCGCGTGAGCACGAAGTCCTGATCACGGTGGAAGAGGGCGCGGTCGGCGGATTTGGCGCCTTCGTCCTGCACATGCTGGCCGACAAGGGCGCTCTTGATCGCGGTCTGCGCGTCCGCACCCTGACCCTTCCGGATGTCTTCCAGGACCAGGAAGCCCCCTTCGACATGTACGAAACCGCCGGCCTCAACGCCCGCCACATCGCCGCCAAGGCGCTGGAAGCCATGGGCAAGGACGATGCGGCTGCGGAGCGCGTCGCGGCGGCGTTGATTGCTGGGTAGAGGCGGTTGAACGTGTGAAATAGGTGCCTCTCACCGATTTCGCACCGATTTTTGTTGAGTGCCCTGTGACGGCGAATACACAATGTATAAAGGCAATTAGGCGACGCATAGCCCTCCCGCCCCGCGCCCCCACTTCGCGAAAAAAAAGCCCCGGCAGCGCCGGGGCCGATCGTCTACGCAAACGTTTGCTTAGCTCTCAAGCGTAGCGCAACGCGCCCTCGACCAAGAACTTCGAACGGGTCAGACCAGACTTTTCAGCCGCCGTGTCGATCCGTTCCAGAACAAACTCATCAACACTGATATTGATCCGAACGCTTTTGCCTACTTTCGGGGCCGGAGCGACTGACGCCACGAGCAGCGCCTCGGCACGATCCTCGTCGAATTCGGGATCAGCCAGGACCTCATCAATCTCGCGAGCGACTGGCACAGCAAAACCCTCATCCTCCATAGCGTTCATGTGGGATCGCAGGGCCTTGCGGCTCGCCTCCAGGGCCTCTCCAACGCTACCACCAACGGCGATAGCGCCCGGCGCATCCGGGAAGGACACTCCATAATTACCAGCGTCGCCCTCATGGACGAACGCAACAAAAAAGCCGCTCATCTGACAACTCCCTTTCACCGGGCCGGACCATTGATATTGGCCCTTGGCATCTCTTCGTCCCATACACAACATATACACAAAATATGAATGAGGGAAAAACAAGTTTTCGCGGAACAGTTATGCGAAATCTTTCGAACCGGGAGGCCACGGCCAACTTGCCTGCCTAAAAATGCTGCGCAAAGTGCCGATAGGAATGTCTTTGGAAGTGTGTGGAACTGTTACACGATAGCGGGGCGAAAGTCCGGGACCTGTATGTTGCCGTCAGTGAGGTCCCCGTCTTGCGTCCGGCCTTCGCCGGACATCCAACGGGGATGACAGACCTCTCAATCTGAACAGCGTCACCGGAGGAAAATAGGGACACACACCAATTGTCCCGCGCGCCGCGCCCATCAACCCATACATCACTTGTCAGCCAGCGGGCCGTATCCGGTTCTTGAGGTCAAGGGCGCCGCAGGCGCCGCTTCGCGGGATTCCCCTTGAGCTCAAGAACCGGATACGGCTGTCTCCCGGCAAGTGATGTAAGGCGGGGTGTGCGCCGGCGCGCTTTGCTTTTACGGCCCATATTTTGTCATCCCGGATGGACGCCCCGCGCAGGCGGGGCGCAAGTCCGGGACCTATATGTTGCAGGCAGCTAGGTCCCTGTGTTTTGCGATGGTGTAAGATGGTTGCGCGAAGGAGGCCGTTAGGTCCCTGGCTGCCTTGGCAAGCCGTGAGCGGGTTTGGCCCCTTCGCGCGTACCCAGCGTTTAGTCTGAACAGTTGCACGACGCCGTTCACAGCGGACGTCGCATCACAGGGACAGACCTCATGACCATATACCCATCGAGCATCGGGATCGACGTGTCCAATGCCTTTTTGGACATTTTTGACCCTTCCGCGGGCTTTGCCCGTATCGCCAACACGCCGCAAGCCGTCACGCACTGGAGTGCGAGCGTGACACCCGCGCGCCTGATCGTCTTCGAGGCCACAGGTGAGTATGACCGGGTCTTGCGCGACGCCCTCGAGGCGGCCGGGCTTGTCTATAGCCGTATCAACCCGGTTCAGGCGCGACGCTATGCCCAAGCCACCGGGCAGCTGGCCAAGACCGACCGGATCGACGCGGCGCTTCTGGCCGAGATCGGCTCACGTCTTGCGCCTACGCCGCAAGCCCGGTCCGAGCCGGATCGCGAGCGCCTGGTTGAACTGGGCCGGCGTCGCGACCAGCTCGTCGCCCAGCGCGCCTGTGAGCGAACAAGGCTGAAAGAGAGCCAGAACGCCGATGCTATCGTGCACGAAAGCCTGCAATCCCATCTGGACTGGCTCGACACAGCCATCGCCGCCATGGATGACGAGATCGCCCGGCAGATCGCGCAAAGCGACACCCTGCGCGGCGAGGCCGAACTCCTGCTCAGCGTGCCCGGCGTTGGTATCCAGACCACACACACCGTGCTGGCCTTGATGCCCGAACTGGGACGCCGCAGACCCGGTGCCATCGCGGCGCTGGCCGGGCTCGCACCCTATAACCGCGACAGTGGAACCGTGCGCGGGCAAAGGCGGATCCAGGGCGGACGATCCCGTGTCAGGCGCGCGCTCTACATGGCCGCCCTGATCGCAAGCCGCTTCAATGCCCGGATGAAACGCGTCTACCAGCGCCTGCTCGACGCCGGAAAACCCAAAAAACTCGCCCTCATCGCCGTCGCCCGAAAACTCCTCATAACCCTCAACGCTATCATCCGCGACCAACGCCCATTCCAGGCCTGATCAAAACAGTTGCCCGTACTGCGTCCGGCTTTCGCCGGACATCCGACGGGGATGACAAACGTCTCTACCGGAACAGCGTCACCGGAACAGCATTACCGGCACGTGGCAGTTGCGGATCATGTCGGTGGTGGTCGAGCCGATCACCAGATTGCGCATGCGCGAATGGCCGTAGGCGCCCATGACCAGGAGCGAGATGGCTTCGTCCTCGACATAGTCGACAATCACCTTGTCCGGGTCGCCGGCGCGGATGGCGGTGGTAACGGTGTGGCCGGCCGCGCGCAGGTCCTCGGCGGCGGCTTCCAGGCCGTCGACGCGGCTGGCGTCGTCCTTGCCGACCGTCAGCAGGTGTAGCGGGATGCCCTTGAAGAGCTGGCCGCCGGCGATGTGGCTGACGGCCTTGCGTGCACTGGCGCCGCCGTCAAAGGCAATCAGCGCCCGTGTCACCGGGGCGTATTTGCGCGAGGCGACCATGACCGGCTTGTGGGCGGCGCGGACAATGCGTTCCAGGTTGGAACCGAGATGCTCCGCCGCAAAGTCGGCAGCCTCGCCGCGCTTGCCGATCAGGATCAGGTCGGCCTCGCCTTCCACCTGTTGCAGCGCCTCGACCAGATCGCCATGACGCAGGCGAAGGGAGATCTCGGACACGCCCTTGTCGGTGAGATAGGAGGCCGCCGCATCGAGAATGGCGCGGCCGCGTTCCTTGACCAGCTTGGCGCGTTCCTCGTCATGGGCAGCGAGCTTGTCCAGCAGGTCGTGCTTGGCGCCAAAGCCCAGCGAGCCGGACAGGTTGGTCGGCAGGCTCTGCGTGTCGCGGCGGCCGAGTACATGCAGCAGCTCGATCTCGGCGCCCATGGTCGCGGCGACCCAGGCGGCATGATCACAGACGCTTTCGCCATAGGCCGAACCGTCGACGAGAAGGATGAGTTTGGTCATGGCAATCGCTCCTAATGGCCCATCAGCTTGTCGAGTGCGCCGGGCGTGTCGTGAATGCCCAGACGGTCGACCAGCGTCTTGCTGGCCTCGTTCATGCCCAGCAGCTGGACCTCGGCGCCTTCGCGACGGAATTTCAGCACGGCCATGTCGACCGCGGCGACGCTGGACAGATCCCAGACATGCGCCTGTCCCAGGTCAATGATCACGGTGTCGACCGCATCCTTGAAGTCGAAGGCACGCAGGAAGTCCTCGGTCGAGGCGTAAAAGAGCTGGCCATCGACGCGATAGGTGCGGGTCCGTCCGTCAGTCGACACCTCGCTGGTGACCGAAAAGGCGCGGGAGATCCGCCAGGCGAAGAACAGGCCGCTGAGCAGGACACCGACACCGACGCCAATGGCCAGGTTGTGGGTGGCGACGACGCCGATCACGGTCGCGATCATGACAAAACTGGAACTCTTGGGATGCTCCCGCAGATTGCGGATCGAACTCCACGAGAAGGTGCCGACCGAGACCATGATCATGATCGCCACCAGGGCCGGCATCGGGATTTGCGCGACCAGGTCACCCAGCACCAGGATCATGAACAGCAGCACCGAGCCGGCGGTCAGCGCAGACAGGCGACCGCGTCCACCGGATTTCACATTGATCACTGACTGGCCGATCATGGCGCAACCGGCCATGCCGCCGAAGAAACCGGTCACGGTGTTGGCAACGCCCTGACCGATACATTCGCGATTGCGGTCGCTGGGCGTGTCGGTGAGATCATCGACGATCTGGGCCGTCATCAGCGATTCCAGCAGACCGACGGCGGCAACGGCGGCCGAGTAGGGCAGGATGATCATCAAGGTCTCGAGATTGAACGGGATGTCGGGGATCAGGAAGACCGGCAGGGTGGTCGGCAGCTCGCCCATGTCGCCGACCGTGCGGACATTGTCCCAGCCAAAGAAGAGCGCCAGGCTGGTCAGCACGATGATGCAGACCAGCGGCGAGGGGATGGCCTTGGTGATGTAGGGGAAGCCGTAAATGATCACCAGGCCGGCAGCGACCAGCACATAGGTGAAGGCGCTGACATTGGTCAGTTCCGGCAATTGCGCCATGAAGATCAGGATCGCCAGCGCGTTGACGAAGCCGGTGATCACCGAGCGCGAGACAAAGCGCATCAGGTCGCCCAGCTTGAGGAAACCGGCGCCGATCTGCAGCAGGCCGGCGACCACGGTCGCGGCGAGCAGGTATTGCAGCCCGTGCTCGCGCACCAGGGTGACCATCAGCACGGCCGTCGCCGCAGTCGCCGCGCTGATCATGCCCGGACGACCGCCGGTGAAGGCGATGATCACCGCGATGGAGAAACTGGCATACAGGCCAACCCGCGGATCGACCCCGGCGATGATGGAAAAGGCGATCGCTTCCGGGATCAGCGCCAGCGCCACCACAATGCCGGCCAGCACATCACCACGCAGGTTGAAAAACCAGGTGCGGCGGATCTGGTCAAACATGGCCGGGTCGAGGCTGGGCAGTCGCATGATGATATCCGTTCGTTCGCGCGGGCATCCCGGCTTGTGGACGCGGTCAGCGCGGTGTCTGGCTGCGCCAGGCAGCAAAGGGTGGAAACGCGTGGTGTGATCAGCGCTGCCCGGCAAAGGGCCACGCCGCAGCGGTGCGCGAGGCGATAGCACAGACAGCGGGCTTGGCAAACCGGGAAGGGGGAGGAGACAAGGTCCTCGCCCTTGATGGGCGAGGTGGCTGGGCGCGTAGCGGCCAGACGGAGTGGGTGATGGGCGGTCGGGGACGGAACGCTACGCGTTTCACCCCATCCGACCCGGCGCAACGCGCCGGCCCACCTTCCCCATCAAGGGGAAGGCTCTCTTTCATGCAGCGCAAACTGGTCCACCTCGCGGCCCTCGCTAAACTGGCCTCCCAACCAACCCCAACCGGACCCCGCCCATGCGTGCAGACCTCTATCTCGTCGAACACGGTCATTTCGACACACGCGCGCGGGCGCAGGCGGCGATTGCGGCGGGGAAGGTGTCGGTGAACGGGATCAAGGTGTCCAAGCCGTCGCAGAAGATCGCGGACGGGGCGCAGATCGTGGCCGAGGCGGCGCATCCCTGGGTGTCGCGGGCGGCGCTCAAACTGGTGGCGGGGTTGGACGGGTTTGGTGTGGATCCGGCGGACCGGGTCTGCCTCGATGTCGGATCATCGACGGGTGGTTTTACGGAAGTCCTGCTGTCGCGCGGGGCGCGGCATGTCTATGCGGTGGATGTCGGGCGGGGCCAGCTGCACGCCTCGCTTCAGGCCGACCGGCGGGTCACCTCGCTGGAGGCGACCGATGCCAGGTCATTGGCGGCGGAGATGTTTTCCGAGCCGCCCTCGCTGGTGGTCTGCGATGCCAGCTTCATCTCGCTGCTCAAGGTCATCGCCCGGCCCCTGGCGCTGAGTGCCGCGACGAGCGATTTGATCGCGCTCATCAAACCCCAGTTCGAGGTCGGCAAGGCCTTGATCGGCAAGGGCGGTCTGGTGAAAAGCGAAAACGCTCGCGATGACGCGGTCGCGGCCGTACGGGCAGGCTTAGAAGGCCTGGAAGGCTTTTCGGTAAACGCGGTCATGGAGAGTCCGATCGAAGGCGGCGACGGCAACAGGGAATACCTTATCGCCGCCAGCCGTTGTCTTCAAACCTGAATCCCCTGTGACGTGTTGTCGGGGGCGCGGCTACCTACTGACCGTAGGTGTCGGCCGGGCGCCAGATGCCGTCGCTGCCCTGACACATATAGACCTGGTCGGTGACCGTCTGGCCGTAGGCGTCCATGCGGCGGGTCTGCGACCAGTGACAGGCACCGGTGGCCGAGTTTACCTGATAGTTGGCGCTGCTCTGCGACTGGCCGTCATAGGCCGAGGCATTGTAGGTGCGGGCCTGGTCAGCGCGTTCGGCGCCACCCAGCAACTCGCCGGACGAGCCGTAACTGTCGTCGTAATAGGCGCTGTCGTCATAGCCGGCCTGATACTGGTCGTCATAGTAGGCGTCATTCTGGTTGTAGGCGCTGTTGTCGTAATAGCCGCCTGGCTTGCCCGGATAGGGGTTTTGCGGGCTGGCCGGCGCTGTGTTGCAGTCGCCGCCACCGGCGATGCCGGCCCCGATCACCGCGCCGACACCGGCGCCGGCAATGGTGCCGACTTCCTCGGCATTGCCGCGATCACGGTGTTGATAGCGATTGCCACGACCGCGGCCCCAGCTGCCATGTCCACCGCGTCCACCGCGACGAAAATGGCTGTCGCGGCTGTGGCGGTTATTATTGCTGTCATCGGCGAGTTCATTGCCGATCACGGCGCCGAGCAGGCCACCGATGATGGCGCCGGCGACCTGACGGCCCTGGCGTTCGGACTCGCAGTCCTGATAATTCTGGGCCTGATAGCTCTGGGCCTGGGCCATGGACGGCAGGGCGACACTCAGTGCCGTTGCGGCGAGAAGCGTGGGGGTCAGCAGTTTCATCTCTACCTCCGACTTGGGGCTGCCCGACGGATATCGCCGGTGTTGATCCAAGGTCTAGCGCGCCGTCGATGAGCCGCACATGAACGGCACAATGAACAATACGCAAGAAAAAGGCCGACCCGGCTGGATCGGCCTTTCTCCTTTGTGACCCCACGCACACAGGGTCACCGGTCTTTCGGCCAGTGGCCTACTGGTATTGCGAGACCTGCCAGTCGCCATAGGCGTCCCGGCACATGCGCACACGGTCGTAATTATAGGTGCCGTCGGGCATGTAGATCTCGGCATCACCCCAGCGACATTCGACGCCGGCATTGTAATAGGTCTCGCGGATGATGATCGCCCCGCGCACGCCGGAATAGGGATTGCCCCAGTAATAGGGCTCGCCGTACTCGAAGGCATAGTTCATCGCGTAGTGATACTGGGCGCGGTCACAATCATCGAAACGGCTGACCGAGCTGCCCAGGGCGGCGCCGAAGCCCGCGCCGAGCAGGATGCCCGCACCGACATTGTCATCGCCAGCCGCGGCACCACCGATGATGGCGCCCAGCAGGGCTCCGACCACGGCGCCGTCGCCATTGTTATTGTAGCGGCAGATGCCGTCATAATAGGCGAACTGGCGGTTGGAATAGCCATAGTCGTAATAGCGCGTGTTGTAGCGCCAGCGGCTCGACGGTCCCCAGCTGCCGTAATAGCGCGAGTTCGACCAGCCATGGTTCATGTGGCGGATCCAGCGGCGCTGGGCCTGGTGCCGGCGTTGGTCGCGATAGAAATTGTAGCGCCGTTGCGCCCGCTCCCAGCGCCGGCGGTCGCGACGATCGTCGCGGTCACGCCATTGCCGCCAGTCATGCCGGCCGCCAGGTCGGTGAGAGCCGGGTCCACGGACGTCGGGGCGACGACGGTCAGGCCGGCGCGTATCCGGACGGTTTCCGCCGGGGCCGCGGGCGTCAGGGCGACGCCTGTCAGGGCGTCGGGGCGTCGGCCCCCGGGGCGCGCGTCAGGGCTGCGGCCGCCGGGGCGGGATTCAGGACGTCGCGGTCGGTCCGGACGGGA
>NZ_JBLWVH010000005.1:0-143365 GCF_048268525.1 Maricaulis sp. | reverse complement strand
GCGCGCCCGAAACGCTCGCAGCGACCACGACCGTCGCTCCTGAAGTCGCGGACCCGGCCGACACCGGTGGTGGCTTCTGGCGGCGCCTGTTCGGCGGTGGCGGCAAGGCCGGGTCATGATGGTCGAGCTGCAGCGCGCCGCGGGCCTGCTGCAGGCAGGGCGCTTCGCCGAAGCGGTCGCAATGCTCGACCGGATACTGGGCGATGCGCCCGAGCAGCCCGATGCCCTGATGCTTCGGGCTATGGCGCGGAGCCGAAGCGGTGACGACGGCGGTGCTGTCAGCGACTTCGAGGCGGCGGGCCAATGTCACCCACAGCCGCAGGCGGTCCACAATAATCTTGGCAATCATCATCAGCGTGCCGGCCGGCTGGATGCGGCGGTCGCGGCCTACCGCGAAGCATTGCGGATTGCCCCTGGTTTTGCCGATGCCAGACTGAACCTGGCGCTCACCCTTTCACAGGGCGATGACGTCGAGGCCGGGCGGACCGCAATCGAGGAAATTCTTGCGCAGTTTCCCGACCATGTTTCATTGCTCAACGCTCTGGGCAATCTCGAGCGGCGTGCCGGGAATTACGACGCTGCCCGTCTGGCTTTTGATTCGGCGATTGCCACCGATCCGCAGGCGGTCCTCCCGCTGATCAATCGCGGCGCCTTGCGCCGGGAGGCAGGGGAGCTCGAAGCCTCATGCGCAGACTTGCGCAAGGCGTGTGATCTGGCACCCGAACTGGCCGAGGCCCATGCCCAGCTGGGGCACAGCCTGCGTACCTGTCTCGATGTAACAGGTGCCGAACGGGCCTATCGGCAGGCGTTGGCGCTGGCGCCCGATGATCCAGGCTACCACACTGACCTCGCGGGGCTTCTGACAGAGGCCGGGCAGGGGGACGGAGCCTTCGTCACCTTGAGGGCCAGAATCGCGGCGCACGATGAACCGAGGCTCAATGAAGTTCTGGCCCGTCTGCTGATGCGTTCGGGGCGTCCGGACGAGGCTCGAGCAGCGGCAAATGCCGCACTGGCGCGTGACGCCGGGGCCATGCGGGCGGCGATGGTCCGCAGCGAGCTGTGCCTTCGGGCGGGAGACCCTCCCGGTGCGCTTGCTGATGCCCGGCTGGCATTCCGGATCTGTAACGGTTCGGACTGGACCGCCCGGCACGTCCTGGCGGAGGCCTTGCTGGTGAACGAGGACTGGGCTGGCGCTTCTGACGTGCTCGAGTGCACCGCGCCGGCCGCTCACCTGCAAAAACACCTGGCCCTGAAATCGGTTGCCTGGCGCCAGATGGGAGATCCTCGCTATGCGAGCCTGTGCGACTATGACCGTTTCGCCCGCAAGCTGAGGATTGAAACCCCGCCGGGTTTTGATTCGCTGGATTCCTTCAACGCAGCACTGGCGGCGAGCATTGAGCGTCTTCACGCCGATGGCGCTGCGCCGCTTGAGCAGACATTGTTCGGCGGGACGCAATCCGCCGGTCGCCTGTGGAATTCGGATGATCCGGTGATTCGCGCGCTTGCCGCTGCCCTGGAAGGCCTGGCGGCGAGATACCTGGCCGAGTTGCCAGACGACCCGACGCATCCATTTCTCGGCCGTAATACGGGCCGGGCAAGACTTGCGGGGGCCTGGTCGGTTCGGCTCAAGTCAGGCGGCGGTCATGTCGATCATGTCCATCCAGCGGGCTGGGTCAGCGCAAGTTATTACGTCAGCGTACCGGAATCAGTGATGTCCGGCGAGCGTGCGGGGTGGTTACGGCTGGGCGTACCAGGGCTGCCTGGACTGGAGATTCCGGCGGAGCGCTATATCCGGCCCGAACCCGGTTTCGCGATCGTGTTCCCGTCTTTCCTGTGGCACGGCGTCGAACCGTTCGAGAGTGATGACGTGCGGGTGACGGCGCCGTTTGACCTGCTCCCGGCCTGATCCGGCATTGTGGCCACCTGCTGCTTGGTGCCGGTCTGCAACTCGGTGACGCCAATCGCCTGCGACAAACCTGCAACAGTGTATCGCAAACACCGTTTGTGACGGTGAGATGTCATTGACCCGTGCGAAATCGCAGACGTACCTTGCAAATATGGAAAGCTTTCGGGCGATCCGATCTGAGGGGGGGCTCGCCAGCTCATCGAGGTGAGTGGGCCGTTCCGTTCCGTATACCTTACTCGGAGGGATTAAGAGTGAGATCCAAGTCCTTGAAGACTTGCCTGATGGCAAGCACGCTTATCAGCGGTATGGCCTTCGCGGCTCCTGCTGTGGCGCAAGACGAAGACGTCGTTGTCGTTACCGGTTCGCGCATCCAGCGTACCGATACGGTGGCGCCAAGCCCGATCACGAACGTGTCTGCTGAGCAGCTCGCGGTTGTGAACACGGTCAACACCGAAGACTTCATCAACACGCTGCCGCAAGTTGTTCCGGCGTTCGACTCGACCTCGAACAACCCGGGTAACGGTACGGCAACTGTCAGCCTTCGTGGCCTCGGCACGACCCGTACGCTCGTTCTCGTCGACGGCATGCGCTTCGTCGGCTCCGGTCCGGCTCAGGTCGTTGACCTCAACAGCATCCCGTCCGCGCTTGTCGAGTCTGTCGACATCGTGACCGGTGGTGCATCGGCCGTTTACGGCTCGGACGCTGTCGCCGGCGTCGTCAACTTCATGATGAAGGACGACTTCGAAGGCGTCGAGATCAACGCATCGCACGAGACCACCCTGGGTGACCTCGACGGCGAAATCACGACCCTGTCCATCACCATGGGCGGCAACTTCGACGATGGTCGCGGTAACGCTGTCATCTCGATGGGTTACACCGACCGTCAGGCCGTCTTCCAGGGCGACCGTGGCTTCTCGTCCCTGACCAACTGGGATCCGGGCCCCGGCAATGCCGCCAACGGCTTTATCGCTGGTGGTTCCTCGAACATCCCGGGCACCCGCTTCCGCGGTGCGACGACGTCGAACTTCGGTGCCTATGGCGCTGGTGTGGTCGCAGCTGATCCGAGCTGTACGGGCAACACCTGCTCCGGTTTCTTCAACACCGGCAGCAGCATCAACCCGATGCGCTTTGGTTCGCCGAACGACACGTATAACTACGCGCCGTCGAACTACCTGCAGCTCCCGCAAGAGCGTTACAACATCGCGGCTTTCGCCACGTATGAAGTCAACGAGCACCTCGAGCTGTACGGCCGCGGCATCTATGCGAACAACGTGGTCGACTCCCAGCTGGCTCCGACGCCGGCCGGTGTGACCCTGACCGTCAACCTGGACAACCCGACCATCCCGGCTGCCCTGCTTGACCTGTTCGTGAACGATCCGGATACCAACAATGGCGACGGCACGGCCACAATCCGTACCTCCCGTCGTTACGAAGAGCTTGGCACGCGTAACTCACTGCGTGACACGAGCTCCTTCCAGCTGGTCTTCGGTGCGCGTGGCGACATCAACGAAAACTGGTCGTATGACGTGTTCGCGAACTACTCGCGTTCGTCGATCTCGCAGATCCAGTCTGGTAACCTTTCGGTTTCCGCCCTGCAGGCCGGTGTGCTCTGTGACGGTGGCCCGACGGCGATCGCCAGCGGTTGTTCCGCGCCGTACGTTGATATCTTCAACGGCCCGGGTTCGATCTCTGCAGCAGGCGCGGCTTCTATCTCCCGTACCGGTGCTCAGATCGACAATGTCGAGATGTTCCAGACGGTTGCGACGGTCAGCGGCGAACTGCCTGCCTTCCAGCTGCCGTCGGCTGAATACGCCCCGGCCCTGGTGATGGGTGTCGAGTATCGTGAAGCATCTGCTGAATCGATCCCTGACTCCGTGCTTGGCCCGGACGTTCGTGGCTTCAACTCCTCCCTGCCTGTTTCGGGTGTGGTTGACGTCTACGAGTTCTTCGCTGAAGCCGAAGTGCCGCTGATCACGGGCAAGGACATGGTTGAGTCTCTCAGCCTGAACGCTGCCTTCCGTACCTCTGAGTACAACACGGTCGGCAACACCGAGACCTTCGCTGTTGGCCTTGGCTGGCAGATCAACGATCAGATCCGTCTGCGTGGTAACTTCAACCGCGCTGTCCGGGCTCCGAACGTGAACGATCTGTTTGCTCCGTTCACCAACGGCTTCCCGGGCGCAGGCGATCCCTGCTCCGGCGGCGCCAATGGTAGCTACTCGGCCGCCACGATCGATGCCACCTGTCTCGCCGCCGGCGTGCCGGCTGGCCAGCTGGGCGCTCCGTTCCAGGGCAACGCCCAGATGGAAGCCCTGTTCGGTGGTAACACCGCTCTCGGTGCTGAAACGGCTGACACCTACACCATCGGTGCAGTGTTCGAGCCGGCGATGATCGAAGGTCTGACCATCCAGCTCGATTACTACAACATCGAGATCCAGGATGCGATTTCCACGGTTCCGCTTCAGACGCTGCTGAACGAATGTCACCTGACCGGCATTCAGGCATCGTGTGACACGCTGTATCCGGCTGGCGCGGCAACCCCGTCGCGTAACCCGGCTACGGGTGAAATGGGCGCCAACGGCTTCCTGCCGAACCTGTCGCCGATCAACGTGGCAACCCTGACGGCTGTCGGTGTTGACCTCCGCGTCGATTACGGTTTCTCCGCTGACGTCATCGGTCTGCCGGGCGACATGGCCATCACCTACTACGGTGGCTACGTCTCTGAAGCTGACTTCACGACGTCCGCTTCGTCGCCGGTCATCGAATGTGCGGGCCTCTATGGTCTGGACTGTGGTGAGCCGACGCCGGAGTACAAGCACTCCATGCAAACGTCTTGGTACACGGGGCCGTTCACGACCTCGCTGCGCTGGCGTCACATTGGTGCGCTTGATGCGGACCCGACCACGGCTGCGACCGTCTCCGACCTGTCGGACGACATCACCGCGAAGAACTACTTCGACATCACGTTTAACTATGACGTGAACGAAGCCTTCACGGCGACCGTTGGTGTGACCAACTTCACCGACACGGCCGTTCCGGAACTCGGTTCGACCGCTTCGGAGCAGGCCAACACCTGGCCGGCAACGTACGAAACGCTTGGCCGTCGCCTCTTCGTGGGTGGCCGCCTGCGCTTCTAAGCCTCTGGCTTGAACGCAAATGAGAAGGGCGGGTCCTCGGACCCGCCCTTTTTATTGTGTGTGACGGTAGTGGCAGTCGACTGGCTGGGCTGTCACCTGAGATTGCCTTGGCACGTCGCAGCCGTCAGGTTTCAACAATGGCTACATCTCCCAACAGCAAGCGCGCGCAGCACGCCTGGACCGATTTCTGGGCGGACCCGGGAAGTCGGGCCGACCATAGCGTGCGCGATGCCGGGACCTCGCAGGTCTTGCGCCAGCACTGGACCTATGTCTTTGACCGGCAGTTCGAGGCCGGTTCGAGCGTGACGTTGCTTGATGCCGCCTGCGGTGACGGTGAATTGCTGCGCCTTGCTCAACGTTGCGCGGAGCCGGTCGACGGTCTGGACCTGTCCCTGCATTGTGCTGACATTTCACCAGCCGCGGTGGACGCGGCTGCTCGATCCGTCGTGTCGGCCGAGCCGCCCAGACCTGTCGTCGCCGATGCGGCGTCCCTGCCATTCCAGACCGCCAGCTTCGCTGTTGTCGTCAGTCAGTTCGGCTTGGAATATGCGGGGGCATCAGCGTTTCGGGATGCGGCTCGTGTGACGTCCGGCGAGGGCTCCCTGAACGCTCTGGTTCATCGGCAGGGCGGCGCTGTGGAGCTCGAATGCCGGGCCAATCTGGCGCTGCTTGACCTGGCTCTGGAGCGGGGCCTGCTTCGTCGGTTGGAGCGTTTGATCGATCTGGCGGCGCGTGTCGCCGCCGGGAAGGGGGCGCCCGCCGCCCTGAGCCGGGCGCGAGCGAGCTACGGCGCTGTGCTGGACGGTGTCGGGGCTGCGCTGCGCGATGCGCCTCCCGGCGCTGCCAGGGCCTTGCTGCAGCAGCTCTGGCAGGATTGCTCAAAGGTAGCGGTGTCGGCGGAACAGTATTCGCCTGACCAGTTGTCCGCCTGGGTGGCGTCTCATGCGGCCGACCTGGAATCATACGCGAACCGGATGCAGTCGATGGTCGATGCGGCCTGTGATGATGCCGGGCTTGCCGATATCTGCCGTGCCCTGGAGGCGGGGGGGCTCGCATGTGTTGATGTCGGGGAGCTGTCGACCCCGGCTGGCGGGCAGGCGCTGGCCTGGTCTGTCGCGGCTTCGGCGAACGGTCGTTGACGCCCATGACGGTCAAATGTGCGTTTTAGCTGTTTTCTTATGCGGCGTCGCATTGTAGACACCTGCGCTTCGGATATGGCGGTGGCTGGGTCACCGTGATATCCCGCGCGTGGTCCTAGGGGTGTAGCTCAGTTGGTAGAGCATCGGTCTCCAAAACCGAGGGTCGTGGGTTCGAGTCCCTCCGCCCCTGCCAGGCCATAATGGATTTCAGGTGGATGTGCATCATGCCAGCCGCCTCTTGAATAGAGGGCCCTTGCGGGCCAGATGGACTTGAATGACGCGTAACGCGAAGAATACGACGCCAGCGACAGCCAAGGCTGATACGGCCGCACCCAAGAAGAAGGGTGTGGGCCCATTCAAGTATCTGTCACAGGTGCGCCAGGAAGCGCGCAAGGTGACATGGACGACGCGCCAGGAGACCCTGGTGTCGACCGTTCTCGTGCTGATCCTGACCCTGATCGCGATGTTCTTCTTTTGGGGGGTCGATACCCTCATCAGCACGACCATCCAATTCATTCTGTCCCAAGGCTGAGGAGCGGCTGTATGTCTGCCAAGTGGTATATCGTGCATGCCTATTCGAACTTCGAGAAGAAGGTCGCTGACGCGATCCGTATCGAAGCCTCGATCAAGGGCCTTGAGGACAAGTTCGAGGAAATCCTCGTTCCGACCGAAGACGTTGTGGAAGTTCGCAAGGGTCGCAAGATCAATGCCGAGCGCAAGTATTTCCCGGGCTATGTCCTGGTGAAGATGGACATGACGGACCAAGCCTATCACCTCGTCACCTCGACGCCGAAAGTCACCGGCTTTCTGGGCTCGGGCAAGAAGCCGATTCCGGTTTCCGAGAATGAGGTCAAGCGGATCCTCGGCCAGATGGAAGAGGACGCGGAGCGTCCGCGCCCGACCGTCAGCTACGAGATCGGCGAGACCGTCAACGTCATCGATGGTCACTTCCAGAGCTTCAACGGTGTTGTCGAGGAAGTGGACGACGAGAATGGCCGCCTGAAGGTCGCCATCAACATTTTCGGCCGGGCGACCCCGGTCGAGCTCGAATACGCTCAGGTCGAGAAGATCGCCTAGCGTTTTGATTGCGGGAGGTGCCGGCGCCAAGTCCATGCCGGGCCGTACCGCAAACCCCCGAAGGTGCGATTGGCGCGCCTTTATAATGGAGTGGGAACATGGCGAAGAAAATTGCCGGCTATATCAAGCTGCAAGTGCCTGCGGGCGCAGCTAACCCGTCCCCGCCGATCGGCCCGGCCCTGGGTCAGCGCGGCGTGAACATCATGGAATTCTGCAAGGCCTTCAACGCGAAGACCCAGGAGATGGAAAAAGGGATGCCGATCCCGACGACCATCACCGTCTTCTCGGACAAATCCTTCACCTTTGCCATCGCGACTCCGCCGGCCAGCTTCTTCCTGAAGAAGGCTGCGAAGATCGCGAAGGGCTCCAGCACGCCGAGCCAGTCGACGGCCGGCACAGTCTCGATGGCCCAGTGCCGCGAGATTGCTGAAGCGAAGTTCAACGACCTCAATGCGAACGACCTCGACCAGGCGACCAAGATCATCGCCGGTTCCGCGCGTTCCATGGGCCTGCAGGTGACGGAGTAAGATCATGGCGAATATCGGAAAACGCCTCTCGGCGGCACGCGAGACCTTTGATCGCGACACGCTGTACTCGATCGACGATGCCGTCGCTCATGTGAAGACCAATGCCAAGGCCAAGTTTGATGAAACCATCGAGCTTGCCATCAATCTGGGTGTCGACCCGCGTCATGCCGACCAGATGGTCCGTGGTGTCTGCAACCTCCCGAACGGCACCGGCCGCTCGGTCCGTGTTGCTGTCTTCGCCAAGGGCCCGAAGGCCGAAGAGGCCACCAAGGCCGGCGCTGACGTCGTCGGTGCGGAAGACCTGATGGAGCAGATCCAGGGCGGCAACATCAATTTCGACAAGGTCATCGCGACCCCGGACATGATGCCGCTCGTCGGTCGTCTCGGTAAGGTTCTCGGCCCGCGCGGCATGATGCCGAACCCGAAGGTCGGCACGGTCACCATGGATGTCACCAAGGCGGTGAATGATTCCAAGGGCGGTGCTGTCGAGTTCCGTGTCGAGAAAGCCGGCATCATCCACGCCGGTGTCGGCAAGGCCAGCTTCACCGAGAAGGCCCTGGCTGAAAACGTTCGCGCGCTTGTTGATGCGATCGTCAAGGCCAAGCCGTCAGGCGCCAAGGGTCTGTATGTACGCCGGATTGCCCTGTCTTCGACGATGGGCCCGGGCGTCAAAATCGATACGTCTGCCGCCGTTTCGGCGTAAAAGACTTGAGTTTCAGCCCGGACCGGATTATCCGGCCGGGCTGATCCGGTCTGATTCACGCGTTTTGTGGATCCGGCCGACCTGTCCGAGATCACAGGGGGTGGCCCGCAAGGTGTCACCTTAATCCAATCTGGGCCCTGCGTGAGACAGAGCGAGATCGACCCGGCCTTGTTAGAGGTCTGTCGGTTCGAGCCCTGGGACAGGACGCGTCATGATGGCGTCCGACCCGCAAGGGGAAGGTGCCGTGATGGCGTTTTCACCGAGCCGTCCACGGTGGACGGCTCAAACAGGGAGTCCGCAAAATGGATCGCATTCAAAAAGAAGCGTCCGTTGAAGAGCTGAATGGCATCTTCTCGGAAGCTGGATCCGTGGTCATGGCCCACTACAATGGCATGACTGTTGCGGAAATGACGGAACTGCGCGCCAAGCTCCGCGAGCTGGGTGGCACGTTCAAGGTGGTGCGTAACCGCCTCGCCAAAATCGCACTGCAAGGCAAGCCGGGTGAGGGCGCTGCCGACCTGTTCACAGGTCCGGTCGCAATCGCTTACTCGGAAGACTTTGTGGCCGCGCCCAAGGTGATGGTCGAGTACGCCAAGGAAAACAGCAAGCTCGCCATTCTCGGTGGCTTCATGGAAGAAGACGTGTTCGACGCCGCCGGCATCGACGCCCTCTCCAAGATGCCGTCCCGCGAAGAGCTTATTGCCACCATCTCTGCCCGCCTCATGGGGCAGGCTTCGCAGGTGGCCCAGCGCCTCATGGCTCCGGCTCAAGGTCTTGCGGGGGCGATCGACGTCATCCGCGAGAAGGCCGACGCCTGATCCCGTCATTCTCCGCTTTCGAACTGACACATTGAACACCGACAAGGAATTGAACAAATGGCTGATGTAGCTAAACTCTGCGACGAACTTCTCGCCCTCACCATCCTTGAAGCCAAGGAACTGAACGATCTTCTGGAAGAAAAAGGCATCAAGGCTGCTGCAGCCGTTGCCGTTGCTGGCCCGGCCGGCGGTGGCGATGCTCCGGCTGCTGAAGAGAAAGACGAGTTTGACGTCGTTCTCACCGGCGCTGGTGACAAGAAGATCAACGTCATCAAGGAAGTCCGTGCCATCACCGGTCTTGGCCTGAAAGAAGCCAAGGACCTGGTCGAAGGCGCGCCGAAGGCCGTCAAGGAAGCTGCTTCGAAGTCTGAAGCAGAAGAAATCAAAGCCAAGCTGGAAGCCGCAGGCGCCAGCGTTGAGCTGAAATAGTCTCGCTTCGGCGCGACTGACACGGTGCTACGGGCGCGCGGGGTGATCCTGCGCGTCCGTTAGCCCGTCTTTGGAATACCCGATCCCGCCGCTGTCGTTCCAGGCGGGATTGTCGAACGGTCCGGGCCTTGTGGCCAGGACCAACCGGAGCGGCGCCGCGGGGGCGATCCCCGCATATAATTGCGCAGTGCTGTCTGCGAAGGGAGCCGACATGGGTCTGTCGTTCACCGGCAAAAAGCGGATTCGCAAATCTTTCGGACGTATTCCGGAAACCGTTGCGATGCCGAATCTCATCGAAGTCCAGAAGAGCTCATACGAGCACTTCCTGATGAAAGAGGTGCCTGCCGCCGAGCGCGACGACACCGGCATGCAGGCGGTCTTCAAGTCCGTCTTCCCGGTCAAGGATTTCGCCGAACGGGCTGTCCTCGACTTCGTGTCCTACGAATTCGAGCCGCCCAAGTTCGACGTTGAAGAGTGCCAGCAGCGCGACATGACGTTCGCCGCGCCACTCAAGGTCAAAATGCGTCTCATCGTGTTCGATGTGGACGAGGAAACCGGCGCCCGCTCGGTCAAGGACATCAAGGAGCAGGACGTCTACATGGGCGATATCCCGCTCATGACGGACAAGGGCACCTTTGTCGTCAACGGTACCGAGCGCGTGATTGTCTCCCAGATGCACCGCTCGCCGGGCGTCTTCTTCGATCATGACCGCGGCAAGACCCATGCCTCGGGCAAGTATCTGTTCGCCGCCCGCATCATTCCCTACCGCGGCTCCTGGCTCGATTTCGAGTTTGATGCCAAGGACGTGGTCCACATGCGCCTTGACCGTCGCCGCAAACTGCCGGCGACGACGCTGCTCTATGCGCTGGGCCTGGACAAGGAAGAGATCCTTTCGACCTTCTACGACACGGTCACCTACAAGGCGTCCAAGAAGGGCTGGACCGTTCCTTACGTGAAGGAGCGCTGGCGTGGCGTGAAGCCGGCGCGTGATCTCGTCGATGCCAAGACCGGCGACATCATCGCCCCGGCCGGCAAGAAGATCTCCGCCCGCGCTGCCAACAAGTTTGCCGATGACGGCCTGGCCGCGCTGCTGGTTTCTGACGAGCACCTGCTCGGCGGTTACCTGGCTGACGACATGGTCAATCTGGAAACCGGTGAGATCTTTGCCGAAGCCGGCGACGAGATGAGCGAAGAGATCCTCGAGACGCTGAAGGATACCGGCGTCAAGGAACTCAACCTGCTCGACATCGATCCGGCGACCGGTGTTGGTCCGTACATTCGTGCGACCCTCGCTGCCGACAAGAATGACAGCCGTGAACAGGCGCTGGTGGACATCTACCGCGTCATGCGTCCCGGTGAACCGCCGACCCCGGAAACCGCCGAAGCGATGTTCCAGGGCCTGTTCTTCGATTCAGAGCGCTATGATCTCTCGGCTGTTGGCCGGGTGAAAATGAACATGCGCCTGGACCTCGATGCTCCGGACGACATGCGCACCCTGCGCAAGGAAGACATCCTGGCAGTCCTCAAGACGCTGGTCGGCCTGCGTGATGGCCGCGGCGAAATCGACGACATCGACAATCTCGGCAACCGCCGGGTCCGTTCGGTCGGCGAGCTGATGGAAAATCAGTACCGCATCGGTCTGCTGCGCATGGAACGTGCGATCAAGGAGCGGATGTCTTCGGTCGATATCGAGACCGTGATGCCGCACGACCTAGTCAACGCCAAGCCGGCGGCTGCCGCCGTGCGCGAATTCTTCGGCTCCTCGCAGCTGTCGCAGTTCATGGACCAGACCAACCCGCTGTCGGAAGTCACCCACAAGCGTCGTCTCTCGGCGCTTGGCCCGGGTGGTCTGACCCGCGAGCGTGCCGGCTTTGAAGTCCGCGACGTGCACCCGACCCATTACGGCCGGATCTGCCCGATTGAGACACCGGAAGGCCCGAATATCGGCCTGATCAACTCGTTGTCGACTTTCGCCCGCGTCAACAAGTACGGCTTCATCGAAAGCCCCTACCGCAAGGTCGAGAATGGCAAGCTGACCGACCAGGTCGACTACCTCTCTGCCATGCAGGAATCGCGCTACTCGATCGCCCAGGCGAACGCCCATGTCACCGAAAGCGGTGAGCTGGACAATGAGTTCGTCAACTGCCGGGTTGCCGGTGATGTGACGCTCGTGCCGCGCGAAGACGTGGAATATATCGACGTGTCGCCGAAACAGGTTGTTTCGGTCGCTGCGGCGCTCATTCCCTTCCTCGAAAACGATGACGCCAACCGCGCCCTGATGGGCTCGAACATGCAACGTCAGGCCGTGCCGCTGGTGAAGGCGGAAGCGCCGCTCGTCGGCACCGGCATGGAAAGCATTGTGGCCCGCGATTCCGGTGCGGCGATTGCTGCCCGCCGGACCGGCGTGATCGAGCAGGTCGATGCGACCCGTATCGTTATCCGCGCAACGGAAGATCTCGATGCCGCCAAGTCAGGCGTCGACATCTACCGCCTGTCCAAGTTCCAGCGGTCGAACCAGTCGACCTGTATCAACCAGCGCCCGATCGTGCGCGTGGGTGACCAGGTCCGCTCCGGTGACATCATCGCTGACGGCCCGTCCACCGATCTCGGCGAGCTTGCGCTCGGCCGCAACGTGGTCGTCGCCTTCATGCCGTGGAATGGCTACAACTTCGAGGACTCGATCCTGATCTCCGAGCGTATCGTGCGCGACGATGTCTTCACCTCGATCCACCTCGAAGAGTTCGAGATTGCAGCCCGCGATACCAAGCTGGGACCGGAAGAGATCACCCGTGACATCCCGAATGTCGGCGAGGAGGCCCTGCGCAATCTCGACGAAGCCGGTATTGTCGCGGTCGGTGCCGAAGTCGCTGCCGGCGACATCCTCGTTGGCAAGGTCACGCCGAAGGGCGAAAGCCCGATGACGCCGGAAGAAAAGCTTCTGCGCGCCATCTTCGGTGAGAAGGCCTCTGACGTCCGTGACACCTCGCTTCGCATGCCGTCCGGTGCCACCGGTACGGTGGTCGAAGTCCGCGTCTTCAACCGTCATGGCGTCGACAAGGATGAGCGCGCGATCTCGATCGAGCGTGAAGAGATCGAGCGTCTCGGCAAGGACCGCGATGACGAGCTCGCCATTCTCGAGCGCAACATCTACCAGCGCCTCGGCGATCTTCTGCTGGGCAAGACGGCGGTCTCCGGCCCGCGTGGCTTCGCCAAGGGTGAAGTGACGCAAGCCGCTCTCGATGACACACCGCACAGTGGCTGGTGGCGTATCGGGCTCGACGACGAAAAGGCCATGGCTGAGGTCGAAGCCCTGCAAAAGCAGTATGACGACTCGAAAGCCCGCCTCGACCGTCGCTTCGAAGACAAGGTCGACAAGCTCCAGCGTGGCGATGAAATGCCGCCGGGCGTGATGAAGATGGTCAAGGTCTTCGTCGCCGTGAAGCGCAAGCTTCAGCCGGGTGACAAGATGGCCGGCCGTCACGGCAACAAGGGTGTCATCTCCAAGATCAACCCGATCGAGGACATGCCCTTCCTGGCCAATGGCGAAGCGGTGGACATCGTCCTCAACCCGCTCGGCGTGCCGTCGCGAATGAATGTCGGTCAGATCCTGGAAACCCATCTGGGTTGGGCCTGCCGCGGACTCGGCAAGCAGCTCGGTGAAGCCTATGACGCCTACAAGCGTGATGGCAGCACTGCGATGCTGCGGTCCGAGCTGGACCGGGTCTATGAAGGTGACGAGCTTCCGGAAACGGACGGCGATATCGCCGAACTGGGCCTGAACCTGTCCAACGGCGTACCGATCGCGACCCCGGTCTTCGACGGTGCCCGTGAGCCCGATGTGGCGCATTGGCTGACCAAGGCGGGCTTCGACCCGTCCGGCCAGTCGACGCTCTATGACGGTCAGACCGGTGAGCCTTTCCGCCGCAAGGTGACGGTCGGTGTGAAGCACCTGCTGAAGCTGCACCACCTGGTGGACGACAAGATCCACGCCCGTTCGATCGGGCCGTACAGCCTTGTGACCCAGCAGCCACTGGGTGGTAAGGCCCAGTTCGGTGGTCAGCGCTTCGGTGAGATGGAAGTGTGGGCGCTTGAAGCTTACGGCGCGGCGTACACGCTGCAGGAAATGCTGACGGTGAAGTCGGATGACGTGGCTGGTCGGACCAAGGTCTATGAGGCCATTGTCCGCGGAGACGACACCTTCGAAGCCGGCGTTCCGGAAAGCTTCAACGTGCTGGTCAAGGAAATGCGTTCTCTCGGCCTCAACGTCGAACTGAAGAACGGCTAAGGCTGAACCATATTTTGCGGGGCAGGGCGAACCCTGTCCCGCTTGCCCCTTTTGGGAGACGGCGACATGAATCACGACGTCATGAACATCTTCAATCCGGCTGCCGAAGGCCCGTCCTTCGACCGGATCCGCATTGCCCTGGCCAGCCCGGAGAAAATCCACTCCTGGTCCTTCGGCGAAGTGAAAAAGCCCGAGACGATCAACTACCGGACCTTCAAGCCCGAGCGCGACGGCCTTTTCTGCGCCCGCATCTTCGGACCGGTAAAGGATTACGAGTGCCTGTGCGGCAAGTACAAGCGCATCAAGTACAAGGGCATCGTCTGCGAGAAGTGCGGCGTTGAAGTGACCCTGGCCCGCGTCCGTCGCGAGCGCATGGGTCACATCGAGCTGGCTGCTCCGGTCGCCCACATCTGGTTCCTGAAGTCGCTGCCGTCGCGGATCGCCATGATCCTCGACATGGCGCTGAAGGATGTCGAGCGCGTCCTCTACTTCGAGAACTATGTCGTTATCGAGCCGGGCCTGACCCCGCTCCAGCCGTTCCAGCTGCTCTCTGAAGAAGAGTATATGGAAGCGCAGGACGAGTACGGCGAAGACGCCTTCACAGCCGGCATCGGTGCTGAAGCGGTCCGCGAAATCCTCATCAACATGGATCTGGAAGCCGAGTGCGCCAAGGTCCGTGAGGACATGAAGGAAACCGGTTCCGAGCTGAAGCTGAAGAAGTACGCCAAGCGTCTCAAGCTGATGGAAAACTTCCTCACCTCGGGCAACCGCCCGGAGTGGATGATCATGACGGTCATTCCGGTCATTCCGCCGGAACTGCGTCCGCTCGTGCCGCTCGATGGTGGCCGTTTCGCGACGTCGGATCTCAATGATCTCTACCGCCGCGTCATCAACCGCAACAACCGCCTCAAGCGCCTCATCGAGCTGCGCGCGCCGGACATCATCATCCGCAACGAGAAGCGGATGCTGCAGGAATCCGTCGACGCCCTGTTCGACAATGGTCGTCGCGGCCGCGTCATCACCGGTGCCAACAAGCGCCCGCTGAAGTCGCTGTCCGACATGCTCAAGGGCAAGCAGGGCCGGTTCCGCCAGAACCTGCTCGGCAAGCGTGTCGACTATTCCGGCCGTTCGGTCATCGTGGTCGGCCCGGATCTCAAACTGCACGAGTGCGGCCTGCCGAAGAAGATGGCGCTCGAGCTGTTCAAGCCCTTCATCTATGCGCGTCTCGACGCCAAGGGCCTGTCCGGAACGGTCAAGCAATCCAAGAAGCTGGTTGAGAAAGAGCGTCCGGAAGTCTGGGATGTGCTTGACGAGGTCATCCGCGAACATCCGGTCATGCTGAACCGGGCGCCGACCCTGCACCGACTGGGTATCCAGGCGTTCGAGCCGAAGCTGATCGAGGGAAAGGCCATCCAGCTGCATCCGCTGGTCTGTGCCGCCTTCAACGCCGACTTTGACGGAGACCAGATGGCTGTCCACGTCCCGCTCTCGCTGGAAGCCCAGCTGGAAGCGCGGACGCTGATGATGTCGACCAACAACATCCTCTCGCCGGCCAATGGCAAGCCGATCATCGTGCCGTCGCAGGATATCGTGCTGGGCCTGTACTACCTGTCGATCGAGAAGGACAACGAGCCGGGCGAGGGCATGGCCTTCGGCAGCCGTGCCGAGCTGGAAGCGGCGCTCGAGTCCGATGTCATCACCTTGCACACCAAGATCAAGGCGCGCTGGGAAGGTATCGATGTCGACGGCAACAAGATCACCAAGGTGATCGAGACGACGCCGGGCCGCAAAATGCTGGTCGATCTCCTGCCCAAGCATCCCAAGATGCAACCTGAGCTGATCGGCGAGCTGCTGACCAAGAAGGCCATCGGTGCCCTGATCGATCAGGTCTATCGCCACTGTGGCCAGAAGGCGACGGTCATCTTCTGTGACCAGATCATGGGGCTCGGCTTCAAGGAAGCGGCCAAGGCCGGCATTTCCTTCGGCAAGGACGACATGCTGATCCCGGACGCCAAGGCCGATCTGGTCGGTGCGACCCGCGACATGGTGTCGGACTATGAGCAGCAATATGTCGACGGCCTGATCACCAAGGGTGAGAAGTACAACAAGGTCGTTGATGCCTGGGCCAAGTGTACCGACAACGTCGCTGACGCGATGATGGACGAGATCTCCAAGACCTCGGTCGGCGAAGATGGCCGGACGTCGGAAGTGAACTCGGTCTACATGATGGCCCACTCCGGTGCTCGTGGTTCGAAGAACCAGATGAAGCAGCTGGCCGGCATGCGCGGCCTGATGGCCAAGCCGTCGGGCGAGATCATCGAGACGCCGATTATCTCGAACTTCAAGGAAGGCCTGACCGTCCTTGAATACTTCAACTCGACCCACGGTGCCCGTAAGGGACTGGCCGACACCGCCCTGAAGACGGCCAACTCGGGTTACCTGACCCGTCGTCTCGTCGATGTTGCCCAGGATTGCATCATCACCGAAGAAGACTGCGGCACGTCCGAAGGCTTCGAGATCCAGGCGGTTGTCGATGGCGGTGACGTTGTCGTCTCGCTGGAACAGCGCATCCTCGGCCGCACCCTGGCCGCGGAAGTGAAGGATCCGGCGTCCGGCGAAGTGATCTGCCCGGCCGACACCTATGTCGACGAAGACCTCGCCATGGCGATCGAAATGGCCGGCGTCCAGAGCGTCATCGCACGCTCGCCGCTGACCTGTGAGACCCGTGTCGGTGTCTGTGCGACCTGTTATGGCCGTGACCTGGCCCGCGGTACGCGCGTCAATATCGGTGAGGCTGTCGGCGTCATCGCGGCACAGTCGATCGGTGAGCCGGGGACCCAGCTGACCATGCGGACCTTCCACATTGGTGGTACCGCCCAGGTCTCCGAGCAGTCCTTCATCGAGGCCGGGTCGGAAGGCAAGGTAACCTTCAAGAACCCGTCAACCGTGACCAATTCCGACGGCGATCTGATCGCCCTGTCGCGCAATATGCAGCTCGTTATCGTCGATACCGAGGGCAAGGAACGCGAGAGCTACAAGCTGGGCTACGGTACCAAGCTGAAGGTCAAGGAAGGCGACAAGACCACCCGCGGCCAGCGCCTCGGCGAGTGGGACCCGTATACGGCTCCGGTCGTGTCCGAGGTTGGCGGCAAGGTGAAATTCGTCGACATCGCCGAAGGCGTGTCGGTGAAGGAAGAGACCGACGAAGCCACCGGTATCGCATCGAAGGTGGTCATCGACTGGCGCGGCTCGGCCAAGGCCAATGCGCTGCAGCCGACGATCGTCGTGCAGGACGAGAATGGTGAGCCGATCAAGCTCTCCTCCGGCTCCACCGCCAGCTACATGCTGGCCGTTGGCGCCATTCTCTCGGTCGCTGATGGCGATACGGTCCGCCCGGGTGACATTGTCGCCCGTATCCCGACCGAAGGTGCCAAGACGCGCGACATCACCGGTGGTCTGCCGCGTGTTGCCGAGCTGTTCGAAGCCCGCCGTCCCAAGGACCACGCGGTCATCGCCGAGATCACCGGTCGCGTCGAGTTCGGTCGCGACTACAAGAACAAGCGCCGTATCGCGATTGTTCCGGAAGGTGACGAGGCCGAGAAGGTCGAATACCTGGTGCCAAAGGGCAAACACCTGACCTGTCAGGAAGGCGATGTGATCCAGAAGGGCGAATACCTGCTCGACGGTCACCCGGCGCCGCACGACATCCTGGCGATCCTCGGTGTCCCGGCCCTGGCCAACTACCTGATCGACGAGATCCAGGAGGTCTATCGACTGCAGGGTGTGCCGATCAACGACAAGCACATCGAAACGATCGTTCGCCAGATGCTGCAGAAGATCGAGGTCAAGGATCCGGGCGAGAGCACGTATCTGGCCGCCGAACAGGTCGACAAGATCGAGTTCATCGAGACCAATGAGCGGCTCGAGGCCGAAGGCAAGCGCATGGCAACCGGCGACCCGGTCCTGCTGGGCATCACCAAGGCGTCGCTGCAGACGCGCTCCTTCATCTCGGCAGCCTCCTTCCAGGAGACCACCCGCGTCCTCACCGAGGCGGCAGTTCAGGGCAAGGAAGACACGCTCGAGGGCCTGAAGGAAAACGTCATCGTGGGTCGACTGATTCCCGCCGGCACGGGCGCCATCATGCGCCAGTACCAGGTGATCGCCGATGATCTGGATGCGGACATGCTCGCCGAACGCGAAGCCGCCGTTGAGGCCGAGGGTCTTCCGACCGAGATTGCCGAGGCAGCTGCAGAGGAAATGGCCGCTGAAGAGGGCACAAGCTAGCCAATTTCGGGGTCGATATCCCTGTAATGACTGAGAAAAGGCCGTCGGGTAACCGGCGGCCTTTTTGTATCGGCTGTTACCGGGCCGGGGCGTGTCAGAAAACCTCTGAACAAGCGCTTGACGAATGCGAGTCGCGTGCGTAGTTTCCGCGCTCGTTTGAAGGACGGGCCGTAACCCACGCGGTTAGACGTCGTCCACGGTAACGGAAAAACCCCAGATGCCGCCGTGCGGGCCTCAGGCTCGAGCGTCGGGATCTTTCTTTGCGTCCATCAGCATTTCATCGTGCTGGGGGGCGTGGTTGTTGAGATTAGGAACGGATTAGAGCGGGATGCCAACAATCAACCAGCTCATTCGCAAGCCGCGAAAAGACAAGCCGAAGCGCAACAAGGTGCCGGCCCTGCAGGCTTGCCCGCAGCGCCGTGGCGTTTGCACGCGCGTCTATACCACGACCCCGAAAAAGCCGAACTCGGCCTTGCGGAAAGTCGCCAAAGTGCGTCTGACCAACGGGCATGAGGTTGTGAGCTACATTCCGGGTGAGGGTCACAATCTGCAGGAGCACTCAGTTGTCCTTATCCGCGGTGGCCGCGTGAAGGACCTTCCGGGTGTCCGCTATCACATTCTTCGCGGCGTTCTGGATACCCAGGGCGTCAAGGACCGTAAGCAACGCCGTTCCAAGTACGGCGCCAAGCGTCCTAAGTAAGGGAGACGTCCATGTCGCGTCGTCACCGCGCAGAGAAACGCGAGATCTTTCCGGACCCCAAGTTCGGAGATCGCGATCTCACCAAGTTCATGAATTACATCATGCTCGACGGCAAAAAATCCGTCGCCGAGCGCATTGTCTATGGCGCTCTCGAAATTGTCGAAGAGAAGCTGAAGCGCGAGCCGATCCGTGTCTTCCATGATGCCCTGGACAATGTGGCCCCTGAGGTCGAGGTCCGCTCCCGCCGTGTTGGTGGTGCGACCTATCAGGTGCCGGTTGAAGTGCGCGCCGAGCGCAAGAAGGCCCTGGCCATTCGCTGGCTCACAGGTGCTGCTCGCGGCCGCAACGAAAACACCATGCGCGAGCGTCTCGCTGCTGAAATGATGGATGCCTCCGCCAATCGCGGGACCGCCGTCAAGAAGCGCGAAGACACGCACCGGATGGCGGAAGCCAACCGCGCATTCTCGCACTACCGCTGGTAACGCCTTACAGGCACTGACCCGTACCAAGGACCCAGACAAATGGCCCGCGACTACAAAATCGAGGACTACCGCAACTTCGGCATCATGGCTCACATCGATGCTGGCAAGACGACGACGACCGAGCGGATCCTCTATTACACCGGCAAGTCCCACAAGATTGGTGAAGTGCACGATGGTGCCGCCACCATGGACTGGATGGAGCAGGAGCAGGAGCGTGGCATCACGATCACGTCCGCTGCGACGACCTGTTTCTGGAACGGCAAGCGCCTGAACATCATCGACACCCCCGGCCACGTCGACTTCACCATTGAAGTCGAGCGTTCGCTGCGGGTTCTCGATGGTGCCGTGTGCTGCCTGGACGCCAATGCCGGTGTCGAGCCGCAGACCGAAACGGTCTGGCGTCAGGCTGACCGCTACAAGGTTCCGCGCATGGTATTCATCAACAAGATGGACAAGCTGGGCGCCGACTTCTTCAACTGTGTCCAGATGATCAAGGACCGCCTCGGCGCTACGCCGCTCTGCGTTCAGCTGCCGATCGGCTCGGAAACCGAGTTCGAAGGCGTGATCGACCTGGTCATCATGAAGGAGCTCGTCTGGAAGGGTGAGGGTCTCGGTGCCGAGTGGGAAGTGCGCGACATTCGCGCCGATCTCGCCGACAAGGCTGCCGAGTATCGCGAAGCGCTGGTCGAAACTGCTGTCGAGCAGGACGAGGCCGCGATGGAAGCTTATCTCGAGGGCGAAGAGCCTTCCGAGGAGCTTCTCAAGTCGCTGATCCGCAAGGGCTGTATCTCTCTTGCCTTCAACCCGATCCTGTGTGGCACCGCGTTCAAGAACAAGGGTGTCCAGCCTCTGCTCGACGCTGTTGTCGACTTCCTGCCGAACCCGACCGAGGTTCCGGCGATCAAGGGTATCGACTTCAAGACCGAGGAAGAAGTGGTTCGCCGCGCCAGCGATGACGAGCCGACCTCCTTGCTCGCCTTCAAGATCATGAACGACCCGTTCGTCGGTTCGCTCACCTTCGCGCGCATGTATTCCGGTCACCTCGAGACGGGTATTTCCCTGCTCAACACGGTGAAGGACAAGAAAGAGCGTATCGGCCGTATGCTGCTGATGCACTCCAACTCGCGTGAAGACATCAAGGAATGCTTTGCTGGCGACATTGTTGCCATTGCGGGCCTCAAGGACACGACCACGGGCGACACGCTGTGTGACCCGATGAAGCCGGTCATCCTCGAGCGCATGGAATTCCCGGATCCGGTCATCGAGCTGGCCATCGAGCCGAAGTCGAAGGCCGACCAGGAGAAGCTCGGCGTTGCCCTGCAGCGCCTGGCTGCCGAGGATCCGTCCTTCCGCATGAAGACTGACGAAGAATCCGGCCAGACCATCATTGCCGGCATGGGCGAGCTTCACCTCGACATTCTGGTCGATCGTATGAAGCGCGAGTTCAAGGTCGAAGCGAATGTCGGTGCGCCGCAGGTGGCCTACCGTGAATCGCTGAGCCAGAAGGGTCTCGTCGACTACACGCACAAGAAGCAGTCCGGCGGTTCGGGCCAGTTCGCTCGCGTCAAGATCGAATTTGGTCCTGGCGAGCCGGGTTCGGGCTTCGTCTTCGAGTCGAAGATTGTCGGCGGTAATGTGCCGAAGGAATACATTCCGGGCGTCGAGAAGGGCCTCAAATCGGTCATGGATGGCGGGCTGATTGCCGGCTTCCCGGTGATCGACGTGCACGCCCTCCTGGTTGACGGCGCCTACCACGACGTTGACTCCAGCGTTCTCGCTTTCGAGATCGCGGCTCGCGCCGCATTCCGCGAAGCCAAGTCGCATTGCGCGCCGAAGCTTCTGGAGCCGATCATGAAGGTCGAAGTCGTGACGCCGGACGAGTATACCGGTGGTGTCATTGGTGATTTGAACTCCCGTCGGGGTCAGATTGCCGGTCAGGAAATGCGCGGCAACGCAACCGTCGTGAATGCGATGGTGCCGCTGGCGAACATGTTCGGTTACGTGAACAACCTGCGGTCTGCGACCCAGGGCCGGGCACAGTTCACCATGCTTTTCGACCACTACGAGGCGGTGCCCAAGGCCGTCGAACAAGAAGTCATCGCCAAGTCCGCCTAAGCGGACCTCTGGTCACAGTATAACAACGAACACACGGATTTCGGAGCGAGATCATGGCGAAGGAAAAGTTTGAGCGCACCAAGCCGCATGCGAACATCGGCACGATTGGTCACGTTGACCACGGCAAGACGACGCTGACGGCTGCGATCACGATGGTACTGGCGGAAGCGTCTGGTGGTACCGCGAAGGGTTATGACGAGATTGACTCGGCGCCTGAAGAGAAGGCGCGCGGCATCACCATCTCGACGGCCCACGTTGAGTACGAGACGGCGAACCGTCACTATGCCCACGTTGATTGCCCGGGCCACGCTGACTATGTGAAGAACATGATCACGGGTGCGGCGCAGATGGACGGCGCGATCCTGGTTGTGAACGCCGCTGACGGCCCGATGCCGCAGACGCGTGAGCACATTCTTCTGGCGCGCCAGGTTGGCGTTCCGGCGCTGGTCGTCTTCCTCAACAAGGTTGACCAGGTTGACGATGAAGAGCTGCTCGAGCTGGTCGAGATGGAAGTTCGCGAACTTCTGTCCTCCTACGAGTTCCCGGGCGACGATCTGCCGATCGTTGCGGGTTCGGCGCTGGCGGCTGTTGAAGGCCGTGACGACAATATCGGCAAGGACAAGATCCTTGAGCTGATGGCGGCAGTGGATGAATACATCCCGACGCCTGAGCGTCCGGTTGACCAGCCTTTCCTGATGCCGATCGAGGACGTGTTCTCGATCTCGGGCCGCGGCACGGTTGTGACCGGCCGTATCGAGCGCGGTGTCGTCAAGGTTGGCGAAGAGATCGAAATCGTCGGTGTCCGTGACACCTCGAAGACGACCTGCACCGGCGTCGAGATGTTCCGCAAGCTGCTCGATCAGGGCCAGGCTGGCGACAATGTCGGCGTCTTGCTTCGCGGTGTTGACCGTGAAGGTGTCGAGCGTGGCCAGGTTCTGGCCAAGCCGGGCTCCATCACGCCGCACCACAAGTTCGTGGCTGAAGCCTACATCCTGACCAAGGAAGAGGGTGGCCGTCACACGCCGTTCTTCACCAACTATCGTCCGCAGTTCTACTTCCGCACCACCGACGTTACCGGTGTGGTGACGCTGAACGAAGGTACGGAAATGGTGATGCCGGGCGACAACATCGAAATGAATGTCGAGCTGATCGTGCCGATCGCCATGGAAGAGAAGCTCCGCTTCGCAATCCGTGAAGGTGGCCGCACCGTCGGCGCCGGCGTCGTCTCGAAAATCATCGAGTAGACTACCCCATCCGACCGGGGCGGTGCTTTAGGTGTCCGCCCCGGTTTGCTCTTTTTGAAAGTTAAGAAACGGGATCGGTTTGATGGAACGTCAAAACATCCGCATTCGCCTGAAGGCGTTCGATCACCGGGTTCTGGATAACTCCACCCGGGAGATCGTTTCGACAGCCAAGCGCACGGGCGCCAACGTCCGTGGTCCGATTCCGCTGCCGACACGCATCGAGAAATTCACGGTGCTGCGTTCGCCGCACATTGACAAGAAGTCGCGCGAGCAGTTCGAAATCCGGACCCACAAGCGCCTTCTCGACATCGTCGACCCCACCCCGCAAACCGTGGACGCGCTGATGAAGCTCGACCTGTCGGCCGGCGTGGACGTCGAGATCAAGCTGGGAGCGTAGGATTATGCGCCAGGAAGATCGCAGAACAGGCGTGGTTGCCCGCAAGCTGGGCATGACACGCGTTTTCGCCGAAGACGGCTCGCACGTGCCCTGCACGGTGCTGCACATGGACAATGTCCAGGTCGTGTCTCACAAGACCGCTGACCGGGACGGCTATGTCGCACTCCAGCTGGGTGCCGGTGAGGCCAAGGCCAAGCGCACGCCGAAGGCGCTGCGCGGTCACTTCGCCAAGGCCAAGGTTGCGCCCAAGCGCAAGCTGGTCGAATTCCGCGTTGCCGAAGACGCCCTGATTGAAGTCGGCTCCGAGCTGACCGCGGATCACTTCGTTCCGGGTCAGAAAGTGGACGTCGCCGGCATCTCGATCGGTAAGGGTTTTGCAGGGGCCATGAAGCGCCACGGTTTTGGCGGCCTTCGCGCCACGCACGGTGTGTCAATCTCGCACCGTTCGCATGGTTCGACCGGTCAGTGTCAGGATCCGGGCAAGGTCTTCAAGGGCAAGAAAATGGCCGGTCACATGGGCGCTGTCCGCGTGACCACGCAGAACATTGAAGTCGTTCGTGTTGACGTCGAGCGCGGCATTGTCCTGGTCAAGGGCGCTGTTCCGGGTTCAGCCGGTGGCTGGGTCGAGCTGCGCGACGCGATCAAGGGCCATGGCGGCGCCGAGCTTCCCCTGCCGGGCAAGTTTCGCACGCTGGACGAGCTGAACGCGCCGGCGACGGCTGAAGTGGTTGAGAACGAGGCTGCTCCGGCGGACGCTGACAACGCGGCTCCGGAAGCTGCGGCTGACGGTGAAGAAGGAACGCAAGCATGAAGATCGAGGTCAAAACCCTCGCGGCGAAAGACGCCGGTGCGATCGATCTCGACGATGCCGTTTTCGGCATTGAAGAGGTGCGCTCCGACCTCCTGCAGCGTGTTGTGAAGTGGCAGCTGGCCTCCCGCCAGCAGGGCACCCACAAGACACTCGGCCGCTCCGAGATCAATCGGACCAAGAAACGTTTCGGTCGCCAGAAGGGCGGCGGTACGGCCCGTCACGGTGCCCGTTCTGCGCCGATCTTCGTTGGCGGTGGCAAGGCACACGGACCGCGCGTCCGCAGCCACGCTCACGAGCTTCCCAAGAAGGTTCGTGCGCTGGGCCTGCGTCATGCGCTGTCGGCCAAGCTTGGCGCCAAGTCGCTGGTCATCATCGATGACGCCGCACTTGATGCCCCGCAGACCAAGGCACTGCGCACGTCGTTTGAAGGCCTGGGCATTTCCAATGCCCTGGTTATCTCCGGCAACGAAGTGAACGAGAATTTCGCCAAGGCGGCTCGCAACCTGCCGTGCATCGACGTTCTGCCCGCACAGGGCCTGAATGTTTATGATGTGCTGCGTCGCGACACCCTGGTGCTGACGAAGGCGGCCGTGGAACAGATCCACGCACGCCTCAGCGCGAAGGAGGCTTAAGATGTCGGCTGCTGCGCGCCATTACGACACGATCCTGAGCCCGGTGATCACCGAGAAGTCGACGCTGCTTTCGGAAGAAAGCAAGGTTGTCTTCTTTGTGCCGCTCTCCGCCAACAAGGGTGAGATCGCGGAAGCGGTCGAGGCACTCTTCAAGGTGAAGGTGACGGCTGTGAACACCATCAAGGTTCACGGAAAGACCAAGCGCTTCCGGGGTGTTCCCGGTCGCCGCAATGACCAGAAGAAAGCGGTCGTGACTCTCGCAGAGGGTCACTCGATCGACGTGACGACGGGTCTGTAAGATGGCTTTGAAAACATTCAAACCGACTTCTCCGGGCCGTCGCGCCCTGGTGCTGGTGGATCGCTCCGCCCTGCACAAGGGACGTCCCGAGAAGACACTGGTTGAAGGCCTCACCAAAAAGGGTGGCCGCAACAATATGGGTCGGATCACGGCCCGCCGGCGTGGTGGTGGCGCGAAGCGTCTCTATCGCCTGGTGGACTTCAAGCGCCGCAAGTGGGACATGCCCGCGACGGTCGAGCGTCTTGAGTACGATCCGAACCGGACGGCGTTCATCGCGCTCCTCAAGTATGAGGACGGCGAGAAGGCCTATATCCTGGCTCCGCAGCGTCTTTCCGAAGGCGATACGGTCATCGCGTCGGCCAAGTGCGACGTGAAGCCGGGCAATGCCATGCCGCTGAAGGCGGTGCCGGTCGGCACCATCCTTCACAATGTCGAGATGAAGCCGGAGAAGGGTGGTCAGATTGCCCGCTCCGCCGGCGCCTATGTCCAGCTTGTCGGCCGTGATGCCGGCTACGCCCAGATCCGTCTGGCTTCGGGCGAGCTGCGCATGGTCTCGGACAAGTGCATGGCGACGGTCGGTGCGGTGTCAAACCCGGACCACCTCAACATCAATCTCGGCAAGGCCGGCCGCAATCGCCATCTCGGCAAGCGTCCGTCTGTTCGCGGTGTTGTCATGAACCCGGTTGATCACCCGCATGGTGGTGGTGAAGGCCGTACCTCTGGTGGTCGCCATCCGGTGACGCCTTGGGGCAAGCCGACCAAGGGTGCCAAGACACGCAAGAACAAGTCGACCGACAAGTTCATCATCCGCTCGCGCCACGAGCGCAAGAAGCGATAGGGAGCAGACGATGCCTCGCTCTGTCTGGAAAGGTCCGTTCGTCGACGGCTATCTGCTGAAAAAAGCGGAGAAGTCGCACGAGGGTGGACGCAAGCAAGCGATCAAGACCTGGTCGCGCCGTTCAACCATCATGCCGCAATTCGTGGGCCTGACATTTCAGGTTCACAACGGCAATAAATTCGTACCGGTGCTGGTGACCGAAGACATGGTCGGCCACAAGCTCGGTGAGTTTTCTCCGTCGCGGACCTATTACGGTCACGCTGCGGACAAAAAAGCCAAGCGGAGATAAGCGATGGGACAGTCTACAAATCCCCGTCGCGTCGCCGACAATGAAGCGCGCGCCAAGCTGCGGATGATCCGCACCAGCCCGCAGAAGCTGAACCTTGTTGCCGCACTTATCCGTGGCAAGAAGGTCGAGCGGGCCCTGGCCGATCTGGAATTCTCGCGCAAGCGGATCTCCAAGGAAGTCAAGAAGACGCTCGAATCCGCGATCGCCAACGCCGAGAACAATCATGGCCTCGACATTGACAGCCTTGTCGTGTCGGAAGCCTTTGTCGGCAAAAACCTGGTCATGAAACGGTTCCGGGCTCGTGCACGCGGTCGCGGCGCAAAGATCCTGAAGCCGTTTTCCGAGCTCACCATCGTGGTGCGCGAAGTCGAGGAGGCCGCCTGATGGGTCAGAAAGTAAATCCGATCGGTCTGCGCCTTGGCGTCAACCGCACCTGGGAATCGCGTTGGTATGCAGGCGCTGGCGAATACGCCAAGCTGCTGCACGAAGACATCAAGATCCGGAAGATGCTCAAAGAGCGTCTGAAGAATGCCAGTGTCTCGAAGATCGTGATCGAGCGCCCGCACAAGAAGTGCCGCGTCACCGTCCACACGGCCCGTCCGGGTGTGGTGATCGGCAAGAAGGGTTCTGACATCGAGACGCTCCGCAAGGAGCTGTCGAAGATGATCGATGGTGAAGTTCACCTGAACCTGGTTGAAGTGCGCAAGCCGGAGATCGACGCGGCCCTGGTGGCCGAGTCCATCGCCCAGCAGCTCGAGCGCCGTGTGGCTTTCCGCCGCGCAATGAAGCGTTCGATGCAGTCGGCCATGCGCATGGGCGCCAAGGGCTGCAAGATCGTCTGCGGCGGTCGTCTCGGTGGTGCGGAAATCGCCCGTACCGAGCAGTATAATGAGGGCTCCGTCCCGCTGCATACGCTGCGCGCCGACATTGATTACGGCACCTGCGAAGCCAAGACCGCGATGGGTATCATCGGTATCAAGGTCTGGATCTACAAGGGTGAGATCATGGAACACGATCCGAACGCCCAGGAGCGCCGTCTCCAGGAGTCCGGTGAACAGCGCGCCCGTTCGGGCCGCCAAGCCGCGTAAGGAATTCAGCCATGCTGCAACCGAAACGCACGAAATTCCGCAAGGCGCACAAAGGCCGTATCAAGGGCGCTGCGAAGGGTGGCTTCACGCTGAACTTCGGCTCCTACGGTCTCAAGGCGCTTCAGCCGGAACGCGTTACCGCGCGCCAGATCGAAGCCACGCGTCGGGCGATCACTCGCCACATGAAGCGTGCAGGTCGCGTGTGGATCCGCATCTTCCCGGATGTGCCGGTTTCCAAGAAACCGACCGAAGTCCGGATGGGTAAAGGTAAGGGCTCGCCCGAGTTTTGGGCGTGCAAGGTCAAGCCCGGCCGCATCATGTTCGAGATCGACGGTGTTCCCGAGAATGTTGCGCGCGAAGCCCTGGAACTGGGCGCCGCGAAGCTGCCGGTGAAGACCAAAATCGTCGCCCGGTTGGGCGAATAGGGAGAACACAACGATGAAACCCGTTGACGTTCGCGCCATGACAGAAGATCAGCTCAAGGACACGCTCCTGAAGCTGAAGGAAGAACAATTCAAACTGCGGTTCCAGCAGGCCTCCGGCCAGATGGAAAACACCGCTCGCTATGGCCAGATTCGCCGCGATATCGCGCGCATTCAGACGGTCCAGACCGAGCGGAATTCGCAAGAAGAGCAAGGGAGCTAACGATGCCGAAGCGTATCCTTCAAGGCGTCGTAGTGAGTGACAAGGGTGCCAAGACCATCGTGGTGCGTGTGGAACGGACTTTCCTCCACCCGCTGCTGCGCAAGACGGTCCGTCGCACCAAGCGTTACCACGCACATGACGAAGCCAATGCTTACAAGGTGGGTGACCAGGTCCAGATCCAGGAATGTGCACCCAAGTCGAAACTGAAGCGGTGGGAGGTGGTCACCGTCGCGGCCTAGGCCCGATGTGAGACCCCACCTTTCCTAAGGAGGATCTGCGATGATCCAGATGCAAACCAATCTGGACGTGGCTGACAATTCTGGCGCCCGCCGTGTGCAGTGCATCAAGGTGCTCGGCGGTGCCAAGCGTCGCTATGCCCACGTCGGCGACATCATTGTCGTCTCGGTCAAGGAAGCCATTCCGCGTGGTCGCGTGAAGAAGGGTGATGTCCGCAAGGCCGTCGTCGTTCGCGTGGCCAAGGACATCCAGCGCAAGGACGGTTCCGTCATTCGCTTCGATGGCAACGCGGCTGTGATTATCAACAACAATAACGAGCCGCTCGGCACGCGTATCTTCGGACCGGTTCCGCGCGAACTTCGCGCCAAGAACCACATGAAGATCGTCTCGCTGGCGCCGGAGGTGCTGTAATGGCTGCCAAGATCAAGAAGGGCGACAAGGTCGTCATTCTCGCCGGCCGTGACAAGGGCAAGACCGGTGAAGTCACCAAAGTGCTGCCGACCGAAGATCGGGTCGTTGTGGCGGGCGTAAATGTGGTCAAGCGCCACACGCGTGCGACGCAGACCGAACAGGGCGGCATCATCGAAAAGGAAGCCTCGATCCACGTCTCGAACGTGGCTGTGGCTGATCCGAAAACCGGCGAGGCGACTCGTGTCGGCTTCAAGACTGAAGACGGCAAGAAAGTCCGCGTCGCCAAGAGCTCGGGCGAGGTTATCGATGTCTGATACCGCCACATACACACCGCGTCTTCGCGCCAAGTACACGGAAACCATCCGTGCGGCGATGAAGGAAAAGTTCGGCTACGCCAACGACATGATGATCCCGCGTCTGGACAAGATCGTGATCAATATGGGCGTCGGCGAGGCCTCTCAGGACACCAAGAAGATCAAGGGTGCCCTGGAAGACCTAGAAGCCATCACCGGCCAGAAGCCGGTCAAGACGGTCGCCAAGAAGTCTATCGCTGGCTTCAAGCTCCGCGAGGAGCAGGTGATCGGTGCGAAAGTGACCCTGCGCCAGGACCGTATGTACGAATTCCTGGACCGCCTGATCACCATCGCCCTGCCACGCGTGCGTGACTTCCGTGGGCTCAATGGTAAGAGCTTCGACGGTCGCGGCAATTACGCGATGGGCATGAAAGAACATATCGTGTTCCCGGAGATCGACTACGACAAGGTCGAGAAGATCCGGGGTATGGATATCGTTGTCTGCACGACTGCCGGCAATGATGAGGAAGCGAAGGCCCTGCTGGCCGAGTTCGATTTCCCCTTTACGAACTGACGCAGCAGGAACGCAAGGCCAATCGGGCTTTGCACGCAGGAGGACTTAAATGGCGAAAACTTCCGCAATCGAGCGCAATTTGAAGCGTGCTCGCCTGGCAAAGCGTTATGCGGCCAAGCGTGAGCAGCTCAAGGCGATTGCTCGCAATCAGGAGCTTCCGGTCGAGGAGCGTTTTGCTGCTCAGCTGAAGCTGGCTGAATTGCCCCGTAATTCGGCGGTTACCCGCATCCGGAACCGGTGTGAAATCACCGGTCGTCCGCGTGCTTTCTACCGCAAATTCCGCATGTCGCGTATCGCGATGCGTGACTATGCCAGCCAGGGTATGATCCCGGGCATGGTCAAGTCGAGCTGGTAAGAGAGGAGACGAAGAGATGTCTGTGAACGATCCTCTCGGCGATATGCTGACCCGTATCCGCAATGCGCTCATGCGCAACAAGCGGGCCGTCAACACGCCGGCATCGGCCCTGCGCCGCCGCGTGCTCGACGTTCTCAAGTCGGAAGGCTACATCCGCGATTACGCGGAAGTGGAACATGCTTCCGGCATGAAAGAGTTCGAGATCGAACTGAAGTATTTCGAAGGTGACTCGGTCATTTCGGAGATCAAGCGTATCTCCAAGCCGGGCCGCCGTGTTTATTCCGGCGTCAAGGACCTTCCGCTCGTCCAAAACGGTCTCGGCATCGCAATCCTGTCCACGCCCAAGGGTGTGATGTCGGATTCGACTGCTCGCGAGTCCAATGTGGGCGGCGAGATCCTCTGTCACGTCAGCTAAGGGAGCGAACCAATGTCACGTATCGGTAAACTCCCGGTAGCCATTCCTGGCGGCGTCACCGCGACGCTTTCCAAGACCGCGCTCACCGTCAAGGGTCCCAAGGGCGAGCTGTCCATGACCTTCGTCGATGAAGTTAGCGCCGAGCAGGGTGAAGACGGTATCGTCATCTCCCCGCGCGATGAGACCAAGAAGGCTCGCGCGATGTGGGGCATGCAACGTGCTCTCGTCGCCAACCTGGTCCAGGGCGTCACGGCTGGTTACGAAAAGAATCTCGAGCTGGTCGGTGTTGGTTACAGGGCACAGATGCAGGGCACGTCCCTGAAGCTGTCGCTCGGCCTGTCCCACGACGTCGTCTACGACGCGCCTGAGGGCATCACCATCGCCGTCGGCAAGCCGACCGAAGTGAAGATCACGGGCGCGGACAAGCAGCGCGTTGGCCAGGTGGCCGCCGAGATCCGCCGCTTCCGTCCGCCGGAGCCCTACAAGGGCAAGGGCATCAAATATGTCGGCGAGTACATCCGCCGCAAAGAAGGCAAGAAGAAGTAGGGCGAGCGATGAAAACTCAACGCGAAAAATCGGTCCGTCGCGCCCAGCGCAACCGGATCCGTCTGCGCAAGTTCGCCAACGGCCGTCCGCGGCTGTCGGTCTACCGGTCTTCGAAGAACATCTATGCCCAGATCATCGACGATGCATCTGGCAAGACGGTCGTCTCCGCCTCTTCCCTCGAGGAAGCCGCTCAAAAAGAGCATGGCAAGGGCTGGGACACGAAGGCTGCCGAGCTTGTTGGCAAGCTGATCGCCGAGCGCGCAGTCAAGGAAGGCGTCAAGGACGTCGTCTTCGACCGTGGCGGTTACATCTTTCACGGGCGTGTCAAAGCGCTCGCAGAGGCGGCCCGCGAGGGCGGCCTGAACTTCTAAGGGAGCGGACGTATGGCTCATCAGAACGAGCAACGTGGTGGCGGTGACCGTGGCCGAGGCCGCGGCCGTGGCCGGGACCGCGACCAGGAACGCGATGACGAACTTGTCGACAAGCTCGTCCACATCAACCGCGTCGCCAAGACGGTGAAGGGTGGCCGGAACTTCCAGTTCGCAGCCCTCGTCGTTGTCGGTGACACCAAGGGCCGGGTCGGCTTCGGACAGGGCAAGGCACGTGAAGTGCCGGAAGCCATCCGCAAGGCTACCGACGAAGCCAAGAAGAACATGATCCGCGTCCCGCTGCGCGAAGGCCGCACCCTGCACCATGACGGCAAAGGTCGTCACGGGGCCGGCAAGGTCGTCCTGCGGGCAGCGCCTCCGGGTACCGGCGTCATCGCCGGTGGACCGATGCGCGCTGTGCTGGAAACCCTCGGGATCCAGGACGTGGTCGCCAAGTCGGTTGGTACGTCCAACCCGTACAACATGATCCGCGCCACCATGGACGCGCTGAAACTGCAAGCGAGCCCGCGCTCGGTTGCTGCCAAGCGTGGTCTGAAGGTCGGTGATCTGGTGAACCGCCGCGATGACGGCGCGTCCTCACCGGAAGCGATTGAAGCGTAAGGACCGGATACAATGGCCAAGAAGACCATCCGCGTGCGCCAGACGGGTAGCGCCATCCGCCGCCCGAAAGATCAGCGTGCCACGCTTGTCGGCCTCGGTCTGAACAAGATCGGTCGCGAGCGCGAGCTTGAGGATACACCGTCTGTCCGTGGCATGATTGCCAAGGTCAGCCACATGGTGGAAATCGTCGAGGAGTAGGTCCCGGCAAGGGAAACCGCTCCATCGAATGGAGAACGACATGCGTCTCAATGAATTGCGTGACAATGACGGTGCGACCAAGATCCGCACCCGCGTCGGCCGTGGTATCGGTTCCGGCAAGGGCAAGACCGGTGGTCGTGGCGTCAAGGGCCAGAAATCCCGTTCGGGTGTGGCCATCAAGGGTTTCGAAGGCGGGCAGATGCCGCTTCACATGCGTTTGCCGAAGCGGGGCTTCAACAAGCCCAACCGCAAGGCTTGGGCAGAAGTGAATCTCGGCCGTCTCGAGAAGGCCATTGCCGAAGGCAAGATCGACGCGAAAAAGCCGATCGACGCCGACGTCCTGATCGCTGCGGGCCTGGTCCGTCGCGCCCTGGACGGCATTCGCCTCCTTGCGAAGGGCGAGCTGAAGTCCAAAGTAGAGATCACCCTTGCCGGTGCTTCAAAGGCCGCGATTGCCGCTGTCGAGAAGGCTGGTGGCAAGGTGACCCTCACCGCCGTGGCCGACGACGCCGCGGAATAAGTGACTTTCTGCTGACCTCGTAAGGACGTCTTGATGGCTTCTGCTGCCGAACAGCTTGCCCAGAACATGAATTTCAGCTCCTTCGCGAAGGCGAAGGAGCTGCATCAGCGTATCCTGTTCACGATCGGGATCCTGATCGTGTACCGGCTGGGCACTTTCGTTCCGATTCCGGGCATCAATCCGGAAGAGTATGCGCGTGTGTTCGACTCGCTGGGCGGGCAGGGGCAGGGCATCCTGTCGATGTTCAACATGCTCGGCGGCGGTGCCGTCGAACGCATGGCGATCTTCGTGCTCAATGTGATGCCGTACATCTCGGCCTCGATCATCATGCAGTTGATGTCGGCCACCATTCCCAGCCTTGAAAAGCTGAAGAAGGAAGGTGGCGAGCAAGGCCGTCAGCAGATCAACCAGTATACCCGTTATCTGACCGTGCTCCTCGCGACCGGACAGGCCTTCGCCATCGCTATCGGCATGAATACGCCGAACAGTGAAGGCGTGGCGCTGGCGCTCAATCCGGGGCCGTTCTTCCTCGCTTCGACAGTGATCACCCTGGTCGGCGCCACCATGCTGCTGTTGTGGCTGGGTGAGCAGATCACCGCCCGCGGTGTTGGCAACGGTGTCTCGCTGATCATTTTCGCCGGTATCATCTCGGCGGTGCCCGGTGTCATCGGTGGCGCACTGGCGCAAGCCTCCTCGACCGGCGACGGCACGGTCCTCGTCGTGGGCACAGTGCTGATCCTGGTCGGCCTGCTGCTGGTGGTGTTCGTGGAGCGTTCCCAGCGCCGCCTGCTGGTTCAGTATCCCAAGCGTCAGCAAGGCAACCGCATGGTCGGGGGCGATACCTCCTTCCTGCCGCTCAAGCTGAACACTGCTGGCGTGATCCCGCCGATTTTCGCCTCATCCCTGCTGTTGCTGCCGGCGACCGCTGCGAGCTTCCAGGCCCAGTCGGGTCCGGGATGGCTGCAAAGCGCGGTCGCAATCCTTGGACCGGGCTCGCCCTGGTTCATGATGGCCTACGCCGCGATGATCATCTTCTTCTGCTTCTTCTACACCTCGGTCGTCTCCAATCCGGACGACATGGCCGAGAACCTGAGGAAGTATGGCGGTTTCCTGCCGGGCATCCGTCCGGGCAAGCGGACCGCTGAACACATCGACTTCGTCATGTCCCGCCTGACCTTCATCGGTGCCCTCTACCTGGTGCTGATCTGCATGGTGCCGATGATGATGAACCCGAATACGGCTCTTGGCGGTACATCCCTGCTCATCGTGGTTTCGGTGACCATGGACACGGTTTCCCAGATCCAGTCACACCTGCTGGCACACCAGTATGAAGGCCTGATCAAGAAGTCGAAGCTGCGGGGACGCAAACGATGAATATTATCCTGTTCGGACCGCCCGGTTGCGGCAAGGGCACCCAGTCCAAGCGTCTCGTTGCAGAGCGCGGTTGGGTGCAGCTTTCCACGGGTGACATGTTGCGACATGCCCGTGCGGCGGGAACAGAGCTGGGCCAGCGTGTGGCCGCGATCATGGATGGAGGCAATCTGGTCTCCGACGCGATCGTGATCGAGCTGATCGAGGAACGCCTGCCGGAAGCGGAAGCTGCCGGTGGTGCCATCTTCGACGGTTTCCCGCGCACCGTGGCCCAGGCACAGGCACTCGATCAGCTTCTGCTGGATCGCGGAACCAAGGTTGATTCCGTTGTCGAGCTGAAAGTGAACGACGAAGAACTGGTTCAGCGGCTTGTTAAGCGCGCTGAGGAGGAAGGTCGCCCGGATGACACTGAAGACGTCATTCGCAAGCGCCTGGAAGTCTACTATGGGCAGACCGCGCCCCTGATCCCTTTCTTTGCCGATCAAGGCAAGGTGAAGGCGGTCGACGGCATGGGTTCCATGGATGAGGTTGCAGCCGGAATTGCTGCGGCTCTCGAAGAGAAGTGACACGCACCTGTTGCAACCCCATTGACGGGGTGGCAACGCTGACTGTAGATAGCGCCCTTCGCGAAACGGGCGAGCTGATGCGGCGACCGAAAGGTTGCCTGTTGGGTCGTCCGTGAATGGCGTTCAGAATTTGGGAGATGGAAAGTGGCCCGTATTGCCGGCGTCAATATTCCGACGAATAAGCGCGTAGAGATCGCGCTTCGCTACATCCACGGCATTGGCCCGGCCAAGGCGAAGGAGATCTGCGAGCAGGTTTCCATTTTGCCCGAGCGCCGCGTCAGTGAACTGACGGATGCAGAAGTCCTGCAAATCCGCGAAGTGATCGATCGTGATCACCAAGTGGAAGGGGATCTGCGCCGTGAGGTGGCTGTGAACATCAAGCGTCTCATGGACCTGGGTAACTACCGTGGCCTGCGCCACCGTCGTGGCCTGCCTGTCCGTGGCCAGCGCACTCACACCAATGCGCGTACGCGCAAAGGTCCCGCCAAGCCGATTGCCGGCAAGAAAAAGTAGGGCCCTGACCGATGGCTAAAGATACTGGCCGCGTTAAGCGGCGCGAGCGGAAGAACATCACGTCGGGCGTTGCCCACGTGAGTGCCAGCTTCAACAACACCATGGTGACCATCACGGACGCCCAGGGAAATGCGATTTCCTGGTCGTCGGCCGGTCACATGGGCTTCAAGGGGTCGCGCAAGTCGACTCCCTATGCGGCCCAGATGGCGGCTGAAGATGCTGGCAAGAAGGCGATGGAACACGGGATGAAGACCATCGAAGTGAAGGTCTCCGGTCCGGGTTCGGGGCGCGAAAGTGCGCTGCGTGCGTTGCAGTCGGTGGGTTTCACCATCACCACCATCCAGGACGTCACGCCGATTCCGCACAACGGTTGTCGTCCGCCGAAGCGCCGCCGCGTCTAGTACGCTGCGCGCATTTCGCCTGTTGAACGCGCCGACGGTGCAAGCCGTACGGCTGATGAAGGGGCAGTAAGAACGTGATCGAGAAGAACTGGCAAGAACTCATCCGCCCGATGAAGCCGGAAATCGAGCCGGGACATGATCCCGCGCGCCAAGCCAAGATTGTCGCCGAGCCGCTGGAGCGTGGCTTCGGCATGACGCTGGGCAATGCGCTGCGTCGTGTCCTGCTGTCCTCGCTTCAGGGTGCAGCAGTGACGAATGTCCACATTGACGGCGTCGTCCACGAGTTTTCGTCGATCGACGGCGTTCGTGAAGACGTCACCGACATCGTGCTGAACATCAAGCAGATCGCCCTGCGCATGCATGGCGAAGGTCCCAAGCGTGTCGTTCTCAAGAAGTCCGGCCCCGGTATCGTCACCGCTGGTGATATCGAGGAAACGGCCGACGTCGAGATCGTCAACAAGGACCTGGCGCTGTGCACGCTGGACGAAGGTGCGGAAATCCGCATGGAGTTCACCATCAACACCGGCAAGGGCTATGTCCCGTCCGAGCGTAACCGCCCGGAAGATGCCCCGATCGGTCTGATCGGCGTTGATGCGCTCTACAGCCCGGTCAAGCGCGTGTCCTACAAGGTCGAGAACACCCGTGAGGGCCAGGTTCTCGACTATGACAAGCTGACGCTTGAAGTCGAGACGGACGGAACCGTCACCCCGGAAGATTCCGTGGCTTTCGCCGCGCGCATCCTCCAGGACCAGTTCCAGATCTTCATCAACTTCGAAGAAGCTGTCGAAGCGCGTCCGGCCGAGGACGACAAGCCAGAGCTCGACTTCAACCCGGCGCTGCTGCGCAAGGTTGATGAGCTGGAGCTGTCGGTGCGTTCGGCGAACTGCCTGAAGAACGACAACATCGTCTACATCGGTGACCTGATCCAGAAGTCGGAGGCGGAAATGCTCCGCACGCCGAATTTCGGACGCAAGTCGCTTAATGAGATCAAGGAAGTTCTCGCCCAGATGGGTCTGCATCTTGGCATGGAAGCGCCGAACTGGCCGCCGGAGAACATCGAAGATCTCGCCAAACGTTTTGAGGATCACGTCTAGGCAGCCGCCGAGAGGCGCCTGAACCGGACCTGAGGAGATAAAGCCATGCGTCACGGCATCGCACACCGCAAGCTTAACCGCACCCACTCGCACCGCAAGGCGATGCTGGCCAATATGGCCGCCTCGCTGATCGAGCACGAGCAGATCGTCACCACCTTGCCGAAAGCCAAGGAACTGGCCCCGTTCGTGGACAAGCTGATCACGCTGGCCAAGCGCGGCGACGTGCATGGTCGTCGCCAGGCGATGTCCAAGGTCCGCAATGAGGACCAGGTCAAGAAACTGTTCGACACGCTCGGCGGTCGCTACACCGAGCGCGATGGTGGTTACACCCGCGTTCTCAAAGCTGGCTTCCGTCACGGCGACAATGCGCCGATGGCTGTCATCGAGCTCGTCGATCGCGACCCGTCTGCCAAGGGTGCCGCCGACCGTGCGCGCCTCGAGGAAGAAGGCGGCATGACTGAGGAGTAAGCTTCCAGTCAGCACAAGTTCAGGAGAAGGCGGCTTTGCTTCAGCAGGGCCGCCTTTTTCGTGCCCGCAATCCAGCCTATATGGGTGCCATGATCAGATACGCTTTTTTCGCTGTCCTCCTCGCGAGCGCGCCCGCGTCCGCCCAGGAGATCGACCTCGCCGGTGCCGCCGATGACCGGGTTGTCCCGGAAAGCCGGATGGAGATGCAGATGTCCTTCGCGCCAATCGTGCGCGAAGCGACGCCCGCCGTGGTGAATGTCTATACCCGCCGCGTTGTCCAGAACCGCAGCCCCTTTGCCAATGACCCGCTGTTCTCGCGCATGTTCCGCAGTCGGCCGCAGGAGCAGAACTCGCTTGGGTCCGGGGTGATCGTCGATCCGTCCGGCGTGATCGTCACCAATAACCACGTCGTTGCTGGCGCCACCGAACTGCGCGTGGTGCTGGCCGACCGCCGCGAATTTTCCGCCGAGATCCTGCTGACCGATGAAGCAACCGATCTGGCCGTGCTGCGGGTCGAGACGGATGAACCTTTGCCGGTTCTACCATTCGACATGAGCGGTGATGTCGAAGTCGGGGATCTTGTCCTGGCAATCGGCAATCCCTTTGGTGTTGGACAGACGGTGACCTCCGGTATCGTGTCAGCGCTGGCACGCACAGATGTCGGCCAGACCGATTTCGCCTCCTTCATCCAGACCGATGCCGCCATCAACCCCGGCAATTCCGGTGGCGCGCTGGTCGACATGGATGGCGAGCTGGTCGGCGTGAACACCATGATCTTTTCACGCTCGGGCGGGTCGAACGGGATCGGCTTTGCCATCCCGGTCGAGATGGTTGCTCGGGTCGTCGATACGGCGATGAGCGAGGGCGAGCTGATCCGGCCCTGGCTGGGCGCTCGCCTGCAACCGGTCGACAGCGACATTGCGGATGCATTCGGTCTCGACCGCCCGCGCGGTGCGCTGGTCAACGAGGTCTATCCGCTCGCAGCGGCTGACGATGCCGGTCTGATGCAAGGTGACATCGTGCTGACGATCGACGGCCAGTCCATCAACAATGAAGCAGGCGCCCGGTTCCGTCTGGCGACCCGCGCCGCGGGAGATGATGCCCGCTTCACGGTCCTGCGGGACGGCGAGGAGCTGTCTCTGGATGTGGCCGTGCAGCCAGCCCCCGGTATCTCCGAACCGGATCCGTTTGCGGTCGATGGACGGAATCCGCTGGTCGGAGCTGCCCTGGTTACGCTCTCTCCGGCTTTCAATGAACGTGTCGGCCTCGACCCGTTCCGTGGTGGCGTGATCATCAGCGCGGTCGGGCGGCGGTCTGTCGCGGCGCGTTATGGCTTCCGGCCCGGCGACCAGCTGGTCGAGTTGATGGGCGAGCCGATCTATTCGCTCGATGACCTCGCCGAGGTGCTCGCCGCCCATGACGGCGCCCAGACCTGGCCGCTGATCGTGGAGCGCCGTGGCCAGCGCTTCGATACCTCGGTCCGCCTCTACTAGGGCGGGCCAGGCATCAAACGGTGTGGGGTTTCAGCGCGACGAAGCTCCACACATGCCCGAACGGGTCGCGCACCTTGCCGTGACGTCCGAAGAATTCGTCAGTGCAGGGACGGACCACGTCGGCTCCGGCCTTTATAGCCTTGTCGAACCAGGTGTCGGCATCGGTGACATAGAGGTTGAGCGTGAAGGTGGTGCGGTTGCCGAGGCTGGCCGGAGCGACATTGCCAATCATCGCCTCATGCTGGGGGAACTCGTCGGCCAACATCACGATGCCCTCATTGATGCGCAGTGTGGCGTGGCCCAGCTTGCCCTCGAAATCATAGCGCTCGAGCAGCTCGGCATCGAAGGCACGGACATAGAAATCAATGGCGGCGGCGCCGTCGCGGACACTGAGATAGGGCGCCACGCCGGAGGTCGGCGGCGCGTGAACGTCGTCGGTCGTGCCGGATGCATCGCTCATTTCGGATTCCCCTCGTTACCCGCTGCAAGTCTAGCATGACCTGCCTTCTACGAAACCGCGAACACGCCTAGGCTCATCCGTGATGACAAGCTTGTTTGAAGCCGCCGGCCTTGATGCCGAAGCCCCGCGACCGCTGGCCGACCGATTGCGTCCGCAAACGCTCGACGAGGTCGTCGGCCAGGATCACCTGTTGGCCGGCAAGGGCCCGATTGCGCGGATGCGCTCGCAAGGCCGGCTCGCCTCTCTGATCCTGTGGGGACCGCCGGGCGTCGGAAAGACCACCATTGCCCGTCTTCTGGCCGAGGACAGTGACCTGGAGTTTGAACCGCTCTCGGCGGTCTTCTCCGGTGTGGCTGACCTGAAGAAGGCGTTCGAACGAGCCCGCGCCCGCCGTCAGCAGGGCCGGGGCACGCTGCTCTTCGTCGACGAGATCCATCGCTTCAACCGGGCCCAGCAGGATGGTTTCCTGCCGGTGGTGGAGGAGGGGACGGTGACGCTGGTCGGGGCCACGACCGAAAACCCGTCCTTCGAGCTCAATGCGGCTTTGCTGTCGCGCTGTCAGGTCCTGGTTCTCAAACGCCTCGATGATGATGGGCTGGACCTCCTGATGCAACGCGCCGAGGCTGAAATGGGGCGGCCCCTGTCGCTAGATGCTGCCGCCCGCATTGCCCTGCGCTCGATGGCCGATGGCGACGGGCGCTACATGCTCAACCTGGTCGAGGAGGTGTTCACCTTCGATCCGGACACTGAGGTCAACGCCGACGATCTCGCCACGCTGCTCAACAAGCGCGCCACCGCCTACGACAAGGACCGTGACGAGCACTACAATCTCATCTCGGCCCTGCACAAATCGATCCGCGGCTCCGACCCGGATGCGGCGCTGTACTGGTTTGCCCGCATGCTGGAAGGTGGAGAGGATCCGCTCTTCCTGGCACGGCGGCTGGTGCGCATGGCGTCGGAAGATATCGGACTCGCCGACCCCACTGGCCTGATGATCGCCAATGAAGCCGCTCGCACCTATGAGCGCCTTGGTCCACCCGAAGGTGAGCTGGCGCTGGCCCACGCCGTTGTCCATCTGGCGACCGCCGCCAAGTCGAATGCCGTTTACGTCGCCTTCAAGCGGGCCCAGAGAGCCGCGAAGGCGACAGGCTCCCTGATGCCGCCCGCGCACATCCTCAACGCCCCGACGGCCCTGATGAAGGATCAGGGCTATGGCAAGGGCTATGAATACGATCATGACGCCGTCGGCGGCGTCTCCGGCCAGGACTATTTCCCCGACGACATGCCCGACCGCCCGGTCTTCTACGAGCCGACGGGCAATGGCCGCGAGGCGGCAATCGGCGAACGCCTGGCACGCTGGCGCAAGGTGAGGTCGGATCGGCGGTCATAACGCGTCCCTTGCCAAGTTCGCGCCTGTGACGAATCCTGCTCCCTCAACCACTCTGGGGGGAGTTCACATGAAACCGGAACGTATTCACCTGACGCTCGGCCTGCTCTGGCTGATCGCCGGCATGCTGCTGGGCGAGCATATGGGGCGATCAGGCGATCACGGCCAATTGCCGACCCATGCCCACATGATGTTGTTGGGCGGAGTCCTGTCAGTGCTCTGGGCCGTTCTCTATCGCGTGTTCGCGCTGGGCGGCGGATTTCTGGCCTGGATCCAGGTCGGGTTGCATCACATCGCCGTCCTGATGATGATCCCGTCGCTCTATATGATGTTCGGAGCCCTGGCCGACGAGGCGACGGTGGGCCCTTTGCTGGGCATCAGTGCGATCATGGCGATCGTATCGGCCGCCCTGGTGCTGGTGTTGAGCCTGCGCGCCAAGGACTGACACTCACTCGCTGCAGCTGGATCCGTAAAACTGGTTGGACCGTGCCTGGTAGGCCGCGAGCGGCTCGAGACCCAGCGAGGCCCGTCGCTCATCGACCGTGTCCGGGTCCTCGATCGGCGGGTAGACCTGTTCGCCATTCTCGCAGCGAAACTGCGAGCCGTAGCGCTGTGGCCGGTCCTCGGCGACAGCCACGCGGTCGTAAAGCAGGGCATAGCGCATGCCGTTGAAGCCACCGGCAAGCGCGAAGGGTTCAACCAGGTCGAGCAAGCGGCGCTGGGCCGAGATGTCGCCGTGCTGGATCAAGGCGGCAATGTCAGCGGCGAGTGCGGGCTGCTCGCGGACCAGCGCGGTAAAGTCGTACTCATCGAGCAGGCTGATCGCCCACGCGGTATTGTCCGCGTCAACCGCGTTGAAGGTATCGCTAGTGGCCTCGATGATCTCTGCACGGGCGCCGGGGTCAAGATCGGCCCGCGAAATGCGCGACAGCAGCAAGTCGCGGATATAGCGGTCGCGCGCCTTTCGGGCGGCCATTTCGGCAATGAGGTCGCCCCATTGTGCGTAGGCGGTGTCGAACTCGGCGATCAGGGTAGCGGCGTCGGTTGCCAATGGCGCCGGTGCGACCTCGGCCACAGCCTCTTCGGCTATTGGCAGGTCAGTGTCCGAAGTGGCGGACGGGGCCTCTGCATCTTGCAGGACAAGCATGGCGGCCAGAATGAATACGGACATGACGCGACTCCCGAGGTTGCAGGCAGTCTAACTCGCTGTGCGGCGTATCCAAGGCATGCCGGCAAAACAAAAGCGGCAGCCCTTTTGGGGGAGGCTGCCGCTTTCGCTTGGGGTCGGGATCGATCGGGACGGGGGACTGTGAGGCGTGTCGCCGGTCCGGATCGTTGGTCGTCTGGTTGAGCCCTTGGGGGCAGCTCAACCTAGGCGAATGCGCCGCCGAGGGCGATCGTCATGGCACCAAACACACCGGCCACGAAAAGTACGTTCACGAGCGTCGAGAGGGAGGTCGAAACACGGTTCATCATTGGTCTTGTCCTTGCGGTCTTGGCGAGCCGGGCCTTCCCGGTTCGCACGTTGGTAAATAAGGACTTAGCGGCGTCACACAATCGTCATTTCACCAAACCACCATTGCAAATATGCATGGCTAACTCAATGTGAAATGAAATTAAGGATTGGTTAGTGAGCCGTTAATGTAGCCGCCGCCGATGCCGGAGTGCTTGCCAAGCCGGGCGTGGGACCCTATCGAGCCGGAATGATCAATTATCTTCTCGTTGGCGCTGGCGGAGCCTTGGGCGCTGTTGCCCGATACCAGGTCGGCCGGCTGACGTTCCGCTGGTTCGGGCCGGAGCAGGTCTGGGGCACGTTGGCGGTGAATATTGCCGGCGGCCTGTTGATGGGATTGTTGATCGGCTGGCTGGCAGCCACCGGTCGCGCTGACCAGCAATCTATCCGCCTGTTTGGCGCCGTCGGTTTCCTGGGTGGTTTCACCACCTTCTCGGCCTTCTCGCTGGAGATGGCCAACATGTTCGAGCGCAAGGCCGTCCTGCCGGCCTTTGGCTACGCGGCGGGTTCTGTGGTGGTCGCACTGGCGGCCGTGTTTGTCGGGCTCTGGCTCGTCCGGAAGGTGTTCTCATGAGCGGTGTCCAGACCATCAAGGTAGAGGCGACCGAAGACGGCTCGCGCGTTGACCGCTGGTTCAAGCGCCGCTTCCCGCATGTCTCGGCGATCATGGTCCAGAAGCTGTGCCGCAAGGGCCAGATCCGGGTTGATGGCGGGCGCGTGAAGGGCGAGAGCCGCGTCCATGAGGGCCAGGAAATCCGTATACCGCCGCTCCCCGAACCGGGCGAGCGGCCGCCGGTCAACCGGATGTCGGATGAGGACATCGCCTATGTGAAGTCGCTGGTCATCTATCAGGATGACGAGTTGATCGCCTTCAACAAGCCCGCCGGGCTGGCCGTCCAGGGCGGGTCGAAGACGACCCGGCACCTCGACGGCATGCTGGACGCCTTTGGTGAGGGCCTGGATCGTCCCCGCCTCGTCCACCGCCTCGACAAGGATACGTCGGGCATCCTGATTGTCGGCAAGGGCCCCAAGGCGACAGCGCGTTTGGCCAAGGCCTTCCAGTCGCACAAGACCCGCAAGACTTATTGGGCGATCGCCATTGGTGTGCCCAAGCCCAAGATGGGCGAAATCAAGGGCTTCATGCGCAAGGCGGCCTCGGTCGGTGTCGACAGTGAGCGCGAGACCATGGTCGCCGCCGGTCATGGCGATGACGGCGCCCAGCATGCGCTCACGCGCTATGTGGTGATCGGCGAGGCCGGACAGAAGGCCTCGTGGGTGGCACTGCGTCCGGTCACCGGCCGCACCCACCAGCTGCGGGTCCATCTGGCGGCGATGGGGACGGCCATCCTGGGCGACAAGAAATACACCTGCCATCGTCCGGCACCGGAGGATCTCGGTCGCCGCCTGTGCCTGCACGCACGCCGGCTCGAAATTCCGCGCCCTGGCGGCAAGCCGCTGGTGTTGACCGCCGACCTGCCACCGGCGCTGAAGAAGATTTATGACACGCTGGGTTTCTCCACCAAGGAGATCAGCGAGAGCGAGATCGAAGAGGACCTGGCCTAGGCCAGGTCCGGCGCGTTCACGCCCTCTCACATCTGCGTCAATCCAGGCGAAGGTCTGTCGACAGACCCGACATCCAGTGATGTCCTCCGAGAAAAGGGGACATTAGGTCTTGGCACATATTGCGAGAATTCTGGTCGCCGGTCTGGCTTTTGGATTGGCTGGCCTGCCGGGTACGCAGGCGCAATCCGTCGGCGAGCGCGCCAACCGGGAAGAGCTGGTCGAGGGCGGGTTCAACCTCGGGCTCTTTGTCGACGGCGAGCGCGACGGTTTCATGCGCTATGGCTGGTATACTGACGAGGAAGGCGTGCACCTGTGGGATCGCTCGATGATCGTCTCGCGCAGCGATTATGAGAGCTTTTCCGCCCTGCTGGACCCCGCTGATCTGACGCCTCGCCGGGTCGATCTGCGCTATCACAGCGGCACTCGCTACTATTTGGTCGGTGCCGACATCGCGGACGGGCAGGTGACCGGGTCACGCAATCTGCATGGTCCGGCCGAGCCGACCCGGACCCAAGCTATCGATCATCCGGTCCGCGAGGGCGCGATGGTACGCGGCGCCGTATTCATGCTGGTTCCCGTGCTCGACCTGGAACCCGGTGACAGCATCAGCTTTGACTGGTGGATTCCGATGCGCGACAGCTTCGAAACGGTGACGCTGACGGCCTTTGAGCCGGAGAGTGTCGAGACCCCGGCAGGCCTGTTCGACGCCGTCCGTGTCGAGCTGCGCGGCACCACGCCGGGCAATGATCTTTTTGTCGATGTCGACAGTGGTCGCTTGGTGCGTCTCGATGTGGTTGGTCAGCCGGTCCAGTATCTGGCCCTGCCGGACCAGGACGGAGCGGGCTAGCGTCAGTCCTTGCCCTTCGCCGCCTGCTTGGCCTTGAAGGCAGCGATTTTGTCCGGGCTGGCTTCGCCCTGGTATTTCTCTTTCCATTCGCCGGGCGGCATGCCGTAGACGCGTTCGCGCGCCTGGTCCCGGGTGACCTCGATGCCGCGCTCGGCCGCCGCTTCGCGCCACCAATCCCCCAGGCAGTTGCGGCAAAAATCGGCCAGCAGCATGAGGTCGATATTCTGGACCTCCTTGTGGGCGTCCAGATGGGCGACCAAGCGGCGGAAGGCGGCAGCGTCCAGCGCCGTGCGCTCGGTCTCGGTGATGTTTTCGGGCAGGGTCATCGGCGGCGCACTCCGGTTTGCGTGTGACGCATGGGTAGCATGAGGCGGGGCGTGCTTGCCAAGCGCAACGCAGCCGCCTATGTCGCGGCCAAGCAGACGGAGCCTTGCGGCGTGAGCACTCCCCTCAAACTTGCCATCTGGGATATTGACGGCACCATCGTTGACAGTCGCCAGGTGATCCAGAAGGCCATGGACCGTGCCTTTCGCCGCGCCGGGCTGGGCGGGATCGACTATGATCGTACGCGAACGATCGTGGGGCTGGAGCTGACCGAGGCGGTGACCCGTCTCGCGCCGCCGGATTACGGGCCGGAGCGCGCCGTGCAACTGGCGGGTTTCTACAAGGAAGCCTTTGTCGAGCAACGGGCCGAAGCCGGCTTCGAAGAGCCGCTCTATGACGGTGTTCGCGACACGCTCGAGCGGCTGGTCGAGCAAGGCTGGTTGATGGGCGTGGCGACAGGCAAGGCCCGGCGAGGGCTGGACATCGTCTTCGCGCACCACGACCTGCACCGCTATTTCGACACCTTGCAGACTGTCGATGGCGGAGCCGGCAAACCCAATCCCCGCATGGTGCTGGACGCATTGCGCGAGACCGGAACCGAGGCCGCCCATGCCGTGATGATCGGCGATACCGGTTTCGACATGGCGATGGGCCGCAATGCCGGCGTCCACACGCTGGGTGTCAGCTGGGGCTTCCACACCGCCGACGAGATCGCCGAAGCCGGCGCGCACAGCATCCATGATGATTTTGACGCCCTTGATCGGGCGCTGGACAGATTCGCCGAGACCGTCAGCACACCTGCGACGCCGGGAGAAAATGCATGAGCGAGCCTTATAAGACCAAGCCCGGGGTCAAGATCCCCAGTCGTGAAAATTCGCTTCCCAAGCGCTTCTACAAGGCGGTCGATGTGGTGGCTCTTGATGACGGGTTTGCCGTGCATCTCGACGGCCGTCCGGTCAAGTCACCGGCCAAGCGGACCCTGGCCCTGCCGACGCGGGCGCTGGCCGAGCTGGTGGCGTCGGAATGGGACGTCCAGGGCGAGCGCATTGACGCGCCGGCCATGCCGGCGACGCGTCTGTGCTTCGTGGCGCTGGATCTGATACCCGATGCCCGGGCGGCAACGGTGGCCGAGGTCACCAAGTACGCCTCGACTGACCTGGTCTGTTTCCGGGCGCCGGAACCGCCGGACCTGATTGCTGCGCAAAGCGCGTCCTGGGACCCGGTCATTGCCTGGGCCGAGCGTGCGCTGGAAGCGCACTTCGTGCCGGCGACAGGGCTCATGCCGATCGACCAGGACCCGGTCGCCCTGCAACGTGTCATGCAGCGGGCCGGCGAGCTCGATGACTGGCGGCTGACGACGCTTGCCCATGTCACCGCGGTTTGCGGCTCTGCGCTGTTGGCCCTACAGCTGCTCGCCGGTGAGATCGATGGTGAGAAGGCATTTGTGCTGTCGACGGTGGACGAGCATTACCAGATCAGCCAGTGGGGCGAGGATCACGAAGCGGCGGACCGCCTGGCGCGCCTGCGCACTGAACTTGTGGTGATGGGCCAGGTCCTGCGCGCATTGGACGCGGCGCCTGCGGCTTGATGCCGGGCGCCATCCCGCTAGGCTTGTTCTCTTGATTTCGCGGAGACCGCACCATGGCTGAAACTGCCCCCGAACAAAGCGGCAAGACCGGGCCCGGCGGCCTGCTGGATTTCGACGCGCTGCGTGGCGCCAAGGTCCGGAGAGAGCCTTACAACTATTTTGTTTCCGAAGGTGCGTTGACGGATGGCGAGGCGGCGGCTGTCCGTCGTGATTACCCGGCCATCGACAAGCCCGGCTATCTGCCGCTGTCGAAGCTGGAGGCTTCCGGTGAATTCAAGCGTCTGATGGATGATCTCAATTCGGCCGAGCTGGCCCGGGTGCTGACCGACAAGTTCGGCGTCGACTTCACCGAAAAGCCGCGCATGATCACCGTGCGCAAGGTGTCGCAGCTGTCGGACGGTCCGATCCATAACGACTCGAAGTCGAAAATCCTGACCATGCTGACCTATCTCAATGCCGAGTGGGACGGCACCGGCGCCGGCTGTATCCGGGTGCTCAACGGGCCCAAGGATTTCGAGGACTTCACCGAGGAAGTGCCGCCGCTGGCCGGCTATGTCTTTGCCTTCCTGCGGGCCGACAATTCCTGGCACGGCCATCTGCCGTTCGAGGGTGAGCGTTTCGTCGTGCAGACGACCTTCCTGACCTCCCAGGAAGAGCTCGACCGAAAGGAAAACCGCGGCGGGCTCCAGTATTTCCTCAAGAAGCTGAACCCGTTCCAGTAGCGGCACAGACCGGTTGTCGGTCGCGATCGGGACGGGCGTCATGACGGTCGATGTCGTCGATTATGATCCAGGCTGGCCGGCACGCTTTACCGACGAGCGGAAACGCTTGCAGCGCGCGCTGGGCGATGCGGCGACCCGTATCGAGCATGTCGGCAGCACCTCGGTGCCCGGCCTGGCCGCCAAACCGATCATCGACATTCTGGTTGGCACGCATGGCCTCGCCAAGCTCGACGGCCGGGATGCCGAGATGATCTGTGCCGGGTTTCAAATTCGAGGTGAAAACGGCATTGCCGGGCGGCGTTACTACCGCCGTCACGCGCCCGACGGGACGCGCCTTGTCCATGTTCATGCCTATCTGGAGAGCAGCGAGGATTTCCGCCGGCACTTGGCGTTTCGCGACTATCTGCGGGCGCATCCGGTCGAAGCTTTGGCACTTGGTCGCCACAAGCTCGCGGTTGCCAGCAGCGCCGCAAGTCGCGAGGCGTATCAGGCTGGCAAGTCTGACCAGGTTGCAGATATCGAACGCAACGCACTCGCCTGGTCACCCGGTAAACCGGACATGACCTCAAGCTAGAAGGCGTGCACGGCCGCCCATTTGTCGAGGCGGCGGAAGGCCTTGGCGGGCCAGTTGGAAACCCGGCCAAGCGGCAGGGCCTGGGCAAGCCCGTCAATCATCTGGCCGGTTTGTACCAGAGCGTGGGCAATGGAGGGGCGCTCCAACCGGCCGGTCACCACGCCGAAGCCGGCATTCGACAGGCGGCGCTTGAAATCATAATCGCCCGGTCCGAGATGGATCTGGTCAACGCCGCGCGCTTCAAGATGACGGGCGATTTCCAGATACAGGGTCAGGCCCGGCCCCAATTTGGAAAATTCCGGCCAATAGACCGGGAACCAGTAGTGCAACACCCGCTCCGAGCGCATGCCGAAATGGGCGGCGGCAAGGCGGCCATTGATCTCGACTGTGGACAGCATGCCCGACAGTTCGGGCGTGTCGCTGTCGAACAGGTCCTCGATGGCCAGTCGGGCCCAACCGGCCGCGAACACATCGAGGGCATTGGTCCGGCGGTATTGCTCGCGCTTGGTCTCGATCACCGCGCGGAATGCCTCCGGCCGACGGTCATCGATGCGGAAGACGACATCATCACCCATCTCGGCGAGCTTGCGTTGACGGGCGCGTATATTGCGCATGGCCTTGGGGTCTTCGCGGGCGCAATCGCCGAGGAAGCTTTCATAGCCGCCGGACAGGTCGGAGACCCAGGAAATCTCCGCCGGACCGGAACTGGCCCGGGCGAAGCTGGCCTGGTCGGCAAGCGCGCCATGATAGGCAAACAGGCCGAAACCGGTGCCGGCAAGGGCGGCTTCGACGTCGAGGTCCGGAGTGGTGGTGATCAGGCCGTGATGGTCGCCCAGCGGGCCACCGATCGGCCGGGCAACGCCTGAACGGGACAGGTGCAGCGGCAAAAAGCCGGCAATTGTGCCGTTACGGTGCAGGATGGCGATCCGGGTGTCGTTGCGTCGGCGGGCCATCGCCTCGGTGAAGGCCAGGCTGAAATAGGGAGAGGCGAGAGAGGGGTTTTGCGAACGAAAACCGTTCCAGGCCTGGCGTTCCGGGGCGCCAATGCCATCAATCGTCACGATGTCGGTCTGCATGTTTTGGCCGCCCATGCGCCAATCCCCGTCCAGGTTCTCTGCAAAACTTTGCAATCCTCGCGCCGTGCGGGCGTCGGCTCACGGATCAGCTGGCGCACCCGCTTGATTGCACAAGCGTTCGCGGGTCTGCTATCTGGCGACTGACAAGAATCCCGTGGGGAAGGACCTGCCATGAAAGACGTGCTCGAGCAGCTGGAAGCCAAACGCGCCGCGGCCCGGATGGGCGGCGGAGAAGCGCGTATCGCCGCGCAGCATGGCAAGGGCAAGCTGTCGGCCCGCGAACGCATCGAACTCCTGCTGGATGACGGCTCGTTTGAAGAGTGGGACATGTTCGTCGAGCATCGCTGCGTCGATTTCGGCATGGCCGACAAGAAAATCCCCGGCGATGGCGTGGTCACTGGCCACGGCACCATCAATGGCCGTCTCGTCTATCTCTTTTCCAAGGATTTCACCGTCTTCGGTGGCTCGCTGTCCGAGACCCACGCCCAGAAGATCGTCAAGATCCAGAAAGCCGCCATCCAGAACGGCGCCCCGATCATCGGTATCTTCGATGCCGGCGGTGCCCGCATCCAGGAAGGCGTCGCCTCGCTGGGGGGCTATGCCGATATCTTCCTGCAGAACACGCTGGCATCGGGCGTGGTGCCGCAAATCTCGATGATCATGGGGCCGTGTGCCGGCGGCGATGTCTATTCGCCGGCCATTACCGACTTCATCTTCATGGTGAAGGACACCTCCTACATGTATGTGACCGGTCCGGATGTGGTGAAGACCGTCACCAATGAGACCGTCACCCATGAAGAACTCGGCGGTGCCTCCATCCACGCCAAGAAGTCCGGTGTCGCTGATGGTGCTTTCGAGAATGACATCGAGGCCTTGGTGCAGCTGCGCCGCCTGATCGACTTCCTGCCGCTCTCCAATCGCGAAACCCCGCCCAAGCGCCCGACCCATGACTGCGTCGACCGACAGGAGCCCAGCCTCGACACGCTGGTCCCGTCCAATCCGAACAAGCCCTATGACATCAAGGAGCTGATCGAGAAGGTGGCGGATGAGGGCGATTTCTTCGAGATCGCGCCGGACTATGCCGCCAATATCGTCACCGGTTTCGGCCGTCTCGATGGTCAGCCGGTCGGCTTTGTCGCCAACCAGCCGATGTCACTGGCCGGCGTGCTCGACAGCGATGCCAGCCGCAAGGCGGGCCGCTTCGTGCGCTTTTGCGACGCCTTCAACATCCCCATCGTCACCTTCGTCGACGTGCCCGGCTTCCTGCCCGGCACCCGCCAGGAATATGGCGGCCTGATCAAGCACGGCGCCAAACTCCTCTTCGCCTATGCCGAAGCCACTGTGCCCAAGCTCACCGTCATCACCCGCAAGGCCTATGGCGGCGCCTATGACGTGATGAGCTCGAAACATCTGCGCGGCGACGTCAACTATGCCTGGCCAACCGCCGAGATCGCCGTGATGGGCGCCAAGGGTGCCGCCGAGATCATCCACCGCAAGGATGCCGCCGACCCCGACAAGATGGCCGCCCACGCGAAAGAATACGAAGACCGCTTCGCCAACCCCTTCGTCGCCGCCGGCCGCGGCTATATCGACGACGTCATCATGCCGCACGGCACCCGTAAAAGATTGATCTCGGCGCTACGAACGCTGAAGAACAAGAAGGCGGAGAACCCGTGGAAAAAGCACGATAATATTCCGCTTTAGGGGGGAGTTATTTTCCTCGAACGACTCCGAGGTCAGCGCGTAGAACATTCTTTAGGGCTTCATGTGCCACTTGCCGTTCGGCTCGACGCTCATTTGTTTCAATGATCGCTTGGATAGCATTGCGGACAGGCTGAGGGGATACGAGCTCACAGCGCATTTGCCAGTAGGCAAATTCTTTGCCGGCTTCTTTGGAGTTTTCGACCGCAGCGCGATGGTAGGCTTCCAAAAGGCCGACGTATGCCTGTTTGCGTTCTTCGTAGTTGGGGTCATCAAGGGCTGATTTTCTGGTTAGATAGGTTTGGACGAGAGTTGTTACGATTGATCCCAGTCCAAAAGCTGTCAGTAGTGCGATGACGTCCATAATTTGTCCTTGCTTCGGTTGGTCACCGACTTGTCACCATAATTCGCTTGCCGAGAGTTCGCCGTATCCACTTCTTCAGGTCAAGGGCGGCCAAGCCGCCGCTTCGCGGTTGCACCCTTGACCTGAAGAAGTGGATACGGCCCCTTGGCTGACAAGCGATATATGGATTGTTCCGCGCTGGTGCGCGTATTCTTACCCTCCATTTTTCCCGGGCGAAGACCCGGGACCGACTGACCTGCCCTTGGAGTGGTGAGTCTCCCGTTGGTCCCGGATAGCGCTGCCGCGCTTCCGGGAAAAATGAACAGAGTGCTCGGATGAGACGCCTGTGGTAAATGCGGCATAGCTGCGGGTCGATGGGGTGGCCGAAGGCCATATTGCCTCAATAATGCCGCCGACACTGCACCACCTCCACCCGCTGCCCGGGCCCCACAACCCGATAGACCAGCCTGTGCTTGCTATCGATGCGGCGCGACCACCAGCCTGACAATTCGCCCTTGAGGGGCTCCGGTTTGCCCAGGCCGTCGAACGGGTTGCGGCGAATGTCCTCGATGAGTTGGAGGGTGCGTTTGGCGAGGCGGGTTTCGTGGCGGACCAGCCAGGCGAGATCGTCGAGGGCCTGGGGCGTCAGCTCGACATTCATGATGCCTCATCGGTACCGGAGGCATCCTCGGCCCAGCCGAAGAAGGCGGCCGGGTCTTCGGCGAGGCGGCGCAGCCTGTCCGGCGTCAGGGACCGGGTCTCACCGGCCTCGGCGGCGGCGATACTGTCGCGCAGGCGGCGGGCATTGGCCGGGCTTTCCAGCAGGTAGTTGGTCTCCTGCAAGGCTTCCCATTCCGACAACGCCACCATCACCACCGGCTCGCCGCCTTGGCGAGTGATGATGGCCGGCGCCTTGTCAGCGGTGACGTGCTCGACCAGGCCTTTCAGCGCTGCGCGCGCTTCGGAAATGGAGAGGATACGGGGCGGTTTGGACATGGCTTGATTGTACAAGGTTTCGTACGTTTATCAAGGTGGCGCCGCGCGCTCACCCATCCATAAACCGCTTGCCGAGAGGTCGCCGTATCCGTTTCTTTCGGTCAAGGGGCATGCCCGCTGCGCGGCCCTTCGGGCCCTTGACCGAAAGAAACGGATACGGCCTGCTGGCTGACAAGCGATGTATGGATCGGTCTGCGCGCTGCGCTCACGCTCACACACCATTTTTCCCGGGCGAAGACCCGGGACCAACGAGACCAGCCTTGAAGTGGTGAGTCTCTCGTTGGTCCCGGATAGCGCTGGCGCGCTTCCGGGGAAAGTGCGGCGGAACTGGAGTGAAACGAGCGGCGCCGCTACGCCGCCCGCACCGCCTTGCCCAGCATCGCCGGATAACCGCGCGTGATGCAGGTATGGCCGTCATAATAGCCACGCTGCGCCAGCAGGGTGTGCAGGCGGGGCAGGTTGTAGGGCGGGACGGCGGCGAAGATGTGGTGTTCGAGGTGGAAATTGACGTTGTTGGGCGCCACCAGCAGGCGCTCGAACCAGCGCGCCAATGTGGTGTGGGTGTTGAGGCGCGGCTCGGTGTCGTAGCGATCGGCGGCGACGCCGTGCTCGCCGATATTCCGCAGCCGCATGATTGCCGGATAAATGAAGATACGCGCCGCCCACCACAGGGCGATGGCCCAGGGCGCGCCGGCGGCGGTGAGGGTTGTAAGCAGGACCAGCTGGAACACCAGAAAGGGCGTCTTCTGGCGCCAGTCGGGCTTTCTCCAGGCCATGATCAGATCGCGGATGGCGGTCTGGCCGGTCAGGTCGCGGATGAATTTGCGGCGCAGGCTGGCACGGGTGACCGGATAGGCCTTCACCAGACCCTGGTCGGGGTCCTTGTCGGTACCGGCATGGCGGTGATGGTCGAGGTGATAGTCGCGATAGAGCTGCAGCGGTACATCAACTGCCGCGCCGCCGACCCACTGTCCGGTGAATTCATTGAGCCCCGGCGTGCGGAAAAGGGAATTGTGCGCGCAGTCGTGCAGTACGATGGACAGGGCCAGCTGGCGCCCCGCAATCAGCAGGATGGCGGCCAGGAATGTCAGCGGGTTGGGCCAGGCAATGGCCAGCGCGAAGGCGGCGGCCAGCAGGCCGAGATTGCCGGCCAGCATCACCGCGCCCTGCCAGTTCGTGGTGCGCGACAGCGCGCGCAACTCGTCGCGCGTGACGCAGTCTGAAAGCTTGCGCGCCGCTTTGGACTGCGCGGGACCGTCATGGTCGGGGTGATGTGGGGCGCTCATCTCGGTTCCGTAGTGCGGCGGATCTCCAGTGTCCCGCATTTGGTGCCGGTGGGAAAGGGCGGTCAGCCCGCAGGCTTGCCCCGTCCCGTCGGGATGAAGCCGACGATGAAGGTGACCAGAAGCACGCCGCCGAGCGGGTAGAGCGCATGGGCCAGGGCGTTGCCTTCTGCCATGCCGACCAGCAGGGCCAGGGAGATGACCAGCCGGCCCCCTCGGACGCGGGCATGGCTCAGCGGCTCTCCGCGCGCATCGCAGACACTGTCGGGACGCGGGCAGAGCAGGGTGCTCAAAAGGCCGATCACGACCAGCCCGCCGATCAGGGCCATCAGGCTTGGTGAGGCCGACACCGGCCACAGCAGGGCGGCAAAATCACCCTCAAGCTCGATCAATTGCCAGACCGTCAGTCCCAGCGCGGCGAGGGCGGCGATCAGCGCCAGAGTGCGCGAACGGTCCAGATTGACGTCGATGGCGATGGCGATCGCGGCGACCAGGCCCATCAGGGCGTAACCGTCGGCAAAGACCGAGAAACCGGCCAGGATCAGCACCATGACCAGATCGCCGGGCTTGGCCGGTTGGCCGACAGTGCGGTTCACCGTTCGCGCCGCCATCAACACAAAGGCCAGCGTCCAGACCGCGACCGGCAGGCCCATGACCAGAGCGTAGATGACCAGGGCCGCCGCCACGAAGGCGGTCAGGTTGCGGTCCGGATCGGCCTCGCGTCCCAGCGCCCAGACCAGGAAAGTGACGACCATCGCTTCCAGGCCGGTGATCACGGCGTTCACCGCGCCGCCGCCGGTCGAGAGATAGGCGTAGAGGCCGAGGCCCAGTCCGATCAGGGGCAAGGCGATCAGCACGGCACGGTTGGTCGGATATTTGGCTTCCAGCGGGCGGGCGATGGAGGACAGGCGGTATACGGCTTTGCTCATTGATCGATTCCCCTTTGCCATCGACACTAAGCCGAATCGCGCCCGGTGCCAGCTCTGGAGAAGACCGATGACCGCTGCCCTGCTTGTTTCGACCGCCATGGCCGTCTGGACCGTACTGGTCCACATGGTTGGTCTGGGCTCGCTCCTGGTGCTGGCACGCGTGCGCTCGACACGCATCAGCCCGCATGGGTCAACCTTGCGGCAGGCCCTGTTCATCCTGTTGATCGTGCTGGGCCTGTTCGTGGTTCATGCCGTGGAAATCTGGAGCTTTGCCGCCCTTTACATGGTGCTCGACGCCTTTCCGGATTTCGAGACCGCGCTCTATTTTTCCACCTCGACCTTCACCACGCTGGGCTATGGCGAGGTGGTGATGAGCGGTCCGTGGCGGATGGTCTCGGCGATGGAAGGCTTTACCGGCTTTCTGATGATCGGTTGGTCGACCGCCTTCCTGGTGTCGATCGTCGGCAAATTGCGGGCGCTGGAAGCCGATTGGCTGGAGCCGCCGCAGTCGCGCGACTGAGACGGGCCGTCGCCACCGCTTGCCGCCCGGCTACAAGCCACGCTAAACCCGTGACAATCGAGCGGTAATCGTCCGCTGCCGGATCAAGGGGCCCGCATGTTCAAGAAGATCCTGATCGCCAATCGCGGCGAAATCGCCGTCCGCGTCATCAAGACCTGCAAACGGCTGGGCATCGCCACTGTCGCAGTTTACTCGGAAGCCGACGCGGACAGCCTCGCGGTCGAATTGGCGGACGAGACCGTCTTCATCGGCGCGTCCGCTCCGGGCGAGAGCTATCTCGTGCTCGACAAGATCCTTGATGCGGTCAAGCAGACCGGCGCCGATGCGGTTCATCCCGGATTTGGCTTCCTGTCGGAAAACCCCGCCTTGCCCAAGGCATTGGAAAAGGCCGGTGTCGGCTGGATCGGTCCGAATATCCACGCCATCGACGCGATGGGCGACAAGATCCGCTCGAAACAACTGGCCGCCAAGGCCGGCGTGTCGACCATTCCCGGCGCCGATGGCGAGATCGCCGATGCCGACACTGCGCTCGCGGCGGCCAAGGCGATCGGCTATCCGGTCATGCTCAAGGCCTCGGCCGGCGGCGGCGGCAAGGGCATGCGGATTGCGCGCTCGGACGCCGAGGTCAAGGAAGGCTTCAAGGCCGCTCGCAATGAGGCCAAGTCGTCTTTCGGTGATGACCGGATCCTGATCGAGAAATTCATCGAGGAGCCGCGCCATATCGAGATCCAGGTGATGGGCGACAAGCATGGCCATGTCATCCATCTCAATGAACGCGAATGCTCGATCCAGCGACGCAACCAGAAAGTCCTGGAAGAAGCGCCGTCGCCCTTCCTCGACAAGAAGACCCGTGAGGCCATGGGCGCGCAGGCCGTCTCGCTGGCCGCTGCGGTTGATTATGACAGCGCCGGCACGGTCGAATTCATCGTCGACAAGGACAAGAAGTTCTACTTCCTCGAGATGAATACCCGCTTGCAGGTCGAGCACCCCGTCACCGAGCTGACCACTGATGTCGATCTGGTCGAACTGATGATCCGCTCGGCCTTTGGCGAGAAACTCGGCCTGGCCCAGCGCGATGTGCCGATCAAGGGCTGGGCCGTCGAGGCCCGTCTTTACGCCGAGGACCCTTATCGCGGTTTCCTGCCATCGATCGGCCGCCTTAAGCGCTTCCAGGAGCCGGCCGAGGGCAAGCTGGGCGAGGGGACGCTGCGCATCGATGCCGGTGTGCGCGAGGGCGACGAAATCTCGCTTTTCTATGATCCGATGATCGCCAAGGTGATCGGCTATGGAAAAACCCGCGAGATCGCGATCGACACGCTGTCAGCGGCGCTGGATCGCCTCGACGTCGAAGGCCTGCAATCCAATGCGCCCTTCTTGTCAGCCGTGCTCGACGAGGCCGACTTCCGCGCCGGTCGCATCCATACCGGCTATATCGGCGAGCATTATCCGGACGGTTTTCACGGCACCGCGCCGCGCGAGGAGCAATTGGTCGCCATGACCTGCGCCGCGGCCTTCGTGCATGAAACCTTCGTGCGCCGGGCCAGCCAGATCGAGGGGCGGTTACGCCCGGCAGACGAGCCTACTGTGCGCGAATGGGTGGTCCTGCTGGACAAGCGCCGCATCCCGGTCGAAATCGAAATGACCGGCAATGGTCAGGCGACGGTCTGGGCCCCGTCGCTGGCGTCGGAGCGTCTCCAGGTCGAAACCACCTGGCGGGCCGGTCAGCACCTGTTCGAGGCCAGCATCAATGGTGAGGCCATCGCCCTGGAGTTTGCGGACAGGACCGAGGGCTATCAGATGCGCCACCGCGGCTTCTCGGCCGTGGCGCTGGTCTGCACGGCCCGAGCTGCCGAGCTGCATGCCCTGCTGCCGGAAAAGGAAAAGCCGGACATGGCCAAGCTGGTCGTGTCGCCGATGCCGGGCCTGGTGGTCTCGCTCGAGGTGGAAGAGGGGCAGACCGTCAAGACCGGGGAACCCCTAGTCATCGTCGAAGCGATGAAAATGGAAAACGTCCTGCGGGCCGAGACCGATGGCACGATCAAGGCGGTCAAGGTCGAAGCCGGGGCGTCTGTGGCGGCGGATGAGTTGCTGGTCGAGTTCGAGTGACGACGGACTGAAAGACGCCGGGGCCCCCGAAACAGTGGTCGGACAGGCTGCGTTTCCCGCCAGAGGCGAAAGAGTCGTGGCCAATTCCCTGAATCCGCGTAGGCTCTCCGGATCACAAACCGGGGAGGGTCCAACTCATGTCAGTTGACGCATTCATTCTCAAACCTGCCGACGCACAACGTGTTTTGTTTGGTGCAGCCGGCAAACTGTCGCCGATGGAATTCGCGCAGGGCATCATCGCCATCATCGTCATCAATCTGGTCATGCAGATCCTGTCGCTCACGCCTGGCTTGGGTGGATTGTTCAGCCTGCTCGGCATCCTTGTTGCCCTGGCCTCGATTTTCGCCTGGGTGTGCGTCTATTCGAAGCGCTTTCATGATGCCGGCAAGTCCGGCTGGCTGACCCTGGCCGCGATCCTCGCGGTGATCGTGGTCTCTGTGGTCGTCAACCTGGTACTGGGACCGGTTCTAGGGGGCAGCATGGCCTCGTCGGCCGGGGGCATGCCGGTGGCAACGCCAGGCACAGTGCTGGCGTCCAGCCTGACGACGATCATCGCCAACGGGGTGGTCGGTTATTTCGTCTACAAGATGTAGGCCGACAGCCTGCTGAACCGGTGCGTCCAAGCCGGTTCGAATCCTGCTTGAATATGGCCGGTACCCGGGTAGATACGGGGACCGGCCGTTTTATTGTCCAGAGGATGCCCTCATGAACCCGCTTGCCCTACTGCTGCCCAATCACCGCGCCTCGGTCTCGGCCTTTGTGCTCGGGATCGTCATCCTGATGGCAGTGGACGCGCTGCGCCTGAATTTCGGGTCTGCACCGGTCCCCGGGATCGTGCCCCTGTTTGCGATCTGGTTCGTTTGCTACTCGTTGTTCGCCAATCGGCGTCGCCATGCCGGACGCGCGACCGGACTGGCCATCCTGCCTCTGGTTCTGGCCATTCTTGCCAAGGGCGTTGGCGCTCTGGTCGGATTCGGCATGCAGGTATTTGACGCGATGATCGAGTTTGCAGAGGAACAGGGGCTCGATACATCGGATCAGGTCGCGTTCAGCGAAGCCCTGTCTGATCCGGGTTTTCAGCCGGCTTTCCAGGCCTGGCTTGAATCGGATCAGGAACGTCTGATGGCGATGGTGCAGGCCGGCGCCTGGCCATCCTTTATCGGTTTCTGGGCGGTCTTGGGCGTATTCGCGATCTGGTTCGCGACCTTGCAGCGCAACGGGTCCAGTGCGGCTCAGCCCTGAACCGTGCAGAGACTTAATCCGACATCAAATCCGGCGCCTCGGCCCGGCGGACCGGGCCGAAGGCCTCGGTCCAGGCCAGATGAAGGGCCGTGTCGAAATCAGCCATGTCCACGGTGTGACCGAGATCAGCAAGCGAGGTCACCCCGAATCGCGGATCAGAAATACCGCACGGGGTGATGCCGCCAAAATGGCTCAGATCCGGATCGACATTGAAGGCGATGCCGTGAAAGGACACCCAGCGGCGCAGGCGCACGCCGATCGCCGCGATCTTGTCCTCGCGTCCGCCTGACCGGTCGACCCAGACCCCGACCCGGCCGTCGCGAATGCCGGCCTCGATGCCGAACTGCGCCGCGGCCCCGATCAGCCAGTCTTCCAGCGACTGGATGAACTTGCGCACATCGCGGCCGCGTCGCGTCAGGTCGAGCATGACATAGGCCACACGCTGTCCCGGCCCGTGATAGGTGTACTCGCCGCCACGCCCGGTCTCGTAAACCGGGAAACGGTCCGGCGACAGCAGGTCACCGGCCTTGGCGCTGGTCCCGGCAGTATAGAGTGGCGGGTGTTCCAGCAGCCAGACCAGCTCATCGGCCTCGCCCGCCGCGATCGCTGCCGCGCGCGCTTCCATGAAGGCGAGGGCGGGTTCATAGGGCGTCAGGCCGGGCGAGACTGCCCATTCGACGTTTTGTAATGCCATATCTTGATGTCTTAACGCTGCGGAAACCGTATTGGCCAAACATCAGGCCCGCGATGATGATCCGCAAGTCCTGGAGTGCGACGTGAGTCAGATCAGTTCGGTGGAAGTGGAAATTTCAGTCCTGTTGGGCCGGTCCAAGATGCCGATCCAGCAATTCCTCCGCATGGGACGCGGTGCGGTGATCCCGCTTGATTCGGGTGAGGACGACCAGGTGTGGATCCTGGCCAACAATCATCCCATCGCCCGTGGCGACGTCGTCATCCAGGGCGACCGCATCGCCGTGTCCATCACCGGGCCGGCCGATGCCAATGAATTCTTCGCAGCTGCATAAAGCGCGGTAAAACCCTCTTCACAAGGTGCGGGGATGTTGCTATCTCCCGCGCCTCCATGACGTGCGGTCGTGGCGGAATTGGTAGACGCGCAGCGTTGAGGTCGCTGTGGGGTAAAACCCGTGGAAGTTCGAGTCTTCTCGACCGCACCATGTCTCTCCTGGCGAGAGGCCCTGTTTCCCGAATAATCGTGACCTAACCCTTCTGGTCCGGCGTGGCCGGATCCAGGACCGTGATCCTGTACGCGGCGGACACGCAGGCAATACTGGCCAGGGAATAGGCGACCAGCAGCAGGTTCAGCGGTAATTCCTCCATCACCAGGCGCAGCCAGAACAGCGGTGTGCCGACATCGTCGGGAAGGTCCCCCGGTGTGGCGGGCACAGACGCCACGATCGACATCACCAGCGTATCCGACAAGATCACCATCGGAATGATGATGGCGATGGAGGCCAGGGCGACCAGCCACAGGCTGGCGCTGAGGCCGATAGCGACGGGCGCGGCGCGGCCCAGCGCTGTCCCGAACCAGTCGCGACCGCCCAGCACGCTGGAGGGGTAGATGAAGGCCAGTCGGGCAAACAGTGTGCTCAGCCAGATCGCGGCGATGCCGGCGCCGATACCCGCGACCAGCCGCGGGGTGTCTCCGCCCAACCCGGCCATTCCGGCAAGGGCAACGAGCAGGGCGGCGAGAACAAAGACCAGGCCGGCGGTCACCAGGACAATGATGCCAAGCGCCAGCGACCTGAGCAGGATGCTCCAATAGCCGGTCTGCGGAACGTCAAGGCCGACCGCCGCTGCCGGTCGCTCGAGCATTGTCTTGTGACCGAGGAAGATCAGCGCCGCTGCCATCGCCGTTTCAAACAGCGTGCTCGTCCGTCCCGCCAGGAGAGCGAACAGCGTGATGGCGGTGTAGGCGAAACTTATACCGATCCACAGCAGGGTCAGGCTGCCCGCGCGTTCTGCCAGCGTCGCCAGTGCCTGCCCGAGAAGGTGGCTCGAAGTGACGCGTCCCGCACCGCCGAGGCGGGTGAACCCGAGGACAAGAAGGACGATCAGTGCCAGTCCGCCGCCGATCGCCAGGCCGATCAGAACCGGCAGGTTTTCCTCGCCCGTGATACTGAACACGCCAAAGCCCCGCTTCCACCCGATAAAAGTCATAAAGCGCCGCTAGTTCAGGTCAATACGATTGAGGTTGGCAGGCTGGACGGTTAAGACTGCTGCATCAGTCGCGTCCTCGTTCCATTTCCGCGCTGAACTCAATTACATCCCTGCCAGGAGGCCAGCATGGGCGAAGCTGCTTTTGATGACGATGTCCTGATCGATTCGCCTGCGCGGGCGGATACGGATCCGGAATTCGTCGCCAATCTGCGGCAGGCGCTCGCCGACGGGGATGGCGATCTTGTGCGGCGGATGCTGGTGCCGTTGCATGAAGCCGATATCGCCGACGTGGTCGAGCAGCTCTCGGCCAATCAGCAAGGCGCGCTCGCCGAACTGGCCCCTGATATCATCACCGGTGAAGTGCTCGCCGAGCTTGAGCCCGACACGCGCGAAGTCGTGATGGAGTACCTGGACACCGCCCATCTGGCTGCGGCGATCCAGGAACTCGACTCCGATGATGCGACCGAGGTCGTCGAGGAGATGGATGACGCGACCCGCGCCGCCGTCCTCGCCGAATTTTCCGATGTCGATCGTGAAGCGGTCGAGCAGAGCCTGTCCTTCGAGGACGAGACGGCCGGCCGACTCATGCAGCGTGAATTCGTTGCGGCGCCGGAATTCTGGTCGGTCGGCCATGCACTGGATCACATGCGCGATGCGGCTGACGACCTGCCTGACAAGTTTCATGACCTGTTCGTGATCGACACGGGCTTCCGGCCGGTTGGAGAAATTCCCGTCTGTCGGCTCCTGAGCGCCCGGCGCGATGTGGCGCTGAGCGATCTGATGGAAGCGCCGCGTATCCTGGTGGCGCCGGAGACCGACCAGGAAGAGGTCGCCTACCTGTTCCAGAAATACCACCTGGTCTCGGCCCCGGTGGTTGACGATGCCGGGCGCCTGACCGGCATGCTGACCCTGGACGATATCGTCCACGTCATCCAGGACGAGAACAAGGAAGACCTTCTGGCCCTTGCCGGCGTCAACGAGGCTGGACTCGCGGATACCGTCTATCGCTCCGTACGCTCACGTGCGCCCTGGCTGCTGGTCAATCTGGCGACAGCTATTCTGGCGTCCGGAGTGATTGCCCTGTTCGAGGGGGCGATCTCCCAGGTGGTCGCGCTGGCGGTGCTGATGCCGATTGTCGCTTCGATGGGCGGCAATGCCGGGACGCAGTCGCTCGCGGTTGCGGTTCGCTCGATTGCCGAACGCGATCTTACCGCGGCAAATGCTGTGCGGGTGATCTGGCGCGAACTGGCCACCGGGCTGGTGAACGGGATCATATTTGCCATCGTGATGGGGCTTGTGACGGTGTTGTGGTTCCAGGATTGGAGCCTGGCGGCGGTCATCGCGATCGCAATGGTGCTCAATCTGGCCTGTGCCGGCCTGTCGGGCATCCTCATTCCGCTGGCCATGGTCCGTTCGGGGGCTGACCCGGCGGTGGCGTCGTCGGTCTTTGTGACGACGGTCACCGATGTTATCGGCTTCCTCGCATTCCTGGGGCTGGCGACAATCGTTCTGTTGTGATGATATCCGCGCGGGGGTGGCAAGGCCGGGTGGTCTGGCGTCCGGGCAATCAAATGGTGAAAACGTGCGTTTATCTGTTCTTATCGTGAGCCTGCTGGCCGTGCTGGGAAGCCCGGCCTTCGGACAGGGTGAATGGGAAAGTGCCGCCCGTCTGGACGCCTCTCGCGCCGGTCTGTCGGTGGTGGTCTATGACGGCCGGATCTATGCGGCTGGCGGTTCCGGCCTGACCGATCCACGTGACGAGTTCGAAAGCTATGACCGGGAGCTCGATCGCTGGTTCCCGGAAACGCCCCTGCCTCGCGGCCTCGAGCGCTTCGGCATGGCGATGATCAATGATCGCATCTATGTCGCCGGCGGATATGCCCGCGGTGAAGACGGTGTCGCGCCCAGCGCTGGCGTCTGGTCCTGGTCGTTTGCCGGCAATATCTGGCAGAGCGAAGCGGCGATGCCCGCCGCCAAGGCCGACATGGCGCTCCTGACCATCGGCAGCTCGCTGTATGCCTTTGGCGGACTGACGGATGATGGCAGCGTCTTCGTTTTTGACCCTGAGGAGCGGAGCTGGGAGACACTGGACGCGCCGGAGGGTGTCACCCGCCGTGGCATGGCTGCCGCAGCCCTGGATGGGCGTGTCTACCTCGCCGGCGGCCGCATTGATGGCGAAACAACGACGCGGCTCGATATCTTCGATCCGGTCAGCGGTGACTGGTCGCGCGGTCCGGACATGCCGGCGCCCCGCTCTGGCGCGGCGGTCGCGGTTCTGGACAGACGTATTCATTTGCTTGGCGGTCGCGGGCCCGACGGGCGCGAGACGCTCCAGACGCATGTGTCCTGGCAGCCCGGCGAAGACGCCTGGCGTGACGAGACACCGCTCCCGGCGCCGCGTACCGGCGGCGGGGCTGCGGTCCTGGAGGGCGAGATCTACCTGATTGGCGGTGGAGCCGGTGGCGGATTTCTTGCGCCCTTCACCGCGCTCGACACCACGGATGTCTACGATCCAGGGCAGGATTAGGATCGCGGCGTCAGGCTTGCAGGGACTGGCCATATCTCTGGCGCGCCGTCCTGAAACGGAACACGCATGAAACCGCGATTGAAAACATCTCCGGCTGCCCGCGAACTCATCAAGCGGTTCGAGCCATTCAGACCTCAGGCCGAACAGGGCGATGATGGGCGTTGGGTTGTCGGCTATGGCCACCGTGCCGCCGCCCGGTCCGGCGTGCGGGTCAATGAGGACGAAGCCGCGCTGCTTTTGATCTATGACGTGATGCGCGCCGAGGAAGTCGTCGATGACAGCATTACCGGTCCGCTGTCACGCGGACAGCGCGATGCCCTGACATCCTTTGTCCATGATGTCGGCGTTGACAGTTTCCGTCGGTCAGACGTTGCCCGTTTTCTGTTCGAAGGACGCGCCCGGGCCGCTGGCGAAGCGCTGGCCGCGTACGGTGACGGTACTTCGTCGCGTCGGGAAGCCGAAAGCCGCCTGTTCCTCGATGCGCTGCTGCCGGCCCAGTCGGGCAAGGCGCGCAAGTCCGAACCGGTCGAGCTGGTGATCAAGATCGAACACCCGACCGAGGAACGTGTGCTGGAAGGCGCGATTTCGGGCGCCGAGGCCCCGCCGCCCGAACCGGGCGCGGACCTTCCACCGCCGCCGCCCCCCTTTGATGCCGGCCTCGCCCGTCGCCGTGAGGCTGAAGACGAGATCGCGCGCATCCTGGCAACGGTCGAAGCGCTGCCGCCGGAGGTTCGACGCGAACTTGGCGAGACCGAGATGGCCCCGGTTGCCGAGGCTGTCTCCGAGATGCGGGACGACCCGATCGAGACACGTTACGAAGCTGTGGACGACGAGCCCGATGCGGGCGTCGCCGAGCCTGAAGCTGAATCCGAACCTGTGGCGGAAGAAGTCGAGGCTGAGGCGGAACCCGCTGCCGAGGCGGACCCGGAGGCTGCGGCCGACCGAGTGATCGCCCGGATGGCCGAGGAAATCGCGGAAGTCGGAAGCGATCCGGCCGCCGTGCCGGAAACCGACGGGGCACCGGTCGAGACGCCGGTTGCCGACCAGGCCACCGCCGAAACAGGGATGACGGGCGAAGAGCCCTCCGATGACAGACCTGCACCGGTCGCCGCGCCGCTGGCCGCGTTCGACCTGCCGGACGGGATGGGCTTGGGATTCGTCCTCACCGACCGTCAGGCTGGTACGACGGCAGTGGAGGCCGAGACCGCCCCTGCTGTGCCCGCGAGTACCGAAACCGAGCAATCGGTGCCGGAGCACTACGCCCTCGATCTGCCCGCAGGCATGGGGTTGGGTTACGCGTTCACCAGTATCATGCAGGGCCGTTTCCACGTTGTTGCCGACGAGGTGGCCGCCGAGCCGGTTGAGGCCGCTGACACCGCGGCAGCGGTCGCGGCTGACCCGGGTGAAAGCCTGGTCGATGCCAGCCCGGAGGCAAACGCCGGTCCGGATATGGTCGAGGAGGTCGAGCCCGATCTCGAGGCGCAGGGTGACGCGGATGTCGAACCTGGCGCCGAGCTGCAACCGGTCAGTATTCCGGATGACGAGATTGTCGAGCGCGCTGTCGCGCTGACCGGGGATGACACACCGCCGCCGCATCCGGCGGAAACACCGGCGGAAGCGCAGGGCGCTGTGGGCGACGTCGAAGGCGAGCCGGCGGCTGATGGCGCGTCGGATCATGCCCCGGTTGATGATGATGGACACGACGACCCGATGATGGCCGGTCACGATCCGATGTCCGAAGACGCTGATGAATTCACGCCTCGCGATCTCGCTGCTGATGTGCATGCCACGACGCCCCGCCCGGGCCCGCGGTCGGATGACGGCATGTGGACCTTCATCGCCGTGCTGGTGGCCGGTGGTCTGCTGGCGGGCTTCGGCAGTGTCCTCGCGGCGGCCGAGTGGGACTACATCATGGCGCAACGCGAGATGACGCTGAATTTCGGCATGGCGCTCGCTGGATTTTTCCTCGTCATCGTTGCCGGATGGCAACTCGCTTCGATTTGGCTGTCCAAGTTGAAACAAAAGGCTTCGGACTAGCCCTTTTTGCGCCAATCTGTTTCACCGCCTGCGCCGCTCTGACTTGACCCGGTCGCGGGCCGTGTTACATCGCGCGGCATGATACCGAACCAATACCCCTCGCTTGATTTCAATCTCGGTGACACGGCCGAAATGATCCGTGACACCGTCCGTTCCTTTGCCTCTGACGAGATCGCGCCACGAGCCGCCGAGATCGACCAGTCCGACGTCTTCCCGGCCGACCTGTGGCAGAAGATGGGGGAGCTCGGCCTGCTGGGTATCACCGTCAGCGAAGAGGATGGCGGCACCGGCCTCGGCTATCTCGAGCATGTGATCGCGATGGAGGAAATCTCCCGCGCCTCGGCCTCGGTCGGCCTGTCCTATGGCGCCCATTCCAATCTCTGCGTCAATCAGATGCGGCGCTGGGGCAATGCCGAACAAAAGACCAGATACCTGCCCAAGCTGATCTCCGGCGAGCATGTCGGATCGCTGGCCATGTCCGAGCCGGGCGCCGGATCCGATGTCGTCTCGATGAAGCTCAAGGCCGAGCGCAAGGGTGATCATTTCGTGCTCAATGGCTCGAAGATGTGGATCACCAATGCGCCGGCGGCCAATACGCTGATCGTCTACGCCAAGACCGATACCAGCGCCGGCTCGCGCGGCATTTCGGCCTTTATCATCGAGCGTGGCATGAAGGGTTTCTCGGTCGCCCAGAAGCTCGACAAGCTGGGCATGCGCGGATCCGAAACCGGTGAGCTGGTGTTCGAGGATTGTGAAGTCCCGGCGGAAAACATGATGGGCGATGAGGGCAAGGGCGTCGAAATCCTGATGTCCGGCCTCGATTATGAACGCGCCGTGCTGGCCTCCGGCCCGGTCGGCATCATGCAGTCCTGCATGGATGTGGTGATGCCCTATATCCGCGAGCGCAAGCAGTTCGGCAAATCGATCGGCGAATTCCAGCTGGTCCAGGGCAAGCTGGCCGACATGTATGTCCGCATGAATGCCACGCGCGCCTATGTCTATGCCGTTGCCCAGGCGTGTGATCGCGGCCAGACCACGCGCAAGGACGCCGCCGGCGCCATCCTCTATGCCGCCGAGGGCGCAACCCTCATGGCGCTGGACGCGATCCAGCTCTTGGGCGGCAACGGCTATATCAATGAGTATCCGACGGGCCGCTTGCTGCGCGATGCCAAGCTCTACGAGATCGGGGCGGGCACGTCGGAGATCCGTCGCTGGTTGATCGGCCGCGAATTGTTCGACGAGACGAACTAGCCGTCGATCACATGGTCAGACATGTTAGGCTCCGGGCAATCGCTGCCTGGAGCCTTTTTCATGGCCGACTATTCCGACCTCAAAGCCGTTTTCGTCAATTGCACGCTCAAGCGCTCGCCGGAGACCTCCAACACTGAAGGCCTCATGGCGGTGTCGCGGGCCATCATGGAGAAACAGGGCGTTGCAACCGACCTGATCCGGCTGGTGGACCATGACGTCGCCTACGGTGTCTATCCCGACATGACCGAGCATGGCTGGCCGCGTGATGACTGGCCGTCCGTTTGGCAGAGGATCGAGGCGGCGGACATCCTGGTCATCGGCACGCCGATCTGGCTGGGCGAGGAAAGCTCTGTCGCGCGGGTCCTGATCGAACGGCTTTACGCGCAGTCCGGCGATCTGAATGAACGAGGCCAGTATGCCACCTATGGCAAGGTGGGCGGTTGCCTCGTGACCGGCAATGAGGATGGCATCAAACATGTTGCGATGAGCGTGCTCTACGCACTCCAGCATGTCGGCTACACCATCCCGCCCCAGGCTGATGCCGGCTGGATCGGCGAGGCGGGGCCGGGGCCGTCCTATCTGGACGACGGCTCAGGCGGTCCGGAAAATGACTTCACCCAGCGCAATACGACCTTCATGAGCTGGAATCTGATGCATTTGGCAGCGATGCTGAAACGGGCCGGCGGCCTGCCCGCGCAAGGCAATTCCCGCACGGACTGGGATGACGGCGCACGCTTCGACCATCCCAATCCGGAATACCGGTAAGCAAGGCTGACGATGGTCCGACGGACTGCTAGCGTCATCTCACAGGGAGTCACGCATGAAACGACTGGTATCCGCACTGATCATGGGTCTGCTGGCCGTCGGCTGCAACTCGGCGCCGGCTGAGCCGCAGCAGGGCCGGATGGACCGTTTGTCCGCCTATGACACCATCGACGCCTGCCTTTACCGCAACCCGGCGGCGACCGACCGGGCCGCCTGTATCGGCGAGTATACGCAGGCCTGTGAGCAATTGGTGGCTGACGGGGAGACGACAGCCGGCATGATGGCCTGTCGTGGCGACGAATATGAGGCCTGGGACCGGTGGTTGAATGAAAGTTATCGCGATCTGCGCGAGAGCCTGCCAGACAATTCCGTGGTCGCTCTGCGCGAAGCCCAGCGCAGCTGGATTGGTCATCGCGACCAGGATTGCCTGTTCCTGGCCAGTCTTTATGCCGGTGGGACGCTGGAGCGGGTCGAACAGGCCGCCTGTCTCAACCGCAAAACGGCAGAGCGCGCCATCGAGCTCATGCATTGGGAGGCGGATTACCCGCCTTTTTGAGGCGCACCCGCAAGGCCCAGCGTCACCCGCATCTCGTCATCAATGCCGGCCAGCATCCCCTGGGCGGCGTCATAGCCGGCATCGCGGACTTCCTCGAACCGGTCCCAGGAGCGGATGTCGACCGAGGTTTCCGGCAGGATGAGCAGGTCAGCCGCTTCCCGGCCCAGATCGCGATGATCGGCCACGCCAATGGTCGCCGCCCGCATCAACAGCGAGGCGATGGGCGGCGGGGATTTCAGGCCATTCTTGCGAACCCATTCGATAAAGCCCGGCGGGTCCTCGAAATCGGCGGGGTTGAGGCCCTGGGCGCGGGTCACGTCAACACCGACAACGGCACCGCGGTGGAAGGCGCGCATTTCGCGGGCCGGGAAATTCGAGAAGACGGCGCCATCGACCAGGATCTGGCCGTGCACCACGACCGGCGGCAACAGGCCCGGAATGGCGATCGAGGCGCGCAGGGCATGGCGCAGCAGGCCGGTGCGGTGAACCTGGGGGCGTCCGCTGGCCAGGTTTGACGACAGGCAGAAGAAGGGGCGGACCATTTCTGCAATCTCGACCTCACCGAAATGTTCCTTGAGCCGTGCATCGACTTTCTCGCCCTTGGCCAGCGAGACCACCGGCAGGGTCCAGTCATCGAGCGGGTTGGAGTCGACGAAAGCCTTGCGGATCCGCCTCTCCAGCTCGTCATCGGACCAGTCCAGCGCAATCCCGGCCGCGATGATCGCGCCCATCGAGGCTCCGCCGACAAAATCGAACGGCATGCCGGCTTCGCGCAGGGCCCGGATGGCGCCCATGTGGGCATAGGCCCGAGCGCCGCCGCCGGACACGACCAGTCCGACCGAGCGGCCGGCGAGGGTCCTGGCGAGTCGCGCGGTATCGGCGACGTGATGGTCCTGGCGCCAGTGAAACACACGTGACGCGTCGGCAGCATTGGCCCAGTCCTGCGGCCTCGACGCGGCCGTCACGCCGCCGGGGTGCAGGAGCACGACATCAAGCAGTTTGAGCTTCATCGCGGGCGAGGGGTCGTCCGGCAGGAGCGGTGTCGAGGGACGGGCATCGGCGCGGGCAAACAGCCACATCCGGTCGGCCCGTCCCATGGCCCGACGGGCCCAGGCCGGGTTCGAGAAGCGCGCCGTCAGCAGGACAATGTCGTGCCCGGCTTCCATGGCGTCGAGCTTCTGGCCGCTCCAGTCGGCGCATTGTTCGTCGGCAATCCCGCAATTGACCCCCATTCCGGCCAGGGTCGAGGCGAGTTCCCTGGCCCGATAGTCCAGGTCGATGGCCGGCGAGGTGCCGATCAGGGCGAAGACCTTGGGCTCCGATCCGGACGCCCGGCGCGGTCCGCGCAGCCGGGTCAGCATCATGCGCGACAATTCCCGCATCAGGCTGGCATGCTTGTTGGTCAGGCGTTCGAAACTGGCCTTGGGCAGGCGTACCAACTCGCTGTCGCGCAGGGCATAGACACTGGCCGAATGCGGCGTCTCATCGAGCATCGACATTTCACCGACCGGTTCCCCGGTGCGGATATAGCCGATCAGGTCGGGTCGTCCGAGCGCACCATTGCGAAAAGCGGCGAGGGCGCCCGAGCGCACCAGATAGATGGCATCGGCATCGTCGCCCTCGCGAAACAGCATCTGCCCCGCTGGCAGGCAGAACCATTCAACTTCATGCTCGACCGCGTCGAGCACGGATTTCTCGACCCGGTTGAGGAAGGGCAGGAAGGAGAGGTTGAGGGCCATGGGTCCGCCAGCGATTTGAATCGACAGGCAGTCTAGGGCCGTGAAGGGTGCTTATGAAGGGGGATGGGCGGTTGACCCTGTCCCGTCGTGATCGAGGATCAGAACCGGCGACGCAGGACCAGATGGGCGACCGGGCGGACCGAACGGGACTGGCTCTCGCCAATGGCGTCGGCATCAACGCGGTCGAGGTCTTCCAGGAGCGGCATGTGCTCGCCGGTCTCCGGGTCGAACAGGACCATTTGATCTTCGCTGCTGTCCTGGAAATAGGCGCCGCCTTCCATGGTGACGCTCCAGGCGTCGATGGTGCGGACCGTGATGCCGGCGCCGAAATACCGTGTCAGCGCGTCGATATTCGAACGGGTCAGCTCTTCTGAGAGTTCCGCATGGGGAAAAGCGTCCGAGGCTGCGCTGCCGGCCTGGCGCATCCAGGCGGGAATGGCCCGGTCGCCGCGCGGCGAGATGGTTCCGGCCGACAGGAAGAATTCGTCGCCGAATGGGTGAATGTCCACCTGGCCGGACACCGCGGAAATATCGGACAGGTCTTCGTGCTCGCCGGCGAAAAGAATCGGAACCGACGAGGCGCTGGAAGTGTTAATCCGCCAGCGCAGCAAAGCCGCGTCGTCGGAATGTTCAAGTTCGGTCACACCTTCCAGCCAAGCCGTCGAATCGGACACGGGCTGGGCGTCTGACTGCGCCGCGCTGCTCGCAAAAAGTGCGGCGGTAACAAGTGCTTGTACGCGCATATACACCTCCGAAAAGAGACCGGAACGAGTCTAACGCAATCCGGCTTCATTCCCCATCAGCCTGCGAGGGAGGACTGAATCATGTCTTAACGGAAAGCCGGACTCATTAAGAATCCGTCGCCCGGTTCGACATAGCAACCTTACGCGGTCGCATCCTCCCTGCCAAGCACGGTGGAACCTGTTTTGGGCTATTGCATGGCCGTATCGGCGTCCGTCTCGAGATAATCGAGAGAGTCCACCCAGGTGATATTCGGGGCCCCCTGGAAATACTCATCCAGCAGGGCCTTGTGCCCGGCGCCGTACAGGACAAGGACGCGTTCGCCCGGTTCCGCGATGCGGGCCACATTCGCGAAAATATGAATGTTGCGACCCCACCAATTGGTCATTTCCCGCGCGCCGGCCGGATCATTCGCACCGCCCATTTGGGCCAGGAGCAGGTAGAGATTGTGCATCTCCTGCATCTCTTCGGAATTGCCCGAAACAAGTCGTTCGAGAACGCTCTTGTCCAATGAGTCCGTTTCCGCGATATGGGCCTGGACTTCAGCGATATAGCTCTGCCACTCGGCCATGAGCGCCGATTGCCCGGCGGCCTCGGCCGCAGACATCATGGCGTCGAAATCCATGCCGCCCCCGGCGTCCACGGCGTAGAGCCGGTCATGGCCGAGGCGGGCGGCGAGCCGCATGCCGATCTGCTGGCGCTCATTCACGCCAAGCTCGCGTTCGCCAGCGAGGAATTCCGCGTAGCGCACATTGAAGCCGGCCTCGTGCTCGGGCATCAGCTCGACGGCAATTCGGGTCGGCGCGAAGGCTTCGAGCCGGTCCAGGACCGTGGCGATCTCGGCCTGTCGTGCCGGAGCGAGAAAGTCGTCGACTTCCGGATTGATCATGTCCTGGCCACCACCCGTGAAGTGGAAGGTGCCGAGCACCATGACTTCGGCGTGCGATGGCGCGTCCGAGCCCTGGGCGTGGCTGAGCGGGGCCAGGCTGAGCCCGGCGGCGATACTGATGGCTGTCATGATTGCGCGCATGGTTTTCTCCCCTGCATGTGCGTTCCGGGCATCAGGATGCGACGAGGGCCCGGTTTGGATGCATGATTGTTTGCTTTCACCGCCATGCGCGGGTTAATCACCCAGAACGATTGCTGCTTTCGGGGCCTCCATGACCAAGATCGTTTCCGCGCTCGACACCGCCTCTGCCACCTTCCGGGAAAACGCCACGGCGATGGATGCGCTGGTGGACGATCTCCAGCTGCGTACCGCCGCGGCTGCGGTTGGCGGGTCGGAACGCTCCCGCGAAAAACACCTGTCCCGCGGCAAGCTGTTGCCCCGCGGCCGGGTCGAGCGCCTGCTCGATCCGGGTTCGCCCTTCCTCGAGATCGGCGCCCTTGCCGCCAATGGCATGTATGAAGGCAATGTCCACGGCGCCGGCATGATTGCCGGCATCGGCCGGGTCTCCGGGCGCGAAGTGATGGTGGTCTGCAACGATCCGACCATCAAGGGCGGTGCCTATTATCCGATGACGGTGAAAAAGCATCTGCGGGCGCAGGAAATTGCCATGCAGAACCGGCTGCCTTGCGTCTATCTGGTCGATAGCGGGGGTGCCAACCTGCCGCACCAGGCCGAGGTCTTCCCGGATCGCGACCATTTCGGCCGCATCTTCTACAATCAGGCCAACATGTCGGCCGAAGGCATTCCCCAGGTCGCGGTCGTCATGGGCTCGTGTACGGCCGGCGGAGCCTATGTGCCGGCGATGTCGGACGAGACCGTGATCGTGCGCAAGCAGGGTACGATTTTTCTCGCCGGACCGCCGCTGGTGAAGGCCGCGACCGGCGAGGTCATTTCGGCCGAGGATCTGGGCGGGGCCGATGTCCATGCCCGCACCTCCGGCGTCGCCGACCATTATGCCGCCAATGACGAGCACGCCCTGCACACGGCACGCCGCATTGTCGGCACGCTCAACACGGTCAAGCAGACCGATCTCGACATCACCGAGCCGCGCGAGCCGGCCCATGACCCGGCCGAGCTGGGCGGGGTGATCCCGGCCGACATTCGCGCGCCCTATGATGTCCGCGAAGTCATTGCCCGCTTGGTCGACGGCTCCGAATTCGACGAGTTCAAGAAACTCTATGGTGAGACGCTGGTGACGGGTTTTGCCCGCCTCTACGGCATGCCGGTCGGCATCATTGCCAATAACGGTATCCTGTTTTCCGAGAGTGCCCAGAAGGGCGCTCATTTCATCCAGCTCTGTGCCCAGCGCGGCATTCCGCTCGTTTTCCTGCAGAACATCACCGGCTTCATGGTCGGCTCGAAATACGAGGCAGGCGGCATCGCCAAGGATGGCGCCAAGCTGGTCACGGCCGTGTCGACCTATCGTGGGCCGAAATTCACCGTCATCATTGGCGGCTCCTATGGCGCCGGCAATTACGGCATGTGCGGCCGGGCCTACTCTCCGCGTTTCCTGTTCATGTGGCCCAATGCCCGCATCTCGGTGATGGGCGGCGAACAGGCGGCGGCCGTGCTGGCCACGGTCAAGCGCGACGGCATGGAAGCGCGCGGCGAGGACTGGTCGCTGGAAGACGAGGCGGCTTTCAAGGCGCCGGTGCGCGAGGCCTATGAGGCCGAGGGCAATCCTTACTTTTCGACCGCCCGCATGTGGGATGACGGCATCATCGCGCCGGAAGACACGCGGCGGGTTTTGGGTCTGTCACTTTCGGCGGCGCTCAATGCCCCGATCGAGAAGACCAAGTTCGGCATTTTCAGGATGTAGGCCAATGCCCCAATCCCGGCCTCGTATCACGCTGGATATTGATCAAGATCCCGACGGGAAGCCGGGCGAACTTTGCATCTACGTCAATGAGTCCGGCCGTGTGGCACTCATCGAGTTGTTGCAGGGCTTGTCAACGGCGTGGGACCACGAACATCTGCTCGGACGTTCATGGTCGACCGACGATATCGGACTCGATGAAGTGGCCTATCGTGATGAGGCGCGGGTCATAGATACCGCAAAAATCCTGTTCCGCCCGGATGCGTGGGATGAAGAGCATTTTCCGAAAGTCATGAATAATCAGCCTCCGAGATTGTTCGAGGAATAGCAGCTCCGGCCGCGACCCTTGCATGCATGTTTCTTTGGACCACAAACGCCCTGTGACTGCCTGTCACGGTGTGCCGGGGCCGACGGCACGGTAAACCACACTGGGAGTGTGGTCATGGCGAAATCGATCTGCATCATCAACGGGCATCCTGACGGGGCGCCGGCACGCTTCGTGGCGGCGCTGTGCGAGGCCTATGCGCAGGGCGCGGTCGCGGGCGGGCATGCGGTGTCCCGCATCGATATAGCAGGCCTGCCGATCGACTTCCTGTCGAGCGAGGCTGAATTTGCCGTAGCGCCCGGCGCCGAGATCGTTGCGGCGCAGGAGGCAATCCTCGCGGCGGACCATCTCGTCCTCGCCTATCCCTTGTGGCTGGGTACAATCCCGGCCCGGCTCAAGGCGTTTCTGGAGCAGATCGGCCGGGCGGGTTTCCTGCTCGATACCGGCGGGGACAGCCATAAATGGCCGGCACGGCGCATGCGGGGCAAATCGGTCCGCATCATTGTCACCATGGGCATGCCGGGTTTCGCCTACCGCCTCCTGTTCGGCGCCCACAGCCTGAAAGGGCTCGAGGCGGGCATCTTCCGCATGTCGGGTTTCAGCCCGGTCCGCCACACCATTTTGGGCGGTGTCGGCGCCTGTGGGCCGGACGGGCGGCAGGCCATGCTCGACCGGGTCGAGCGGTTGGGCCGCCAGGCGCGTTGATCTGGATGCGTGGCCGGGCCCGCCATTCGGTGGCGCTGAACGCGCCGATCGAGAAGCCCAGGTTCGGGATTTTCCGGATGTAGCGTCGCCACCGATCCGATACCGGCTTGGCAGCGTAGGACATCCATAAAGGAGAGTCCCATGATCAACCGGAATTTGGTGACGTTGTTGCTGTCTGGCCTCGCACTGGGGCTTGCTGCCCCCGCGATTGCGGCAGATGAGCCGCCGCACGTCCTGGAAATGCGCGATGGGTCCATCGAAATTCGCGTTTATGAGCCCCAGATACGGGCCACCGTCCAGGTCAACGGATCGATGCGGCAGGCGGGCAATGCCGGCTTTCGCCCCTTGGCCGGCTATATTTTCGGAGACAACCAGGCGCGCGGCGCAAGCGGATCTGCTGAAATCGCGATGACCAGCCCCGTTACCCAGCAACGCTCGCAAGAGATCGCGATGACCAGCCCCGTTACCCAGCAACGCTCGCAAGAGATCGCGATGACCAGCCCGGTCACGCAGTCCCGATCCGGCGGCGGTGACTGGCAAGTCTCGTTCATCATGCCGCCCGAGTGGACTATGGAAACGCTGCCGGAGCCGAACGATCCGCGGGTCTCGCTGCAAGCTGTGCCAGCCCGTCGGATGGCCGTGATCCGGTTTTCGGGCGGCGCCTCTGATACGCGATTTGGACGAAAGGCCAACGAGCTGGCCGCCTGGCTGGCCGGGAACGGCATTGAGGCCATTGGTGAGCCGGTTTACGCCCGATACGACCCGCCATGGGTCCCGACACCGTTTCGGCGCAATGAAATCATGGTCGAGATCGCGCCTGGCTGACAGCGCACAAAGGCTGGAGGAAAGTTGTCTCGTGACACTGGTGGCTTGGTGTGGGTGACAAGTCGTTAATTCCGGTTAATGCTTCAATTGTTAGACCCGCGTTTTCGTGCGGGAGGGGAGTGCATGCCGGAGTTTGTGGAACAGTTTCTCAGCCTGGCCCGAGAGGGTTTTGCCGAGGTCAACGCGGTGTTGGGATTGCTTCTGGCGGTCGTGTCGGCACTGGTCCTGTCCCGATGGTCGCGACTGTTTGTCGTGGCTGCGGGCGCCGCCATCGCACATATCGTCCTGGAACGTCTTGCGCCTGTGATTGCAGAGGTCGGAGGCTTTCACCTGCCACCGCTTCTGGAAGCGCATTTCTGGCGCGAGGTTGGCGTTCTTTTTGTCGGTTATCTCGTTGTGATCGGAATTCTCTTCGCGATCAAACGGGTTGTTACAAAAAGTTGATAAAACTCGCCTCTCAGGAGAACCCGCTTTCCAAGACGAAAAATTCATCAGAACGTTAACACTGCGCACTTGTCTTGGGGTAAGGTGAGCGCGGCGTTTGTGGCGGAAGGGGACCGCGTAATGGAATTTCTCGATCAGATCATGGGCTATATCCAGCCCGCTATTGATTTCTTCATGCCGGGTCTTGTGGCCCATGCCGGCGACGGTGTCGCGGCAGTGAACTGGATGCCGTTGGGAATTCAGCTGGGCGTGATTGCGCTTGTGCTGGCGCTGCTGATGCGTGAATTCGGGGCGATCCTGATTTTCACCGTTGTCGGTGTGATCATTCACGTCATCGTTGACGTGGTGATGCCGATGGTTCGTGGCGGTGGCGCCGGGGATTTCGACATTGCAGCCTTCGGGCAGCAATTCACCCAGACGCCATATCTGCTTTATCTCGGCGCGCTGGCGATCGGCTACTTCGTGGCCATCATCATCCTGTCGATGGTCAAGGGCCTGGTTTTCCGCGGCGATTGATCGGCGCGGTTGCACTGGCGCCGTAGGGGCGGCGCCGGGCTGGGGGCAAGAGCGGGCTGTCGGGAAACCGGCAGCCCGCTTTTCTTTGCGGGGTCGGGACAGAGTGTCGCGTTGCCGCTCATTTGTGGCGGCATGACTTGTTGCGGGGCATTGGGAGGATTAAGCCTAGGGGATTGATTTCATGTGCCCGATGGTTTGGAGACCGCCATGTCCGACGCCCCCGTACTGCTCGATGTCAGCCCGGCCGGTGTGGCCGTTGTCACGCTGAACCGCCCCGACAAGCATAACGCCTTCAACGCCGACATGATCGAGCGCCTGTCCGATGTCTTCGAGACATTGCGCGCCAATGGCGACGAGATCCGGATCGTCTTCCTGCGCGGCAATGGCGGCAGTTTTTCTGCTGGCGCCGATCTCGACTGGATGAAGGCCGCGGCGCACTACACCGAGGCCGACAATGAGGAAGACGCGATGGCGCTGGCCACCATGCTCAAGCGCCTCTACGACCTGCCGCAGATGACGGTCGCTCTGGTCCAGGGCGCGGCGATGGGCGGCGGGGCGGGGCTGCTGTCTGCCTGCGATGTCGGGATCGTCATGAAGAACGCCAAGATCCGCTTTTCCGAAGTGCGGCTCGGCCTGACACCCGCCACGATCTCGCCCTTCGTCATTCGCGCCATCGGCCCGCGCTGGGCTCGCGCCCTGTTCGCATCGGGTGAGGGGTTTGACGGCAATTTCGCCCACCAGATCGGTCTCGCCCAATACGTGGTCGAGAATGAGGACGAGATGGCGTTGATGGAAGAACATCTCGCCAAGCTGGCCTTCTCCGCCGCACCCGGCGCTGTCGCCGATGCCAAGAAGCTGGTCGATGATGTCACCGGGCGCGAGATTGATCACGGTCTTGCCGTGCACACCGCCAAGGCTATCGCCCGGCGTCGGTCCTCCGAAGAGGGCAAGGAAGGCCTGAGCGCCTTTCTGGAGCGTCGCAAGCCGGTCTGGGCGGAGTAGATGCGACAAGTCTTCCAGGTCAGTGCCGATTTCGATGTCTCAGGTTCGCGTTCGCAATGCGTGATAATGGTCGCATCGGCGCGCCCGGATAACGTTTATCGCCATCTCGACTCCTTCGCGGCCGATCGAGGTTGGAGCGTTCTGCGTCATGTTTCCGTTCGGGCGATGCGGAAAGCGAAACGGCAGGAGCGCGAGGGGTGGGTGGAGCTTGTGTCCAGCGATCTCCCATGATCGCGCGGTAGAACGTGATGCACCGCCACGGCCCACGCGCTTTCCTGCACGCCAGACACGCGGCCCTTCGCGCCTGGTTCGTGCGCGGGCCGTGGTCGCGAGGCGTGTTCGAATTTGTCATCTTCGGGTTCAAACAAGCCTGGGCCTGCCTGTTCGGCGGGCTGATGCTGGCCATGCTGGTGGCGAGCTTTCTCTGGTATCCGACAGATGCCGCGCTGGCCCGCTATGACGCGATCACGATCTTCGCGATCCTTATACAACTGACTTTGCTGGTGACCCGTCTGGAAACGCTGGAGGAAGCGAAGGTCATCGCCATCTTCCATGTCGTCGGAACCGTCATGGAAATTTTCAAGACGGCGGCCGGCAGCTGGGTCTATCCGGAAGAGAGCGTGCTGTGCATTGCCGGCGTGCCGCTGTTTTCCGGTTTCATGTATGCCGCAGTCGGATCGTATCTCGCGCGGGTCTGGCGGATCTTCGAGTTCCGATTCGACCGATTCCCGAATTTGTGGCTGCAATTCGCTTTGGCGACAGCGGTTTACATCAATTTTTTCACGCATCACTACGGGCCGGATATGCGGCTTTTGCTCTTCGTCGCGGCGGTCGCGATATATGGCCGCTGCGTGGTCTGGTTCCGGCCTGACGAGGCGCACCGTCCGATGCCGCTGGTGATCGGCTTCCTGCTGGTCGCCCTGTTCATCTGGTTTGCCGAAAACCTGGGGACATTTGCGCGGGCCTGGTCCTATCCGGGGCAGGAGGAGGACTGGCACATGGTATCGTGGGCCAAGCTCGGCTCATGGTATCTTCTGATGATCATCAGTTTCGTGCTGGTCGCCGCTGTGCAATACCGTCGCAACGACCCGCCACGCGATGATCGCTGAGCATGGGACAACACGGGGATGACCGGATCATGATCAAGACACTCCTGATCGCCAATCGCGGCGAAATCGCCCGCCGCGTCATGCGCACCGCCAAGCGCATGGGTATTCGCACCGTCGCTGTCTACTCAGAGGCCGATGCCGACGCGCCCCATGTCCGCGAGGCCGACGAGTCGATTCTTCTGGGGCCGGCTCCCGCCGCCGAGAGCTATTTGCTGGGTGAGAAAATCATCGAGGCGGCCATCGTCCCCGGCGCCGATGCGATCCATCCCGGTTACGGGTTCCTGTCAGAGAATGCCGGCTTCGCGGATGCCTGTGCGGCCAACAACATCATCTTTGTCGGTCCGTCTGCCGACGCTATCCGCGCCATGGGCCTGAAAGACCGTGCCAAGGCCCTGATGGAAGAGGCCGGCGTTCCGGTCACACCGGGCTATCACGGTGAGAATCAGGCCCCGGATCACTTGGCGGCAGAGGCTGGCCGGATCGGCTACCCCGTGCTGATCAAGGCGGTGGCCGGTGGTGGCGGCAAGGGCATGCGCAAGGTCGAGGCGGCCGCCGATTTCGCGGCAGCGCTGGACAGCTGCAAGCGCGAGAGCTCGAAGAGCTTTGGCGATGACCGTGTCCTGATCGAGAAATTCATCACCAATCCGCGTCATATCGAGGTCCAGGTCTTTGGCGACAGCCGCGGCCGGGTGATCCATCTTTACGAGCGCGACTGCTCGCTGCAGCGCCGTCACCAGAAGGTGATCGAGGAAGCGCCGGCGCCGGGCATGACCCCGAATGTGCGCCAGGCCATGTGTTCCGCCGCGATCAATGCCGCCAAGGCGGTGGACTATGTCGGCGCCGGTACGGTCGAGTTCATCGTCGACGGTTCGGGGGAGCTGTCCGAGGACGGCTTCTTCTTCATGGAAATGAATACCCGGCTCCAGGTCGAGCACCCGGTCACAGAAATGGTCACCGGCCTCGATCTGGTCGAGCTGCAGCTGAAGGTCGCTTCGGGTGGATCGGTCCCCGAGCAGGACACGATCCGACTGACAGGCCATGCCATGGAAGCGCGCCTCTACGCCGAAGATCCGGTGGCCGGCTTCCTGCCGTCTACCGGCCCGCTGGAGAGGCTTGAATTCCCCCGGACGGGTGACGGGCGCCGGGTCGATACCGGCGTTGAGGAGGGCGGTGAGGTCTCGCTTCACTACGACCCGATGATCGCCAAGCTGATCGCGCATGCGGACACACGCGGCAATGCGGCGCAAAGCCTGGCGGCGATGATTGACGAGCTTGTCGTCTATCCGGTCCGCACCAATGCGGCTTTCCTGCGCCGCGCCACCCTGCATGAGGATTTCCTGGCGGCGCGGCTGTCGACGGGCTTTATCGAGGCCAATCTGGACGCCCTCATTCCGGCCGCCGTGCGTCCCGTAGACGGGGCATTTGCCCTTCTGGGGGCGCTCGATTTGCGACCGATCCTTGGCGGCGCACTCGACCCGTTCGAGGCAGCCGATGGCTGGCGCCTGAATGCACAGCCCCGGGTCGAGCACCGGTTCGAGGTCGCTGATGAAGTCGTCTCGGTCACACTGTCGAAAGCCGGTCGAAGCCTTGTCGTCCGCGTCGGTGACGAGATCACCGATATCAAGGATATCTCGATCGAGGACAATGAGCAGGGCTACGCCTTCACCGCGCGCGCTGACGGCGAGGACCTGCGCGCTGTGTGCGAGCCTGTCGAGACCGGTGTTTTGGTCGCGTGCCAGGGCCGAGCCACGGTCTTTGCCTTTGAGAATCCCGAAGCCGCAGCTGACGCCCTGGAAGCCGGCGATGTGATCAAGGCGCCGATGCCGGGCAAGGTTCTGGCCGTCAACGTCAAGGCGGGTGATCGCGTGTCCAAGGGCCAGGCGCTGGTCGTGCTGGAAGCCATGAAGATGGAGCATGCACTCGCTGCACCGCGCGATGGCGTGATCGGCGAGCTGAGTGTCGAAGCGGGCGGCCAGGTCGGCGAAGGCGACGTGCTTGTGGCGCTTGAGGCGCTGGAAGACGTGGCGGCCTGACCACTCCCGCCACAGGCGAAACCGGCACGCGTTTTGCTCCTCCCCGGGTGACATCACGGGAGATGGATCAATGCGTGACACCTATATGGATCAGTTCGGGTCGACATGGTCGGATGACGGCAAGCGGAAATTCCGCCGCGAGCCCATTACCGTGCGCCATAACTATCATGAACACCACGCCTTCTCCGACGTCGCCCTGGCGGCACTGATCGAACGCCATCCGCGTGACCTGATCGATTTTTGCACAATGGGCGACGACGCCACGGATCATGACAGCTGGCGGGCAGGGGACCCCGGCGCACTGACCGGGCTGGAGCTGATCGAGGCGGTGCGCAAGGGGCGTCTCTGGATCAATCTGCGTCACGCCATGGACCGGGACCCCGAGTATCGTCCGATCTACGACGCCATGCTGGCCGACATGAAAAAGGCCGACCCGACCTTCCGGCCGTTGCTGGCCGAAGCCGGCATTCTGATTTCTTCGCCGTCAGCCCAGGTCTTTTTGCACTCGGATGTTTCCGAGACCATGTTGTGGCACATGCGTGGGGTGAAACGGTTCCGGACCTATCCGCCGCAGCGACCCTGGCTCAACCTCGATGATGTCGAGGGCGTGCTGCACAAGGACCAGACCGAGGACATCCATTTTGACCCGGCCTGGGACAAGGACGCCTTCACCGTCGACCTGCATCCGGGCATGGCCGCCAACTGGCCGCTTCACGGCCCGCACCGGATCGAGAACCAGTCCGGCGTGAACGTGTCGGTCCCGTTCGAGATTTCAACTCCGCAGTCGCGCCTGAAGAATTCGATCCTCTTTGCCAATGGCATCCTGCGCCGCCAGTTCGGCTATGTCCCGAAAGAAACGCGAACCGATGGCCTCGGCGCGATGATGAAGCAGGTGCTGAGCTTTGCCTTCAAGCTGAAGGTTCGCATTTTCGGCGAGCCCGAGCGGCCAATGCCGAAATCAGAGCGGACCTTCGATATCGATCCGGACGCGCCCGATGGGCTGGTTGATCGTCAGGCCGCCTGACAACCCGCCATCTGGCTCCATTCCTTGACGTGACAATGCTGTAAAGCGAGGGGATGAGGCTCCCCTCGCTTTCGTGTTTGTGGCAGTAGAAAACCGGGGGTTGATTGTTGAACCATCCAACCTGTCTGGAAGCTTTGTCATGTTACGAATTACTGCCCTTGTTTCGGCGGCCTGCCTGTTGGCCGCTCCGTTGGCCTCAGCCCAGGATGCGGCATCCCGTCACCCGGTGCTGGAGCAGGCACTGTCGCAGGCGCCGATCATCGTCGATGAACGCGAGTGGCGCTTCCTGGTCACCATGACCAGCGATGACGGCACCATGATCGGTCGCTTTGACGGCACCCGCCCGGATGGCGAACGCTGGTCGCTGGTGTCGCCGGAACAGGACGCGCTGTCGGACCTGCAGGCCGGCATGTGGACGGGCCTGCAGGAGCCTGACGAGGATGGCGAGGACAGTGGCCTGTTCTTCTCGGCAGACGACAGCGACATCACGCCTGGCAGCCTGGAGCTGACTGAAGAGACCGCTGACCATCTGGTCTTCAACTTCCGCCCTCAATTCGATGGCGAGGAGGCCGCCATGGCCGAGCACGTACGCGGTGCGCTGACCGTGTCACGGCAGGGGGCGTCGGTCACGCGGTTGCGGATGTGGGCGCCAGAGAGCTTCAAGCCACACTTTGCGGTGCGTTTGAACGAGTTTGACATGGTCCAGGAATACACGGCGATTGATGGCCTGCCGGCGCCGGTTCTGACCCATTTGCGTCAGTCGATCAGCGGTCGGGCAGCCTTCCAGTCCTTCGACCAGAGCTTTGAGCTTGCCTTCAGCGAGATCGAATTCCTCGGCGGGAATGTCGATGGCGCTGTGGACTGATGCGTCAGGTCCCGGCCGCTTCGCTGTCGCGGCGCGGCGAGCGTAGCTCGGGGTAGCGGGCAAGCAGATAGATGCCGACCGCCTCGAACGCCAGGGTCAGATAGCCGGTCGGAAGGGTGAAATAGGCATTCGAAAGTATGCTCATCCAGCTGACCAGATGGATCAGCGTCGCCACGGCGAAACTGAAAGCCGCCCAGCGTGAATGGCGCAGCAGCAACAGCGAGGTGAGAATCAGCAGGGGAGCTCTCAGGAACGGGGCCACAAGCGAGACCGCCGGGGTGTTCTGCAGCACATTCGCGCCGTCAGCCCCGAACGCGTTGAGATGGCCCAGGCCGAGTGCATGGATTGCCAGCTGACTGATGAAGAAGAGCGGCGTGATTGTCAGCAGGCCGCACACCACGATCATCACGGTTCGAGCGTGTGTCCACGCGCGCGGAGAGGGTGGTTGCGACATACACCTGATTAGGGGTGGCTTCGGCGCTGCTGTCCAGCCCGCAGGCAGGCAGGCCGGCCGGCCTCGTCAGCGCCGATCCTTTGACCTCGTGCCGGAGTCGGCCTAACTGCAAGGCAATGGCCATTCATATCGTCAAACTCTGCGTCGGCGTGTCCTCGGTGGACGAGCTGGAAGCGCATCGGGATCGCGAGATGGCCGCGCGCCGGGCCGCTGGAGAGCCGGAAGTTGCCATGCATGTGACCCGCATGTCGCCGGCCCGCAAGGACGAGGTCGAGGCTGGCGGTTCGCTGTACTGGGTGATGTCGGGCGCGATCCAGTGTCGCTCCGAGATCATTGCCTTGGAACCGGTCACCGGAACTGACGGCATCAAGCGATGCGCCATCATCATGTCACCGCAGATCATTCGCACAGCGGCTGCCCCGCGGCGCCCGTTCCAGGGGTGGCGCTATCTCAAGCCGGAAGATGCGCCGCGGGACCTGTCCGGCGGTGGCGAGGGCGGTGATGACATGCCTGGCGAGCTGCGCGCGAAGCTGCTGGAACTGGGTGCCTGGTAGCGTCGGCTTGTTTGCAAGTCCGGGACGATTGGACCGGTAGCCGGAAGACGCCAAATTGTCGTGGTGCGCCTCAACCGACAAATCAGCGTCCGACGGTTTTCCCAGCGCCAGCTCTATCCGGCGTCTTCAGCGCAGCATTTCGACTTGCTGTAAACGCAACAGCAGGAGCAGGATCAGTGTTTCAACTGCAATCACGGCCAGCCCGATCGGGCTGGCCCAGATTGGATTGAGACTCATCTGGACCCAGAATGCGAGATGCACCGCGACGCAACCCGCCATCGCGTAGACGGCAGCCTTGCGGCGCAGGATCAGCAGGGTCTGGGTGGCGAAGGCCAACCCGCATAGCAAATAGAAAAGGCCATGATCGAGCAGCGTCATGTGTGTAAGCGCGCCCGCGATGTCGATCCCGAAAAGCTGTCCTTGCCAGTGTCCGCTCAGGGTCAGGGTGACGCTTGTCAGCCAGGTTGTCGCGTACAGGGTGAACAGCGCCAGCAGGGCATGGGTGGCGAGAAAAATCGGTCGATCGAAGCGGGTTTTCTTGCTGATGCGCATTGGCCGCCTCGACGGAATTAGTGATCTGGGCCCGGCAGGCGTATCTCATACAGGGTCGGCCAGAGTTTGCCGGTCACGTAAATCTGGCCCGTCTGCGCATTCCAGGCAATGCCGTTCGCTACTGCGTCGCGGCGGCCCTGGACCTCTTCCGGAATGATCGCGGTCAAATCGATCATCGCGTCGACCACGCCGGTGTCCGGGTCGATCCGGACAATGGAGCGGGTCTCCCAGATGTTAGCCCAGACCATGCCGTCGATCCATTCCAGCTCGTTGAGCCGGCGTACCGGGCGCCCGTTCAGTGTCACATTGATGCTGTGATCAAGTGTCATGGTCTCGGGATCAAGAAAGCGGAGCTCTGGCGTGCCGTCGGACAGGATCAGGTGCGATCCGTCGAAAGTCAGCCCCCAGCCTTCACCCGGATAGCTGAAACTGTCGACCTGCTCGAAGGTCTCGGCATCGAACACGAAACCGCGTTCGGACACCCAGCTGAGCATGAAGATTTCGTCGCCGATCCGGGCTGAACCTTCGCCGAAGACGGGCGGCGCGATGGCGACCCTTTGCTCGACATGACCGGTTTCCAGAGCGACCCGCCGCAGGCTCGACTGGCCGACCCGGCCGGTGCTTTCGAAAAGCTCACCGTCATGGATAAACAGGCCTTGTGTGAAAGCCTGCGGATCATGGGGGTATTCCGCGACGACCTCCGGACGGATGATCTCGGGCGCCTGGGCGCAGGCGGCCAGTGGCAGGCCGGTCCACAAGGCGAGCAGGGTCAGGGTGCGGACAATCATGAAAGGGGCTCTCCCGGTGGGCCGTGATGGCGAGCTTAACCGGAAATCCGGCGTCAGGCAGGTGGTTTTGCGGCCATGTTATCGATCAGGCGAGTTGAACCCAGCCTGACTGCGGCCAGCACCCGGGCGGGACGGTCGATGGGGCCGTTGCCCAGTTCCGCCAGCGTCGACGCGCAGCGGGCCTCGACATAGTCGACGGCATCGAACGCGTCACGAGCGGCGGCAGCAGCCGTGTCTGTCGCCTCTGCCTTGTCCGCGCCGCGGCTCAACGCCTCGGCGAATGCTTTGAGGATGAGATTGAGTTGTCCGGCGCGCTGGCGCTGATCGCTGTCCAGATAGGCGTTGCGCGAGGACAGGGCGAGACCATCCCTGTCCCGCCCGGTTTCACCGGCCAGAACTTCGATCGGGAAGTCGAGATCCTTCACCAATTGCCGGATCACCAGCAATTGCTGATAGTCCTTCTCGCCGAAGAAGGCCATGTCGGGCCGGACCTGGTTGAACAGCTTGGTGACCACTGTCGCCACGCCATCAAAGAAGTGTGGACGGATCGCCGATTCCAGACCGAGGGCCGGGCCCTTCAGGGTCACGCCGGCGCTGTAGCCGTCCGGATACATCGCCTCGGGCGTCGGCAGGTAGATCAGGTCGCACTTGGCGTCGGTCAGTTTTTCGGCATCATCGATCAGGGTGCGCGGATAAGCGTCCAGATCCTCACCCGGCGCGAACTGCTTCGGATTGACGAACACGCTGGCGACCACCCGGTCACATTGGGCCTTGGCCAGGCGGACCAGCGAGATGTGCCCGTCATGCAGCGCCCCCATGGTCGGCACGAAGCCGACTGTCAGCCGGTCGTCACGCCAGCTCCGCACCCGCGTGCGCAGGGCGGAGATCGTGGTGGCATGCGGTATTTGCTGTGTGATCATGAGGGGGGCCACAAAACGGGTCGCTTGGGGATAATCATAAGCGATGATACAGGCAAATGATGCGATGCCGTCTACAGACAATGACATGAAACGACTGACAGTTTTTCTGACCGCCCTGGCCGTGGCCGGTTGCGCCACCACGACCACACCCACACCGGCCGTGGACGCGGCTTCCGCGGCCGCCGTGGCGCCGACCCGCAATGCCCAGCTGGCCGACGCCATGTCGCGTGAACTGGCCCATCTGGCGCGGTTCGACCCGGATGCGGTCGATGCGGTCTCTCCGGAACTTCATGCCCTGGCCAATGCCGTGATGGCGCTCAATGCGCCGGGTGATGCGGTCGAGCTTCCGACGGCGCCGGGACCCGTACCGACAGACCTGCCGCCGCCGCCCGAAGCCATGGCGGACGCTCCCAGCCTCTATCATGGTGTTCACTTGGCCTCCTATCGGCGCACCCGGACCGCACAGCGCGGCTGGGACGAGCTGGTCCTTGAGCATGGCGATGTGCTCGCTGGCCTTGAGGCACGCCTCAGCGAAGCAGAGATAGCCGGGCAGGGCACTTATCTGCGTTTGAAGGCCGGCCCGTTCGACAGCGCCGCCGATGCTCGCGCAGTCTGTCAGCAGCTGATGGCAGCAGGCGACTACTGTGCCGTGGTTGACTTCTCCGGGCAGCGCATGGCGGATATGGCCTCGACTGCGGGCGACTAGAATCGCCATGGGCGCCGTGTTTCGGCAGCCCCGACCGCGGTCCGGATTGGGATGAGATGACTAGTCAGACCGGTTTTCGTTTGCCTGCCAGACCTTTGGGTCGTGTTCGTGACGGTGTGCAGGCCGCGCATGTGATTGTCGTCGGCAATGAAAAGGGCGGGGCCGGCAAGTCCACGGTTGCCATGCACCTGGCCGTCGCCCTGCTGCGGATGGGCAAGACGGTCGGCGCCATTGACCTCGACCTGCGACAGCGTAGTTTCGGTCGTTACCTGTCGAACCGGCAGCGCTGGTGTGACCGACACGGCGTGTCCCTGCCTAGACCGGAAGAAATCGTCCTGGCGCCCAGCGCCCAGCGCGATCTGGACCTGGTCGAGGAGGAAGAGACCGAGCGCTTTTCCGAAGCCCTGACCCGGCTGAAGACCAGCTGCGAGTTCATCATTATCGACGCACCAGGCGCCGACACCCTCTATTCACGTCTCGCCCACTCCAGTGCCGATACGGTGATCACGCCGGTCAATGACAGCTTCGTCGACTTTGACCTGCTCGCCGAAATTGATCCCGAGAGCTATGAGGTCGGCAAGCCGAGCGTCTATTCCGAAATGCTTTGGGAATGCCGCAAACGCAAGGCCCAGCTGGAGAAACGGTCGATCGACTGGGTCGTGATGCGTAACCGGATCTCGATGCTGGACGCGCGCAACAAGCGACGCGTCGGTGACGGCCTCAAAATGCTGTCGCAACGGATCGGTTTCCGATTGGCTCCCGGCTTTGCCGAACGGGTCATTTACCGCGAGCTCTTCCCGCTGGGGCTGACCCTGCTTGACCTGACCGAAAGCGGCTCGACGGTCACCTTCACCATGAGCCATGTCGCTGCCCGCCAGGAATTGCGCGACCTGTTGATCATCCTCAAATTGCCCGGTCTGCAGGGCGAAACCATTCCCTTCTGACATGACCCCATTTGCCCTCGGAACCCTTGCCCTGATCGCCCTGCTGGGTGCCGCCTGGTGGTTTTCCCGGCAACAGACCGCCCAGGCGGCGCGGATGGTCCGCATAATTCTGGGGGGTGGCGCCCTGTTGGCTGGCGCGATCATCAGCCTGCGTGGCGGAGTCATCCTGGGTGGCCCGATCGGCCTGTTCGGGCTGGGCATGTTGGGCGATGTCCTGCGACCCGGCCGTTCACGTGCCGGTGGTGGCGGCGGCGGCACTGCGCCCCCGGCGGCCAACTCGATGAGCTTGGCCGAGGCCCGGGAGATCCTGGGGGTGGATGCCGATGCCGATGCGGCGGCGATCCGTGCCGCCCACCGCCGTTTGATGAAGAAGCTTCATCCTGATACCGGGGAAGGGTCAGCCGCGCTGGCGCGTCAGGTCCAGGAGGCTCGCGACCTGTTGCTCGCCAATCTGCCGGATTGATTACTCAAGGTTGTAAAATCATCATTTGTAATTTATAGTCCCTTCGACCATGGAGGGCGATATGCGTCGCAAGCTCAGGCCCGGGCGTGATCTGTTCGGGCATCCCTTGCCCGGCGCCCGACCCCTGACCGATGAGTCCGACCGGCTGTCCCGCGAGCTGCGGCGCCTGAGCGAGGATGCCTATCAAAACGGCTATGGCCAAAGTGCGTGTCTGATCGAACTGGCAGCCAATTACATTGAAATGGAATCGCACCGGCTCGGTCAGCTTTGGCGCCGACGCTGAACCAGCCCGTCGGGCAGGGTCGCGATTTCGCCGCTCATCTCCATCTCCATCAGCATGGCCTGCACTTCGCCGACAGGCAGGTCGGCGGCGCGGGCCAGTTCGTCGCCCGAGACCGGCGACGGCGACAGCAGGGCGCGCAGGCGGTCCAGAGCGGGCAACGAACGGGTGTCGGTGGGCGCGTCACCGTCTGCTGCTCGGGACGGCTCGTCGTCATCAAAAAGATCCCCAAGTGCCTCGGGGGGCAGGTCCTCCAGCCCATGCGCGGGCGGTTCGGGACAGCGGGCCTTGGACAGGATGTCCAGCACATCCTCGACCGACTCGATAAGGTGGGCGCCGTCGCGCAGGAGCTGGTTGGACCCACGGGCGCGCGGATCGAGCGGCGAGCCCGGGACCGCCATCACCTCGCGGCCCTGTTCAGCGGCATAACGTGCGGTAATGAGTGAGCCCGAGCGAAGGGCGGCCTCGACCACCAACGTACCCAGCGCCAGCCCTGAGATGAGCCGGTTGCGCCGCGGAAAATCGCGCGCGGTTGGCGCCTGGCCGAGCGGCACTTCCGACAGAAGCAGGCCGTCCTCGGCCAGACGGGCGTGCAGTTCGGCATGTTCGGGCGGATAGATGTGATCAATCCCGCCGGCGAGCACCGCGATAGTGCCGCTGTCGATGGCGCCGGCATGGGCCGCGCCGTCAATGCCCCGTGCAAGGCCGGACACCACGACGATATCCTCGCGGCCCAGCCCGTTTGCGAGCTCGCGGGCAAAGCGTAGTCCGACCGCGGAGGCGTTGCGGGCGCCGACCATGGCGCAGGCCGGGCGATCCAGCAGGGACAGGTCGCCGCGCACGACCAGGGTCGGCGGTGGACCTGGTATGGCGGCGAGCAGGGCGGGATAGTCCGGATCCAGTCCGGTGATCAGGCGCGCGCCGAGACGCCCGATCTGTTCCAGCTCGGCTTCGGCGGCCTCTGGCGGTGGTATTTCTAGCACCCGCCGCCCGGCAGATCGGGCCCGTGCGGGCAGGTCGTCGATGGCGTCGGCGGCATTTCCGTAATGGGCGATTGCCCGGGCGAAGCCGATCGCGCCCAGCCCCCTTGTCCGCGCGAGGCGCAACCACATCACCCGTTCGGTGTGGCTGGGCCCCGGCTGTGTCATGTCGCCGGCGTGTCGGGGTCGTCCCCGTCGCTGTCATTGTCGGGCGTATCGGCTTTCTTGTCGCCACCGATACGCGGTTCCTCGCCTTTGAGCAGACGACCGATATTGGCCCGGTGCAGCCAATAGATCAGCACGGTCAGCACGCCGGCCATGATCGCCACATCGGTCCGCCCCCAGCCGAGGGCGGCGAACGGCGCGGCGAGGGCGGCGGCCAGCGCGGCGAGGGAGGAAATGCGGAAAATGGCGGCCATGATCAGCCAGGTCGCGATGACTGTCAGGCCGACGGGCCAGAACACCACCAGCATGGTGCCGATAAAGGTCGCCACACCCTTGCCGCCCTTGAAACCGAGCCAGACCGGGAAACAATGGCCGGCAAAGGCGAAAGCGCCGGCAACCAGTCCGGCGGTGGTGCCGAGGAAATAGCCGAACACCGCCGCGGCGATACCGGCCTTGCCGGCATCGAGAATGAGGGTGAGGGCGGCGAGGTCCTTGCGGCCGGTGCGCAACACATTGGTGGCGCCGATATTACCCGATCCGATGGCGCGGATATCGCCCAGCCCGGCCATGCGCGTCAGCACCAGTCCGAAGGGGATGGAGCCGAAGAGGTAGCCACCGGCGGCGGCGAGCGCGATCAGAAGACTGGTCATGTCAATTTGCACCTATGGGTTGTACAATGTGTCTCCGGCGACGATGGTTTGCAAGACCCGTCCCTGGAAACGACGGCCGGCCCAGGCCGAATTGCCGCGTGCCGAGGCGAAAGCGTCGGGCTGGCAGACCCAGGGCTTGTCGCCGTCGATCAGGATGAGGTCGGCCGGGGCACTGACGGCAATCCGTCCCTGCGGCAGACCGAGCAGGTCCGCCGGGCCGGAAGTCATGACGCGCAGGGCGTCGATCAGCTCCAGCTCGCCGTCGTGAACCAGGCCCAGCATCGCGCCCAGCATGGTCTCTAGGCTCAACGTGCCAGCCATGGCAAGGGCGAACGGGTCGGCCTTGTCGTCGAACGGGGTGGGACGGTGATCGGAGACAACCGCATCGATCTCGCCCGCTACCACAGCGTCGACCAGCGCCAGGCGGTCCGCTTCGCCGCGCAGTGGCGGGTCCATGCGGAAAGCGCTGTCGAGGGCGCCGGCGTCGACCTCGTTGAGGGTCAGATGGGCGACCGCGACCGTCGCCGCGATTTCGAGGTCGCGGCTGCGCACATGGCGCAGGGCGTCGAGACCGGCGGCGGTCGACAGGCGGTCGATCATCAACTTGCCGCCGGACAGTTCCGCCAGCGCGGCGTCGCGCTCGATGGCGATCCGTTCGGACACGGCCGGCTCGGACGGCAGACCCATGCGGGCCGACCAGTCGCTTTCCATCACTACGCTGCCGCTGGACAGGTCCGGGTCCGCCGGACGGCAGGCCAGCCAGATATCAAACTGGCTGGTATAGGAGAGGAGGCGGCGCATCAGGCGGGTGTCGGCAATCGGTCGGTCGCCCTGGCCGGCATAGACAGCCCCGCCGCGCACCATCAGGCCGATCTCGGCCATTTGCTCGCCGGCCAGGCCCTGGGTCGCGCCGCAAGCCGAGAGGATGCGGACGCTGCGTTGGTCCAGCCCCCGCGACATGCCGGCAAAGCCGTCTGCCTTGTCCAGTGGCGAGCGGGCATTGGGCGCCAGCACGATGGTGCCGAAGCCGCCGCTCATGGCGGCCGCACACAGCGTGTCGATTGTTTCCCCATCGGGGGTGAGCGCCGGTTCCTTGGCGCAGCGCAGGTCGATCAGGGCCGGGGCGAGGATGCGGCCCTTGGCATCGATGACCTCGTCAGCGGCATCAAGGTCCAGCTCATTGCCCATCTGGGCGATCACGCCATCCTCGATCAGCACGCCGCCGGGGCCGTCATGACCGGAGGCCGGGTCGACGAGGCGGGCATTGGTGATGGCCAGGCTCGTACTCATGCCAAGGCCTCCTTGCGGATATTGGCGCCGATCAGTTCCAGGATCGCCATGCGCACGGCGACACCGCTTTCCACCTGTTGCAGGATCACGCTGCGCTCGGGGTCATCGGCCAGCTTGGTATGGATTTCGACGCCGCGATTCATTGGTCCGGGGTGCATGACCAGCACGTCCGGCGAGGCCGCTTCAAGGCGCTCATGGGTGAGGCCGAACAAGTGGAAGAATTCGCGCTCCGACGGCACAAAGCCGCCGGACATGCGCTCGCGCTGCTGGCGCAATGCCATCACCGCGTCACAGCCCTTCAGGGCTTCGTCGAGATCATGGAAGACATCACAGCCCCACTGGTCGACATCGGAGGGCAGCAGGGTCGGCGGCGCACACAGGCGGATCTCGGCTCCGAGAATGTTCAGCAGGCCGATATTCGAGCGGGCCACGCGCGAGTGCAGTATGTCGCCGACAATCAGGATGCGGCGGCCACCGACCGAGCCCCAGTGTTGCGACAGGGTGAAGCTGTCGAGTAGGGCCTGGGTCGGGTGTTCATGCATGCCGTCGCCGGCATTGACCACAGCCAGGCCGGTGTGATCGGCGAGGAATTGCGGCGCGCCGGTTGCCGAGTGACGCACGACCATGATGTCGGGCTTCATGGCCGCGAGGGTCCGCGCCGTGTCCGACAGGCTCTCGCCCTTGGAGGCGGAAGAATGGGCCACGGCAAAGTTGACCACATCAGCGCCCAGTCGCTTGCCCGCCATCTCGAATGAGCCTTGCGTTCGCGTCGAGGCCTCGAAGAAGAGATTGAGCACGGTCATGCCGCGCAGCACGTCAGAGCGCTTGTCCGGCGTCCGGTTGGTCGCCTGATGATGCGCGGCGCGCTCGAAAATGATCTGGATATCAACGGGGTTGAGATCGGCCACCGAAACAAGGTGGCGGTGGGGGAAGTCGTAGGAAAATTCCGCGCGGCTCATCCCGTCTCCTGGGTCGCCAAGGGCACACAGATACGTTGTGCGGCGGTATAGGGGGAGTTGGAAGCGGGAGCAAGGGAGGGTGTTGACCTGTGGAGGGGCTTGCGGCCTGCTGGGCGAAACCCCGCTCGCAATCGGAGCCAGCATGACCACCCTGCGCACAATGACACCCGCCGACGCGCCTGACGTCCTCGCCATTTATGCCGAGGGCATTGCCACCGGTCATGCGACCTTCGAGAGCGCGGCGCCGGACTGGGTCCATTTCGACGATGGCAAGCTTGCCGCACCGCGTCTTGTCGCGGTGGATGGGGATGGCGTGGTCACCGGCTGGGCGGCGCTCAGCCCGGTGTCTTCGCGCTGTGTCTATGGCGGGGTGGGTGAGGTCTCGGTCTATGTCGCGGAAGCCGCGCGTGGCCAGGGGCTCGGGCGGACGCTGCTGGAGGCCTTGATCGAGGCCTCCGAGGCCGAAGGCCTGTGGACACTCACCGCCGGCATCTTTGCCGAAAACACCGCCTCCATTCGCTTGCACGGGCAATGCGGCTTCGGGCGCCTCGGTGTCCGGCGCGGGCTTGGCAAGATGGGCCATGGTCCCATGGCCGGGCAATGGCGCGATGTGGTGCAGATGGAACGGCGCAGCACGGTGGTGGGGGTGGATTGATGGCCGGGTTGAGGTTCTGCTCCAAGCGCTTCGGTTTCTCGTTCGAGCTCTATCAGGACGTGGCGTTGGTGTGTCTGGGAGAGATTCAGGAGACGTGGTCTACCCGCGATCTCGCGAGTAGTGGGAACCCCCAGATCATCTCGGACGCAAAGTTTGAGGCGCTTGTGTTTGGAAGGCGAGTGGTACTCGCCACCAGCGAAGCCATTTGGGTGGTCCATGGTGATTTTCCCATTTGGGGCGCGGCGAGTGCCAATGGGAGCATCCTGGTCGTCGAGGAGTTGGGGTTACGTACATTCTCCTATGAGGGTGCCGAATTGGCGTCGGCGATGCCGGGTGACATTCCAAATAATTGGTCGGTAACGCCTGAAGGCTTGAGGTATGAGGATTTTGACGGAAACACGTCGCTGTGGTCCTTGCCCGATCTGAAGTTATTGAAACGATGAATGCTTGACGTGTGCGCCCAGCTCTCGTTTCGTTTGGTCATGAAAACATGCAGCTTGGCGCTCGGCGCCCTGATTCTCGCCGCGGCCCCAGCCGCTGCCCAATCCGTTTCTGAAACCGAAGCCTGCACGCTCGAACTCATTGTCCTCGGTGTCGGCCAGGATGGCGGTGCACCGCAGCTGGGCAACAGCATGGACCCTGCCTGGACCGATCCGTCCCTGCGACGGTTGGCGACATCGATCGCGGTGGTCGATCATCAGCTGGACGAGCGCTACCTGTTCGAGGCAACGCCGGACATTCGCGAACAGCTCTACCGCCTCGACCAGATTGCGCCGACCGGGCGGCGTCCCGGGCTGGACGGTATCTTCCTCACCCATGGCCATATGGGCCATTACACCGGACTGATGTTCCTCGGGCATGAGAGCATGGGGGCACAAGGCGTGCCGGTCTTCGCCATGCCGCGAATGGCCGACTATCTGACGAGCAACGGGCCCTGGAGCCAGCTGGTCCGCTATGGGAATATTGCGCTTCAACCCATGCGCGATGGTGTTGCGGTCGAGGCTGGACGCCTGTCTGTGACACCGATCGCCGTTCCGCACCGGCAGGAATTCACCGAGGTTGTCGGCTATCGCATCGACACGCCGGGCCGGAGCGCCTTTTTCCTGCCCGACATCGACAGCTGGGAGGAATGGGAGGCTTGGGAGGACGGCACCGCCATGCGCATCGAGGACGTCATCGCCAGTGTCGATGTCGCCTATCTTGATGCCACCTTCTTCGCCAATGGCGAGATCCCCGGCCGTGACATGTCCGGCTTCCCGCATCCCTTCATCACTCATTCCATGGAACGTTTCGCCGATCTGCCCGCCAGCGAGCGGGCCAAGGTCCGCTTTATCCATTTCAATCACACCAATCCGGTGCGCTATCCCGATGCGCCGGAGCGGGATGTGGTGATCGAGGCCGGTTTCAACCTGGCTGACGAGGGCGAGCGGGTCTGTCTCGATGGATAGGGGGGGCGCGGATGATGATCACCGATATCGAGGATTATTTCACCAAGGGCTGTGGTCGGTGCGCCCGCTTTGCGATGCCGGATTGCTCGATCCAGCCGTGGAAGGATGGGCTGGTGCAGCTGCGCCGTATCTGTCGCGATATGGGCCTGACCGAGACCGTGAAATGGGGGCATCCCTGTTACATGCATGGCAGCCGCAATATTGCCGGCCTGGGCGCCTTCCGGGGCAAGTTCCTCATCTGGTTCTTTAATCCGGCGCTGATGACCGATCCGGAACAAGTGCTCGAACGCCAAGGCCCCAATACGCGCCATCCCGACATGATAGGGTTCACCGACACGGGACGGGTCGCCACGCTGGAACCGGTCATCCGGGCCTATCTGGCCGAGGCCATCGGCTATGCCGAGGCGGGCATCAAGCCGGTCGTCGAGCCTCGCGAGGTGGAATGGCCGGAAGAGTTGGTCGAGGCGCTGGAGGCTGACCCCGAGCTTGGTGAGGCCTTCCACGCCCTCACGCCCGGTCGCCAGAAGAGCTATGCCTTCAATCTCAACGCGGCGAAGAAGCCGGAAACGCGTATCGCCCGTATTGCCAAATTTCGGGACAAGATATTGGCTGGCAAGGGCGCGCTGGATCGATAGGGAGGCGGGGGCGTCGCCCGCATTCGCGCCTGACCCGTCAATATTGTCTTGACGGCCAGCCGACTGAGGCTTGGTCCCGGCATGACATCAAAGGACAGGTTTGCGCCAGCGCGCGGTCGATGCACCGGCGCTACCCCCGCAACGACGGCCAATCCGGATTAGCCTGACAGCACCGAGTGATGCCGAGGATGGCGGTGAAGTTGAGTCCGGCGCCGACGGCTAGCAGGCGGCTTAGTTGGGGGGCCGCCTGGTCCGGTTCAGGGTTGGATCCGGGAGTTCGGCTTTGACCGGGCCGTCCGGCTGAGTCGGGCGCTGGGCTGCCGGTCCGCGTCCTCGACCGGCCGGGTCTGCCGTTGCCCCGCTGTCGGTGTCGGTATAGCCGGATGCGCCCGTGCCGGCGCTCGCGCCCCGGCCACGTCCTGCCGGATCTGCCGTTGCACCACTGTCCTGGTCGGAAAAGCCCTGTGCGCCGGTGCCGCCTGATCCACGGCCATTCCCGGCCGGATCTGCAGCGCTGCCGCTGTCACTATCGGTCAAGCCGGAGCTGCCTGCGCGCGCGCCGCCGCTGCGTCCATACCCGGCCCGGTCCGCATAGACCCCGCCATCCGAGTCCGATACGCCGGTATAGGTTTGTGCGGTCGCGCCACCGCAGACCAGTGCGCCGGCACCCGCCGCCAAAGCGGTACCGGTCACCTGCAACAGAAACGAGCGGCGAGAGCGTGCGCCCTTGTAAGCCATGATAGTCCCCCCGGACGACAAGATACGGCTCGCCGGGGCCAGCCTGGTCCTTATTCGTAATTCGATCGGGCGAGACCGGCAAGCGGCGTCGATCCGGTCGCCTGGCGAAGTGCCTGCCTAGCCCAGCAACCACAGCCAGAACGGGATGGTCACGAAGCAGAACAGCGCGCTTGCCGTGATGTCGCCGGCGGAATAGGGCGCGTCACCGCCCAATTGCTGGGCCAGCACATAGGCCGACGCTGCGCCGGGCGAGGCACCGGTGAGCAGAAGGACGGTCAGGGGGATGCCGTCAATGCCGAAGGCGCGGCCGATGCCGTAGAAGACCAGCGGTCCGATCATCAGCTTGACGAAAACCGACAGGCCGAGCAGGCGTGGCCGGGCCCGCATGGCGGTGAAGTTCAGCCCGGCGCCAACTGCCAGCAGGATCAAAGGCAGGGCCGCCTGTCCGGTCAGCGCGATGGTGTCGGCCAGGATTGTCGGTATCGGAATGTTGGCCAGGTTGACCACACCGCCGGCAGCCGAGCCGAGGATCAGCGGATTGGTCAGAATGCGGTAGACGATGGAGCGCCACTGCGGTGCCGCGCCAGTGCCCCAGACCGACAGGACGGCGACGCATTCCATATTCACCAGCGGGATCGAGGCGACCATCACCAGGGCCACCAGAACCTCGCCCTCGGCCCCGAACAGGGCGATAGCGATGGCGAGGATCAGCAGGCCATTCCAGCGACTGGTCGCCTGGAACAGCGAGGTGAAGGTCGGGTCGGGAACGCGCAGCACCGGCTTCAATGCCAGCGTCAGCGCCGCCATGGCGACAAACCCCAGCATCGCCGCGGCGATGAAACCGCCGAGCTCTATCTCGGACAGGTCGGCAAAGGCGATCGAGGAAAACAGGAGGGCCGGGGACAGTCCGAGATAGGCCAGCCGCGAAATCGGCCCCCAGCTCGTTTCCGGCAACAGGTTGGAGCGTCGCAATACCCATCCGAGAAAGATCACGCCGAAGACGGGGACGAGGGCGGTGATGATGGGGGTCATGGGCGCAGCATCTCCAGCCGGTCGAGGGCGCTTTGCAATATATTGGCGGCGGCATGCGCGTCGATAATGTCCTTGCGCTTGTCTCGGCGGACACCGACGGCGATCAGCTTTTCCTCGGCCTCGAAGGTCGAGAGGCGTTCATCCTGGAAGACGATCGGCAGATCGCGCAGCCGCATCAGATTGCGGGCCATGGCGCGCACCGACTGCACGCGCGGGCCTTCCGACCCGTCCATATTGACCGGTAGGCCCATCACGATGGCGACGGCCTGGCGCTCGTCAAGTAGGGCGAAAACCCGTTCGGCATCGAGTGTGAACTTGGTCCGCTTGATGGTTTCCACCGGTGTCGAGAGACCACGCGAGGCACCGCAGGCGGCCACCCCGATGGTCTTGCTCCCCGGATCAAGAGCGATCAGGGGGCCATCGGGCAGGTCTTCCAGGGTCACAATCGGCATGATGGCGGGATGCGCTTTGCACGCGCCACCGTCAAGCTTTCTTGCACCTGCGAAAGGCGATTGCTACTCAAGCGGCGTCGACTATCCGGAGTGAAATTCCATGTCCGTCACCGCTGATGATGTGCGCCGCATCGCGCGCCTCGCCCGTATCGCCGAACCGACCGACCGCGTTGATACGCTGGTCGGCGAGCTCAATGGCATTCTGAGCTGGATCGAACAGCTCAATGAAGTGGATGTGGAGGGCGTCGAGCCGATGACCACCCCGGTGAAATTCCCGCTGCCGCAACGCGCCGACGAAGTCACCGACGGCAATTGCCGCGACAAGGTCCTGGCCAACGCGCCCAAGTCCGACGAAGGCTTCTTCGTCGTCCCGAAATCGGTGGAGTAGGTCATGAGCGAGCTTTTCAAACTCACCCTGTCCGACATCACCGCCAAGCTGAAGGCGCGTGAGGTCTCTGCGGTTGAACTGGCGACCGAGGGCCTGGCCCTGTGCGAGGCCGCGCAGCCCAAGCTGAACGCCTTCACGGCCTTTGACGCTGACAAGACGCTGGGGATGGCCAAGGCCTCCGATGAGAAACTCGCCAAGGGCGAGGGTGGTCTCATCGAGGGCGCTCCGCTGGCGATCAAGGATTTGTTCGCAGTCGAAGGCGTCGAGACGGCGGCCTCCTCGAACATCCTCAAGGGCTTCAAGCCGACCTATGAAAGCTCCGTCACCGCCAAGCTGTGGGAAAATGGCGGCGTATTCCTGTGCAAGACCTCGATGGACGAGTTCGCCATGGGCTCTTCGAACGAGACGGCGAATACCGGCCCGGTCAATAATCCCTGGAAGGGCCCCAACGGCGAAATGCTGACACCGGGCGGCTCGTCCGGTGGTTCCGCTGCAGCCGTGGCGGCTGATCTGTGTTTCGGCTCGACCGGCACCGATACCGGCGGATCGATCCGCCAGCCGGCGGCCTTTACCGGCACGGTCGGCGTGAAGGCGACTTATGGCCGGACCTCGCGCTGGGGCGCGGTGGCCTTTGCTTCCTCGCTCGACCATCCGGGTCCCTTCGCCAAGACGGTGAAGGATTCGGCGCTGATGCTGCAGGCCATGTCCGGGCACGACCCCAAGGATTCGACCTCGCTGCCGAACGAGGTCCCGGACTTCGTCGCCGCCGTCGGTCAGTCGGTGAAGGGTTTGCGCATCGGCGTTCCCAAGGAATACCGGGTCGACGGCATGCCGGCCGAGATCGATGAGGCTTGGCAAAAGGGCATTGACTGGCTCAAGGCGGCCGGCTGCGAGATCGTCGACATCTCCCTGCCGCACACCAAATACGCCCTGCCGGCCTATTATATCGTCGCGCCGGCGGAAGCCTCCTCCAATCTCGCCCGCTATGACGGCATGCGCTATGGCAATCGCGTCGAGGGGACAAATCTCAACGCGACCTATGAAAACACGCGCGGGGCCGGGTTCGGCCATGAGGTCCAGCGCCGTATCATGATCGGCACCTATGTGCTCTCGGCCGGCTATTACGACGCATATTACCTGCGCGCCCAGAAGGTGCGCACGCGTATCCTTCAGGACTTCGAACAGGCGTTCGAAAAGGTCGACGCCGTACTGACGCCGTCCGCGCCGTCGGCGGCTTTCGAGCTGGGTTCCAAGTCGGACGATCCGATTGCCATGTATCTCAATGACGTCTTCACCGTCACCGCCAACCTGGCCGGCCTGCCGGCCATGTCGGTCCCGGCCGGTGTCGACAAGGACGGCCTGCCGCTGGGGTTGCAGATCATCACCCCGGCGCTGGACGAGGAGACCATGTTCAAGGTCGGCGCGGCGATTGAGGATTCGGCGGGCTTTGTCGCCAAGCCGGAAAATTGGTGGAGCTGATGAGCACACCTGAAACACCGCAGCCCGGCGCGCAGCCGCCGGAGGGCCCCAAAAAGCCACAGCGCGGCTTCATGATCATGCTGGCCATGCTCGGCCTCGCCTTCGGTCTGCCGACGGTCTATTCCGGCGGTGTGATGGTGGGAGGCGCTTTTGGAGCCGGTGAATTCCCGGCCCTTGGTTTCATCGTTCAGCTGGCGTTCGGTCTGGTGCTGACCGGTTTCGGGCTTGCGGCGCTCTGGGCCGTGATCCTGACCTTCACGGAGCGCGGTGATGGCCAAGGCTGAACCGGCCCATCCGGCCATGAAGCTGGCGCGACCGAGCTTTCTGCTCGGTGCACTCTTCGTGCTGGCGGCGGTTGTGGTGTTTCGCGGCATTGTTGAACTGGAGCCGCGCAATCTGTGGGCCGTAATCCTGGTGACCCCGGGGATTGGTTTTTTGTTTTTCGGCCTGACCGTCGCCATGGCGGGGCGGGTCCTGGTTGCGGCGATGAACACGCCGGAAGACGAGCGTCCCGGTTGGGATGACGACGAGGAAGATCGAGATGAGTGATCACAGCTACATCCTGCCGGGCGCGACCGGTGACTGGGAAGTCGTCATGGGTCTGGAGATCCATGCCCAGGTAGTGTCGAACGCCAAGCTCTTCTCCGGCGCGGCGACGGCCTTTGGCGCGGCGCCCAACACCCAGGTCTCCTTGGTCGATGCGGCCATGCCGGGCATGCTGCCGGTGATCAATGAGCGCGTGGTCGAGCAGGCCGTGCGCACGGGTCTGGGTCTCAATGCCCAGATCAATCTCTGGTCCCGCTTTGACCGCAAGAATTACTTCTACCCGGATCTGCCGCAGGGCTATCAGATCAGCCAGTTCCAGTACCCGATCGTGGGTGAGGGCGAGATCGAGTGCGAACGCGATGACGGCTCGCGCTTTACCGTCGGTATCGAACGCCTGCACCTGGAACAGGACGCCGGCAAGTCGATCCACGATCTTGATCCCAATTCGACCTATGTCGATCTCAACCGCTCCGGCGTGGCGCTGATGGAGATCGTCTCGCGCCCGCATATCCGCTCGCCCGAGGAAGCCTCGGCCTATGTCGCCAAGCTGCGCACCATCGTGCGCTATCTGGGCACCTGCGGCGGCGATATGGAGAAGGGCCAGCTGCGCGCTGATGTGAATGTGTCGGTCTGCCGTCCCGGCCAGTATGAGAAATTCCGCGAGACCGGTGATTTCTCGCATCTGGGCACGCGCTGCGAGATCAAGAATGTCAACTCGCTGCGCTTCATCCGCCAGGCCATCGAGTATGAGGCCAAGCGCCAGATCGACATCATCGAGGAAGGCGGCAAGATCGACCAGGAAACCCGCCTGTTCGACGCCGGCACCGGCGTGACTCGCTCCATGCGCTCCAAGGAAGAAGCGCATGATTACCGCTACTTCCCCGATCCCGACCTGCTGCCGCTCGAGCTGCGGCAGTCTTTTGTCGACGAGATCAAGGCCGGCCTGCCCGAATTGCCCGACCAGAAGCGCGCCCGGCTCGTCTCCGAGCTCGGCCTGTCAGATTATGACGCTGCCGTCCTGTCGGCCGACAAGGATCGTGCCGATTACTATGAGATCGTCGCCGAGGGCCGGGACGCCAAGCTGGCCTCCTCCTGGGTCAATAACGAGCTCTATGGCCGCCTCAACAAGGAAGGCCTCGACATCACCGACAGCCCGGTCTCGGCCGAGCAGTTGGGTGGTCTGATCGCCCTCATCTCCGACGACACCATCTCCGGCAAGATCGCCAAGGACGTGTTCGAAATCCTGTGGAGTGAAGGCGGCGACCCGGCCAAGATTGTCGACGAGAAGGGCCTCAAACAGGTCACCGACACCGGCGCCATCGAAGCCGTCATCGACCAGCTCATCGCCGACAATCCCGACCAGGCCGCCCAAGTGAAAGAAAAGCCCAAGACCATGGGCTGGTTCGTCGGCCAGGTGATGAAAGCCATGCAGGGCAAGGCCAACCCGCAAGCCGTGAACGAGATTTTGCGGAAGAAGTTGCTGGGGTAGGAAAGGTGGATCCGCTTCTGGTCAAGCAATGGCGGGTGGCGAGCCTGATTGCCGCGACGCTGGCACTGCTTGTGGCGTATGTCGCGTTGCCGCTCGGGGTGGTCGGCATGACCCTGTTTGGACTCAATACGCTGTTTGGCCTGCTGTTCGCGTCTGACATGGTCTTGTCGATCTTCAACAAGGGTTGGCTCGGGCGCGTTCCAGGGCCCGGGTTTTTCATGCGTCGCGCTGTGGTGGGAGCGGTTGGTTGGATAGGTTTCGGCCTGAGCGGTGCATACTCATCTTCGATGACCAGCGATGTGATTTCGCTGGATGGCGCCGAGGTCATAATCGTGACTGTGATGTGCGGCGTGTTTGGGGCTTTCACCCAACCGCTATTCATCACGGTTTTCTCCAGCAGGCTGCCGCGGCAGAAGCGACTATTGCGTGCCCAGCTGGCGTGGCTCCGACGGCGATGACTCGCTTTTTTGGCTGAGCACGCCGCTGCCCCCCTCATCCGCCGCTTCGCGGCACCTTCTCCCAGGGGAGAAGGAAGGGGTGTCTCCTTTTCAATTATCAGCGTGCCAGTTCGCTATCGGGCGGTTTGGCGTTGTGAAGTTCCTGTTACCTGCCACTGACCGTCATTGCTGCGTTGGAGCCGCACATATTCGACGCCTGACGCTGGCCCATGGGCAAAAGACGGTTTGTCCACTGAGGCGATTTCCTGCCAGCTAACGGACATCATGGCCAATTGCTCGTCCACGGACACATAGACCGGTGACAATTGGAGCTCGCCGTGGCTGCCGGTGTATATGCTCAGGCGGGGCGCAGCAGGCGTGGCCAGTATCCATCCCTCAGGTTCAGGCTCACCGGCGATTGCTGCCCAGTTCGTGACCGAGTCGAAAGAACAGGAAATCCGATGCGTGTGTGGCAGCGGATCAAGCGCTTCGATGCTTAAATTGTCGACGGTCGGTGACTGATCTCCGTCGGCAGGATGCCAGTCTTCCCAGTCAGGGAACCGGACGACGTCATCGCCAATCTGGTTCATGATAATTATGGGTGCCAGCAGCAGTTCGGGATCATTCAGTCGTTCCACCGCATGATTCATGTAGGCCTCATAAACCGCGCAGTAACTAGGCTCAATTTGGATTGGCGCCGGTTCAGGCGAGCAACTGATGTTCCCGAGGGTGACGGCAAAGGCCAAAATGTTAGCTGAAAGTTTCATATCGATGATCTAGGAGCGTTGCCGACAGATTGGAAGGCGTGCCCGCCGCATGCCTCTGGCCCCCATCCCCCCATCAATGCTATCCCTCTGAAACTCAGGGGAGAGAGCGCCACATGACGACACCACAGGACGACAGCGCGCTGGGCGAACTTTTGCCGATGGAGGTGCTGGAGGGGCGCGCGCGGGAGGCTTGGGACTGGCTGCTGGCCAGCCTGCTCAATCTCGATGTCGCCATCCAGATGGGTCTGGTCCTGGCGGCCTTCATTCCGGCGCTGATTTTCGGGCCGCGCTTGCGTCATGTCGTCGAGGGACTGGCGGGCGCGCGGATCAAAACCGGGCTGGCGCGCCGTTTGCTGACGGCGGCCATCTCCCTGGCCACGCCGCTGGCGCTGGTCGCGGTTCTGGCCATCATCCGTATTGTCCTGGGGGCCATCGACCAGCCCTTCGCCCTGATCGACGCCGCCATGAGCCTGATGACCGCCTGGCTGGTCATTCGCGCCGTTACCCTGATCATCCGCTCGCGCTTCTGGTCCAAGGTTGCCTTCTATGTCGCCTGGCCGGTGGCGGCGCTGGACGTGTTCGGCCTGCTCGATGATGTCGTGATGCAATTGCAGGCCCTGGCCATCCCGTTGGGCGAAACCGAGGATGGCGAGCCGGTCGATCTGTCCCTGTTCGACGTCCTGCGCACGCTGATCTATTTCGGCGTGTTGTTCTGGCTCGCCTCATTGGCGGGACGCACCATCAATGGCCAGCTTCAGCGCGCGGACGAGATCTCGCCGGCCCTGCGGGCCCTGATCGCAAAAATCCTCGGTTTTGCCCTGCCCGTGGTGGCGCTGTTGATCGCGTTGCAGTTGACCGGTTTCAACCTGGCCACGCTGGCGATCTTCTCGGGCGCCGTCGGTATCGGTGTCGGTCTCGGCCTGCAAAAGACCGTCGCCAACTTTGCCGCCGGTTTCACCCTTCTGGCTGACAAGTCGATCAAGCCGGGCGATGCGCTGGAGGTCGACGGCCAATTCGGCTGGGTGACGGGGATGGAGTCGCGCTATGTCTCGCTGCGAACGCGCGATGGCACCGAGCACCTGATCCCGAACGAGCACTTCATCGCCAATGGTGTCATCAACTGGTCCAAATCGGACAAGGTGGTGCGTCAGCACGCCCCCTTCGGCGTCTCTTACGACATGCTCGATCTCGAGCGCGTGCAGAGGCTCGCGATCGAGGCAGCCAAGACGGTGGACCGTGTCGTGTCTGACAAGGACCCGGTTTGCAATCTGGTCGAATATGGCGACAGCTCGGTCAATTTTGACCTGCGCTTCTGGATTTGTGATCCGGAAAACGGCCTCTCCAATGTGCGCAGTGATGTCTATGTCGCGATCTGGAAAAGCTTCCACGAGCACGGTGTCGAATTCCCGTACCCGCAGATCGACATCCACGTCCGCGACATGCCGGCCGGGATGAAGAAGCCGGGCGCGGCGAAGGCGGACTGATGCGGCCCGGCCGAGGCGACCTGTGCGTGCATGCCCGGTATACTTTTTTGTCGGATTAAAAAGCGGCTATCTCTAAGGGCGCTTAGGGTTTCGGTAATGCAACCTTTAGATGGTTGGTAGGCTGAAACGTTGGCGGGGCACAGACCGACCAACGACCGGCCCTACCAGACTTCAAGGGGGTCGCCATCATGGGGAAGGCGGCCCCTTTTTCTGTTTTGTCTCGGGAAATCCTATTTCAACAACCCGATCTCGCGAAGGCGCTGGTTGAGATAATCATTGGCGCGCATCGGCTCGGGATATTTGTCCGGATTGTCCGGCCCGGCACAGCCCGGCAGCGTCTCGATCATGTAGTCGGGACGATAGTGCAGGAAAAAGGGCAGGGAATAGCGCGAGAAGCCGGTGCGGGCGCCGGCCGGATTGATCACCCGGTGCTGGGTCGAGGGCAGGACATCATTGGTCGAGCGCGCCAGCATGTCGCCCATATTGACGACCAGACAGCCGGGCGGCGGGTTCATGTCGATCCACTCGCCGGTGCGGGTCTTGACTTGCAGGCCCGGCTCCTCGGCGCCCAGCAGCAATGTGATGGTGTTGATGTCGCCATGCGCCTCGGCCCGGATTGAGCCGCCCGGATCGCCGGTGACCGGCGGGTAGTGCAGCAGGCGCATCACCGAATTGCCGTCCTTCACCGTGTCGTCGAAGAAGGTCTCCTCAAGCCCGAGATCCAGCGCGATGGCGCGCAGGACCTGGACGCCGAGTTGGTCGAAAGCGTCGTAGAGCCCGTGCACGGTCTCGCGCCAGCCCTCGACTTCGGCCGGAACCAGATTGGGGGCCATGTCGGCCTCATACTTGTGACCGGCGGGCAGGTCGCGACCGACATGCCAGAATTCCTTCAGGTCGACATGCTTGGCGTCCTTGGCGATTTCCTTGCCGAACGGCGTATAGCCGCGGGCACCGCCGCCACCTTCGACGAGATAGCTCAGCTTTGTCTCTTCCGGCAGGGCGAAGAATTCAACGGCCTTGTCATAGGCCGCCTTTATAAGGGCCGGATCGAGGCCGTGGTCCGAAATGGCCGCAAAGCCGAACTCGCGGAAGCTGCGACCCAGCTCGGCCGCAAAACGGGCCTTGTCGGTGCGGGCTAGGGCCATCGAGACGGGCGGAAAGCGGGAAAGGGTATCGGACGGCATTGTGTGCGGGCTCCTGACGGCGGTGGGATGGAAATAAGCCGCACGACCGTCCCTGCCAACTCTCCATTCATTGTGGGAGGCTTGATCCGGTCGGGAGGTGGGGTGAAGGCTTTTCTCGCGCCTCACGCGCATTTGGTTGCAAGCACGCGCTTGCTCGGCATAACTGATGGCGGGAACAGGGGGGCATCATGACGGATACCGTCGATGCTGGTGACACGAACACGCCGGGCGCGGACGCCTGGCAGCGGGCCGGTTTGACCCGGCGCGAGGCCATACGGCGCGAGCGTGTCGATCGCTGGCGCGGCGAAACCCAGTCGCCCTGGGAGGCAGGACCTGTCGGTCTCACCGTCTGGCTGTTGTGGCGGGCCGTGTTCAAGGGCTTCCAGCCAAGCTGGCTGATCGGGTCCTTGCTCGTGGCTGGCTGGTTTGCGGTACAATGGCTGGTGCAGACCGGGGGGATTGCCGGGCATGTCTCGCCGCAGCCGGGCGAAGGCGAACGGCTGGCCGCCCTGGTGCGCGAGGCTGTTCCGGCCAACCGCGATGCACGCGACATCTGGCTCGACCGTCTTGAAAATTCGCTGCGCGGCGACCGGCGTCGACGGGCCGACATGGACCGTTTCCGCAGCTGGGCATCGCTCGGACCGGACCTGATCGGTCGCGACCGGCTGGCGCTCGACCTGCTGGCCGGCGCGGCCGGGCCATTGGCGCTTGACGCCGAGCTCCGGGCCGGACCGACCTGGCAGCGACGGGCCATTCTCGATACGGCTTTCGAGCGGGAGCTGGCACGCGGCGCCGCGATCGGGCTTTCGCCTCCAGAGCTGGTTTTTGCGCCGCAGGATCTGCAAAGCCGGCAGGCCGAGCGGCAATTCGCCTGGGCCGTCGCCAATACCAGTGCCGACGGATTTTTCAGGGGCGCCTATCGCGGTCAGTTCGAAATGCGGTCGGTTCCCGCCCTCGTCGGGGCCGGCGCCGGCGATACACGCCTTTACGGTGGGGTGCGGCATCTGGTGATCCAGCTGTGTGCCGATCCGCGGATCCGCATGGCCAGCTGTGACAGTGCGATCATTCCACCGGCGCCAGCCGGTGAGCTGGCCTTGGCGCTCGCTGCGATCGAAGCCGGAATGGTGGATCTGCCAGGTCGCGACCGGGCCATGTCCTCCGGCGCTGAAATCCTGACGGCGGCGCGGCGGGCCGGGCGATTGCACCCGCAACTGGAAGACTGGCTGGCGACCGAGCTGGTCACCCTGCTGCCGGCCAGTCAGGTGGGCGATGCCTTCGCGAGTGCGATGGTCCGACCGGACATCGCCTTCGCAGCCCCATCTCGGGCCGCGCCGATGATCGAGGCCCGCATCGATGCCAGTTCTGCGCCTGGCGCCGTCAGGCTCGCGACCGTGTTTCAGTCGGTCGCCCGATTGCGACGGCAGACATCGAGCTTCGAGGTCATCCGCCTGATGGCTGTCGCGGCATCACCGGACCAACTGACCGACTTGCAGCGAATAGCCGAACTGTCCGGATCGGCAACGCTGGCGGTGATCGAATGGCTGGGTGAGGGCGCGTATGAGGCCTTCCAGCCGCTGCCGCCCAGACCGGCGGTCGAGCCGCGCATCCGGCAGGGGATGTGGCTGGGCCTGGCATCCGCCGGGATGGTCTTGTTGCTCACGCTGATCCGGCTGATGACACCCGACCGATTGCGTCGCGCCAGCCGGACAAGTCTTACCGATGCGTGGATATCGCGTTTACTACTCGGTAGGAAAATCTAATTGATTTAAAGACTTAAGGCGTATTTTTTCTGTCAGGCCTTAACCTTAATGCAAGCCTCTTTGCTCAGGATCACATCTGTTCGAAGGCATTCGGACTGGATGGTGGTCGCGGGTCACAGGTCAAAACGACAGGACCCGCCAGTGTAGAGTAAGGGGAAAGACCCATGGCGTTCACGGACGTAGAAACGGCCCAAGCGCATCAAGCGGCATTTGCTGACCCGACGGGTGAGGATCTGTGCAAGCTTGGTATCTTGTATTCAACCGGCCAGGGTGGCGAGATCGACTATGTCGAAGCGCACAAATGGTTCAATCTGGCAGCCCTGATGGGCTCGGAACCGGCAAAATACTACCGCGCCGAGATTTCCGACCAGATGTCGACCCTCGAAGTGGCCAGCGCCCAGCGCGCCGCCCGCGAATGGCTGTCGACGCGCCACTAGGCGAATCCGACAGACATGACGAAAGCCGGCGGATGGGGGCATCTGCCGGCTCCAATACCAACACGCCCGCCAATCCGGATGGATGGCGGGCGCGTTTGTGTTTGGGACGCTGCGAGGGTCAGTTCGTGATGGCGTCGGCGATGGCGTAGGAGAAAGCCTGGTCCAGTGGCAGGATGCCGGAAACATATTGTTCCATGAACACGCTCAGCTCGGCGACCGTGGAGCGCGGTACGAAGATGATGTCGTGACGGCAGATCTGGATATTGTCGGCACCGGAGCGCCCGCGCAGGGCGTCGTGCAGGTTGACGGTCCGCATCATCAGGCCGCCGCCGGGCTGGCGGCGCAGGACGACGACATCGCCCCGGGCGGCGGTATTCTGGAAGCCGCCGGCCATCATGACGGCTTCCAGCGCGCCGACGGGGCCGGTCAGTTCGATCAGGCCCGGCGAATTCACTTCGCCGCCGACAATGATGTTTTGCGGACCGAGCGCGGCCCGACGGACCTCGATGATGGGCGAGACAAGCACATCGCGGGCATAGGCGTCGGCGAGTGTGTTGGCGATCTCGTAATCTGTTTTCGCGGCGACCATCACATTGCCCAGCAGGGGCAGGGAAACGCGGCCGTCCGGGCCGATCAGGGCGGTTCGCGACAATTCGGGCGCCGAGTGGACGGTCACATCGATACTGTCACCCGGGTAAAAGCGGTAGGCCGGGTCGCTGTCCTGCCAGGCGGCAAAACGCGGCTGTCCCCAGTCCGCTGCGGCCGGCTCGGACGCCGTGCTGGCGCAGGCGCCGAGGGCGAGGGGGGCCAGGGCGAGGGCGGCGGTGCAAAGCCCGTGTCGGATCGCGCGCATGAATTATCTTTCCGGTCGACTGCTCGGCGTCATTCTCAACGCTGCATGGATAACAAATTTTTAAGCGCGCGCGGGGTCTTATTGGCGAATGACGCGCGCATATCATGATGCAGGCCCCGCTCACCCGGCGGCCACCCGACAGGCTGGCGCCCCGAGAGGGGAGCTGGACTTGTTCGATGTGATCGCGCTGGCGTGGTCTCAAAAAGGCTTTATCGCGTTGATTTTCGCCCTCATTTTTGCTGTCGGCGTGGGCGTGTCACTGACCTTGCTGAAGCCGAGTTACACCTCCGATACGCGCCTTCTGGTGCTGCTTGATTCGAATCCCACACCGACCGCGGCTGGCGTGGGCGATGCCTTCATGCTCGACCAGGTCATGCAGTCGGAAAGCGAGTTGCTCAGTTCCGAGGCCGTGCGACGCCTGGCACTGGAGACACTCGGCGCCGATGTCGTGCTGGGCGAGCAAGCCGGTCTCAATGCCGACGGGCTGGCGCTGCGGGAGTTGCGGTCCAATTTCAGCCTGTCGCGGGAACCGAATTCCTCGGCCATCAATGCCAGTTTCAAGTCACCGTCGGCGGAACGCTCGGCACTGATCCTGAACGCCATCGTGGACGCCTATCTGGCCTATCGCGAACAGGTCCTGTTCGAGACCGGCATCAGCGGTCTGGAAGTCCGGCGTGCCCAGGCCAACGAGGCGGTTGCTGCGGCGCGGGCGGAATTGAACACCTTCCTGCAAGCCAATGATCTCGCCAATTTCGAGGCCGAACGCCTGACCGCCGACAATCTGGTCGGCAATCTCTCCGAGCGCGCGGCCCAGGCCCGGGCCGAACGGGATTCGGCGATGGCCGGTGCCGTGGCCCTGCGCGAGCGCCTGTCGCAAATCCCCGAGAGTATCGAGCTCTATGTCGAGAACGGTGTGTCCGGCGTGCTTCTCGACCGTCGTGCCGAGCGGGCCAGTCTGCTGGCGCGCTATCAGCCTGCTGCGCCGGCCGTGCAGGCCGTCGAGCGTGAGATCGAAGCCATCGAGGAGTTCATCCAGTCCGGCGCCACCGAAGGCGAGGGGCAGCGACGAACCGGCGCCAACCCGGTCCGGCAAGCGCTGGAATCAGAGCTGGCGACCCGTGAGGCCAATGCCCAGGCCCAGGCCTCGCTAGCGACGGCCCTGGAAGGTCAAGCGCGCGACAATCGTGCGCTGGTCTCCCGCCTGCGACAGCTGGAACCGGAATATACCCGGCTGGCCCAGAACATTACCGCCGCCGAAGAGGCCGCGGGTGCTGTCGCGGCGCTTGAGGCGACGGCCTCGGCCCGCCGCTCTCCGAGCCTGGGGGCTGCCGATGCCGTGCGTCTGATTGATCGGGCTGCGGCGCCGATGGAAGGCAGTTCGATGAAGAAGCTCGGCCTGATCGGGTCCTTTGTCGCAGCCGCCGGAATCGCGCTCTTCCTGGGCCTGTTGCGCGGCTATTGGCTGACCTATGTGCGCGCTGTTGCCCTGCCACGCTCACGCCCGCTGGCACCGGTCGATACGGCCCCTCCGGCCGAACCGGTTCGGGATATCCGCCAGCCGGTCGCCGCGAACGATCCGTTTGACGGGCTGCCGATCCTCGCTCATGTGGCGGACCGGTCAGTGTAAGCGGGGCGTTAACCTCGTTTCTTGCATCTTCAGGACAGTCTCGAATCATATTGGCTGAACCTGCCCCATGAACCTCACTGCTGACCTCTCCCAGCTGATCGACGAACTCGAACCGATCGCCCGTCCGGGCGGTCAGGGTCGGGTACTGATGGTCATGGGCGCGAGCCGCGGTGCCGGGGCCTCAACAGTGGCAAGAGAGCTGGCCCGTCTGGCTGCCCGCCGTTCGACGCGCGGGGTCTGGCTGTTTGATCTGGACTTCAACAAGAATGCCCAGGCCGAGGCGGCGCGTGTCCAGGGGCAGGCCTTCGACGCCGGCTTCGGTCGCGACCCGTTTTGGTCGCTGGCGACGCAGGATGGCGAGCACGCCCGGATCATCGCCCGACAGTCCGTCGTGCCCAATCTCTACGTCACACAAATGCAGGCCCGACCCGGTGCCGTGCGTCAGGCCGGATTGCGCGCTGCGCCGGACTATTGGTCCGCGGTGCGCGGCTCCATCGATCTGGCCATCATCGACGCGCCCGGCGATTCGCGGGCCCCGCTGTCTCTGGCCGCTGATGCAGACGGCGTCATTCTTGTCGCTGATTCCCGCCTTAGCCGTGTCGACGGTATCCAGGCCCGGCGCTCGGCCATCGAGGCGCGCGGCGGTGTGGTCGCCGGCCTGATCCTGAACCGTATGCGGGGCCATAGCCGGAGCGCAGCATGAGCCTCGCCGCGCATCATGACCCGGCTTTCCTCGCGGCCTGGCGCCGCGCGCCGGCCTTGCCATTTACCGGATTGATCGAGGGCGGGCTGACCCTGCTCTGCCTGTTTTTGTTCTCGCAAGGCCTGATCGGCCCGCTCTTCGCGGACCCGGCGGATCCTGACAGCTCGGTGGTGCTGCGGCTGATCTGGCTGCCCGTCTACGCCATCACGCTGGTGCTCGCCGTGACAAGGCCGGGCGCCGTGATGCGGACCCTGACAGGCAACTGGTTGATGGTGGCGCTGGTCATGTTGACGGCGGTCTCCGTCATCTGGTCGATCGCGCCCGACACCAGCCTGCGCCGCGCCTTTGCCCTGATCATGACGACCCTGTTCGGCTTCTGGATGGCGGCGCGCTGGTCCTGGCGCGGCCTGATCCTGCTGACCGCGACAACCTTTGTCGGCCTCGCTGTCCTGTCGACCTTGATGGCTCTGGCCATGCCGTCCCTGGGTGTCGATCACGAAGTCCATGCCGGCGCCTGGAAGGGCGTCTGGTGGGAGAAGAATACGCTCGGCGCCATGATGGCCTGGGGCGCGGTGGCCTGTTTTGCGGCGCTGCATATCGATCCGCGCCGGCGCTGGATCTGGATGGGCGGGGCGATCCTGTGTTGTGCCCTGGTCCTGTTGTCGACTTCGAAAACGGCGCTCCTCGCGCTACTTCTGGGGACCGGGGGTGCCGTGGGTGTCGCGTTGTGCCGGCGAGGGTTCGGTTTTGCGAGCCTGATGCTGTTTCTCGGTCTGACCGGCGCGGCCGGTGGCGCCCTTGTCCTGTTGATCGCACCGGTGGAGTTTCTCGAGCTACTGGGACGCGATGCCACCCTGACCGGCCGGACCGATATCTGGGCCATCCTCGCCCGCCAGGCCGCCGAGGTTCCCTGGACCGGCTATGGCTATATGGCGTTCTGGGCTGACGAAATGGGACCCGTCTATTGGGTCCGGCAGGGCACGGACTGGCCGGTGCCGACGGCCCATAATGGCTGGATCGAGACTGCCCTGGCGATCGGGTTGCCGGGTGTATTGTTGTTGGGACTGGTGTTTGGTCGGGCCCTGCTCCGGTCGCTGGGACGCCTGTTTCGCGGACCGGAAACCTATTGGACGCTGACCTTCCTGGCGATGCTGGGCCTGGTCAGCATCTCTGAATCCAATTTCCTGCAGCAGAACTCGATCAGCTGGGTTTTGCTGGTCGCGACCGCGGCCAAGCTGGCCGACCGTCGGGCTGACTGAGACCTTGTAATCCGGGTCGCGTCTTATTCGACCGGAGCGGCGACGCCATAGAAACGGGGTTCGAAGGCCTCGATCCAGAACAGTTTCCCCGCACCCTGAACAGCCCGGTCGAGCCAGCTGGCTGCCGCGTTGGAACCGGTCAGGCTTGTCGCCGCTGCCGCCACACCAAACACCACCAACTGGCCCAGGCCGACCGCCATCCAGAAGGCGATCCCGACGAGCCGGCGAGGGCGGGCATTGGCGGCGGCCTGTGTGGCGCCCTGTCCGAAGGCGAAACTGCGGGCCAGCAGATAGCGCCAGCTTGTGCGATTTGCGTCGACAGTCTCGACGGCGTGGGCCCGGGCGGCCCAGCCGAAAACCGCACCCTGACGGGCCAGCTCGGCAAAGAAGAGATCATCCTCGCCGCCGCTGACATTCATGCGGGGGTCAAACGGGGCGTTGGGCAGGTCAAAGGCCTCGCGGTCGACCAGCGAGTTGCCGCAGCCGAACGGAGCATCAAGGCGTTCGTCTTCCGAACTTCCGGGGCGGGAGTAGAGCCGGCGGGCCATGGCACCGCGCAGACCGGTCGCGTTATCCAAGGCTTCGCCACGCAAGGGGCCGAAAACAACATTTGCGCCGAGTGTGTCAGCACCGGCCATCAAGGCCTCCAGCCAGCCCGCCGACGCGATCTCGTCGTCATCAAGGAAGGCTATGTAGCGGCCCTTGGCGGTGGCCCAGCCGGCATTGCGGGCATTGGCGACGCCGGGGCGTTCGGCGTGGACATAGACGACCGGGCAACGGGCGACGGCCGCGGCATTGGCGACACCGGTGCGGGCCGACCCGTGGGGGTCATTGTCGACCACGATGATTTCGTCCGGCTGGCGGCTCTGGGCCATCAGGCTGGCCAGTGCCGCGCGCAAACCGTCAGGACGGCGAAAGGTCGGAAGAATGACAGACACGCTCATGTCCCGGTCTCCATCTGGCGGACTGCGTCGCGCATGGTGAGAACCTCCGCTCCGCTGTCGGCGATGGCCTGACAGACGCGTTCCAGCTGCTCCGGCGTGCAGCCCCACGGTGTCGGGTCATCCTGCACGTCATGGGCATAGAAGGTGAGCCAGCCGGTATGACGCGACAGGCTGGCGGCGGCCTCGATAGCGCGGTCTATCCCGGACTCGCCGCCATCGATCGGCACCGATTTGAGCAGGTTGCGATCCGCGCCGCCGCGGTTGATGTCGGCATGGACGCCGCGCAGATTGGTGAAGCGTTCCGACAAGGCCCGCTTGCTGGCGGGCGTGGCCTCGCCATAGGGAAAGGCGAAACTGTCGAGCTCGGTTTCCAGGCCCATGGCCCGCAGCGCCCGTTCATTGCGTTCGATATCGGCCAGCAATTCGCTCGTGCGGACCTGACTGGCATCGAGATGACTGTAGGTGTGACAGGCGATTTCGTGCCCGGCTGCGGCCAGGCGTTGCAGGTCGCCACAATCGAACATCGCGCCATGATGGGTGATCCCGCCCGCATAGCCGGCCGAGGCGTAATAGGTTCCGCGCCAGCCCTTCTGTTCCAGGATGCGGGCGCCGATACCGGCGGCAGATTTGGGGAAGTCGTCGAAAGTGATCGACACGATCGCGCGATCGGACGGCAGGTTCAGCGGCTGGCGGGCGGCAAAGCGCGCCCAGCGGCGACTGAGGCCGGCGATCAGACCGGATGAGGGTGTATATGGCGCGTTCATCAAATCACCTCTGAAGCCCAGCTGGCCCGCCAGAGCTTGAGCGCCAGCGCGCGGATCCGCAGCGGCAGGACCGGGCTGGTTGTCATGTGAGCCCAAAGGCCCCGCAACCGGTGTTGCCCCGGCAGGGCCTTCAGCAGCCGGGCGGCCCGGGCACCGGGCAAGTGCGCCAGCTCGGGATGGCGCGCCAACAGACGCTTGTAGTTGGCCGCGCCGGCCCGAAACTTCTCGAGCAGGACATCGGCGGTCTGCAAGCCGCCATGCCAGGCAGGATTGTCGATATGGACCAGTTTGAAATCGCGCGCCGCGCTGACGGCCCAGTCAACGTCCTCCCATCCCCAACCGGTGAACTGGTCATCATAGGGGCAGGCCTGCATGACACTCGCGCGGACCAGCAGGTTCGACGAGCAGAAGGCGGTTGGTCCGGTTTCGTTACGGGTCGCGGCGTCGTGCTGGTCGCTGCTGCGTGACAGCTCGGCGTGCAGGAGCAGTCCTGGCTCGGTCGGCCACTCGGTTTCATAGCCACAGAAAACCGCGTCGCAGGCATCCGCCGTCATCGTCTCGCGGTAGCGCGTGAGGAAGTGCCGGTCGGGCGGGGTCATGTCGGCGTCGAGATAGAGCAGCCAGCTCCCGTGCGCCTGTTTCGCCAGCAGGTTGCGTCCTGCGGCCCGGCCGCGATTGCGAACACTGGTAAGCAGGCGGACCGGAACGTCCAGCGTGTCGATGCAGGCGCAGACCTGCCGGTTCAGGTCGGCATCCGGTTCGCCGTCATCATAGAGGACCAGCTCCACATCATCGAAGGACCGCATCAAGGGTGACAGTCCTTCAAGCAGGCCGGTGGGGTCGTCCCGGTAGAAGGGAACCAATACCGAAAGCGCAGCCGTTGCCGGGCGGGCTTTCGCCGCCGGGTTCGCGTGTTCGCGGATCGGGATTTCCGTCATTGCATTCATCGTCACGCCCCCGCCGGCCGGAACAGGAGGCGCGCATCGCGCAGCCAGCTCCGACATCCGGCAATATCCAGGCAATAGGCTGAAATCACGTAAACAAGGCCGCCGATTCCGGCCTGCAGGATCAGATCGAGCCAGCTGGTGCCGCTCGCTGGCAGGGCGAAGACGGCTGCCGCCATGATCGCGGTTGCTGCGCCGGCCTTGATCCAGTCGGACCAGGGCAGGGGCAGGGTGAAGTATCGACGACCGAGCATGGCGCAGGCAGCGAGGGCCAAGGCATAGGCGATCACGGTTGCCATGGCCGCCCCGGCGATCCCGAAGATGGGGATGAGTACAAGGTTGAGGGCGAGATTGAGGCCCGCCGAAGCGGCCATCACCAGGGCCATCACGCCGGTGCGCCGCATCAGGGTGAAGGCCTCGTGGAAATAATAGGTCATCATGCCCTTCATCAGGCCGGACAGGGCTATCCAGGGCAGGATGGAGGCGGCTTCGTCACGGACAGACTCGCCGATGATCAGGGTCGTCAGCGGACCGGCGACGAGGGCCAGCCCGGCGGCTGCGGGAAAGCAGATCAGGCCCATCAGGGCAGCGGCCTTGCCGGCCATGGCCTGGGCCGCGGCGGCACCGTCTTTTTCGAAGGCCTTGATGGTCAGCGGCCAGACGGCGGCGCCGAACCAGATGAAAATGACGTCCAGAAGCCGGTCAGCCAGTCCATAACCGGCGGCATACATGCCGACCGCGCCCTGGCTGATCAGGGCGGCGATCAGGAAACGGTCGCCAACCGAAAGCAAATGCTCGAAAATCAGCGACATCGAGACGGGTGCGCCATAACGGGCAAAGCTGGCGGCCCGGACCTTTTGGCGGCGTCCCTTGGCAGCGCGGCGCAACATGACCGGCAGGTCGAAAACCAGCATGATGAGAGCGGCAACAGCGGTGCCGATGAAGACGCCCGCAGCACCCAGATCGGTGGCCAGGATGACGCCGATGCCGACCATGAAGCCGATCATCAGATAGCTGGCTTCCAGCGCCGAATAGCGACCGACATCGCCGCCGGCTCGGTGTGTTTCCATCCCGATCTGGAGCAGGGCACGCAGCAGCAGCGAGATCACCGCGAAGCCGAGGGCCGCCTGAAGCTTCGGGTCGAGGGGCAATATGTTCACACCCAGGACAAGCAGGGCTCCCGCGCCAGCTGCGATGACCAGATAGAGACCATAGGCGGTGGCGAGGTGGTCACGCAGGCGTCCGCGCTGTTCAGCCCTCGCGTGGAAGCGCGCGACGGCCGCCTCGAGCCAGGTGAACGTCACAATATGGATCAGGGAAAGCGACGCGATGGCAATAGCATACCGACCATATTCGTCAGCCGGCATGATGCGCGTGAACACGGCGACACCGCCAAATCCGACCAGCACCTGTGCCAGTTGTACGGGCAGATAACCCAAAAGGTGTCGTCCAAGCATGAAACGCTCCGTTCGCCTGACAGGGGAAGCTTGCAAGAGCGGTGCCGCTTTGCAGGCGAGGGCTGTTTCGTAAACGGCCTGCTAAGGCGTTGGGCCTAATCTGGGATTCCTGACGGGGGAAGCGGTCCGGACGATGCAGGTCGATCTTCGCAAACCAAGTGAACTGACAGACACCGAACGCGGCGCCTGGCGGGCTTTTCTGGCCGCCGAGCCGACGCTCGCAAGTCCCTATTTTGCGCTGGAATTTGCCGAGTGTTGCGAAGAAGCGCGCGACGATACACGGGTGCTTGTGGTTCGCGAATCCGGTGCGATTACCGGCTTCCTGCCGTTTCAGGCCGGAAAACTGGGTTTTGCGCGGCCCCTGGCCGGGCCGCTGGGTGATGTCCAGGGCGTGATCGCGCCGCGGAGCAGCACAGCCGATCCGGCCCGCTGGTTGGCGCAGGCACGGGTGCCGGTGTTCGAGTTTCACAATGCGCTGGCCAGTCAGGCGGGGTTCGCGCGCGCTGGCGGCGTCCCGGATGGCTCCTGGATCATCGATGTCGAGGATGGATTCGACGCGTGGCGGGCGACCCGGAAATCGATCAACTCCAAGGCCATGCGCAATATTGCGACCCGGTTGCGCCGCCTGGAAGAGGTGGATGGTGGCTACTCCTTCAAGATGGCCGACTATCGTCCCGAAATCTTCGAAACGATGGTCCGTCTCAAGCGCGACCAGTATCGCCGGACCGGCGTGTTCGACGTGTTCTCGGTCGACTGGACGGGCAAGTTGCTGAAGGCGATCCTGCGCCGCCAGAGCGACCAGTTCTCGGGTGTCTGTTCCAGCCTTTCGGTGGGTGGCCAGATTGTCGCCGTCCATGTCGGAATGGCCAGCGACCGGATGTGCCATTACTGGTTCCCGGCCTATGAACCCGATCATAGCCGTCTCAGCCCGGGCGTCCTGCTTCTGGTGGAAATGGCCCGGACGGCCTGTGCCTTCGGGCATCTGGGCGTGGAACTCGGAACCGGTGACTACGGCTTCAAGAAGGATCTCGCGACCAGCCAGACAGGATTGGTGAGCGGCCGGTTCACGACGGACGGGCTGCGCGGCAACCTGGTTCGGGCAGCCCAGGGGCTGTCCCGGGCCTGTCACGAGGCGCCAATCGGCCCGGCCCGGGACTGGCCGGAAAAAGGGTTGCGCAAATTGGGCCGGGTGACCGGGTTCATGGCAATATGACGGGCCTTACCCGCAGGCAGGGCTTGCTCGCGGCGGGCGCCGGCCTGTTGGGCGCAGGTGCGGCGGGTGCCCAGCCAGCGCGTCGCGAATTGTGGGACAATTCAGCCGGCGTGCGACTGCGCGGCGCGGTCATCGCCCAGCGTCGGGTCTATCCGGAGATCGACGGTCCGCAATTCCTTGGCCCGGGGCCGGTCGGTGCGCCGGTGACTGACGCGTCGCTGGCCCGGCTGTCGGCATCGGGTGCCAATCTGGTCGTCCTTTCGGTTCCCGCACCGGCCCGTGAAGAGCCCCCCTTCGCCGTTGATCATGACATCGAGCAACATTTGCACGGCCTCGTCCGCCAATGCGGGCGTCATGGCCTGTTCGTCGTCATCGGATTTCGAAGCGGTCCGGGACGCAGCGAATTCACCTTCCATCGCGACCAGGCTGGCAGCTGGTTTCCGGCCGACTATATCGACGAAAGTGTCTGGCAGTCGCGCGAGGCGCAAGATGGCTGGCAAGCCATGTGGCGCCGGACCGCTGCTCGTTTTCGCCGCTATCCCAATCTGGCCGGCTATCTCCTGATGGTTGAACCCAATGCCAATCTCGTCGCGCGGGGACCGGACGGGAATGATCTTGACATATGGGATGCCGACCGTCTGGCCGGGCAAGTCTCGGGAACGCCGGCCGACTGGTCTGCGCTGGCCTCGCGACTGGCCCGGGCAGTGCGGGAGGAGGACCCGGATACACCGATCCTGGTCAGCCCGGATGGTTATGCTGCGACAGGCTTTGCCGGCCTGCTCGACATGAATGCCACAACCGGGCTGGTCCTTGCGGTACATGATTACGCACCGCGAGCCTATACCCATCAAAACCGGGGCGCCGGTGTCGGATTCAATCCACTCCTGGCCGATTTTGCCCAGCCTGCGACCGGGCCGTGGATGCTGGGTGAGTTCGGGGTCTCACGCTGGGCACCCGATGCCGACCTGTTTCTCGAGAGCCGTATCGCGGCCGCAGAGGCAGCGGGTGCCGCTTGGTCCGTGTTCCGCTGGGATAGTGGCTGGCGGGTCTATGAAAATGCCGAAAACCGGTTCAACCCGCTTTACGGTGATGATCCGCACGCGGCGCTGCCGGATGTCGATTCCCGCCTCATGGGGAGCCTGTCGCGGGCCTGGTCGGCGAACATCCTGCGACCGGCGCCCTTGCTCAGGCGATAGACCGGATCAGCGAATATTGGCCTTGTCACCAAGCAGGGCAGGCAGGGTCCGCAGCATGATCCACAGATCGAACCAGAAACCGGCCTTGGCGATATAGGCGACATCGAGCGCCACACGTTCGCGGGCGGCCTCGGGTGAGTGCAGCGGGCCGCGCGACCCGTTGATCTGTGCCCAGCCGGTGATGCCCGGCTTGACGCGATGGCGATGAGCATATTCGGCCACCAGCTTGGCGGTTTCGGTGCCGCCGGTCCGCATGCCGGGCGCGTGCGGCCGCGGGCCGACCAGCGACATCTCGCCGGTCAGGACATTCCACAATTGCGGCAGCTCATCGAGGCTCGTCTTGCGCAGGAAGCCGCCGATGCGGGTCACGCGCGGATCATCAAGTTCGACCTGGCGCATCGGCTTGGCCGCCGAACCGGGGTCATGGCGCATAGTCCGGAATTTCAGCACCTTGATCGGCCGCCCGTTGAACCCTTCCCGCACCTGACGGAACAGGATCGGTCCCGGGCTTCCAAGGCGCACGGCCAAAGCGATCAAGGCCATGACCGGCAGGGCGGCGAGACTCAATCCGAGGGCCAGGACGATATCCTGGGTCCGCTTGGCGAGATCATGGCCGAAGCGTTCCTCGACGCCGCTCATTCGTGCCGCCTGGACGCCGACAATATCGTCGAGCGTGGTTGCAGCCGGATCGAAGCTGTCGAGGTCAAGCAGGAGGCAGACCGTGTGCGGCAGGGCACGCAGCTTGCCCAGCAGCAGGCGGACGCGGTCCTCGGCCTTCGGTGTAACCGTCAGGATGATGCGATCGACTTCGTGCAGTAGCGACCAGCTCAAAAGATCGTCGGTGGTACCCAGATAGGGCGCGCCGGCGAGTGCTTGTGGGCTGCGGGCGGCGCGGTCGTCGAAAATGCCCACGACATTGACTGTCCCCGACCCGGCATTGGCCTTGATCAGTTTGCTGGCATTGGCCGTCGCTCCGACGAGAACAACATTGCGGGCCAGCCGACCCGAGCGGGCCCAATGCTGGATGAAGCCGGCATAGATGACATGCAGGAGGGTCAGTGCGCCCACCGCTGTGAGGGCGAATGTGGCGATCTGCGGAGCCATGTCAGGCGCTGTGACGAGGGACAGCGCAGTAATCGCGCTACCGGTCAGCGCGGTCGCGATGACGGCGCGCAACGTGCGAAAGGTGGCGCTTTCCCGCGCTTCCACCTTGTACAATCCCATCAACAGCGTGAAAGCCGGACAAAAGGCCGCGAAGGCGAAAAGGGGTAGCAACTCCCCGGCGGCAACGGCGGTGACATCACCGCCCGACAGGGCGTAGGCGCCGGTTGCCGTCAGAAGCAGCACCACGAATATGTCGATACTCTGCCAGATATGGCCGAGCGCCTTGCGGTTGACCCGGTTGCGGGGTGCGCGTGCGTCTGCTTTCAGATGCGCGCGCGTCAGGCTGGCCGTGTCCGGATTGGCCGGGCGCAGCGCGTCAGACGTGTCATTGGCCGGCCCCGACGCCTTGCGGGGCGCGTGCTCGGTCTGGCTCGGCAGGTTGGAATAATCCACGGCAGTCCCCATCGGTCTCGCCGACATTGAACCAGCCTGAACGAAAGATTTCGTTGAGAAGCGTGGTTAGCGAAGCGTTACATCGGGCCGCCAGCCAAGGGGCGCTTCCACCATGGTGACCCGGCCACCTTGAACAAGCCCCGGGCATGCCTGCGTGCCCGAATTCGCGAATGTTACAAACTGGTCAGTTTGTGGTGGCGCAGATTGCGCCCTAGTGTCTGCTCCAAGAATTCAAACTTGGGGAAACACATGACCAGATTTGCCGCCGTATTGGCTGCCACCACAATGCTCGCCGGAGCACCGGCCATCGCTGCACAGGACGCAGAATCGGAAGGTTGGGATGTCGCCAATCCGCCGCTCGAGACGCGTCCGATCGATATCAATGTGACCGAAGGGACCTGGATGTCACTCGATGTCAGTCCGGACGGCCAGACCATCGCCTTCGACATGCTCGGCGATATCTACACCGTTCCGGTCACCGGTGGTGCCGCGACGAATGTCTCGTCAGGCCTGCCATGGGAAATCCAGCCGCGCTTTTCGCCTGATGGCAGCCAGATCGCCTTTACCTCGGACCGCGCCGGTGGCGACAATATCTGGGTCATGGATGTGGATGGCAGCAATGCACGCCAGCTGACCGAAGAGAGCTTCCGCCTGCTCAACAACGCCGCCTGGCACCCGTCCGGCCGCTATATCGCGGCCCGCAAGCATTTCACGACCACGCGGTCGGCCGGCACCGGTGAAATCTGGCTCTATCACGTACTTGGCGGTGGCGGTGTGCAGCTGGTCGAGCGGCCCAACGAGAACTTCCAGAAGGAGCTGGGCGAGCCGGTCTTTTCGCCGGATGGACGTTATCTCTACTACACGATGAATGTGACATCCGGGAATACCTTTATCTACGCCCAGGATTCCAACACCAACCTGTTCGACATTCGTCGCTACGACATGGAGACCGGTGAAACCGACACGGCGGTCTCCGGAGCGGGCGGGGCCGTGCGCCCGGCACCGTCACCCGATGGCCGCTACATGGCTTTCATCCGTCGCGACCGCATCCGCTCCGGCCTGTGGATCAAGGATCTTGAAACCGGTGAAGAGCGTCGCCTGGTCGAGACCGTTGATCAGGACATGCAGGAAACCTGGGGCGTCACCGGCATGTATCCGAACATGGACTGGATGCCCGACAGCGGCTCACTGGTCTACTGGGCCGATGGTGGGATCCAGCGTGTCGATATCGAGACGGGCGAGGTCACCAATATCCCGTTCAGCGTCTCCGACACCCGTGACGTCATTGATCCGCCGCGCCCGTCTGTCGAGGTCGCACCGGACACATTCCAGACCCGTATGCCGCGCTTTGCGACAGCTTCGCCGGACGGCAGCCAGATTGTCTACGAGACGCTCGGGCAATTGTGGGTGCGGGCGGCCGATGGCGGTGAGCCGCGCCGACTGACCCGTGATGACGGCACGCGCCGCGAAATGATGCCGACCTGGTCGGCGGATGGCCGCACGATCGCCTTCGCCACATGGGATGACGACGCGCTCGGCTCGATCCGGACCATTTCGGCCCGTGGCGGGCGCGAGCGTGTCCTGACCAGCGAACCAGGCCATTACCGCAATCCACGCTTCTCTCCGGACGGCGAAACCGTCGTCTTCGAGAAGGGTTCGGGCGGTTATCTGACGGCACCGGAGTACTCGGAGAATGAGGGCGTCTACCGTGTGCCGGCGGATGGCGGCGACATGGTGCGGGTCACAGACAGTGGTTCTGACCCGCATTTCGCGGCCTCCAATGACCGCATTTACGTGACCCAGGGCGGTGGCGGCGCACGTCTTGTCTCGATGGACCTGGATGGCAATCAGGAACGCACCCATGTGACGGGCGAGCTGGTGACCGGCTATCAGGTGTCGCCGGACGGCTCGCACGTCGCATTCCGCCAGAATTACGACGTCTTCGTCCAGCCGCTCCTGCCCGGACCGCAATCGGTTTCCGGTGGGCGCGGCAGTTCCGCCCTGCCGACGGTCGAGATCTCCGGCAATGGCGGAAGCTATTTCCACTGGAGCGGGACCGGCGACGCTGTGCATTGGTCGATGGGGCCAACCTTCTTCACGGCGACGGTCGACGAGTTCCGCCCGGACCCGAGCGGCGAGCGCGAGTACACGCCGCCGACGACCGGTGTCGACCTGTCGATGACGGCAACCGCGGATCGCCCGAGCGGCGTGGTCGCCCTGACCAATGCCCGCATCATCACCATGGCCGGCGAGGATGGCGGCGTGATCGAGAGCGGCACCATTGTCATTGACGGCAATCGCATCGCCGCCATCGGCGCCGATGTGGCGGTCCCGGAAGGTGCCCGCACGGTCGACATGTCCGGCCGGACGATTACGCCGGGCTTCATCGATGCCCACGCGCACGGACCGCAGGGCACGGGCGATATCATCCCCGAGCAGAACTGGTCTGTCATCGCCCACCTGGCGCTTGGTGTGACCACCATTCATGACCCGTCGAGCCGGGCCAGCATGATCTTCCCGGCTTCCGAGTACCAGCGTGCCGGCCATCTTCTGGCGCCGCGCATCTACTCGACCGGCGAGATCGTCTATGGCGCCCGGGCAGCGTCAGTCTATGCCCAGATCGACAATTACGAGGATGCGCAGGAGCACGTCTTCCGCCTGGCCTCGCAGGGCGCCCACTCGATCAAGAACTACAACCAGCCGCGGCGCGAACAGCGCCAGCAAGTGGTGGCGGCGGCTATTGAGGCCGGTGTCGAAGTGGTCGCGGAGGGTGGCTCCAACTATCATATGGACATGGCCATGGTGGCCGACGGCAATACCTCGATCGAGCACAACCTGCCGCTCTCTGCCATCTATGAGGACGTCCTCCAGATGTATGAGCAGACCGAGGTCGCCTACACGCCCACCCTGGTGGTGACCTATGGCGGATTGGCCGGTGATCCCTATTGGCGCCAGGCGACCGATGTCTGGCTGCACCCGATCCTGTCCCGGCATGCGCCGCCGCGCATACTCCAGGCTGGCTCAGTGCGGCGGACTACGGCGCCGGAGGAGGACTTTGTCGATGATGACAGCGCTCGTACCGCCCTCCAGCTGCGCGATCGCGGTGTCGAGGTATCGATCGGTGCGCATGGTCAGCAGGAAGGCCTCGCCGCCCATTGGGAGATGTGGTCTTTCGTGCGCGGCGGCTTCACGCCGCTCCAGGCCCTGGAGACAGCGACTATTGCTCCGGCCCGCCATCTCGGCTTTGACAGCGACCTTGGTTCGCTGGAAGTCGGCAAGCTCGCGGACCTGGTGGTCATGACCGCCAATCCGCTCGACGATATCGGCAACACTGACGAGATCGAATACGTCATGTTGAACGGGCGTCTTTATGAGGCTGGGACGATGAATGAAACGGTCACCGGTGACCGGCAGCGCCAGCCCTACTTCTGGGAATAGGTGAGTGGCTGTGGCCGCAACCCCTACCAGGAACGAAAAAGAGGGCGCCCCGTCGGGGCGCCCTCAGTCTTTCGGGGGGATCAGTTGTCACCTTGATGCCCGAATGCGCCGACAAATGCAGTGAATAAAAAAAGCCCCGGGCCGATGCCCGGGGCTTTTCAAGTGTTAACCTTTGTCGTGTCGGCCTAGTTCAGGCTGGCACGGAAGGAGGCGCCAACAATGCGCGGCTCGTTGACGAAGCCGGTATTGTTGTTGAAGTCGATGCCGCCAACGAGGTTTTCCTCGTCGGTGATGTTGCGGGCGAACAGGGCGATCTCGTAGTCCTGTCCACCGGACAGCTCACCGGCATAACCGACGCGCAGACCGCCTTCGAAATTGCCGTCCGAGTAGAACTCTTCCGACTCGTAGAGGAAGAGGTTGGTGCGGCCCTGGTAGTACCAGTCGGTGAAGGCAAACCATTCGCCACCATTGCCAGCCGGGATCGAGTAGCGGGCGGTGAGGGACAGGATGTAGTCCGGAGCCTGCGGGAACGGGTTGCCGTCGACTTCATGGAAGCCGTCAATGTCGGCATCCGGGTCCAGGACGGTGCACTGGGCGCACACGCCGACTTCCAGATCATTGTCCTGCAGCTCGGTCTCGTTCCAGGAGAAGCCGGCGGTGACGAACAGGTTGTCGGTGACGAAGATTTCGCTATCGATCTCGAAGCCATAGCCGACACCGCGGTCGGCATTGACCAGCTGGACGAGGTTGCCGGCACCGCCAACTGCGGACAGCTGCAGATCGTCCACCTGGTAGTAGAAGGCGGTGGCATTGAAGCGCGCGCGGCCATCCAGCGGCTCGGACTTGTAGCCGACTTCAAACGAGGTCGAGGTCTCGCTGTCGGCGACTGAAGGCTGGCTGAAGAAGGCGACATCGCGAGCCTGGATCGACGGGCCCCGGAAGCCGCGGGCGAGGCGAGCGAACACGGCCTGACGGTCATCGAGATCGTAGTAGGCCGACAGGTCCCAGCTCAACTGCTCATCGGAGGCCGACACCGGCGCTACCGGGATCGAGGTCACGACACCGACCAGGTCCTTGGAGTCGCTTGTGAAGCGCACGCCGCCGGACAGTTCCAGATTGTCGCTCACCTGGTGGCTGACCTGGCCAAAGGCCGACCACAACGTGTTGCCATGACGGACGGTTGTCGACGGCGGGAAACCGCCATTCGGGCCAACCGTTGTGATGTCAAACTCGCTCTCGAAATAATAGGCGCCGACCTGCCAGCTGGTGGCCTGGCTGTCGTCGGATGCCAGCCGGAGTTCCTGGGTGAATTGTTCCAGCGTGTCGATGCCGTCCTGGGTCTCGGACGGGAAGGGAATGAAGCCCGGGCCGGTGACCAGATTGCCGCCGTCGATGTCGCCGAGGCTGTAGCCCTCAGCTGATTCATAGGCGGAGATCGAGGTCAGGGTGAGGCCGCTATCGATGTAGAAGTTCAACGTCGCCGAGCTGCCCCAATTGTCATAGGCCTGCGGGTTGTTGAACGTGCTGTCGTAGTAGACTTCGTCGCGCACGAAATTGCCGTTGAGCGAATTGCTGCCCGGCGTCAGGATATTGGCGCGGAACACGGCCGAGGTGCCGGTCAGCGAACGGGCATGCACATTCAGCAGGGCATCGAAGCTGTCATTCGGGGTAAAGAAGAGCTGGGCGCGGCCGGCCATTTCATCGTGGCCGCCCAGCGCGTTGTCCTCGCCGGTGAAGCCATTGTCGATCCAGTCATCGCGGTGCTGCGACAGCAGCGACAGGCGGGCGCTGAGGACGTCCTCGATGACGGCGCCGCCCATGGCGGCTTCCAGATTCATGGTGCCGTAGGAGCCGGCGGTGACGCTGACATAGCCATCCGTTTCCTGGCTCGGGCGGACACTGTCGAACTTGATCGTGCCGGCCGTGGTGTTGCGACCGAACAGCGTGCCTTGCGGGCCGCGGGCGATCTCGACCTGAGCTACGTCAAACAGCGGGAAAGACTTCAGGATGACGTTTTCCATCACCACATTGTCCATGATCACGGACACCGGTTGGGAGGCGGCAAGGTCAAAATCGGTATTGCCGAGGCCGCGGATGTAGAAGCGCGGGGCAACGCGACCATTGGAGCTTTCCGCGTAGACCGACGGGATGCGGGCACCGAGACTGAGGATGTCTGCGCCGCCTTCGGTGAACGGTGCGAGGGCTTCGCCCGATGCGGCGGTCACGGAGTTGGCGATGTCCTGGATATTCTCTTCCCGGCGAGTGGTCGTCACGATGATGGTTTCGACCGTTGCGCTGGTCGGCGCCGCGTCCTGGGCCATCGCAGTGGTCGGGGCGATACAGGCGGCCGAGAGCGCAATCGCGCTGGCGCCGGCGAGCTGGAGATGCTTGCGGGTGGAGAGTGTCTTGATCATGGGGTGTCTTTCGAGCCAAGCAAAAGTGGCTGCGATGCGCGAAACGGCGGTCATTCCGCGCTGGTGCAGCAAGAATGGACGTTCTGATAACGGATGTTTCGTTTCTGTGACAGGGACGTGCTGCGGTGCAGCAATGAATGGCCCGGCAGTGTGGACTTACGGCATCACCCGGAGTGCCCATTCGCGGTGCCTGTCATCTGGCGCCCGTCCAGAGCGGATGCTTGACCATGACCCTGTCGAAGCGGTCCGATCCGAGATGCCGGTCGAGCCAGGACTTCAGAGCGGCCCATGATTGCGCATCAAACCAGTCGCGGTCGGTATTGGCGAACTGGCGGACGAACGGGAAAATGCCGAAATCCGCCAGGCGGTCGGTATCGCCGGTCAGGGAGCGACAAGGCTGGAGGCGCCTGTCGAGCAGGGTGAGGAATTCGCTGGCGGCGGTGCGATGCTCCAGCGGGTCGGCATCTTCGTACCGGGTTGCGTATTTGTACCGGTCGAGATGAGGCTTGAACTCGCCGTCACAGGCGGCGATGAGATCCAGCGAGATCTCGCGCCCCTCCAGCCAGTGCCCGGGGTCATTTTGCTCCAGCGCCCACATCATGACGTCCAGGCTTTCCTCGATGACGCGGCCGTCATCGAGCACCAGGACCGGCACAGTGCCTTTCGGTGAGACGTCCAGCATGGCTTGCGGCTTGTCTCGGAGAAGGATCTCCCTGTGCTCGACCTCGATGCCGCTGGCATCCAGGGCGAGGCGGGCCCGCATGGCATAGGGACAGCGCCGGAATGAGTACAGGATGGGCAGGGGCGCGCTCATCCGTCGGTCTCGCGCGCGGCTCCCGGTTGGCCCAGATGCCATTCACCCCGGGCCCGGGCCATCTCCTCCTGGCGGTGCCGCTCGGCATAGCGCTCCCGCTGTTCGGGCGTGCGGATCTCGACACAATGAGGGCAGGACACACCGACCACATGATCAGGCGATCGCAGGTCTTCGGGACCCAGCGGCTCGCGGCAGGCGTGACACAAGGTATGTGAGCCTGGCTCCAGGCCGTGCTTCACGGCAACCCGGCGGTCAAAAACGAAGCACTCGCCGCGCCACCGGCTCTCGGCCTCAGGGACATTTTCGAGGTATTTCAGGATCCCGCCCTTGAGGTGGAAAACGTCATCGACGCCTTCCATGCGGGCAAAGGCTGTCGCCTTTTCGCAGCGGATGCCACCGGTGCAATACATGGCGATGCGGGCATTGGGGCGGGTCTCCCGGAATTGCCGGAACCAGTCCGGAAACTCGCGGAAAGACACGGTATGCGGGTTGATCGCGCCTTCGAACTGACCGATGCGGACTTCGTAGTCGTTGCGGGTGTCGATCGTGACAACATCCGGTGCGGTGATGAGGTCGTTCCAGTCCTCCGGTTCGACATAGGTGCCGACATCCTCGACCGGATCAATGTCGGTCACGCCCATTGTCACGATCTCCCGCTTGAGCCGGACCTTCATCCGCAGGAAGGGCTGGTCGTCGGCATGACTTTCCTTGTGCTCGAGCGTGGCAAAACCGGGAAGCGCGCGCAGTTTCGCCAGCGTCGCATGCACGCCGTGCGCCGGCCCGGCGATTGTCCCGTTGATCCCTTCCGGAGCCAGCAGAATGGTACCGAACACGTTGTACTGGTCGCAACACGCCTTGAGGTCCGCCTGCAGGGCAGAGTCGGCGGCTAGCGGGGCAAATTTGTAAAGGGCGGCAACCAGAAAGCGGGGCATGTGGATCCGTTGTCGATCAAAGGTCAGGCCTATAGCAGCCTATCCGGGCTGCTGTCAGGTCAGGCGGCTGCTGCGTGATGAGAACGTTGCAGGCACTAGCGGTCGTTGGAAACGGCTTGATCCGGTACGGCATCATCCTGTGCAGCGGCGACCCGGCTGGCGGGCGCGAGCGGCAGCAGGACTGTGAAGCACGAGCCTTCTCCCGGTGTCGAGGTGACGCTGATACTGCCGCCATGCAGATTGGCGGCCCGTTGGCACAAGGCCAATCCAATGCCTGTTCCCTCATAGGTGTCGCCAGCGTGAAGTCGCTCGAACACTTCGAATATCCGCTTGAAATGTCTGTCCTCGATACCGATTCCATTGTCAGTCACGCGCAGGCAGACCCGGTCCGCCACGCGCCGGGCATCGATACGGACATGCGGGGATTCTTCACGACGATACTTGATGGCGTTGGAAATCAGGTTTTGCAGGATACGTCCAAGCAGGAAGGGGTCGGCGTGAATGGGGGTATTCAGCGACCATTCCAGCTTTGCCTCTGACTCGATGATCACCGCAGCCAGCAATTCTTCGATTTCCGATATCAGCCTGTCCGGATCGATGAGCTCGATATGGGCTTGCTGCCGGTCCGCCCGGGTGTAGGTCAGCAGGTCCTGCACCAGTCGCTGGGCTCGGTCCGCGCCCCGATTGATCCGCTCCAGCATTTCGCGGGACCGGTCATCCAGATCCAGCTTGCGTTCCACCAGCAAGGACGAGATTCCCTTCATGGCTCGCAGCGGCGCCTGCAGGTCGTGTGAGGCATGGGACGCGAACCGGTCCAGTTCGGCGTTCTTTGCCGCGATGATGGCATTGGACCGGCTGAGGGCTTCGGTCTTGCGAGCGACCTCGCGGCGAACTTCATCAGTACGGCGTGCGTCTTTTAGCGAAATTGCGCCGATTGTCAGGGTGGCAAACAATGCCGACACAAGGACGACCCAGGGAAGTGGCCCGGTCTGCATGAGGAAGCTTCGCCTGGGCAGGAGCGTCGCCCTGATCGCCGAGAAGGGTTCGGCGGCCACCCAGCGAACCGTGAAGGGTGCGCTCTCCAGCGCCGACTGCATACTGATGTTGCCGGGCGAAGAGGGACGGAGGTCGTGGTCATTTGCGAGGGCGAATGATGGCGCTCGGTCAGCGACGCTCACAACCACCCAAAGCGGGTCGACGGGACCGATAGGGGGGGCAAGGATGAGGTCGAACTCAGACACGACATAGGCCCAGGCGCCGGGGTGCCCCTCAAGCGGTCGAACCAGGCCGAAACGGGTGTTGCGTCCATTGTCGTCCAGCAAAGGCACGACAGTGGTCGTGACGTTATCCGGTCGCCTGGCCAGCATGGTGACAATATCCGGCACGGCCTGCGCGCCGAGCTCGGGATCGAGCGAGGCGATGAGCTGCCCGTCCCGCACAATTCCCATGTCGCGGATGGCGGCGGTTTCTCGGCTGCCCTCGGCGGACCGGAATATGCCAAGCGCCTCTGTCGGGGACAGGCCATTGCTGACCGCCCGGGTGAGCTGATTCAGCTCGACATCCAGAGTGGCCATCGCTCCGTCGAGCTCGGCGATCCGGGCGAGCGAATAGCCACGAAAATCACGGGCCTTGTCACGCGATTGCCCGACGAGGGTGGCGAAAAACAGGATGAGGGACACCATGATGCCGAACAGGATTATCGCAACCGGCGACCTGTAGGCATGCAGCAATCCCGCCAGCGTTTCATACTCCGACGACGGAACGGGAGCGGGAGGTGTCGGGGCGGATGGGCTGGGCAAGCTCAGTATTGTCCTTCCGAGTCTGCCAGGCGGCTGAAACGGTCCAGAAGCACCGGTACCAGCGGAAGCATCAACACTGCCGTCGCGACCGATGCGGCCGCGGTGAACAGTTTGAGTACGGCTTCGACATAGTAGAGCGGATACCAAAGAACGATGATGTTCATCATATGGTTGATGCCGCAGAACAGGATGAAGATCCCGAACATGATGAACGCCCAGCGGAAGGGCAGCGGTCGGTTGATGCGCCGCAGGAAGATCATGATGGTGACGGGAATCGAGAAATAGGCCAGGGCGATGGCGAGGTCCGCGATGACATGCATGCCTATCAGTTCAGGGCGCCACAGGAAGCACATGCCGTGCGGCATGAAGTTGTTGATGTCGAAATAGCCCATCGTCATCGCTCCTAGTCTGTTGTCGGCAGCCCGCTATCACCTGTGTGGCAGTCAGGTTCCAAAGGTTGGTCGATTCGGAATCTGCCCGTTGCCTAAATTTATTCAGCGCGGGACGACGCGCCGACAGCCCCGGGGCGCATCCCCGCAATCACCACGATCTGGCAGCCTCACACCTGTTTGACGCGGTGCGAAATCCGAGGTTGTCAAACCTTCGCGGCGGCGTCTGTGTCGACCGTCACGGAGGGTCAGTCCAGGGCATCGCTTCCCTGTTGCAGTTGAGCCGCCAGTGCCAGCATTGCAGCGCTGTCGCCGTCCAGGTGTTGCGGACGTGTCGCTGACGGGAAAGCGCGCTCCAGGGTGGTGACGGCCTGTCCGAACAGAAGCGCCAGATCAGGGTCAACCTGGGCGACCCGTTCCAGGTGATTGCCGGCATAGCGACGGGCTGCCCGGCTGAAGCCATATCCGTCCAGATAGGGTTCATGCGCGTCCGGGTTCGTTGCCAGCACTTCGTACTGCAGGGCCGCCCTCTCTACCAAGTCTACCAAGACCCGGGCATGGACGCCCGCCGGTGACATGCCGCCTTCTGGCGCGTAGGCGGATGCCGTATCGATTGCGGCCACCACATCGGCGACATGCGCCGCGATCACCTCATCGCTTTCACCGCTATAAGGGGCCACGGACGCGTCGGTCATGGTGTCGCCGAAGAGTGGGGCGCCCCGGGCTTCGAGGACCGGTTCGAAATCTATGTAGATCTCCGAAATCGGGTGAGCGAACATCTCTGCGCCAGCGGTGCGGTCACCCGCCTCAAACGCGTCGATTCCCGCCAGATAGTGGGCCCGCATGACTTCCAGCGCGATCAGGAACACGACCGGATCGCGACCGGCTTCGGCCGGGTCAATACCGAACTCGCCGCCGGATCCTGCGCTCTCGCCTTCACCTTCGCCCTCGCTGAAGGCGGGCACCGCCGGATTGACCACGGATTCCTGGTGGGTTTCCGGTCCGGTCGGGGCTTCCGACGGCCCACTGCAACCCGCCAGGCCGCCCAGCAAGGCCGCGGTACCAGCGGAGGTCCAGATGCGGGTGTGACGCGTGATACCCATTGTGTGTCCTTTCACGGATGGCATTCGCCCGGTTCGGTGGCATAAACGGGTATCGGCTTTTCGAGCACATGACAATCAGTCGCAGGGTTTCTCATGCTCATCCATCTGCAAGAAGTTTGTTCACCGGCCCAGGTCGGGGTCCTGCGCGATCTGATCGACCAGGGCGCATTCGTTGACGGCGAGGCAACTGCCGGGCGTGTGGCTCGCGAAGTAAAGTCCAACGAACAACTCGAAACGGGCGCTCGGGTGGACACGGTCCGCACTGAAGTCCGCAAGGCCTTGATGGGCCATTCCGGCTTCGTCAGCTTCGCCCGACCCAAAACGCTGTCTCGTATCCTCGTGTCACGCTATCGCGAAGGGATGGCCTACGGTCCGCACATTGACGACGCCCTCATGGGCGGTCGTCGGGCCGATCTGTCGTTCACCCTCTTTCTCAGTGACCCGGGCAGCTATGAGGGTGGCGAACTGGTCATGGACGGACCGGAAGGCTCGACCGAAATCAAGCTGGCCGCTGGCGATGCAGTCGTTTACGCCACATCGGCGATCCATCAGGTCGCCCCGGTGACCCGCGGGGAACGCATCGCCGTGGTGGGATGGGTCCGCAGCTTGGTCCGACGGCCTGACCAGCGTGAAATCCTGTTCGATCTCGACCAGGTATCGACCCGCCTGTTCGAGCGTGACGGCAAGACCCCCGAGCTGGACCTCATCTTGAAGACCAAGGCCAACCTGCTGAGGCAGTGGGCCGAGGACTGAGAGCGGCTTGGCTCAGTCGAAAACCTTGGCTCAATCGAAAACAGGGTCACGCTTTTCCATGTGGGCCATCACGGTTTCAATCTGGTGGGCCTTGCCCACAAGCGCCGCTTGCTCCCGGGATTCCGTCAACAGGACCGTCGCGGGGTCGGCGCTTGCGGCGATATTGAGCAGGCGTTTGGCGCCGCGGATGGCAGACGGGCTTCTGGCGGCAATTCCGGCCGCCATGGCCAGCGCTTCGGCGACCGGGTCATCACTCGTCTGAGTCGCCAGCCCGAGATTGACTGCCTCCGTCCCGGTGACATCGCGACCGCTATAGGTGAGTTCCCGGATCTGGTCGTCGCGCATCAGGCCCGGCAAAACGACACATCCGCCCATGTCAGGCACCAATCCCCACCGGATTTCGGCGATCGATAGACGGGCGTCCGGGGTCACGAGGCGAATATCGGCACCCAGCGCGATCTGCAGGCCACCACCGAGAGCTCCGCCCTGGATCGCCGCGATCACCGGTACCGGCAGGTCGCGCCATTGCAGGCAGGCTTGCTGCGGCTTGTTGGCCAGTCCATGTGTCCGTTTTTCCAGCGGATCGAGCGTCGCCGTGTCGCCAGCCATGGCGGCGAAGCTGCCAAAATCCAGCCCGGCGCAAAACATCCGCCCGCGTCCGCTCAGCACCACCGCGCGGATGTTGGAGCATCCGGAGACATGGTCCGCGGCCTCCAGCAAGCCATCAAACATGGCGGGATCGATCGCGTTCAGTTTGCCGGGTCGGTCCAGCTCGACATGCGCGATTCGGTCCTTGACGGTTACTGACACGCGGTCTGCAAATCGAACATCCTGGGTCATGCCGGTCTCCCTGGTGGGTATGTGTCTGGGTGTTCTGCGTGGGCCATCAATCGGCGCTCCCGGTAGCCAATCGGCCCGCGATCCACTCGGCAACCGGCCCGGGAGCCTCCATCGGTGCCAGATGTCCGGCGCCGGCCAGCAGGTCGATGCCGATGCCGCGGCTGGTCAGGGCACGGCGATTGATGATGGTCGAGGCGTGTTCGGCCTTCAAGACGTGGACGGGCGCCGACACCTGCCCCAATGCCGTGCCGATATCATGGCCCTGGGCCTCGTAATTCGCGGCTTCCCACATTGGGTTGCAGGCCAGGCGCACGCCGTCACCGCCATCCGCTACCAAACCGTCTTCCAGATAGTCATCGAGCACGCCGTCGGCCCAGTTGCGGAAGGTCTTGTGCCGGGCATAGCGCCAGGCGGCGTCACCGCGTTCGGACCAGCCGTCGAAGCGTTTGCGGGCAGCATTGGCGATCCTTATCCGGCCGCGCATGAGGCCACGAAGCGGGCTGCGGGCGGTCAAGTAGAGCAGCGACGGCATGACGACCGGTTCGACCAGCGCCAGTGGCGTCCGGCGATCCAGCCGCGCTGCGCTCAACAGGGCCACGATGGCGCCCATCGAATGGCCGGCGAGCGCATCGGCGGGACGATCCAGTGTTTCCAGCCAAGCATACACATCGCGGGCGTAGATGTTCCAGCTCCGGTGGCGGTCGGGGTCGGTCGGCAATTCGGTTGTGCCGTGTCCGCGCAGGTCGGGTGCAAGGATGTCGAAATCGGCGGCCAGCCGGGACAGGACCGCGCGGTAGGCACTGGCGCAAAAGCCATTGGCGTGAATGAAGACCAGCCTCGGCTTGCCAGGAGAAGGCCAGGCCAGGCCGGACAAATGCCCGTCGGGCATCGCGTGCCGGAAACGCACAGGTGCCAGCCCTGTCTGCTCTTCGCTCATCGTGACGCGTCCTTCCTGGCGACTGCGCCCGACGCTAATGCGCAGCGAGGTCGCGTACGAGAGCGGATTGCAGACGTCGTCGCATGCCCGGCATTCGGGCATGGGCGGGCACGGGGCGGGGCCGACCGGCAAAATACAGCTTCTGCGCGCGGAGCATTGCGGTACACTGACGGTATGATCCAACCAGGCTGGAGACCGACATGTTGAGCCGTAATTTCAAGCTGGCTGAGTTCACGCGTTCTGACACCGCCGACAGGCTCGGCGATCCCAACACGCCCGATGAGACTCATTTGCGCGCGCTGCATGGCCTTGCCTGCGGCATGGAGCAGGTCCGTCGCATACTCGGCGACCGGGCGATCACCATCACATCCGGCTACCGCAATCCCGTCGTCAACAAGGCGGTCGGCGGTGTTTCCAATTCGGCGCACGCCCTGGGCTATGCTGCCGACTTCTCGGTCAAGGGCATGGAACCGGTCGATGTTGCCCGGGCGCTCGATGCGTCGACCCTGGCCTTTGACCAACTGATTTACGAGGCCTCGCGCAATATCAATCATATCAGTTTCGATCCGCGCATGCGGCGCGAGGTGAAGACCCAAAAGGGTGGTGCGGGCACGACTGTCGTTTGGGGTATTGTCGACTAGTTGCCGACGCCCGCACGGGTGGTTTCGGGAGCTTCGAAAACGGTGATGCCGTCGCGGGCGAGGCCGGCGGTCCATAGCTCGCCCCGCCAGACCAGGGCGGTGGTGGTGCCTTCGGCGCCGTCCGACGGGCCGGTCAGCCCAAATACTGGTTGGCCGTCTGTATCGACGGCAATCGCCATTGCCGGGGTTTCGGGCAGGGGCGGAAGACCTGCGACCTGCAGCCAGCGCCAAGCCAGTCGCTTGACCAGAGGGCGGCTATGCAGGGCCTCAAGATCGGCGGCCCGGGGCGAGGGCATGGCGACCCAGATAAGCCCGGTGTCGCTGTCAAACTCCAGATTGTCGGGATAGCCGGGCAGGCCTTCCATCAGGATATCGATATCACCGGTGTCGGGATCAAGTTGCCAGATCCGCGCCGTCCAGGTCTCGTTGATATAGACGAGACCGGTCATCGGGTCGTGATCGACCCCGTTTATGAAGGCCAGTCCGCCGACCAGCTCGGTCATTTCGCCCGGGCCGGTGACCAACAGGATGCGACCGGTCTGCTCCCCTTCCAGAAACGAGGTCAGATGCGCGCCGTAACCGTGGCGCAGTGAGGCGTCGGTGAGGATGATACGGCCATCGGCCAGCACGGTGAGGTCATCGGCGAAAACCAGCTCGCCGCCATCCTGCGCCGAGGCGATCCAGACCTCCCAGCCGTCCGCTGTCAGATGCAGCAGGCCCCGCAGGGCATCGGCGACAAACAAGCTGCCATCCGGTCCGAAGCTGAGACCCAGTGGTCGGCCTTCCGTGTTAGCGATCTGCGTCCAGGCGCCATCGGCGTCGCGCGCCATGATGCGACCATCGGCCAGCGAGGCATACAGACGACCGTCCGGACCGGGCTCGAGATCCTCGGCACCGTGAAAGTGCGGGCTTTCGGTTCGGCTCACCGGCTGACTGGCCTCGAAGAGGGCGTCCAGTTGCGGATTGGCCGGAGGGACGTCCATTCGCATTGCGTCAAGCGAGCCAGGGCCGTAGGCGGCCAAGCCTGCCGCGACCATAAGGCCCGCGAGGACCAACAAGACAATTCGCATTCCACCCTCCTGCAGCAGCCTGTCACCTAAACCCATCCTGGCCGTCAGGCCCAGCGATATCGGTCCGCTCCGGTTCGTTATCGCGGCTGGCCTACAGGCACGGGCCGCGGGCGTTCGCCGTCGCGACCATACAGGTTGATCTCCAGCGAGGAGATCGCGTGGACCAGCGTGTTCGGCGCAATAGTCTGCTTGCCGGTCCAGGCGATTTTCGGGAAGCGTTCGAATATCTTCCGGAACGCCGATTGCAATTGCATCTGGGCGATGCGGCTGCCGAGACATTTGTGGGCGCCATGACCGAAGGCCAGATGCTTGTCACCATTGTCCCGGGACAGGTCAAACCGGTCCGGGTCGGGAAATACGGACGGGTCCCGATTGGCGGCCGGGTACCACATCACGACTTTCTCGTCCTTGGCGATGCGTTGCCCGTTTAGCTCGGTATCCGCCATCGCCGTGCGGCGCATGTGCTGCACCGGCGAGATCATGCGCAGGGCCTCCTGTGTCATGGCCGGGATCAGGGACGGATCGGCAAGGATCATCTCGCGCTGGTCCTCGAACTGGGTCATCAGGCGGATGGTTCCCGACAGCGAGTTTCGCGAGGTGTCATTGCCGGCGAAGATGATCAGCAACCAGGAGCCGTCCAGATATTCCTGGGGCAGCGGCTTGCCGGCCATTTCGGTATTGGCGATCGCGGTCATCAGGTCGCGGCGGGGATTGGCCCGGCGCTCGGCCATGACCCGCTCGCCATAGGCGAACATCGCGTTGACGTGATGATAGAATTTGATCGGGAACCAGGGACGTCGAGAGAGCAGGGACCAGGGATTGACGAAATACTGGTTGGCCAGCTCCAGATAGTGCATCCATTCAATGATCTTCGGCCGGTCAGCCTCGTCGACACCGAGCATTTCGCACAGGGTGAAAAGCGGCAGCTCCTGCGAGAACAATTTGACGAAATCGACAACCGGACCGCGGCGCTCCATCTCGTCCAGCAAGCTGTCGATCTTCGCATCCACACGGTCTTGCAGTTCGGCCACAAAGCGCGGGATGAAGAAGTCCTTCTGCTGGATCCGCATCTGCATGTGGTGCGGCTGGTCCAGATTGATGATCGAATTGAATGCGGCAGGGATCAGCTTTTTCGGCTTCCATTCCTTCCGCGGCATCACGAACATGTTGATGCTGCCACGCTCGGAGGAATAGATCTCGGGTGCCAGTTCCACCGTCTTGATGTCGTCATAGCGAGTCACGGACCAGTAGCCGGCTTTCGACTTGTCGGCGCTCTGCCACATCACCGGCGCCTGTTCGCGCATCTTCTTGAAGAAGTCGTGCGGATGCCCTGATGTCCAGGCCGCCGGGTCCCAGAGCTTGAAGTCTTCAAAGGCGGGATAGGTCGCACCGAAACGGGGCTCGGTCTGCGGCCGGTCCTCCAGAATAACATCGCTGACGAGTTGCATCGGGTCCAAGCTTTCCTGCGATCAAGTGAACGTTGTTCGTTTTTTCAGGCTAGGGCGGTGCGACCGATCTTGGCAAGCGGGAAAGGGTCTGACCCGAGCAGGCTTTTGGACGGCACATGCCCGAAAGGAGGCCGGGATCCACTTGTCAGGTGGCTGAAACGGCCACACCGTGGCGCCATCCGGATTGCATTCGCCGCAACTCGACCCGTTCCAAGGAGGCCGACATGGCTGTTTCCGATCAAATCCCGACTGGTTCCGGTTTCGATGCCAAGAGCACCGGGGACGATGTCCTCGCCGACATCGATCTGGCCGGCAAGACCGCGGTTGTGACCGGTGGCTATAGCGGGATCGGTCTTGAAACCGTGCGTAGCCTCGCCGCGAAGGGTGCCTCGGTGATTGTCCCGGTGCGATCACCTGAGAAGGCCGCGCCAGCGCTGGACGGCATCAAGGGCGACGTCTCGTCGGCGCCGATGGACCTGGCGGACCTGGCCTCGGTTCGCGGGTTTACCGACAGCGTCGCGGACCGGCTCGGCCAGCTGGACCTGTTGATCAATAATGCGGGGATCATGGCCTGCCCGGAAGCTCGCGTCGGACCTGGCTGGGAGTCGCAGTTCGGGGTCAATCACCTGGGCCATTTCGCGTTGACCCAGGCGCTGATGCCCCTGCTCGGGAAGAGTCGCGGGGCTCGCGTCGTGGCGCTGTCGTCCACCGCCCACAAACTGTCCGATATCCGTTGGGATGATATCCAGTATCGCAACACGCCCTATGACAAGTGGCAGGCATATGGCCAAGCCAAGACCGCCAATGCCCTCTTCGCGAATGCGCTCGCGCGACGTTTGCGGGACAGCGGCGGGCTTGCCTTTTCGGTCCACCCGGGGGGCATTTTCACGCCGCTGCAACGCCACCTGCCCAAGGAGGAGATGATCGCGCTTGGATGGCTGGGCGAGGATGGTGAGCCGTCGGAACTGGCGCGCAAAGGGTTCAAGACCCCCGAACAGGGGTGCTCGACCACGCTCTGGGCTGCGACGGCTCCCGGTCTGGCTGGCAAGCCGGGTGTCTATTGCGAGAACGCGGACATTGCCGCTCCGACCGACACCGCCAGCCCGATGGCCCGCTATGGCGGCGTCGACGCCCATGCCTGCAGCGACGAGTCCGCCGAACGCCTGTGGAGTGTCAGCGAGGCTTTGCTGGCGCAGGCCTGACTGCCCAGCCGGTCAAAGCGGATAGTCACGCTCGGGATCAATGCCTGCCGTTTCGAGAAATTTGCGGACGGCGCGAACTTCGTCCTTGGGCAGGCTGTGCTGGGCGTGATGGAAGCCTGCCGTATGCCCGTTCAGGGTGACGGAGAATTTGGCGCCGCTGCGCTCGTGCAGCTCTCCACCCAGATCCGAGAGGACATGTTCGACATCGGCCGGCGCCAGATTGGCCGGCTCCGGATGGGCGAACAGGCTGTGCAGGGTCTTGCGGTGTTTGTGGTTCATGGAACTCTCCTTGTTTCCGCCTTCACGCTAGGCCGATGGTCGAGTTCGGGCGATGCGACGAAACGGCCTGCGACGCTGCGCCTCAGGGGGACGGAGCCAGCTTCTCGTCACAATCGCCGGGACCGGAACTGGCAAGCGTGCCGCCGGAGCTACCTTTTGTGGTCCAGTTGGCTCAAGCTGGGCGCGCGCATCACAGGACACCAGACGATGGACAAGAGGCTCTACCGCCAGCAATTGCTCGATGCCCAGATCAACCTGGTTGATCTGCAGCGTCATATCATCGCCAGGGACCTGCGCCTGTTGGTCCTTTTCGAGGGCCGCGACAGTTCCGGCAAGGATGGCGTGATCAAGCGCATCTCGGAGCATCAAAGCCCGCGTGAAACGCGCGTCGTGGCGCTTGGCAAACCCAGTGAACGCGACCGCAGTTCCTGGTATTTCCAGCGCTGGACGTCCTACCTTCCGGCCCAGGGTGAGACGGCCCTGTTCAACCGCTCCTGGTACAATCGGGCCGGTGTCGAGAAGGTGATGGGTTTCTGCTCTGACGCCCAGTATGAGAGCTTCCTCGCGGATGTCGGCGCGTTCGAGAAAATCCTGGTCGATGACGGGCTGATCCTGCTCAAATACTATCTCGACATCTCCAAGGACGAGCAGGTCGCCCGCCTCGAGGACCGGCGCCAGAACCCGCTCAAGACCTGGAAGATCAGCCCGATCGATGCCGTCGCCGTCGAAAAATGGGATGACTACTCCCAGGCCAGAAACCGCATGTTGATGGAGACCTGCCAGCCCCTGCCGTGGCGGGTGGTGAAGGCGGATGACAAACGTGTCGCAAGGCTGGCTGTCATCAATGACATTTTGCGAACGATAGATTGCGGCGGCTATTCCCGGCCGGTCCCGGTACATGACAATGAGACACTGCAGTATTGGGGCAAGCCGGATGTGAGCGGCACATTCCTGGCGCCTTGAGCAGTCCCGTGGTGTCGACGTGACGCGGGTTGGTCACGGCTTTGGCGTGACCCGTCCGGCATCGATCAATTGCTGGAAATGCTCGGTCAGCGTGGCTTCCAGCGGACGATAGTCCGCGTCCAGCGCTGCGCGGCTCTTGGCATTGTCAGCAATGAAGGGAATACCGACATTGCGGCTGACCATCCTGCGGGTCAGCGCCGGATTGATCATCGGTCCGGCCAGCCAGACCAGGAATTTCGGCAGGATGGATTTACCGAATTTATAGTCCGACCCGAAATGGTCGCGCAGGACCGCACTCATTTCGACAAATCCCGTATTGTGGCCGGACAGGATGTGACGGCCTTCTGCCTGCGGCGTGAAGCCGGCCTTGATATGGGCCGCCGCGACATCGCGGACATCAACCGCTCCAATGCGGAAATCAGGAATGCCCGAGGCCATGGTTCCGTCCCCGATCTGCGTGATCAGGGCATAGCTCTCGCCGGAGGTCATCGGATCAATGCCGGGGCCGAGGATGAGCGACGGGTTGATGGCCACCAGATCCCAGCCGGACTGGGCGCCGGCGATCTCCCAGGCGGCTTTCTCGGCGAGGGTCTTCGACAGGGAATAGGCCTGGTGATCGAGCGACGAGCTGGTGTTCCACACGGCTTCGGTCAGCTTGCGCTCCGGCATGGACGCGATGTCGGCATTGTCGCCGTAAATGGCGGCGCAGCTGGAGGTCAGGACGACGCGTTTGACGCTTTCGGTGGCGTTCGCAGCCGCCAGAACATTGCGTGTCCCCTCAACCGCCGGGTCAACCAGATCGCGCTGCGGATCGGCGACATGGGCGATGAAGGGCGAGGCGGTGTGGATCACCAGCTCGCATCCCGCCATCGCCGGGGCAAAGGCCTCGGGATCACGCAGATCAGCGCGGAAATAGCGGATCGAGCCGGGTGAGGACGCCGCCAGCGCGTCCAGCGAGGCTAGCCTGTCCCGCCTGTCCGGGTCGCGGACGGTAGCGTGCACGGTGTGCCCCGCGTCGAGCAATTGCGCGATGATCACCCCGGCCAGATAACCGGTCCCGCCGGTCACCAGGATCGGGGCATCAGGATTGATGGATGTCATGGCGAAGCTCCGGGCAATGGGGGACGAAGCATTCGTCCGAGGGTGCAATGCGCAAAAGATCGGCTGGCAGGCGAAAACCGCCTGCCAAACCCGTCGATCTTGATGCTACCTGGCGACAAGGCGACCTGAACGGCCAGTCGCTGGGTCTCGCAGCGACTGGCCCTTTCGGCCTTACCAGGGTGGCAGCGGCGTGTCCGGCGTCCAGGGCGCGTCAGCCGCGGCGAGATCGGCCTCGAAAGCGGGGATCGCCTCTTCGGTCAGATTGGCCAGGCGTTCCCGAATGCCGGCCATTTCCTCTTCCGCCATCCGCAATTGTGCGTCATGAGCCGGCGACGGTCCGTAGGTCGAATTCCCGGTTCCAAGTTGCGCGAAGGACAGTCGGGACTCGACGGTCGACGGTTCCGCGCCGTGGCGCCCGTTCATGGTCTGATTGCCGCCCAGGGCTTCTTCAATGGCAAACAACTCCTGCCGCAGGGCCTCGTATCGCTCGTCGAGCGGACCCGGCGCGGTGCGCGTGCGATAGAGCGCTGATTGCAGGCGCGCAATGCGGGCATGGGTCAACTCGATGGACGCCGAAGCCGCTGACACCTGGCGCTGCATCGAGGCCAGGCGTTCCCAGAATGCGACGACTTCATCCTCCGGAGAGCCAGGCAGGGCACCCTCGGTGAGACGTTCGACCTCGATCGTCTGGGCATCCCCCACCACGACTGTCTCACCGCCGCTCTGGCGCACCAGTTCGACGGAGTAACGGCCCGGCGCGACGAGATAGCCCGATGTGTTGGAATCCTCCGTGTCCGGAGAGGTCACCGCGTCGGCGCTCGGATAAGTGAGATCCCAGGTGACCCGGTGGAAGCCCGCGGAAACCGGCCCGGGCAGTCTGCGAACCACGTCGCCAGCGCTGTCGCGAATGACCAGCCAGAAGCGCGGCGGCGCTTCACGCCGTTCCGATTCGATCACGTCGAAGCCGGGGAAAGGTGTGTCGTCTCCCGCTTCGACCAAGGCGGATTCCGATTCCTGACGCGCTTCCTCGGACGTCTGCAGGCCCTCACTGACATAATAGGTGATGAGCGCGCCGAAGGCCGGGTTCTCGGCCTGGAAATAGCCGTCGCCCTGCGACGCTCGGAAGCCAAAGCCAAGCTCGTGTTGCTCCTGGTACCACCAGGCCCGGCGCACCGGGAAAAGCCGCGTGTCGCTCTCTAGCGAGTCGACCGTGACGTCGCGCAGGGGCGCAATATCGTCGAGGACGTAGATGGAGCGTCCGAACGTGCCGACAACGAGATCGTCCTCGCGCTCATGGATCAGAAGATCGCGCGCGGGGATGGGCGGCATGCCGGCGGTCAGCTGGGTCCAGTTGTCGCCGCCATCGAGGGTGAAATAGACACCGAATTCCGTACCGATGAAGAGCAGGTCCGGATTCTCGTGGTCCTGGACGATGCGCCACACCGGGCCATTGTCCGGCAGGCCGTCGGTGATCATGCGCCAGCTGCGGCCCTGATTGTCCGAGCGCAGGAGATAGGGCGTGAAATCACCGTATTTGTGATTGTCGAGCGCCATATAGACCCTGTTGGCGTCAAAGCGGGATGGCTCGAAATCATTGATATAGGCGAGGTCGGGAACGCCGGGCAGGTCGCCAGCTTCGGTTTCCGTCCAGTTTTCTCCGCCATCGACGGTGATCTGGACCAGACCATCATCGGTGCCCGCATAGATCACATTCTCGTCGACAGGAGATTCCGCCAGCGCGCTGATCGTGTTGTAGACGGACATCGCATAGATATCCCAGCCGGCATCCCAGGACCATTGCCGTCCCATGATCGGCAGCAACATGCGGTCCTGGTCACGGGTCAGGTCACCGGAAATGGGTGTCCAGCTGTCGCCGCGATCATTCGAGCGCCAGACGCGTTGCGAGGCGTGATAGAGCCGGGTCGGCTGATGCGAGGACACCACCAGCGGGGCATCCCAGTTGAAGCGCTCGGCCGGCTCGCCCGGCTGGGGCTGGGCGCGAACATAGACCAGCTCGCCTGTGGTGCGATCAAAGCGGACCAGATTGCCCTGCTGCCAGCTGGAATAGGCAATGTCCGGATTGCCCGGCTCGACATCGGGTTCATGACCATCACCAAACAGGGTCACGACCCAATCGGAATTGCGGATGCCATGGCGACTATCCGTGCGCGTCGGTCCCATCTGCGAGTTGTTGTCCTGGGTGCCGCCATAGACATTGTAGAACGGCTCGGCGTCATCCAGGGCAATGTCGTAGAATTGTGTGATCGGCAGGTTGGAGATGAAGCGCCAGGTCGCATCGCCATCCCAGCTCTCATAGAGGCCGCCGTCCGAACCGACGAGCAGATAGTCCGGATTGGTTGGGTGGAAACCGATGGCGTGGTCATCGACATGCTTGGTCTCATTGTTCAGGCCGCGGAAGGTCGCGCCGCCATCGTCGGAGATCTGGGTGGTGTTGGAGAGCAGGATGATGCGATCGAAATGATGCGGGTGGGCATAGAGCTCCTGATAATAGTGCGGGCCCGTACCGCCGGAGACCGTGTCGGACATCCGCGTCCAGCTCTCGCCTCGATTGCTGGAGCGATAAATGCCGCCCGTGCGGCGGTCCTGTTCGATCGCCGCATAGAGCACGTCAGGGTTTTGCGGCGAGATGGCCAGGCCGATCTTGCCCATATTGCCGCTCGGTAGTCCGGCGGTGACTTCGCGCCAGGTGTCGCCGCCATCGTCAGACACGTGCAGCCCGCTCTCCGGACCGGCGCCCATATAGGCGGCCACCGTCCGGTGGCGCTGCCAGGTCGCCGCGACCAGACGGTCGGGATTGCGGGGGTCCATGACGATGTCGGTCACGCCGGTCCATTCGCCCGCCGACAGCACCAGTGTCCAGGTCTCGCCGCCATCGGTCGATTTGAAGAGGCCGCGCTCGCCGCCCGGCGACCAAAGCGGCCCCTGCGAGGCGACCCAGATTGTATCGGGGTCTTCCGGGTGGATCAGGATCTCCGAAATGTGCTCGGAAGATTCAAGCCCCAGATGGGTCCAGCTGTCGCCGCCATCGCGGGAGCGATAGACGCCATTGCCATAGCCGAGATGCCGGCCGCCGTGATTCTCTCCGGTGCCGACCCAGATGGTGTGGGGGTTGGACGGGTCTACCGTGACCGTGCCGATGGAGTAGACGCCTTCATCATCGAACAATGGCGACCAGGTCGTGCCGGCATTGTCCGTGCGCCAGACACCGCCTGAACCGACGCCGACAATCCAGGTCGACGGATCGTCCGGCATGATTTCGATATCGGCGATGCGACCCGACATGAAGGCGGGCCCGATACTGCGGAACTCGAATCCAGTGAAGTTACCGGAGGTCAACGGACCCGTTTCGGTTTCGGCCTCTGGTTGCGCGCACGCGGTTTGCGGCAGCGCCAGGACCAGGACGGCACAGATGAGACTACGCATGAATTCTCCCCCGGGAATTGAATTGGGCCGACCTTAACAACCTCAAGCCAAAAGAGAAGCCTGCCCCGACAAGAACCGTCGGCTTGCCGGATCGGCCAGCATCATGACTTGACCGGCGCCCGTGCATGGCAAGGATGCGACGCATGAAAATCGGCAAGCTTATCCGCGACATCCACCACTGGGCTTCGCCCATTGTCATGCTCCCGCTCGGCATCATGATCGTTGCCGGAATATTTTTGATGCTGAAGAAAGACATCGAGTGGATCCAGCCGGCCACGCAACGCAGTGAGCTGGCCTCGGCGCAGGTGCCCGACACGTCCCTGGCAGAGCTTTATGCTGCCGCGGTGGCCATTGAGGAGCTGGAGATCACGAGCTGGGACCAGTTCGACCGGATCGATATCCGTTCGGACCGCGGCATCGCCAAATTCATCGCCCCCAATCGCTGGGAAGCGCAGATCGACCTGGTCACACTGGACGTATTGTCGCTGGAATACCGCCGCTCCGACCTGTTCGAACAGATCCATGACGGCTCATTCTTCGCCGACTGGATCAAGACATTCGTCTTCCTGCCCGTCGGCGTGATCCTGCTGGTTCTCTGGGCCACCGGAATATGGCTGTTCGTGGAGCCCTATCTCAAGCGCTGGCAACGCAAGAAGCGACGGGCGGGGCGGGCCGGTATTGCGGACAGGAAATAGGTTTCACACTGGCTGTGCTGTCAGATGAATGCGCACCGGGAAACAGTGGTTCCGGGCACCATTGAGTCCCGCAGCGACTAAGGCCGACTTCGCGTTTGTTTTGAGCGCCGCCCCCAAGTCAAAGGACGGGACCGGGCGGCCCTGAAAGACCGCCCGGCCGGGCCTGAAACCGCTCCGGGGGTGAAGCCGGCAAGCGTTTATGAGCCGACGTCCGGGTCGGCCGCGGCCTGCTCCAGCAGATCGGCCATGCGGATGCGCGCCCGGCCCGGATGGCGCACGGAGGCGGCCGTTTCCAGATTTGGCGCTTCGCCATCGCCCACCTTGATCAGGGCGACCATGCCCATGCCGTAGTGCGGCATGCACTTGATGCCGTACAGGCCTTCCTCGGAGGCGGTAAAGGAGATGTCGCTATTCATGTCGCCGACGAAGCCCTCAACCCCTTCTGGCAACATGCCGTCAATTGTCTGGGCGTTGTGAACGCCCATGGCGTTGACAAAGGTGACGGTGTCGCCGGGCTCGACTTCGAGATAAGCGGGCTCAAACACCATGGATTGGCGATCGGAACCCATATTGCGCATTTCGATCACATGCTCCTCGGCGAAGGCCGCCGGGGCCATCACCATGGCGCCAAGCGCCGCGCAGAGAATGAGTTTTTTCATGTTGTTTCTCCTATCAGCTGGCGGACGCGTAACAGGGAGGATGCGTCCGACCATGACGGAGAAACTAGGCGGGCGCGGCGCCATTTCGCTGCGTCAAAATGGCTGAGACAGGCTGTCGCAGAGGGCGGTCTCGAGCGAGCGAGTTATGGTGGGATTGTCGCCGGTGGCGCAGACGATTTGCGGCGCCTTGGTGCCTGTCGCGGTTTTTCAACGCCCGATAACGGTGTGTGTCCCCATTATTCTTATCTCTCGGTTGTCATCCCGGACGGGGGCCCCGCTGGAGCGGGGCGGAGATCCGGGACCTGTACGCCCGGGGCCGGCAGCATTCGCGTTTTTGGGTCCCGGATCTGCAACCTGCTTTCGCAGGTTTTCGTCCGGGGTGGCAACGCGCAACTCCAGGGGGGGGCCCCTGCTCGCCTCCG
>NZ_JBLWVH010000004.1:0-159948 GCF_048268525.1 Maricaulis sp. | reverse complement strand
GGAGCGGTCGGTCTTTTGGTGCTGGCTGCGGCCGGCTGGTGGTGGATGTCACAGGGCGCCGACAGTGCCGGCGAAATCGTGATCGAGACCCATGACGTGGCGCCCGGTGAAGTGCGCCGGATCGTTGCAGCCTCGGGCGCCGTGCGGGCCCTCGTGACGGTCGAGGTCGGTTCGCAATTGTCCGGGCAGATCGAAAGCCTCTACGCCGACTTCAACGACACGGTCGAGGCGGGCCAGGTCATCGCCCAGCTCAATCCGGAGACCTATGAGACGCGCATCCGTGAAGCCGAGGCCAATCGCGCCACCGCCGCCGCCACGCTTGCGCTTCAGCGTGCCAACCGTCTGACGGCTGAGGCCAATGCCCGCTCGGCCCAACAGGAATATGATCGCGTCCGCGCCCTGTTCGACCGGGGGATCTCGGCCCAGGCGGCGCTCGACAATGCGCTGACAGCCCAGGAGGCCGCACAGGCCAACCTGGCCGTTTCCGACGCCCAGATCCGCAACGCCCAGGCCGTACTCGCCCAGCGTGACGCAACGCTGGAAGGCGTGCAGATCGATCTGGAACGCACCACCATCCGGGCGCCGATCAACGGTATTGTCGTCGACCGGGCCGTGGATGAGGGGCAGACCGTTGCCGCCAGCCTGTCGGCACCGACCCTGTTTACGATCGCCCAGGATCTCGGCCAGGTGCAGATCGATGCCCAGGTCGACGAGGCCGATATCGGCCAGATCGCCGAGGGCCAGCCTGTCTCCTTCACCGTTGACGCCTATCAGGGGCTGGAACTGGAAGGCGTGGTCGAGCAGATCCGTCTGGCGCCGCAGACCCTCAATAATGTCGTCACCTACACCGTGGTGATTTCGGCGGCCAATCCGGGCCAGCGCCTGCTGCCGGGCATGACGGCCAATATGGACATCATCACCGGCGAGCGGACCGACGTGCTGACTGTGCCCAATTCCGCCCTGCGCTTCCGGCCGCCGCCGTCGCTGGAAAGCCGGTCGCAGCCTGTCGAGGCGGGTGGCTCCGGTGGCGGACGCCCGGGCGGCGGTCGTGGCGGTCCGGGTGGCGGACGCAATCCGATGGCCCAGATGGCCGAGCAACTCGAGCTCACGCAGGACCAGCAGGAACGCGCCGGTGCGATTTTCCGCCAGGTCTTCGGCCGGATGGCCGCTGCCGCCCAGTCCGGCGAAACGCCGGATCGTGCCGCGGCCCAGGCGGAAATCACCCGGGAATTGCAGGCCGTGCTGACGCCGGAACAGATGACCCGCTACCGCGAAATCCAGCGCGAAATGCGTGAGACCCGCAATGTCTCCCTCTGGGTGCTCGAGGCCGACGGAACCCTGGCCGAGCGCCGCGTGCGTGTGGGTATCAATGACACCCAGCAGACCGAGGTTGTCGGTGGCCAGCTTGAGGCCGGCGAAGCCGTCATCACACGGGCCCGCGAGGTGCGTGAATAATGCCGGCGCTGATCGAGTGTCGCAATCTGGTCAAGACCTACACGATGGGCGACCAGACGGTGCACGCCCTCAACGGCGTCTCGCTCGATATCGAGGCCGGTGAGTATGTCGCCATCATGGGCACGTCGGGCTCGGGCAAGTCGACCCTGATGAACCTGCTGGGTGCCCTCGACCAGCCGACCTCGGGTGATCTGCGGATTGCCGGCGAGAATGTCCGGGCGCTGGGGCCGGACGCCGTGTCGCGCTTTCGCAACCGGACCATCGGCTTCGTCTTCCAGCAGTTCAACCTGCTGCCGCGCACCAGCGCGGTCGAGAACGCGGCCCTGCCGCTGATCTATTCGGGCATGCCGCATCGGGAGCGGGTCGACCGGGCCATGAAGCGATTGACCCAGGTCGGGCTCGGGGATCGCACCGATCACCACCCGTCGCAATTGTCGGGCGGCCAGCAACAGCGAGTCGCCATTGCCCGTTCCCTGGTCAACGACCCCAAGATACTGCTCGCCGACGAGCCGACCGGCGCGCTGGACACCAAGACGTCCGACGACATCATGGCAATCTTCGACCAGCTCAACCGTGAGGGCATTACCGTCATCCTGGTGACGCACGAGCAGGAAGTCGCCGATCATGCCCGGCGCCAGATCGTGTTTCGCGATGGCGTCATCGTGGAGGACCGCTCATGAATGCCTTTGCTTCGCTTCGGGTCGCACTGACGGCGCTCCGCATCAACGCGCTGCGCAGTGCGCTCGCCATGCTCGGTGTCATCATCGGCGTTGCCTCGGTGATCGTTCTGGTCTCCATCAGTGAGGGGACCAAGCAGGCGGTCGAGGCGCAGATTGCCAGCTTTGGTGCCAACCTCCTCATCATCCGTCCGGGTTCGTCGATGTTCGGCGGACGACGTGGCGGCGCCGGGTCTGCCGATCCGATGACCGATGGTGATGTCGTGGCGATCCGCGACGAGATTGCCGGCCTGGCCGGGGTCTCGGGCGAGGTGTCCGCGTCGACGACGCTGGTGTTCGGCGGCATCAACTGGAGTTCGCGCATCCAGGGTGTGAACCCGGACTATTTCTCGGCCCGCGGCTGGGTAATCGACGAGGGACGGGCCTTTTCCGGCGCCGAGGATACCGGCGGCCGACGTTATGTCGTGGTCGGCCAGACGATCATCCGCGAACTGTTTGACGGTGCCAGCCCGCTGGGCCAGTCGATCCGTATCGGCGGCCAGCCATTCGAGGTGATCGGCACGCTGGAGCCCAAGGGGGAGAGTTCCTGGGGGCAGGACCAGGACGATGTTGTTTTCGCGCCCCTGTCGACCGTCCGCCAACGTTTCGGGGCCGGCATGCGGGTGACGGTCCGGGATGGCGTTTCAACCATTTACGCCGATATCGCGCCGGGTGAATCCACCTCGCGCGTGATTGCCGATATCGAGGACCTGCTGCGCATACGCCGTGAGATCCAACCGGGTGCCGAGGATGATTTCGCGGTCGGCTCGCTGGCCGAATTTGTGCGTGCCCGCAATGAGACCGAGAGCCAGCTCGGCCTGTTGCTCGCCGTTGGTGCCGGCATCGTGCTTCTGGTCGGCGGGATCGGGATCATGAACATCATGCTGGTCTCGGTCACCGAGCGGACGCGCGAAATCGGCCTGCGCCTCGCCGTCGGCGCGCGGCGGGCCGATGTGCGCAACCAGTTCCTGATCGAAAGCATCGTGCTGTGCGTGATCGGCGGCCTGGCCGGACTGGTGGTCGGTGTCACCGGCACGCTAATCTATGCCGAGGTCGGACAGCTGGATATCCTGATCGACCCGGTCATCGTGGCCATCGCCATTGGCGCCTCGGCCTTCGTGGGTGTGTTCTTCGGACTCTATCCGGCACACCGCGCCTCGCGTCTCAATCCGATCGAAGCGTTGCGTTTCGAATAGGTGGACAGGCGCCGGTTGTCAGCCGGATTCGCGTCGCGCCGAAGGCGGCGTGCGAGGCAGGTCGAAGATGAAGCTGGCGCCGTGTCCCGGTTCTGATTCAACACGGATATGACCGCCCAGCCGCTCGACCGCCTGGCGGACAACGGCCAGCCCGATTCCGGTGCCTTCATATTGTTCGCGCGTGTGAAGGCGTTGGAATGGCGCGAAAATCTTTTCGGAGAACCGCGTCTCGAGACCGATACCGTTATCGGTGACGGAGAAGGTCCAGCCGGCCTCATCCTCGACGGCATCGATTTTCACGACGGGGTCGGCATTGCCGCGATACTTCACCGCGTTGGAGATCAGATTCTGCACAATCTGGGTCAGCAGGACGTGGTCGGACTGGATAACCGGGAGCTCGACCGCGGTGATGCGGGCATTGCACTCACTGATCGGTGTTTCAAGTTGATCGATGATGTCGGCGACCAGCGCATTCATGTCGACATCCCGAAGATTCAGCGGCTGGCTGGCGAGTTTGGAATAGGACAGCAGGTCATTGATCAATCGCTGCATGCGCTGGGCCGCGTCCGCCAGGAAGTCGAGACTGCGCACACCGTCCTCATCCAGCTTGTCGGCATAGCGGCGTCGCACCAGCGAAGAGAAGGCCGCGACCTTGCGCAACGGCTCTTGCAGGTCGTGTGAGGCGACGGTGGCGAAACGGTCGAGTTCGCGATTGGTCCGTTCGAGCTGTTCATTGGCGGCTGTCAGCTCGGTGATGTCAGTAAGGGTGGCATAGCTGCGCAGCGGCCTGCCCTCGGCGTCGCGCTCGAGGAATGAGGACAGCAGGACATCGACCGGCTCGCCGCTCTTGCGCAGGAAGCGGTAGGCCGTGTGGGTGTTCTGACCCATCTGGAACAGCTTGGGCAATTCAACCCGAACGGCGCGCTCGCGCGATTCTGCGTCGAGGAAATCGGTGGAGCGCCGCCCGATCACCTCGGACCGCTTGTAGCCCAGATGGGACAGCCAGAAGTCGCTGACCTCGACGATGAAGCCGTCGGCATCGATCGTGTGCATCATGGCGGGCGTGGCCCGGTAGATGCGTTCGAAGCGCGCACGCTCGTCCGCCATCAGCGTTTCCAGCCGCCGCGTGGCGTCGATATTCCACAGCACGCCGGAGGCGGCCGTCGGCCTCCCGTTTTCGTCGCGCTCGACAATGCGACCGGTCGAGCGGTGCCAGACGAAGTCACCGGTCCAGTCCCGCAACCGATACTGGTCGTCGGCCTGGACATCTTCGGCGGTGAGTATGTGGGCAACAGAGGCGTCGACCGCGACCAGGTCGTCCGGATGGATGCGCTCACGCCATTCGGAGACGGGGAGGGTTCGCGCATCGTCGTCGCCAAACAATTGCGCCACGATCGTGCCGCGCAAATTGATGGTCTGGGCCACCAGGTCGATGCGCCAGGTTCCCAGTGCGGCCGCCGTCACGGCCTGGAATAGTTGCTGCTCGCGATCCGCGAGCGCTTCCTGGGTCTCCAACCGCTCAGTGATGTCGGCGATGAATCCGGTCGCCACAGTCGGGTCGCCATTGGTATCGCGGTCCGAAATCCGTCCGCGATTGTGGATGCGTATCCATCCACCGGTCTCCGACTGGTAGCGCACGATAATGTCAATCGCGTTGCGGTCTCCCGATTGCAGCGCCCGAAACGCCTCGCGCGCGGTGTCGAGATCGTCTGGATGGACTCGGGTTTCCCAGTCATCATAGGTGATGCGGGCATCCTGGGGTGGCAGCCCCAACATCTCGGCGATGACGGCACTGACCTCGCCGACGCGGGTTTTCAGATTGACCCGCCAGGCGCCTTCTCCGGCTGCGACCAGCGCTTCGCGCAGTCGTCTGTCGCTTTCCGCCAGAGCCCGCTCAAGACGTTGCTCTTCGGTGATGTTGCTGACGATCCCGGCGGCGCGGGCCGCCTGTCCGTCCGGTGTCCATTCAACCACGCGTCCGCGCGAGCGCAGCCAAACTTCCGAACTGTCCGGCCCGATGACCCGGAAACGACCCAGGTCCTGACTGGTTCCGGCGTCAATCTGGTCGCGGGTCTGATCGGTGAAGTCGCGGAATCTGGCCCGTGCCACCGGTTCCGAATCGGAGGGCATCAGGCCGAACCAGTCATCCAGGGTGATGGTCGCGCCATCCTCGATCTGCAGCAATCGTGAGATGAGCCCCGAGACAAGCAGGCGTCCGGCAGGGACATCCATGCTCCATGCGCCGTCATTGGCTCCCTCCAGCCCTTCGCGCATGAGCCGCTCGGTCTCGGCCAGTTTGAGTTCCAGCCTCTTGCGCTCGGTAATGTCGACCAACATGCCGACGGCAATGGGCGGGTCGGTGTCGGGTTTCACACCGCCGCGTGATCGAAGCCAGATCCAGTCACCGGTGCGGGAATCGCGCACGCGGTATTCCACATCGAGGACGCTGGAGTTTCCATCTGCCAGCGTCTGTATTTGCCGGGCGACCTCGCCTCGATCATCCTCGTGCGTGCGTTCAAGCCAGCGGGTGCCGTCGATTCCCGGATCCTCATCGGCAACACCGAGTATGGCGCGGATGGGTCCGATCAGCGTTACATCCATTGTGGTCGGATCCGCCTCCCAGACGCCGCTCGAACCGAACTCGATGGCTTCGGCGAGCTGACGTTCACGGGCCGCCAGCCTGGCTTCCAGATCGTGTCGTTCGGTGGTGTCGGCGACCACGCCAGATACGCGCAAGGGTTGGCCGTCCCGGGAAAATTCGGTGACCTTGCCGCGCATGTGAAGCCAGCGGATCTCGCCGTCAGCGCGGGTGGCCTGGAACACGATGTCGAGCGGCCGTGTCGGTTGAGTGCGTAGCGTTTCGAAGGCGCCCGCCAGGCGTTCGCGATCATCTTCGGCAGTGATTTCCAGCCATCGTTCCAGCGAGATGGTGGCGTCGGCGCTGGAAATGCCGAGGAACTCGTTGATGAAGCCGCGCGTCGATCCCAGCCGGGTCACCAGGTTGAGCGAGAAGGCGCCTTCATTGGCCGATGCCAGCGCCGCGCGCAGCTGGATGTCGCTGGCTTCAAGCTTGGCCTTCAGGCTCAGCTCAGCCGAGACATCACGGATGAACAGCAGTGTTCCCGTGCCATAATTGCCTTCATTGGTGGCGCGGGCTGCGACCGTCTCGCCGTCAAATACCCGACTGGCGCGAGTACGATAGCGAGCCGTGAAACGACCTTCCGCCATGCCGTCAGGGATATTGAACCGTGTCGCTTCAAGCTGGTCATAGGCGCGCGGGTCCGCAAACACGATCTGGGCCCGCTTGCCGGAGAGGTCGGCCCGGTCATAACCCAACAACTCCGCAGCGGCCGCATTCACGGCGGTAATGGCGCCGCCGGCGTCCAGCGAAAGAATGGCCAGGGGCGAACTGGCGAACAGTGCGCGTTGGGTATCGGCGGACCGTGGGGTCATCGCATCCATGCTCCCGCAGCGTGTGTCATCCACAACCTCTTGGCATATCCTCGGGTGACAGTGTGACTGAGTCCCGCCCGGAAGGAAAAGGATTGATGCGCCGGAAACTTAGCAGCGGCGTTTTGTGTCCGCCACGCAAAGACATCCCGCCTGTCGGGCAGTTGGGAATGAGAACGAGGCTGGTCATGGGCCAATGTGTCGATATGCTCCCCCGCTACCGAGTATTTGGGGAGTATTATTGTGCCCAAGGCCCATTCCAGCCTGTCGACGACGGCGCCGATTTTGCAGGTCTCAGACCTCAATGTGAATTTCCAGACCCCTGACGGTGAGGTCGAGGCGGTCAAGGGTGTGTCCCTGGAGATCAATGCAGGCGAATGCCTGGCAATTGTTGGTGAGTCCGGTTCCGGCAAGAGCCAGACCTTCCTTGCCGCGATGGGCCTGCTGGCCTCCAACGGCAAGGCGACCGGCTCGATCAAATACCGTGACATGGAAATTCTCGGCCTGTCCGCGAACAAGCTGAACCAGGTGCGTGGTCGCTCGATGACCATGATCTTCCAGGACCCGCTGACCTCGCTGACACCGCACATGACGGTCGGTGACCAGATGCGCGAAGTGCTCGGGATCCACATGAAGATGCGCGGCAAGGCAGCTGATGCCCGCGCCCTGGACTGGCTCAACCGGGTTCGCATTCCCGAGGCCAAGCGCCGACTGGCGCAATATCCGCACGAATTGTCCGGTGGCATGCGCCAGCGTGTCATGATTGCCATGTCGATGCTGTGCGAGCCCGACCTGCTGATCTGCGACGAGCCGACCACCGCGCTCGACGTGACGGTGCAGGCCGAAGTGCTCGACATCATGGACGAGCTGAAGCGCGAGACCGGTGCGGCCCTGGCGCTGATCACCCACGACATGGGTGTCGTCGCCCGCATGGCCGACCGGGCCCAGGTGATGAAGCACGGCGTCTATGTCGAAGGCGGCACGATCGAGGACATCTTCGCCAATCCGCAACACGACTATACGCGCATGCTGCTGGAAGCCATGCCGCGCCTTGATCGCCCCGATCGTCCGGGACACACAACGCTGAAGCCGGTTGCTGCCGCGGCCGATGCCGAACCGCTGCTGGCCGTCGACAACGTCAAGGTCCAGTTCCCGATCCAGGTCTCCGGCGGCCTGCGCCCGACCTACAAGACGCTGCGCGCCGTCGATGGCATCAGCTTTGATCTGCGTCCGGGCGAGACGCTGGGCGTGGTGGGCGAGTCCGGCTGCGGCAAGTCGACCCTGGCCCGTGCGGTCCTGCGACTGGTTCCGGCCCAGGAGGGCGCCGTGTCATGGATCGGTCGCGACTTGCTCGGCCTCAAACGCAATGAGCTGCGCAAGACCCGCGAAGAATTCCAGATCGTCTTCCAGGATCCGCTCGCCTCGCTTGACCCGCGCATGACCATTGGCGCCTCGATCGAGGAACCGCTCCTGACCTTCCGCAAATCGATGAAGCGCGCGGAACGTGAAGTCGTGGTCAAGGAGATGATGGAAAAGGTCGGCCTCGACCCGAACATGATCAACCGCTACCCGCACGAGCTGTCCGGCGGCCAGAACCAGCGCGTCGGCATTGCCCGCGCCATGATCCTGCGCCCCAAGCTGGTGATCTGCGACGAGGCCGTCTCGGCACTCGACGTTTCGATCCAGGCCCAGATCATCGAGCTCCTGATCAAGCTGCAGCAGGAGATGGACCTGTCGATGATCTTCATCTCTCACGACCTTTCGGTCGTGCGTGAGATCTCGCATCGGGTCATGGTCCTCTATCTCGGCCGGATCGTGGAACTGGCGGACCGTACCAATATCTATGAAGACGCCCGCCACCCTTACACCCAGGCCCTGATCTCCGCCGTACCGGTGCCGGACCCGGTGGTCGAGAAAGCCCGGGTCCGCGTCAAGCTGGACGGCGAGCTTCCCTCTCCGATGGACAGCCGCGCCCAGCTGCGCTTCATGAAGTCCAAGCTGATCGATGATCCGGATGCCGACCAGTACCGTCCGCAATTGATGGAAGTCGCCGAGGGCCACTGGGTCGCCGAGCACGACCCGTTCGAACGGACGTCGGGCTGACAAGGCCCTTTGCAGCTTATTCACTCGACATCGGTTCGGACACCACTAGGTTCCGAACCTGAAACCATGACCGGGAGTGCTTGAATGGCCTTGAAAATCGGAACGGGAACCGGCGCAACAAGCCTGACCGCGATCCTCGCCCTGGCGGTCTCGCTGGCGGCCTGCCAACCGGCCAGTGACCGTCCCGAGGCGGACGTGGCGATCCCGACCGATTATGCCTTTGTCCACGAGGTCACCGATCTCCCGGCCGATCCCGACATCATCTACGGTCAGCTCGAAAACGGTTTGCGTTATGCGGTGCGGACCAATGAAACGCCGCCCAATGTCGCTTCGGTGCGGATGGTGTTCAACATGGGCTCGCTCGGCGAGGCGGACGACCAGCGCGGTCTTGCCCATTTCATCGAACACATGGCCTTCAACGGCACCACCGACGTTCCCGAAGGCGAGATGGTGCCCCTGCTGGAGCGCTACGGTCTGCAGTTCGGACCCGATACCAATGCCTTCACCGGCTATGAGACGGTCGGCTACCAGCTCGACCTGCCCGATGCCGGCGATGAGGCGGTCGAGACCGCGCTGTTCCTGATGCGCCAGACCGCCAGCGAAATCCTGTTCGATCCCGAAGCGATCGACCGCGAGCGCGGCGTCGTGCTGTCCGAAGAACGCGTCCGCAACACCCCGATCCGTCGCTGGAACAATGCGGTGTGGCGCTTTCGCCTGCCCGACACGCTGGTCCCGGATCGCGATGCCATCGGCACCACCGAGGTGCTGGAAAATGCCCAGCGCGAGCGCTTCGTCGATTATTACGAGAATTTCTACACGCCCGAGCGCGGCATGGTCGTGGTGGTCGGTGATGTCGACCCGCAGGCCGTGATTGCCCGGATCGAAGCCAGTTTCGCCGATTGGGAAGGCCTTGAGGCCCCCCGCGAGGACCCGGATCTGGGCACCGTGTCGGCAGACCGACCGATCTCGGCCGGCTATTTCCATGACCCGGAAATCTATACGATTTTCACGGTCGACGCCGTGCGGCCCTTCACGCCGGTCCTCGACAGTGCGGCGGCCCGGTTTGACAACAACCTGGCCAATATCGGCGATGCCATTCTCAGCCGTCGCTTCGCCACCCTGACCAGTTCGGGCACCTCGCCGCTGATCCAGGCAGCCGCCAATCACGGAACCGATTTCGGCATTGCCGACCGGGCTTCGGTGCTGGCGATTGCCCGCCCGGATCGCTGGGAAGAGGGTGTGGCTGCGGTCGAGCAGGAATTGCGCCGGGCGCTTGAGCATGGCTTCACCCGGGCCGAACTCGACGAACAGATCGCCAATCTTCACACCGCCCTGCGCGACGGGGCCGAGCAGGCGGGCACGCGCCCGACCTCCGGCCTGGCCGACCAGATCTGGTCGAACTGGCGCTCGGACCAGGTGCTGACCACCCCGCAATCGATGCTGGAGCGCTTTGAAGCGACCTTGCCTGATGTCACGCCCGAAGCTGTTTCGGCGGCCTTCCGGGCCCGCTGGGACGGTGTCGAGCCCTTGCTCTTCCTGGCCACATCGGTCGAGCTGGAAGACCCGCAGACCCGGCTCATTGAAGCCTGGCAGGCCAGCGCGGAACAGCCCGTCGAGGCACCGGAAGATCATGGCGAGTTGAGTTTCGCCTACACCGATTTCGGTCCCGCCGGAGAGATAACGTCTCGTGAGGAAATCGCCGATCTGGGCCTGGTACGACTGCGTTTTGCGAACGGTGTCGCGGTGACGTTCAAGCAGACCGATTTCGAAGACGGGACCGTGCGTGTCCGCCTCGATTTCGGTCGCGGCGAGCTGGAGCCGCGGGCCATGCCGGCGGTCGATATCATCGCCGGTTCGGTGTTCACCGCCTCGGGCCTGGGTGAGCATTCCGCCGATGAGCTCGGCCGCGTCCTGGCCGGTCGCAATATCGGCTACAGCTTCAATGTCGGCGATGACAGTTTCAGTTTCAACACGGCGACCACGCCGGGTGACCTGCGCATCCAGATGGACCTGCTGACGGCCTTCCTGACCGATCCGGGCTGGCGCCAGGAGGGGATGGAGCAGTTCCGCGCCGTGATCCCTGAAATTCGCCGCAACTCCTACTCGACCCCGGGCGGTGTGATGTCGGCTGAAGTGGCGCGCCTGATCCGCTCCGGGGATGAGCGCTACGGCCTGCCCGATCCGGAACAGGTGGCCGGTGTCGACATGGCTGCGATCCGTGACTTCCTGACCCCGGCGCTGGAAAGTGCGCCGATCGAGCTGACGATTGTCGGCGATGTCAGCGAAGAGGCCCTGATCGAGGCTCTGGCAGCGACACTCGGAGCCCTGCCGGACCGGGCCGACAGCTGGCCGGATTATGCCGAGGCCCGCACTGTGGTTTTCCCGGATCCGGTCGTCGAACCGGTTGTGCTGCTGCACAACGGACCGGCCAACCAGGCCCGTGCCAATGTCTACTGGCCGACATTTGACGACAGTGATCCGGCCCGTACGCGAGCGATGGCGCTGTTGAATGCGGTGTTTGATCTCAAGCTGACGGAGCGCCTGCGCGAACGGGAAGGGCTGACTTATTCCGCTTCGAATGCCGCCAGCGAATCCGACGTTTATCCCGACTATGGCTATCTTTATGTCGGCGCCGATGTCCGTCTCGAGACGGTCGACCAGACCTATGCCGCGATCAATGAGCTGGCCGCGGACATGGCCGCCGGGTCGATCAGCGATGACGAATTCCTGCGGGCCCGTACCCCGCTGCTCGAGCGGATCGAGAATGCGCAGGAAAACAATGGTGCCTGGATGTCCTGGCTGTCGCAGTCCTGGGCCCACCCCGACCGCCTCGACCGGATCCGGTCCCTGCGCTCGGACTATGAAAGTGTCACCCGCGAAGACCTGGTTGCCCTGGCCGCAACCTATATCGCCCCCGAACGCAGCTGGCGCGTCACCATCGTGCCGCGCGACGCCGAATAACTTCCAGTCTACAGGATAGATCCATGACCCGTTTTGCCCTCGCCGCGACCTGCTGTGCCCTGGCGCTGTCGGCTTGTTCGCAACCTGCCGACACGGCCACACCCGAAGCTGAAACCGAGACCATGACCTCCAATACCTCACTCACCGACGCCATCGCTTCCGGCGATGCCGATGCCCTGCGCGCGCGCCTGGAACTGGCCCATCGCGTCGTGCCCAATCTCGATCAACTGATTGCCCGTCAGCTGATTGTCGATGAGGCCCGCACCTGCTCCGTCGATGACAGTGTGACCATCCCGCTGGTTGATCTGCCCGAGGATGCCAATGATCCGGCCGCCAATGGCGTCCAGGCCGATACCTATCTGACCGCCATGCTCGACGAGCCCTGCGTGTTCGCCCTCCCGTCCGGTCTGCTGTTCCGCATCCGCACGGCGGTGGAAGAGGGTGCCAGCCCGATGCGGGGCGATATGGTGACGGTCAATTATCGCGGCCAATTGCTCAATGGCGAGGAGTTCGACAGCTCCTGGACGCGCGGCGAGCCCGCCACCTTCCCGTCCGACCGGCTGATCGCGGGCTGGGTTGAGGCCTTGCCCCTGATGCAGGTCGGCGAACGCTGGGAACTCTTCATCCACCCGAATCTGGCCTACGGCATGAATCCCAGGCCGGGTGGCCCGATCGGCCCCAACATGGCGCTGGTCTTCGAGCTGGAATTGCTCGACCTGCCGGGCTGACCCCGCTCTGGAATTCGAATGAAACGGCCTGACGCCTGTCGCTTACCGCGACAGGCGCAGGTTTGTCAGGTCACCGGCGATCATCTCGAAGGCGTCTTCCAGCGCTTCCGATGAGGGCGAGTCGAAATACAGGCTGGGATGGCTGGCGCAGTCCTGCATCAGGCTGCGGGTCGAGCTGGAATTGACCTGGAAGGTGATGGTGTAGACGCGGATGCCCTGTGCCTTGGCGTAGTCGCAAGCATCCTCCAGGCGGTCATCAAGGCGGTTGCCGAGCGTATTGCTGCTGGATGATGTCGTTCCCAACCGGCCATGGGCGGAAAATCCATAGGCCGAATAGTCCGAGCGCAGGTCGGTCGACCGGCCGGTCAGGACGTTGTCGCCATCGGTCAGGATCACCATCGCCTTGATGATCTCGCGATCATCATAGGCGGCCCCCTCGGTGAAGGGCTCCTGCGGCGACAGCACGCGTATGCCCCAGCCCACGCCCTGCGGAATATTGGTGGTACCGCTGGCGTCCATGTCGTCGATGGCATTGAGCAGGCGTGTGCGATTGGTGGTCAGCGGCGTGATCGGTTCGGTTGTGCAAGCCATGTTCGGGCTGCCACCGCTGGGGCGTCCATTGTCGTATTTGAGCAGGTTCAGCAGGCGACCGAGCAGGCCGCCGGTCAGCCCGTCGCTGAGATAGTCATTGGAGTAGTCACGGTCATTGTCGGGTTCATCAGGCGCAAAGTACGGCACGAAGAGCGTCTGCGGATTGCCGGCCGATGGGGGGGTGTCGTCAATGTCCATCGGGATGGCGCGCGCTTCGACACAGCCCTCCCATTCCGTATTGCGCAGATCGTCAAACAGGTCCCAGTGATTGATGGTGATTTCCTCGGTCGTGCAACGCCGCCGCCGGCCGCGACCGGTGCAGGTCTCGACCTCGACGGTGCTACCGCCAGCCCATTCGGCGTGGAGCGGTGAGGCGGCCAGCGGATCGAGCCACCAGGCGCGCTCATAATTCGTGCCCACATTCACCGTCGCCGCGAACGGAACCAGCCCGATCTTGACGTCTTCCGGGTCGTCGGCGGCGTCAAACAGGATTTCGGTGAGCAGCTCGGCACTGTCACGCAGATTGCGGATCTTCGAGCCGCCCATCGAGCCGGTATTGTCGAGCACCATGACCAGTTCCAGCCGCTGGCGGGCTCGCTGGACCTCGCTCTCCCAGTGAACCGTGATGTAGTCGAGACCGATCATGCCCAGCATGGTGGTACGGACACGGGCCTCGCCACGGACGGTAACCGTGTCGGTCTCGTCATCGATAAAGACATTGACGTTCTGCACCACACCGAGCTCGCGTCCGGGATAGTTGGCATCGATGAAATTATTGGCGATTGCGGTCGCTTCCGAGCTCGACAGGCTGGTATTGACGCCGACCGCGAGCGCAGCCGCGTCGAGGGCCTGGGCCAGGCGCGAGCGGGCGTTCATCGACTGGCTCAGATCGACAGCACCGCCGGACAAAAGCGCGACGGGGACCAGTGTGAGGGCGAAAATCGTCGCGACATTGCCGCGGGTTTCGCGACAGAAGCGGGCACCAAGAATGAACAGGCCTTTGAACGGCATGGCTGTGATCCAATACAGAATTGGTCAAATTGTATCGGACTGGCATTAAGGGGGGGTTATAAGTCGCGGTTATCCGGGCGTTAATCGAGGCCTATCTCGACAGGCGGAGATTGGTCAGGTCGCCGGCGATCAACTCGAATGCCGCCCGCAGCGCGTCCTCCGACGGGCTGTCATGATACAGCGTCGGATGGGTCGCACAGTCGCGCATCATGTCGCGGGTCGAGCTGGAATTGACCTGGAAGGTGATGGTGTAGACCCGGATGCCCAGCGAGCGGGCGTATTCGCAAGCCGCCAGCGTGCGCGCGTTGAGGGCATTGCGGATGGTGTTGTCCGAGGAGGACTGGATGCCCAGCCTCCCGTCGCGCATGTAACCATAGCCGGAATAGTGCGAGTAGTTGGGGTTGTTGCGGCCGTCGAGATAGTTCTCGCCATCGGTCAGCACGACCATTGCCTTGATGGTGTCCTCCTGGTCGAAGGGCACGCCCTCGGTGAACGGCATGCCGGGCGACAGGACGCGGACGCCCCAGCTGACCCCGATCGGGATGTTGGTGGTGCCATTGGCAATCATGTCCCCGATCGCATCATCGATGACGTTGCGCTGATCGGTCAGCGGGGTGATCGGCCTGGCCGTGCAGCCCCATTGCGGGCCGCGACTGCTCGAATTGATCCAGGCATTGTTGTATTTGGGCGTGTTGCGCATCCGGGCACGTTCATCGGACCCGCCCATGCCGTCATTGAGGTAGGAATTGGCGTAGCTGGCATTGTTCGCATAGTTGGACTCGTCCGGTGCGAAATAGGGCAGGAAAAGCGTGTCCGGGTCGCCGGCATCCGGCGGCGTGTCCTCGACATCATGGGGGATGGCGCGGGCTTCGACACAGCCCGCCCACTCGCGATTGCGCAGATTGTCATACACATCCCAGCGATTGGCGGCGGGATCGAAATTCTCGGCATGAAGCGGTGACTGCGCGTTGGCATCCAGCCACCAGGCCCGCTCGTACCGGCTGCCGACATTGACCGTCGCCGAAAACGGCACGAGGCCGATTTTCAGCCGGTTCGGATCGGAGCTGTCAAACAGGATATCGGTCAGCAGGAGGCCGGCCGAGCGCAGGCTGGATATCTTCGATCCACCCATCGAACCGGTATTGTCGAGCACCATGACCAGCTCCAGCGACGAGCGCGCGCGCTGGACCTCGCTTTCCCAGTGAACGGTGAGGTATTCAATGCCGATCAGCCCGAGCACGATGGTCTGCACCCGGGATTCGGCGCGCACGGTCACCCGGTCCTGGTCGGGGTCGAGCTGGACCTCAATATTGCCGACCACGCCGAGTTCGCGGTCGGGATAATTGGCGGCGATGAATTCCGACGCGAGGCTGGCCGCTTCCGTTTCGCTGACCGAAGTCTGCACGCCGACAGCGAGCGCTGCCGCGTCCAGTGCGCCGGACAGGCGGGCCCGGGCGTTCAGCGCCTGGTTGATGTCGACCGCACCGCCCGACAACACCGTGATCGGAACCAGCATCAGCGAGAACAACAGGGCGATATTGCCGTCGCGACTGCGCTGAAAGTCTGCCAGACGGTCGAAAATCTTGCGCCACATGTGAAGCCGATCCCATCCTTGCCGATCGACAGGATGCCCGCACCGGGCCGACAAGCGCAGCGTTGTTTGATATCGCTGTGAAAGACTCCATAACAGCCACAGTCAAATACGGATCAGATTGTCGCCATGCCCGCCTCCAAACATCTCGACGCCGCCATTTCCGAATTGCGCGACCTGGTCGCGTTTGACACCACTTCGCGCAATTCAAACCTGCCGCTGATCGACCATGTCGAGGCCAAACTCCTCGCCCTGGGTGCCGAGTGTGAGCGCATTCCCAGTGAGGATGGCAGCAAGGCCAACCTGCATGCCCGCTTCGGCCCGGCTGTGGATGGCGGCGTGGTCCTGTCCGGACATACCGATGTCGTGCCGGTCGACGGCCAGCCCTGGACGTCCGACCCCTGGGTGCTGACCGACAAGGGCGATGGCCGGCTTTATGGCCGCGGCACCTGCGACATGAAAGGCTTCTCCGCCTGCATTCTGGCGTTGGCGCCGGATATCGCGAAGGCTGATCTGAAGCGACCAATCCATATCGCCTTGTCCTTCGACGAGGAAGTCGGCTGTCTGGGGGCGCCGGCGCTGATCAACCGGATCATGGAAGGTCCGGTCAGGCCGGCCATGGTGGTGGTGGGCGAGCCGACCGACATGCAGGTCGTCACCGCCCACAAGGGCCTGTTCTCGCTGACCGTGACAGTGCGCGGCCGCGAAGCCCATTCCTCCTTGGTCAGGGATGGGGCCTGTGCGATCACCCACAGCGTCCCGCTGATGCAGTATCTGGTGGATGAGGCGAAGAAGATGGAACTCGCCGCGCCGGCGGACAGCCCCTTCAACCCGCCGCACGGCACGCTGACCATTGGTGAGATCAAGGGCGGCACGGCGCTCAATATCCTTGCCCTGGACTGTGAATTCGGCTCGTTGATGCGGCCCTGCCCCTGGGATGATCCGCACGCCATCGCCGACGGACTGCGCGAGCGGGCGGCATTGGTCGAGACCGAGATGCGCAAAAGCGCTCCGGAAGCCTCGATCGAGATCAAGGTGCGATCCGACGTGCCCGCCTTTGCGCCGGAAACCGACGGCGCCGCCGAACGTCTCGCCCGCCAGCTCACCGGCGACAATTCCACACGCGTGGTCAGCTATGGCACGGAAGCCGGCCAGTTCCAGGCGGCGGGCTTGTCCGTTGTTGTCTGCGGTCCCGGCTCGATCAACCAGGCTCATCAGCCCGATGAGTTCGTGGCCATTGACCAGCTCGCAGCCTGTTGTGATTTTCTTGAGAAAATGGTGCGGAAATCGGAGGCCTGACATCGCGGCCGGGGACAGGCATGACTTATCGCTATGCATATGATGCCGGGATCAATGCGTTCCGGATCCGCTTCGAGGGGGCGGTCGACATGGAGGAGATCCTGCGCTCGGACCGGGATATCATCCACGAGCCGGAATGGGCTGGCTCGCGCCGGATTCTGACCTTGCTTGATCGTGATGCTGATCTGAGTGCCCTGACCATTCGGCAATATCTTGACGTTGCCATGCCCTATATGGATGCGACGCGGGATGTTCGCGGTGATGGCACGCGCGAAGCCTGGGTCATCCCGGCGCGCTGGAATTCGCCCATTATCCACGTCTGGGAGCAATTGCCCCACAAGGACGAGCACCATGCCTTCGCGGTGTTCGAGACCGAACCGGAAGCGCTGGACTGGCTGCTGCAATCGGCGCCGGGCGGCGGATAGGTTTGCAGGAAAAGGGCGCCTCGCGACGAGGCGAGGGTCTTGGCACCCATTCCACAATCGTCATCCGGACGCACGTCAGGACCCAAACGGGCGGTTGGGCTGGGTTCCGGGCACAAAAAAGGGCGCCGCAGCGGGCGCCCTGTTGTGTGGAAGGTGCAAAGCCTACTCTGCGGCCGTCTCCGCCGGTGCTGTCGCTGCCGCATCTTCGCGACACTTGCCCCAGTATGAGATGCAGGGGATTTTGGAGTGGTCGCAGCGGTCCGCATATTTGCGGGCGATGTCGGTGACTTCTTCCATCAGACCGTCGGCGAGCGTGGTCGGGTTCAGGCCCAGCTGGAGGAAGGTGTTGTTCTCGACATGCAGGTCGTTTTCGTCCGCCTCATTGCGCGGATTGGGGACGAGTTGCAGCTCGGCGCCGGCCAGGTCGGCAATCATCTTGGCCAGGTCGCGGACCCGGTGGGTCTCGGTCATCTGGTTGAGGATGTGGACCTTGTCGCCCGGCTTGGGCGGGTTTTCGACCGCCAGCTGGATGCAGCGCACCGTGTCCTGGATGTGGATGAAGGCGCGCGTCTGGCCACCGGTGCCGTGCACGGTCATCGGATAGTTGACGGCGGCCTGCATCAGGAAGCGGTTCAGCACGGTGCCGTAATCGCCGTCATAGTCGAAGCGGTTGATCAGGCGTTCGTCGCGCTTGGTGTCTTCCGTCTGCGTACCCCAGACGATGCCCTGGTGGAGATCGGTGATCTTCACCTGGTCGTTCTTGTTGTAGAAATGGAAGAAGAGCTGATCCTGGGTCTTGGTCATGTGGTAGATTGAGCCCGGATTGGCCGGGTAGAGGATTTCCTGATCCTTCAGCCCTTCATCCGTTTCGATCTTCACCTTGAGATAGCCCTCGGGAATCTTCATCCCGGCCGTGCCATAGCCATAGACGCCCATCGTGCCGAGGTGGACGAGATGGATGTCACGGCCGCTCTCGACGATGGCGGCGAGCACGTCATTGGTGGCGTTGAGATTGTTGTCGACCGTATAGCGCTTGTGACGGGCCGATTTCATCGAATAGGGCGCGGCGCGCTGTTCGGCGAAGTGGACGATCGTGTCGGGCTGTTCAGCCTCGATCAGGTCGACCAATTCCTGATAGTCCTTGCCGATATTCATGTTCACGAAGGCGATGTCGCGACCGGACACCTCTTTCCACGCGGCCAGGCGTTCCGACATCGGCCGGATCGGAGTCAGGCTCTCGACCTCAAGCTCGATATCGATCTTGCGGCGCGACAGGTTGTCGACGATCACGACGTCGTGGCCGAGATTGGAGAGGTGGAGTGCGGTCGGCCAGCCACAGAAGCCGTCTCCGCCCAGAACAATAACTTTCATGCGACGTCTGCCCTTGACGTTAAATCCCTAGACATTTTGTTCTCGCAGCGGTGCGCGGGCATGGCAAGAGGTGGCCTGCTTTGGGCACTGTTGCCGCCAAACGCAATTGAGGCCGTTGTCCGCCCCTTGGCGCCAAAGCGGCATGGTGCAGCCGATAACGGTATCATTGAGGATGGATGCGCAAATTTCTCTGATTCGGCATGAAATTTGCGATATTTGGCGCATGCTTGGGTGAATGAGCTGGTGCGCCCTGATATGGGAAAAATTCCGTCTCCGGCCGATTCCCGCACAGCATTGGTGGACTAGCACCTCAAAGGTCGCTAAATCCGCGCCAACTTCCTCCGGACGTCCCCCGGTCCGGTGTTCTGACATGGAGAGATGAGTATGGCCCTTCGGGTTGCGATTACCGGTTTTGGTCGTATCGGCCGTCTGGCGTTGCGCGCGGTTCTTGAGAGCAAGCGCTGGGACGAAGTCGAGATCGTGGCGATCAATGACAGCTCGACCCCCGAAACCAATGCCCACCTCCTGACCTATGACAGTGTGCACGGTCGTTATCCCGGCGAGATCAAGGTCGGTGATGACTGGATCGATGCCGGTTTCGGCAAGATCCAGAAAGTCTCCAACCGCAATCCGGCGCAGCTGCCCTGGGGTGATATGGGCGTCGACATCGTCATGGAATGCACCGGTGCCTTCAACTCGAAAGAGGCTTCGATGGCCCACATCGAGGCAGGCGCCAAACGCGTGCTGTGCTCGGCCCCGGCCAAGAATGCCGACAAGACCATCGTCTATGGCGTCAATCACGACCAGCTGACGGCCGAAGACATCATCGTGTCCAACGCCTCGTGCACGACCAATGGCCTGGCCCCGGTCGCCAAGGTGCTCAATGACGCCGTCGGCATCGAGCGCGGCCACATGACCACCATTCACGCCTATACCGGCGACCAGCCGACGCTGGACCGCAATCACAAGGATCTGCACCGCGCCCGCGCCGCCGGCATGTCGATGGTCCCGACCTCGACCGGTGCCGCAAAGGCTGTCGGCCTGGTCCTGCCGGAACTGGTCGGCAAGCTCGACGGCGCCGCCGTCCGCGTCCCGACCCCGAATGTCTCGCTGATCGATCTGGTCTTCACGCCGGGCCGCGCCACCACGGCGGAAGAACTGGCCGCCGCCGTCCGCGCCGCCGCTGACGGTCCGATGAAGGGCGTGTTGGGTTATGACAGCCTGCCGCTGGTCTCGATCGACTATAATCACGACAGCCGCTCCTCCATCGTCGCCCTCGACAAGATCAAGGTCATCGACGAGCGGCTGGCCCGGGTCATGACCTGGTATGACAATGAGTGGGGCTTTGCCTGCCGCATGGTCGACACCACCGTCGCCATGGGCAAATTCCTGTAAGTCCAACAGTCCGAAGGACCGAGCCATGACCACGATCCGTCGCATCCAGGATGCCGATGTTGCCGGCAAGCGCGTGCTTGTCCGCGTTGATTTCAACGTGCCGATGAAGGACGGGCAGGTCACCGACGCAACGCGTCTGGAATCGGCCCTTCCGACCATTGACCACCTTGTCGAGCGTGGCGCGAAAGTCGTCCTGATGGCCCATTTCGGTCGCCCCAAGGGGCAGCGCGTTGCGGAGATGTCGCTGGAGCCGGTCTGCCAGCCGCTGGCGGATCTGATGGGTGTCGAGCTCAGCTTCGTCGATGACGTCGCGGGCGAGGATGCTGCGGCTGCCGTGGCCAGCATGGCCGATGGCGATGTCCTGCTGTTGCAGAATACGCGCTATGAGCCGGGCGAAGAGAAGAATGAGGCCGGTTTTGCCAAGGCCCTGGCCGAGCTGGGCGATCTCTATGTCAATGACGCCTTCTCGGCCGCGCACCGCGCCCATGCCTCGACCGAGGGCGTGACCCATCACCTGCCGTCCTATGCCGGTCTGGCCCTGCAGCGCGAGATCGACCATCTGGTCGCGGCGCTGGAAAGCCCCAAGCGTCCGGTCATTGCCCTGGTGGGCGGTGCCAAGGTCTCGACCAAGATCGACCTGCTGCAGAACCTGGTGAAGAAGGTCGACACGCTCTTCGTCGGTGGCGGAATGGCCAACACGCTGCTGCACGCCCAAGGTTTCAAGGTTGGTGCCAGCCTGTGCGAAAAAGACCTCGTCGACACCGCTCGCGCCATCCTGGCGGCGGCCGAGGAAAGCGGCTGCAAGCTGATGCTGCCGAGCGATGTGGTGCTGGCAAAGGAATTCAAGCCCAATCCGGAAACCCGCCTCGCGGCGGTCACCGACGTCCAGGACGACGAAATGATCCTCGATTGCGGGCCGGCCACCGTGGTCGCGCTCGGTCAGGCGATCGACAAGTCGGCGACGCTGATCTGGAATGGTCCGCTCGGCGCGTTCGAGACGCCGCCGTTTGATACCGCCACGGTCGAGGCCGCCCGCCACGCTGCGCGCGCTGCCGCCGAGGGCGAGCTGATCGCGGTTGCTGGTGGTGGCGACACGGTTGCTGCGCTCAACCAGGCCGGTGTGTCGGGTGATTTCACCTTCATCTCGACGGCCGGTGGCGCATTCCTGGAATGGATGGAAGGCAAGACCTTGCCCGGCGTTGCCGCCGTCATGGGGACGCCCGAACTGGTCGCGTGACGCGGCGGGATGACTTGCCGCATATCGAATGGTATCGGTAACATGAAAAGTCGGGCGAGGCGCGAAAATCCGCGCCTGACCGGTGGGAATTTCGGTCGCCCCGCGCTAAAAGGGCGACAATCGGAACGGGCAGGCGGGCGCCTGTCGCAACATGCTTGAACAGCTGGGGGTATCCTGATGGATCTCGATCAACTCAACGAAATCGCCTGCGCCATGGTGGCCCCGGGCAAGGGTATTCTGGCCGCTGACGAGTCGACCGGCACGATCGGCAAGCGCTTTGCCTCAATCGGTCTGGACAATACGCCGGACAATCGCCGCGATTGGCGCGACATGCTGTTCCGCACCGAGCCGGCCATGAGCAAGCACATCTCCGGCGTCATCCTCTATGACGAGACCATCCGCCAGAGCGCCAAGGACGGCACCGCCCTGACCAAGCTGATCACCGATGCTGGCTCGATCCCGGGCATCAAGGTCGACATGGGTGCCAAGCCGCTCGCCGGTGCCGAGGGCGAAACCATCACCGAGGGTCTCGACGGCCTGCGCGATCGCCTGGCCGATTACTATGAGCTGGGCGCCCGCTTCGCCAAATGGCGCGCGGTGGTCAATATCGGCGGTGGCAGCGATGAGAGCGTGCCGAGCCAGTATTGCATCAACACCAACATGCACGCCCTGGCCCGCTATGCGGCGCTGTGCCAGGAAGCCAATATCGTTCCGATCGTCGAGCCGGAAGTCATCATGGATGGCGATCACTCGATCGAGCGCTGCTACGAGGTTACCGAGTTTGCGTTGAAGACCCTCTATCGCGAGCTGTTCGACCAGGGCGTGGTGCTGGAAGGTACGATCCTGAAACCGAACATGGTCATCTCCGGCACCAAGAACGACGATCGCGCGACCCGCGAGGAAGTCGCCGACATGACGGTCCAGTGCCTGGCCAATTGTGTCCCGGCAGCCGTGCCCGGCATCGCCTTCCTGTCCGGCGGCCAGTCCGACGAGGAAGCCACTGACCACCTCTCGATCATGAACGAGGCCTATGACCTGCCCTGGCCGATGACCTTCTCCTACGGCCGCGCCCTGCAGGCCGCCCCGCTGAAAGCCTGGGCCGGCAAGGCAACGAACTACGACGCCGCCCAAGCCGCCTTCAACCACCGCGCCCGCATGAACGGCCTGGCCTCGCTGGGCGAGTACACGCCGGAGATGGAAAAAGAGACGGTCTAGGTCGGTCAGAGGCAATGATTGAGTGGATTGCGGCAGCGCTCGGCATTGCCAGCGTCTACTTGATCATTCGTCAGAGCCTGTGGTGCTGGCCGGTCGGCATTGCCATGACCGGCCTGTACGCTTGGGTCTTCCTTGATGTGCAGCTGTATTCTGATTTCGGATTGCAACTGATCTATGTCGGGCTGCAATTTTACGGCTGGTGGTTCTGGCTGGCCAAGCGCGATGAGGCCCTTGCGCGTAACGCGGCACCGATCCGGTTGTTGTCATCTCGAGCGCGCGTCATGTGGCTCATCGGCGGGGCACTGGCCTTGCTGGCGCTTGGGACTGTCATGGCGCGGCACACCGACGCGGCCCTGCCGTACTGGGACGCGGGGACAACCTGTTTCAGCCTCGTCGCCCAAACCCTGCTGGCCAGAAAATACCTGGAAAACTGGCTGGTGTGGATCGGGGTCGATGTGGTCTCCATCGGCGTCTATGCGGCCAAGGGGTTGTATGTGACGACTGGCCTCTACGCGGTCTTCTTGGGTATGGCGGTCTGGGGTTTTCTGGCCTGGCGACGCGCCTATTCCGTTCAAACGTCGCCCAAGCTGTCATGAGTCGATCGGGCTTTGTGTTGGGCAAATTCTTGCCGCCGCATTCGGGTCACGAATACCTCTGTGATTTCGCCGCCGCCCATTGTGATCGACTGACCATTCTGGTTTGCAGCATTGGAGGCGAACCGATCCCCGGCGCGTTGAGACATGCCTGGATGAGCGAACGCTTCCCCGATGCGCGTGTGTTGCACTGCGCGGAGGAGGTGCCGCAGGCGCCGGAGGATCATCCTGATTTTTGGTCGATCTGGCGTGATCTGGTCCGCCGCTACCATCCCGAACCGATAGATGAGGTCTTTGCGTCGGAAGCCTATGGAGTCCGTCTGGCAGAGGAGCTTGGGGCCAGCTTCGTTCCGGTTGACTTGGCTCGCACCGTTCAGCCGGTGTCAGGAACACAGGTGAGGGCTGCGCCCTGGGCCTGCTGGGACCGGATATCCGCGCCGGCGCGCCCCTGGTTCGTGCGTACCGTTAGCGTTCATGGGCCAGAGAGTTCAGGCAAGACAACGCTGGCAGAACAGATCGGTACGCATTTTGGGACCTGTGTGGTCCCGGAGTTTGGCCGAACCTATACCGAGTTGTTCGGCACCGACTGTGATGCCGACGATATCGTCAAGATTGCCCGTGGCCAACAAGCGGCAATCCAGGCCGCCCGCCGACAAGCGCGCGGGCTACTGGTCAGCGATACGGATGCGGTCATGTCAGCAGTTTGGTCCGACATGCTCACCGCAGGGCGTAATGCCTGGTTCGACGAAGGCGTAAAGCCTTGCGACCTCTATATCCTGACAGGAGTGGAATTTGATTGGGTTGATGACGGGACCCGATACTTTGCCGATCGCGACACGCGAAATGATTTCTACGCACGCTGTGAAGCCGAACTGGTCCGGCGCGATCTGCGCTATGTCGTTGTATCGGGCGACAGGAACAAGCGGTTGGAAACTGCGGTGCAGGCGATCGAAGCCCGCTTTGCGGACATGATCGGTCGCGTCTGAATTCCACTCTCCAGACCGACCACAAAAAACCCCCGGCCGCAAAGCCGGGGGTTCTTCATTTGGGCGTGATCGCCGGAGCTTAGTCGTGCAGCTCGGAGATGTGCAGGGTCGAGGAGGCCAGGTCGCTGTTGGAGCCATAGGTGCCGATCCAGATGTCGTACTGGCCGGATTGCGGGCTTCCCCAGCTGAGCGACGGGTCGAGACCATTGGTGTCGTCATTGCAGTACCAGGAACCGTCCGGACCGTTGACCACGAGGGTGGTGTCGGCATTGGAGTAGGCGCTGATGTAGAGCGGCAGCGAACCGGCCGAGAAGTTCAGGCGGAAGTCCGGTGCGTTGGCGATCATGCCGCGGCAGGACGAGGACAGGTTCGACGCTTCGATCGTGCCGCCAGCGGTGATGGCGACGGTGTACGGATCCGGCGTGAAGCCCGAATTCAGGTTGACGGTGCCGAAGGTCGGCTGGAGCGACCAGTCCTGGGCGGCGGCGAGGCCGGCGAAGGAAGCGGCTGCAATGCCGGCGGCGAGAATGGTTTTGAATGACATATGGAATTCCCCTTTTTTAAGACGCGCAGGCAGCAGGCCTACCCGTGTTGCGCGACACCCTTGTATAAACTGGATGAAAGGAAGATGAATGACCCGAATGGGTGATGTTCATCTTCGAGCGACGCGGCGCCATTGTGTGAATTGGCCAGTCCTGCCAAAAGATGGCGCATGAGCCAGCTTTACCTGATCACCCCGCCCCGCATCACTGCCGATTTCCTCGCCACGCTGGAGAGCGCTCTGGACGCCGGTCCGGTTTCGGCGCTGCAAATCCGCCTGAAGGATCACACCGAGGCCGAACTGCTGGAGCTGGCGCCTGCCCTGATCAAGGCAGCCCAGTCGCGCGGTGTGGCGGCCATCCTCAATGACAGTCCGCAGCTGGCTGACCGGCTCGGCTGCGATGGCGTCCATATCGGCCAGTCCGATGGCCGCGTGAAGGATGCCCGCGCCATCATGGGCAAGGAGTGCACCATCGGCGTCACCTGTCATGCCAGCCGACACCTGGCCATGGTGGCCGGCGAGGCCGGTGCCGACTATGTCGCTTTCGGAGCTTTCCATCCGACGCAGACCAAGCCGACCGATCATGTCGCCACGACCGATCTTCTGACCTGGTGGGTGGAGCTGTTCGAGCTGCCGTGTGTCGCCATTGGCGGCATCACGCCCGGCAACGCCGCCCCGCTGGTCGAGGCCGGCGCTGACTTCCTCGCCGTGTGTGGTGGTGTCTGGCAGCATGCCGACGGTCCGGCGGCGGCGGTGCAGGCTTTTGCGGCGCTGACCAGCGAAGCCTGACCGGATTACAATTCACCCAGCTTGCGCAGTCCGGCCTTGACGGTGCCGCATTCGTCACGCTCTAGGATAGGCATGATCACGCGACCGACTGCTCCCCTTTTCGCCGCCCTCGCCGGCGCTGCCCTCTTTCTTGTGCCAACGCCACCCGCCTCGGCGCAGGTCATGTCGGACCTTGAAGATCAAACCTCCGGCGATGTGACAAGCGGCACCCTGGCTCCGGCCTTCCCGCAGGAGCTGATCCTGTTGCCGGAAGACGTGCAGAGCGCCGCCGCGGAGGGACTCGCCGCGGATGCGGCGGACGTGCCTGTTGGCGTCAGCGGCGCGGATGAAGCCTGGTATCGCGCCCAGGTCGCCTATGTCGGTGAGGACTGGGCCTCGGCTCGCAATTTCGCCGAAACGGCAGCTGTAGGCGGCATCGTCGATGCGGCCCTGCTGTCGGGCATCATGGCCCGCAATGGCGCCGGTGGTCCGGTCGACTTGTCAGCCGCGGCGCGCTGGTTCAACCGGGCCGCGGATCGTGACGACCCGGTCGCCCTCTACAATCTGGGTCAGCTGGCCCGCCTGGGCGATGCCTCGCTGGGCCTCGGGTCGGCCGAGCCCTGGTTCGAGCGGGCCGCCCGTGCCGGACATATCCCGGCCATGGTCGAACACGCGATCACGCTGCGCGCCTCGCCGGTCCCCCAGGATGCGATTACGGCACGGGAATGGGCCGGACGGGCAGCGCAACAAGGCTCGGCCGAAGGCATGTATCAGCTCGCCCAATTGCTCGATGCCGGACAGGGCGGCCCCCGCGACGCGGCCGGAGCAAGGGTCTGGTATGAGCGCGCCGCCAATGACCGCTTGGCCGAGGCCGCGTTTCAGGCGGGCATGATGTGGGCCGATGGCGAGGGCGGCGAGCAGGACGACGAAACCGCGCGCGAATGGCTGCGGATCGCCGCCGAGAGTGGCTATGCGCCGGCCCAGGGTCAGTACGGTCTGATGATGTATCAGGGCCGCGGCGGCGCCACGGACGTGGAAATGGCCGCCTACTGGTTCTCCCGTGGCGCCCGTGGCGGCGATGCCGAGAGCCAGTTCCTCTACGCCTTCATGCTGGCGCGCGGCGAGGGTGTGCCGCAGGATCTTGAAATGGCCTATCGTTGGACCCTTCTGGCCTCGATCGACCACTTGGGCGCGCCGGTCCATGACCGCGACCGGGAGCGTCTCGAAGCGGGCCTGGAAGGCGCCCTGGCGCCGGATGTCAGGCAACGGATCCGGGCCGAGTTCGAGGCGCTGCGCTGAGCCGGAAAGGCCGCGCCGCTTGCCGTTCGCCATGCCCGCTGATAGGAGAGCGCCACTTTGCCGCGCGCGCGCGGCGGCGCGACAGGTCATCCGCTTGAGTGCGGCAACAGGTGAAGCATGAAAATCAACGGTAACGAAATCCGCCCCGGCAATGTGCTGATGCACCAGGACACGCTGTGGGTCGCGGTCAAGACGGACCACGTCAAGCCGGGCAAGGGCGGCGCCTTCGCCCAGGTCGAGCTGAAAAACCTCATCGACGGTCGCAAGCTGAACGAGCGCTTCCGCGCCGCTGACAAGGTCGAGAAGGTCCGCCTGGAGCAGAAGGACCATACCTTCCTGTTCGCCAGCGATGACATGCTGACCTTCATGGACGCCGAAAGCTATGAGCAGATCGAGCTCCAGGCGGATTTCGTCGGCGAAGAGCGTGCCGCCTACCTCACCGATGGCATGAATGTCGTGGTTGAATTCCACGAGGAGCGTCCGATCGGCATTTCCCTGCCGCAGCACGTGACCCTGGAAGTGGCCGATACCGAGCCGGTGGTGAAGGGGCAGACCGCTGCCAATTCCTACAAGCCGGCCATCCTGTCCAATGGCGTCCGCTCATCAGTACCGCCCTTTGTCGGCGTCGGCGAAAAGGTCATCGTCGCCACCGAAGACGGCTCCTACGTGAAGCGGGCGGACTGACACCATGGGTACGCTCTCTCCGCTCCTCACCGTCATGACCGATGTCGCCGCGCGCGCCGGCCGCTCGCTCAATCGCGATTTCCGCGACATCGAGCATCTGCAGGTTTCGCGCAAAGGGCCGGCCGACTTCGTGTCGGTGGCCGATCACAAGGCCGAGGACATCATCTATGACCGTCTGAGCCAGGCCCGTCCGGGTTATGGCTTCCTGATGGAGGAACGTGGCATCGTCGAGGGCAGTGACCGTTCGCACCGATGGATCGTTGATCCGCTCGACGGCACGCTGAACTTCCTGCACGGCATGCCGCACTTTGCCGTTTCCATCGCGCTCGAGCGTGAGGGTGAGCTGGTCGCCGGTGTGGTCTACAACCCGGCCACCGACGAGATGTTCCACGCCGAAAAGGGCCGTGGTGCCTGGCTGGCCGACCGCCGCCTCCGCGTCGCCGAACGCAAGCATTTCGACGAAGCCGTGATTTCGACCGGCACGCCCTATATCGGCAAGCCGGGGCAAGCTCGCTTCCTCAAGGAACTCCACCAGATAATGCCACATTGCGCCGGAATCCGCCGCATGGGTTCCGCTGCGCTCGACCTCGCCTGGGTCGCCGCGGGCCGCTATGACGGCTTCTGGGAACGCAATCTGAAGTCCTGGGACATCGCTGCCGGCATCATCCTGGTCCGCGAAGCCGGCGGTTTCGTCGCCGAAGCTGATGGCGCCGAGAACCTGCTGGAAACCGGCAATATCGCCGCCGGCAACGAGCCGATGCTGGCCGAGGTTGTCGAGCGGCTGAAGAAGGCTGCGGCCTAGCGAATTCGGGGGCAGGCAGACATTACGCGTGGCGTTTGTCGATAGAGTCGGCTCTCGCCCCGACTCATTAATTCTGCCTGACCCCATCTCCAGTCATAAAATCGCGCGCGTTTCGGGGCATCTTTCCTGAGAGATGTGGCCTAGCCTGCAATCACGACGTGCCGCTTCGGTCGTCAGCAAGGCAGGGGGGCTCGCCATGGGCCGGGCTATCGGGTTTGTATTCGGCATTGCCGTCTACGCGTTTTTCTTCGCCGTCTTTCTTTATTCGATCGGGTTTGTCGGCAATCTACTGGTGCCGAAAACCATCGATTCCGGCGCGGCCGGGCCGCTCGCGATGGCCATCATCGTCAATCTGGCACTGTTGAGCCTGTTCGCGGTCCAGCACAGCGTCATGGCGCGCCCGGCCTTCAAGCGGGCCTGGACGCGTCTCATTCCGGCCTATCTCGAGCGCACGATCTACGTCTTGCTGTCGTCAGCCGTGCTGGCCGTGATCTATGCCTTCTGGCAGCCCATGCCGACGGTTGTCTGGTCGGTTCCGGACGGGCTGGCGACCTATATCCTCCTGGCCCTGTTCTGGGCCGGCTGGCTGATCGTGCTGGTCTCGACTTTCCTGATCAGCCATTTCGATCTGTTCGGTCTGAGCCAGATCTTCGCCAATCTGCGCCAGCGTCCCTTCAAGGGTGCGTCGTTCCGCAAGCATCTCTTCTATCGCCTGGTCCGTCATCCGATGATGACCGGCTTCATGATCGCCTTCTGGGCGGCTCCGGTGATGACGGTGGGGCATCTCCTGTTTGCGGTTGTGACAACGGCCTACATGATCATTGCCGTCTATCGCTTCGAGGAGAAGGACCTGATCGCCGAGATCGGCGATGAGTATCTGGAATACCGCAAGGAGGCTGGCGCTTTCCTCCCCAAGCTGCGTCGGCGGGAAGCCGCCAGCCAGCCCGGGGAGTAGGCGTTCCAGCGCGGATCACGCCGCCAGACGCTCGATCGCATCGCTCGCGGCAGCGAGCTTTTCCTCAGCGCCCTGGCCGAGCTGGTCAGCGGCGATGACCTCGACGTCGTGAATGCCGATAAATCCGAGCACATGCTTGAGATAGGGCGTGGCGAAGTCGATCTCGCTGCCGGACTGGGTACCGCCCGAGGCGAGCACGATTATGGCGCGCTTGCCTGTCAGCAGGCCGACCGGGCCGTTTTCGGTGTATTTGAAGGTCACGCCAGCGCGGGCGATCAGATCGATCCAGGCTTTCAGCGCCGCCGGGATCCCGAAATTATAGATCGGTGTGGCGATCACCAGCATATCGGCGGCCTGCAGTTCGGCGACCAGGGCGTCGGAGCGGGCCAGGGCGGCGCGCTGGTCGTCGCTGCGGGCGTCTGCCGGGGTAAAATTGGCCCCTATCCAGCTCTCGTCGATGAAGGCGGGCGCATTGTCGGCGAGGTCGCGACGGGTGTGCGTCGCATCCGGCTGGCTGGTGGTCAGGCGCTCGGTGAGGGCGTCGGCCAGTCGGCGGGTCACCGAACCGTCGCGGCGCATGCTGGCATCGACACGCAGGATATGGCGGGGGGCGGATTGGGTCATGACGGTCTCCATCATCGGGCTATGGGGCGCTCTGGCCCTGAATCTGATGGGGGGAAGATGGCTATGGCGGTCCGCGGGAGTAACCGGAGAAATGGCGGCTCATTGTTTCCGAATTGGATATAAATCGCTGTCCGGCCTGAACGCTTTCCCGTGCTCGGGCGTATATAGTTCGCAGCCACCCTTTGACCTCGCCTCCAAATTGTCCCAATCGGGAGGGTAGGAAAGACGGCGGCTTTAACGAGGGGTCAGCATGCCCGTTCTCAACTCCGGTCAGGACATGACACAGGCACCGAGCGTGAGTTTCACCGGTCCGTGGCGCTACATCATCTGGATGGCGCTGTTCACGGCTGTGGTGGCGGCCTTGGGGCTATTCCTGTTCGAACCACTGGAAGCCGCCTTCCTGGCCAATCCGGCGATCAATGGTCTCATTCTGGGCGTGCTGGTGATCGGCGTGCTTTACACCTATGCTCAGGCGCTGGGGATCGGCCCGGCAGCCCGCTGGCTGGTCCGCTTCCGCTCGGCCGAGGAACGCGCCTCCCTGCCCAAGCCGCCGGCCCTGATCGCGCCGATGGCCTCGATGATCTCCTCCGCCGATGGACGGGTCTCGCTGTCGGCCGGCTCGGTCCGCACCGTGCTCGACTCGGTCGGCGCGCGGATGTCGGAAGCCGGTGCCTTCACCCGCTATTTCGGCCGCCTTTTGATCTTCCTCGGCCTGCTCGGCACTTTCTGGGGACTGCTCGATGTGGTGGGCGCCGTGGGCGCAGCCGTCAGCGCCGTCACCGAAAGCTCGACTGGTGGCGAGGCAGATGTGATGCGGCTTATGTCGGCCATTGAAGAGCCGATCCAGGGCATGGGCACCGCCTTTGCTTCCTCGCTCTTTGGTCTGGCCGGGTCGCTGGTCATCGGTTTTCTCGACCTGCAGGCCAGCCGGGCGCAAAACCGTTTCTACAACGAGATCGAGGAATGGCTGTCCTCGATCTCGCGCCTTGCCGCCGCCGGTCCCACGACCGGCGATGATGGCGAGGTGTCGACCGCCTATGTCGGTGCCCTGCTGCAGCAGACGGCTGAGACACTGGATCGGCTCTCACACACGCTCGAACGCAATTCGCGGCAGATGGACACCACGCTGCAGCGCTTCGCCGAGGACAGTCGGGCGACCCAGGAAGAAGCCATGCGCGCGCTGCGTGACGAGATCCGGGTGCTGATCCGGGCCCTGCAATCGCGGGAGCGGGGAGGGGAATAGGCCATGGCCTCGCCGCGTTTCGCGCGTTTCCAGGAAGCCGATAATGGCGATCACTGGCCGGGCTTTGTCGACGCCCTGGCCACGTTGTTGCTGGTCATTGTCTTTCTGTTGTCGATCTTTGTGGCCGGCCAGTTCGCCCTGTCGCGTGCCCTCACCGGACGTGACGAGCAGCTCGCTGCGCTCAATGCCCAGCTCGCCCAGCTGGCCGACGAGCTGGCCCTGACCCAGGCGGAAAACTCCGAGCTCGAACTACGCGTCTCCGGACTGGAGACTGAACGCGATGCGCTGAGCGATGCATTGGTGATGGCCGGCACACAAACCGCTGCCCTGCAGGCCGAGCTCGATGCCGAGCGTGAACTGTCCGAGGAGAGCCAGCGCGCCCTGATGATGCTCAATCTGCAGATCCAGGCCCTGCGCGACCAGATCGCCACCTTGAACGCCGCCCTCGATGCTGCCGAACAGCGCGCCGAGGAGGCCGAGGCCCAGGTCATCAATCTCGGCGAACGCCTCAATGCGGCCCTGGCCGAGCGCGCCGCCGAGCTGGCCGTCTACCGCTCCGCCTTCTTTGGCCGCCTGCGCGCCATCCTCGGAAACCGCACCGGTGTACGCATTGTCGGCGATCGTTTCGTGTTCGAAACGGATGTGCTTTTCCCGTCTGGATCGGCTGCCCTGTCAAACGAGGGCCGTGAAAGCCTGCGCCCGATTGCAGATGCGATCATCCAGCTGACCGACGAAATCCCCTCCGACCTGGAATGGGTGATCCGCATTGACGGTCACACAGACCCGGTCCCGATCCGCACCACCTACCCTTCCAACTGGCACCTCTCGGCGGCCCGTGCCATCTCGGTGGTCAACTGGATGGAAGATCTCGGTGTCCCGTCGGATCGCCTGGTGGCCGCCGGCTTCGGCGAGCACTATCCGATGGTTGAGGGTCGCAGCGCGGAAGCGAATGCGCGGAACAGGCGGATCGAGCTGAAGCTGACGGCTCGGTAGGGGCTGGCTCGTGCTTGAGATCGACCTCGTCGCGCGTGAGAAGGCCCTGAAAAAGTATGTTATACCCGAGTGTCTGCATGTGCCGATCGCAGCGCGGGATGAGACCGCGATTTCAACGCATGTCGGACGGATCGTGACGCGATTGAGTGGCAGAACACCGTTCAAGGCATTCCTTGTCGCTCGGGAATGTGAGGTCCGGCCGGACAGGGATCTGCCTATTTGGGACAATCCGGCATCGGCGATACTGCACCAACCGCATCAGGTCTGGGTTCATGTCAGATACTCGGCGTACCGCGCTGCTTACAAACGCGCATTCCCCGAAGACAGGTTCGACGGTTTGGTACTGAGCCATGCGATGAATCGACGCCTCGCTATCATGCGCGGCTTCGAGTTCGTCCGGATCACGCCGGCATCCCGAGCGAGCAATTCCAGCAGCGCGCTGAGTGAAAACTGGGGCATTGGCGTCCAGGCGCGTCAATCATGTGATGTGGCGTTTCGGCAGAACGCGCAGCACATCGAATATGCGGACCTGACGGCCTTGTTGCTAATGATGGATTTCAAGATAGGGGGCGGGAACATGGGGGTGGTCAACGAGGCGCAACGCCTTATTTTGCCACGGTGATCGAGCCAGGCGCATACTCCTCCACACAGCCCTTGTCAGCCAGCGGGCCGTATCCGGTTCTTGAGGTCAAGGGCGCGCAGCGCCGCTTCGCGGTTTCACCCTTGAGCTCAAGAACCGGATACGGCTTTTTTCTCGGCAAGGGATGTATGGCCAAGAGTGCGCCGGCGCGCAGCTATTCAAAAGCCCGACCGCGCCGCTCCCTCAATACCCCTGAAACAGAAAATCCATTGCTGCCGTGATGGTGTCGCGATGTTCCTTGATATTGCCGATGGGTGCGCCCAGCCAATATAGCGGTTGCGCGCCGAGGTCGGTGGTTTCCAGCACATGTCGATGGCCATCGATATCGAGAACCGGGTTGAGGCGCGGCAGGGCTGGCATTTCTGTTGGCCCGGCCGCGCGGAGCGGAATGACCACGCGGCTGTCTATCTCGTCGAGCAGATCGGATTGCACGGAGACCACCAAGGGGATGCGCCAGGCCTTGATCCGGTAGAGGTCGAAGCGGGCCACTCAGTCCTCTTCCGGCTGGGCCCACCACGGTGGCGGCAGCAGCATGCCGTCCCGCGCGATCCGCTCGTTATGCGCCTTGATCCCCTCACGGTTCTCTTCCAGCCAGCGGCGTCCCTTCTCCTCGCGGATGGCGGCCTCGATGCCGGCCTCGGCAGCGCGGGAGGTGTTGAGGCCAAGGGCCTTGGCTTCGGCCATCACGTCTTCGCGGACGGTGAGGTTGGTGCGCTTGCGGCGTTCGGCTGATGGGTATTTGCGCTCGGTCATGTCGGTGCTCCGATGTGTGTTTAAACATACACACCCAGGCATTATCCCCAAGTCACGAATTGTGAGCCGGGCGCGCGACTCCAGAGCCCGCTTGCCTTGGCGGTGATCATCGGGTACTAGCCCCGCTCCTGAGTTTATAAGCTGCGTACGGGGCAACGTAATCCCGTGGCGCGGCGGACAAGAGAGAGCCGGACCGATGAAAAAGGACCTTCATCCCGATTATCACGTCATCAATGTCGTGATGACCAACGGGACCACCTTCCAGACCAAATCCACCTGGGGCAAGGAAGGCGACACGATCAATCTCGACATCGATCCGACGTCGCACCCGGCCTGGACCGGCGGCAACCAGCACCTGCTGGACCGTGGCGGCCGCGTTTCGCGCTTCAAGGACAAGTTCAAGGGCTTCGCGTAAGCTTATCGACGTCCTTCGCGACAAGAAAAAGGCCCGTTCCAATTGGAGCGGGCCTTTTTTCTGTTCGCTGTGACGCTTGGGCGTCGCTGCAATCGTCAGCGCTGGCCGAAGGCCCCGCGCAGCATGGCCATCTGGTCGGCGACCGGATTGGCTTCCGCTTCGATCACGCCATCGACATAGAGATTGTCATCAATCCGCTTGAGGCGGGCATAGAGCGAGCGTGAGCGGCGTACCAGGTCGCCCAGCACGGCCGGCGGGGTTTCGCCTTCCGGCCACAGGTTTTCGCCCGGACGATCGGCGGTGAGCCGGTATTTGCCATCCGTTGCCGCCTCGGCCGACATTTCGCCTTCGGCGACAGCCCGCTGGGCCAGCAGCCAGGAGGCAGCCTGCATCAGGCGCGTGGTCAGCTTCATGCTCTCGGTCGCATAGGAGAGCGCCCCGGCGCGATCCAGCGACTTGGAATCATCGCGCCCTGGCCCGTCCAGATAGCTGGCCGTCTCTTCCACCATGTCCATGCCTTCGCGGAACAGCTTCTGGAACATTTCCGAAGCGGCGAAGTCCTGGGCCCGGGCGGCAGGCGCGCCGCCGGCGGGGAAGAGGGTCGGTGTCTGACTATCGGTCATTGCGAGTCCATTTGTGCGTCGATCACGGATGATGGGCGAATCGTAGCAAGGCTTGGGCCACACAGTGCCCAAAGAGTTTGATCAAAACTTAAACACGGCGTCGGCTGCGTTCAAACCGGCCTTCTTTTTGTCAGTGATCTCGTCGATCCGTGCGATTTCGGCCTCCAGCACGGTGCGCCGTTCGGCCAGATCGTCCAGCGACAGGGCGCTCAGATCCTCGCCCGGAATGATGCCTTGTTTGGCGCGCTGGCTTGCGATGCTTTCCTCGTCGTGAAACATGGTCTGGCCTCCACATGAGCTTTGTGCAGGTAGATAATAGCGCGATGGAGGCCAAAGTCCCATGACCGAGACTGAGATGAAGCCCGAAGTGAACCGTATCGTAATCGCGCGCGAGCCCGGCGGGCCTGACGTGCTGGACGTGGTCGCGCGCCCCGTGCCGACGCCAACTGCCGGTGAAATCCTGATCCGCAACACCGCCTGCGGGGTCAACCGGCCCGACCAGGTCGAACGTCTGGGCTTCTATCCAGCCCCGCCCGGCGCGCCGGAGGGGCTGGGCCTGGAAGTCGCCGGCCATGTCGAGGCGCTGGGTGAGGGCGTGACCGGGTACAAGGTCGGTGAGGCTGTCTGTGCCCTGGTCGCCGGCGGCGGATATGCGGCGTATTCCGTGGCGCCTGCCGGGTCGGTGCTGCCTGTGCCGGACGGGCTGCCGGTGGAGGATGCGGCCGGTTTGCCGGAAACGGTCTTCACGGTCTGGACGAATGTGTTTGAGACTGGCGCCTTGTCGCGAGACGAAACACTTCTGGTCCATGGCGGCACAAGCGGCATCGGCTCGACCGCGATCCAGCTGGCCAAGGCGGCCGGGGCGCGGGTGATCGCGACAGCTGGTACCCCCGAGAAGGTCACGCAATGCCGTCAGCTTGGCGCCGATATCGCCATCAACTACCGCGACACCGATTTCGAGACGGTGGTGACCGAAGCGGGCGGGGCCGATGTCATTCTCGACATGGTCGGTGGCGGCTATGTCCAGAAGAATATCAATTGCGCCCGGGTCGGGGCGCGGATCGTCTCGATCGCCTTTCTGGCCGGCAGCCGGGTCGAGGTCGACCTGATGCGGGTCATGCTCAAGCGGATCACCCTGACCGGCTCGACCCTGCGGGCCCGCCCGGTCGAGGAGAAGGCCCGTCTGGCCGCCGCTGTTCGCGAGACGGTCTGGCCCTGGATCGCGGACGGGAAGATGCGGCCGCTCATCGACAGCCGCTTTGATCTTGACGATGTACGCTCCGCACACGAACGGCTCGATTCCGGCGAGCATGCTGGAAAAATACTTCTGCTTTGCTGAATTGTGCAGGCGGCCCGGCTTTGCAGCGGCCCCGGTCTGCGTTATAAATGCATCAAATCGCTGGATGGTGCAGACCTGCCTCCAGCGTCGGAAGCCCAAGCCCGGCCGCCGCGTCGGGCTTTTCTTGTTTTTGTGCCCTTAAAATTTTTCCCTTGGGAGCTGAGATCATGACCGAGATCCTGATGCCGAAAGCGACGGCCGTCTGGCTCGTCGACAACACCTCGCTGACCTTCGACCAGATCGCCGATTTCTGCGGCCTGCATCCGCTCGAAGTGAAGGGCATTGCTGATGGCGACGTTGCTGTCGGTGTCCGCGGCGCCGACCCGATCTCCAACGGTCAGCTGACGCGTGAAGAGATCGAGAAAGCCGAGAACAGCGACAAGTACCGGATGACGGTGGTGAAGCCGAAATACTCCGGCCTCCACCAGCCGGCCAAGCGTCGTGGCCCGCGCTATACGCCGCTGTCGCGCCGCCAGAACCGCCCGGACGCCATTGCCTGGCTGGTCCGCAATCACCCGGAACTGGCCGATGCCCAGATCTCCAAGCTGATCGGCACGACCAAGACGACGATCCAGGCCGTGCGCGAGCGCAGTCACTGGAACTCGTCCAACATCAAGCCGACCGACCCGGTTTCGCTGGGTCTGTGTACGCAGATCGATCTCGACGAGCAGGTCAAGAAGGCCTCGGCCCGTCGCCGCAAGCTCGAGGAAGAAAATCCCGAGCTGCTGACCGACACGCTGAAAGCCCAGGAAGACCTGCACCAGTCGGAAGAAAAGCCGGCCGAGGAGGCGGAGATCGACCTGGAAACCCTGTTCGGTGGTCCCAAGGCCGAATAGGCCGGGCTACTCCCGATAAAGACAAAAGGCCTGGAACCCGCCGGTTCCAGGCCTTTTTTGTCAGTTTGCCCGGACGGGGCTAACCGCCCTTGGGGACCGTGTAGTTCATCGCCATGCGGCCCCCGTCGGCGTAGATGGTGGTGCCGGTGATGTAGCTGGCGTCCCTTGAGGCCAGGAAGGACGCGACCGAGGCGATCTCATCGGGGTCTCCGATCCGCTGCAGCGGGGTGCGTGACATGATCTTGTCCATCGCTTCTGGATTGTCGTTTACCGCCTTGAGCACGTCGGTATTGATGCTGCCCGGTCCGATCGCGTTGACGCGGATGCCGTATTTGGCCAGCGACAGGGCCATCGACTTGGTCATCTGGTTGATCGCGCCCTTGGTGGCGCAGTAGGCCAGCTGATCGGGGATCGCCATGACGCCATTGACCGAGGACATGTTGATGATGGCGTATCGGCGGCGGACATCCTCGGCCCGTTCGCCATCTTCCTCGATCTGTTCAACCATCTGCCGGGCGGCCTCACGGGCGACCAGGAATGCGCCGCGCAGATTGACGCCCATCACCTTGTCGAAATCGGATTCAGACAGGCTGAGAATATCGCCGCCCGCGACGATGCCGGCATTGTTGACGAGCACGTCCAGGCGCTCGAAGGTCGAGCGGGTTTCGGACAGGAGATTGTTGACCGCAAGGCGGTCAGCGACATTGCAGGACACGAACAATGCCTTGCCCTTGTCGCCCCCAAGCTCCTCGGCCAGCGCCTGGCCGGCCGAAACGTCGACATCCGCGATCACGACATGGCAGCCGTCTTCGGACAGGCGACGGGCACAGGCCTTGCCGATGCCATTGGCACCACCGGTGATGATTGCGACACGGTCACCCATATTCAGTCCTCACAGCCAACGCCAATGGCGTTTTCCAAGTCCGCTGACCTTGCACAGGCAGAGCGCGCTGGCAATCCATCGCCACCTCCCCGACACGGGGCTGCCGGATCAGGGATTGTGCGTGCGCTCGTAATCCTGGGTGATTTCCGGGTCTTCCGGGGACAGGCGCCAGGCGCGTCGATACAGGGAGCGGGCCTCATCGGCGCGGCCGACGGCCTCCAGTGCGGCGGCGTGCGAGTGCACGATGGCGCCGACATCCGGCTCCGCCGCTACCGCCATCTCGCACAGGGGCAGGGCGGTTTCAGCACGATCATCCTGGATCAGGGTCCAGCACAACATGTTCAGGGCCGAACCGTCCTCCGGAGCCAGTTCGACAGCGCGGCGGGCGTCCTCGACGGCAGCACCGGTCATGCCGACATCCAGCAGGGCGCCGGCGCGATTGATCCAGGCGCCGATCCAGTCCGGTTCGAGGCGGACCACTGTATCAAAGGCGACCACGGCCTCGGCTTCGCGTCCCAGCCCTTGATAGACCACACCCAGATTGATCTGGGTCAGTGTGTCGTCGGGAGCCGCGGCGGCAGCCTGCAGCAGGTCCTCGAGCGCGCCATCCAGCTGGCCCAGTTCCGACCGCGCGATGCCGCGATTGCGGTACAGGGTCGGCTCGACGACGCGTCCACCATTGGTTTCAACGATGGCGAAGGCAAAATTGTAGGCGTCCAGGGCGGCCTGGAAGTCCTGTTCCGACAGGTGCGCCGCTCCCATGGCCGCGTAGATGCCGATCTCGGCATTCATGTCGAGTTCGGCCCGGTCGAGACAGGTCCGGAAAAAATCGATCGCCTCCGACGTATTGCCAAGTTCCAGCGCGGCCCGCCCGGCGGCGCATTCGGAGGGCTCGCTGGTCGCCGCGGCCTGGCCGAAGGCGGGTGCGGCGGGCAGGAGCAGGAGGCTGGCGGCAAGCAGGGCAGATAAACGCATCAGGTACTCCGGAAGGTCTCGTCTTCAATATGGGGTCTATTGAACGCAGGGCCTAGTGTAGCGCGCAAAAAGGGCGGCCCGAAAGCCGCCCCGATGATGATTGCGCTGTTGTAACCAGCTAACCCGTGAGTGTGACGTGCGCCGATAGTCGCAGATCCTCTATCTGTTCCTTGATTCGGAGTTTCTGCTTTTTGAGGCGCGCCAGTTCCAGGGAATCCGCCGACGGGTGCTTCTTGACCTCGTCGATTTGTGTATCCAGACGCGTATGTTTGGCGTCGAGCTCACGGATGCGGGCTTCGATGGGCATGGAGACGTCTCCCTCTTGTGAAGTGGAACACTCGATTGAAACAGGTTCCCGCATTATGTCTACTCACGAAACGTTTCGAGGATAAGATATGATGAAACCGGACCGGATGATTGTCGGTGTTTCGGGCGCTTCCGGGATCATCTACGGGATACGGGCGATGGAGGCGCTGAAGGCGCTTGGCATCGAGACCCATCTGGTCGCCTCGAAGGCGGCGGAGATGACGCTGGGATATGAAACCGACGTCTCGATCAGGGATTTCCGGGCCCGGGCCGACCATGTCTACAAAATGCCCGATGTCGGCGCCCCGATCGCGTCCGGCTCCTTTGCCACCCGCGGCATGCTGATCGCGCCGTGCTCGGTGAAGACGATGTCTGAAATCGCCACCGGTGTGACTTCCAGCCTCCTTACCCGGGCCGCGGATGTGGTGCTCAAGGAGCGCCGTCGGCTGGTGCTGATGGTGCGCGAGACACCGTTCCACCTGGGCCATCTGCGAACCATGGAAGCCCTGACCGAAATGGGCGCGGTCATCTGTCCGCCCCTGCCGGCCTTCTACGCCAAGCCGAAATCCATTGACGACCTGGTTGACCAGTCGGTCGGGCGGGCGCTCGACCTGTTCGGCCTGGACTGGGACGGCACCCGCCGCTGGGGCGAGGACCTGGAAGGCGGACGGCGCTGACGCCGGCTATTCCAGCGTGATGCGGGTGACATCACCGGCCACGACTTCAATCCGGGTTTCGCCATCATTGCCCCATCGGATGACATAGCTGCCGGCGGCCAGCGTCAGCAGCTCGCCGGAGCGACCTGTGGCAATGGCTTCACCGCTCTCCGGATCAACCACTTCATAAGGACCGGTGACAGCGCGGGTCAGCGCGTCGGCCAGTTCGGCGCCGTCAGCAGCGCCGAAATACTCGCCGCCGCCACTGGCGGCCCAGGCGCCGAATTCGGCTTCCAGCGTGTCGTCATCAATGGCGAAGCCGACGATGTTGACGCGAATGTCCCAGCCGCGATCGCGCAGGCCCTGGATCGCTGCCGCGGCGTCACCGTCGCAGGTTTCCTCGCCATCGGTCAGCACGATCAGCACGCGTTTACCGGTCACGTCGGCGAGGTCACTGGCGGTCAACTCGATTGAACGACCCAGCGGTGTGCGGGCGAGATTCATGGCGTTGATACCGGCGATCACACCGCTGGCAGCTGCCGGGTCGAGCGGCGCTAGGGGGAGTTCCAGATCGGTGCGGCAGCTGTCGGCTTCGCGATGGCCGAAGACCCGAAGGGCAAAGCCGGTCCCGGCGGGGATCGCCTCATTGACCAGACCGGTCAGCGTGTCGCGCGCGATGGCGATGCGGCGTTCCGGACCGACCCGTTGGAGCATTGATCCGGACGCATCGAGGATCACGCCGACTGCATCCTCGGGACCGAGCGCGGCGCGGCCATGTTCGACCAGCAATTGTCCCGGCTCCGCCGGTGGGGGCAGGATGGAGATCGCCCGCCGCGCCATCTCGCGACCGCCCCGGCTGAGATAGATGAGCGTGTAATCGCCCGGCTCGGCCGGCGCGCCAATCAGCACGTCCGGAGAATTGGGATCGATATAGCGAAAGCTGGCCAGCGCGCCGTCGGCATCGCGCATATCGACCCGGTCGCCCTGATTGCCGGCTCCAGTCCATGTGGCGGTGAACAGCACATAGGCCCGGGTCTGGTCAGGGGCTTCGAGATCGATATGGGCGGCGACCACATCGATGGGCGTGCGACCGATGACCCGGCCGCTGGAGACATAGACGATGTCATAGGCGCCCAGCGTCTCCGAGGCGGTCAGGATGGCGCTGTCATCGGCGCCGGCATTGCCGACATAGGTATAGCTGGCAGCGGGCAGGGGTTCGCCGTCGCGCTCGGCAAAGGTGATGCGGTCCTGGCTGTTTTCCGGTCCGATCCAGCTCACCCGGACCGCGCCGCCCTGGAAAACTTCCGCCGGGGCGGACAGGGTCGCCTCGATACCGCCGACCTCGATCGGGGTGCGCGCGAGGATGGTCGAACCACTTACATAGACAAGGTCGTAGCGTCCCGCGTCTGCCGGTGCGCGCATCGAGGCCGGCCCGCCGCGCAGATTGCCGACATAGGCATAGCTGGTGCCGCGTATCGGTTCGCCATCGCGTTCGGCGAAGGTCAGCCGGTCACTGCGGCTCACCGGCCCGGTCCAGTCGACACTGACCGCTTCACCGGCGCTGACCGCTGCGGGCGCCGAGATTGACGCATCGGGCAAGGTCACGCTCAGCGGCTGGCTGGCGCGGACCTCGCCGCCGGACACATAGACGAGCAAATACTCACCCGGTGGCTCCGGTGCCATGATCACTTGGGGATTGTTCTGGGTGTAGGCGTAGGAGAGCCGGCGCCCTTCCCCGTCGGCGGGGCGAATTTCGAGGATGTCTCCACGAGCTTCAGGGGCGATCCAGTCGACCTCGATATCCTGCCGGATATGCGCCTGTGAAGGTGCACTGATCTGCCAGTCCTGGGCGAATGCCGGGCTGATCGCCAGCAGGATGAGGGCGCTTAGCCCGATCAGAAAGCGCATGGCGGTCTCCTAGGGTTCAACCAGTGTGTAATGGTGATGGCTGCGAAAGGCGGTGCCGTCCCAATAAAGGCTGTAGGCGGACTTCTCGATCCGCTCGATCGTGAGGGCGTCACCGGCCCCGGCGGGTAGTCCCGGATCACCGACATATGCGGGCAAAGCGTCGCGCGGGCCGAGGCTCCAAGCCTCGACCTGGTTGAAGTAGCCGGGGACAAGATCGCTGCCGGGCGGGGCGTCGTCGATGCCGTGAATGGAAGTCCATGTTCCGGCGCGGCAGATCGCGATGCCGTGCTGGCCATCCGCCTCGCGCACGATCGGCACGGCGAAATCATGGGCGCCATCGGCGTCGAAATCACCATTCAGCAGGCGCGGCATCACCCAGGCCTCAGGACGATAGGCGAGATCCAGGCCGCAGGTGCGGATCAGCTCCAACTCGTCGTCGATATAGACCGGGCTGAGCGCGTCCAGTTCACGGGCACGCTCCTCGTCGGTCTTGGGGACAACCACACAGGCGTTGAACCGGAGGTAGACCATGCGGGCCCGCTCGCCGGGCTGGAGGTCGGCCAGTCCGAAATCGACAATGTCCAGCCAGCCCAGCCCGTTCTCGCGGAATGCGCCGCCGCGCGGATCATTGAGGGTGAACCGACGCTCGCGCTGGGGCGCGTTGACGTCGCCCTCATTGGGGCCGGTATTGGCTGAATTGCGGAAATGCCAGCCATACAGGAAGCGCGGATTGGTATCGCCATGGACGGGCAAGGTGGCAAGCGCGAGATTATAGCCGCTTTCATCCAGCACATTGATGTCCCAGCCATGCGGTGCGGGCGCGAGCTGGAAGGTCCAGCCAAAACCAAGGTCGCTGGCAAACTGGCGCGCTCCGGACACCTCGCCGCTGACCGGGACGGCATGATGCATCGGGCCCGACTGGCAGTTGTCGGCGTCGGCATTCGCCCCGGTCAGGGCGAGCATGCCGATGGCGAGCAGTATGAGGGCACGTTCGGCGATTGTCGCAATACTCATGGCCGCCTCCCGTCGCCGGGGGTGTCAGGTGCTGCTTCCGGCACGGCCGTCGTGCGGGGAGGAGGCAGCTCGTTGGTCCCGTCCTGGTCTGCCGGCTCGGTCGCCATCAGTTTGATGGCGACGAACGCTGCCAGTCCGGCAAGGCCCACAATCCCGGCCAGGGCGCAGATACCAAGCGCTTTCAACGGCAGCCTGATCGCCGCCAAAACCGAGATCGCGAGGCCGATCAGGGCGGCGAGCAGGCCATAGCCCATCGCCTCGGCCGGCGCGGCCAGCCCCTGCCCGGGCGGCACAAGAAATCGGCCGCCCAGATAGGTGCCAAGGGCGAAAGCGAGGAGCACGGCCGCGAGGATGACGGGCAGGCTCAGTCCGAAACGGGCCAAGGGTCGCGACATGGCGGCACCCTAGTTGAGCGCTGTTGCCGACAGCGTTGTGGTGTCGCCATTGGGAATGAGATTGACAGTGAAGGTGCGACTACCCTTCTCGAACCGCAACATATGGCCGGGGCCGCTGGGCGCGTTGGCGGCTTCGGTCCATCCCAATGCCACCATCTCGCGGGAATAGAAGTTCGCGACTTCGTCCGGCGTGCCGTCGGCCAGGGCAGCGAGAGAAAATCCCATGCCCGCAATCGCATTGGCCCCGTAGATGTTGAGGCCCGGATAATGCGCCACATCGTCGGGAAAGCCGTCCGGCAGGTCGAGATTGGCACCGGTCTGGGACTGGATGCCGCCCAGGTCCTGTTCCATCGCCACAATGGTTTCCCCGGATTCAGAACCGCCCGGGCTGTCGTTGCCGATGCCGTCTGTCCCGGCTTCGTTTGTACCGCCACCGCAGGCCGCCAGAGGTAGCATTGCGGTCATCAGGACAAGCGCGGATTTCAAGGATCGTGTCATGGCAGGGTCCCCCTTCGTGCCAGGTCGGCTGACGTGTCGGGCTCCACGCTACACCTCTGGAGGGAAATGGACAGTATTTTGATGAAACCGGTTTCGCGGCGCGCGTGATCACAGGGTGGGTGGAGGCGCGATCGAGGACCGCTATTCGCATGTGCAGCGTGATCGGCAATTTATTTGACCGACGAATGCCGGTACCCTATGCGCAGCGCCACGCAGATGTGCGCGCACAAACGGCTCGTGATGCCGAACCGGTTTCGTGCGGGGTGACAGTCCGCGGCATGACAATCCACGGGATGCCGGTTCGACGAGGGCTGCGACCGGATCAGGACCAGATCAGAAAGAGACGGCTGAGGAATGGACGGAGAATTCCTGGACCAGCAGACGCTGACCGAGAAGATCGAGGGTTTGCGTGAACAGCACATCGCCCTCAATCACGAGGTTGACGCGCTGACCGAAAACGGGGTGATCGACCAGCTCAAATACGCGCGTCTGAAAAAGGAAAAGCTGCGGATCAAGGATGCGATCTCGCACCTGGAAGACCAGCTGACACCCGACATCATCGCCTGACCGGCGACGGCTCGGCCCTGACTGCCGTCAGGCCTGTTTGCGCTCGGCGTCGGACTTCTGCGCTTGCTTGCAGGCATACATTGCCGCATCGGCGCTGGCCATGACCTCTTCGGCCTTGCTGCCGGCCTGCAGGGGCTGACAGCCCCAGGCCGTGCCGACGGTCAGTTTCCGTCCGGCATAATCGAACGGCGTTGTCGATATCCGGTCGGCCAATTCCTGGGCCTTTACTTGTGCGCCCTCGGCGCCGGTCAGCGTCAGCACCACCGCAAATTCATCGCCGCCGAGCCGGCCGACAGCGTCGGTTTCGCGAATGTGGGCGGTGAGGAGGTTGGAGACATGGTGCAGGGCGGCGTCACCGGCAGCGTGCCCGTACTGGTCGTTGATCGCCTTGAAGCCGTTGAGGTCGAAATAGACCAGGGCAGATGGCGCATTGTGGCGCTCGGCCAGGGCCAGGGCGCGGCTGACTTCGCGCAGGAAGGCGCGGCGGTTCAGGACCGGCAACATGACATCGTGATCGGCCAGGGATTCCAGTTCACGGACCCGTCCGCGCAGGCGTTCGGTTTCCTTGCGGAGCTGATCGACTTCACCCATCAGCGATAACAGGGCGCGCTGGACATTCGGGGTCAGTTCGGCTTCCGGCACGCCCATGATGGAGGCGGCATCCGACGGCGCGGCGGTCGCGCTCGTCTCGCTGCCACGGCGGGCTTTGTCGGTCTTGCCGGGGCGGGAAATGTTCCCGGTCGGGGAGGTCGGTCCGATGCGCATGGCACGTTCCAATTCGATTCTGTTCACGCTCAGGCTCGCCAAGTGTGGTTAAGAAACGGTCAAACAGGTCCCGATTTGCGCCCGATTGCCCCGGTTTTGCGGGATCATCTTGACCTTCACGCGGTCAGAGTTATGGTCGCGCGCTTCCTTATTCCCGCGCAGGAAGCGTCATGAGCGAAGTATCGCCCCAGTCCCCGAATTCTCCCGCAGCCCCGTCCGCAGCCATCGTCGACGTCGCCATCATCATGGGCTCGCGCTCGGACTGGCCGACGATGAAGAAGGCGGCCCATGTTCTGGATGATCTGGGGATCGCTTACGAGACACAGGTCGTATCCGCTCACCGGACGCCGGACCGTCTGGTCGAGTTTTCCAAGGCCGCGCGTGGTCGTGGCATCAAGGTGGTGATCGCCGGTGCCGGCGGTGCGGCGCACCTGCCGGGCATGGTTGCCTCGATGACCAGCCTGCCGGTGCTCGGTGTGCCGGTGAAATCCAAGACCCTGAACGGTCAGGACAGCCTGCTTTCCATCGTGCAGATGCCGGGCGGCGTGCCGGTCGGCACGCTGGCCATCGGCGATGCCGGTGCCAAGAATGCCGGACTTCTGGCCGCCTCCATCCTGTCGCTGATGGATGCCGGTGTCGCCGAACGTCTCGACGCCTGGCGCCAGGCCCAGACCGACAGCGTTCCGGTGACGGTCGAGGACTGACATCATGAGCGATGCGCCACTGGCCCTGGGCAGTGTGATCGGAATCCTCGGCGGCGGTCAGCTGGGCCGCATGCTGGCCACGGCCGGCGCGGCGCTGGGCTTTGACGTCCATATCTATGATCCCGAGCCCGATTGCCCGGCCAGCCGTGTCGCCGCGCGCAGCTATTGTGCGCCCTGGGATGATGCCGGTGCGGTGGCGAATTTCGCCAATCGCTGCGACGCGATCACCTATGAGTTCGAGAATGTCCCGGTCGAAACCGTGGCCATCGCTGCGGCGGCCGCCCCCCTGCGTCCGGGCGCCAGGTCTCTGGAGCTGACCCAGGACCGTTTCATCGAGAAGCATTTCATCAACCAGCAGGGCGTGAAGACGGTCCCCTTCGCCCAGGTTGACGATATCGACGGCCTCGAAGCGGCGATCGAGGATATCGGCCTGCCCGCCCTGCTGAAGACGCGGCGCTTTGGGTATGACGGCAAGGGCCAGGCCTGGATCCGCAGCGAGAGCGATGCCCGCATCGCCTGGGAGGCGATCGGCCAGCAGCCGGCCATCCTCGAGGGCGCGGCGGCGTTCCGGCGTGAACTCTCGGTCGTGGCCGCCCGCTCGGTGAGCGGCGAGGTTCTGGCCTATCCGCTGACCGAGAATGTCCATGGAGACGGCATCCTCAAGACCACCACCGCCCCGGCTCCACGGCTCGACAGCGCCACCCAGGACCGCGCCCTGCAGATTGCCCGCGCCCTGGGTGACGGGCTGGATCATGTCGGCGTATTTGCAGTCGAGCTGTTCGACCTTGGCGAGGGCGAGCTGATCGTCAATGAGATCGCCCCGCGCGTGCACAATACCGGTCACTGGACCATGGATGGCTGTGGCTGCGACCAGTTCGAACAGCACATGCGCGCCGTCGCCGGTTGGCCGCTGGGCGACCCGTCGGCCCACTCGGCCTGCGTGATGACCAATCTGATCGGCCATGACGCCGATGTCTGGGCTGATCTCGCGGCTGATCCGCAGGCGCGCCTTCATCTCTATGGCAAGCGCGAGACCCGCGCCGGTCGCAAGATGGGGCATGTAAACCGGCTCTCCCCGCTCTGAGCGCGCTTCCAATGGCCGACGGACCCCTTATGTTAAGGGCATGATCCGGACGCCCCCCGACCCGCGCGCCTTTATCCATGACCGCGGCCCGTTCGACCTGATTGGCGATGTTCATGGTTGTTTCGGCGAGCTGGTGAGCTTGCTCGAACAGCTGGGCTATGACCGGCGCGATGTGCATGACTGGCACCATCCCGAAGGCCGCCGGCCGGTCTTTCTCGGTGATCTCGTTGATCGCGGGCCCGACAGTCCCGGCGTGCTGCGGACCGTGCACGCGACCGTCACTGGCGGTCGCGGTTATTGCGTGGTCGGCAATCATGACGACAAATTCCGGCGCTGGCTGGCGGGCCGTGATGTGAAGATCACGCACGGGATCGAAGAGACCATCGAACAGATGTCTGCCGAGCCGGACGCGTTTCACCGTGAGATGGCGGGTTTCATCGAGTCATTACCGCATCATCTGATCCTCGATGGTGGTGCTCTGATAGTCGCCCATGCCGGTGTTCCCTCGGACATGCATGGCGAGGACAGTCGCCGCGTGCGCGCCTTTGCCATGTATGGCGAGGTGACGGGTGATCGTGACGAGCATGGCCTGCCGATCCGCCGTGACTGGGCGCGCAATTATGCCGGTGAGCCGACGGTCGTGCATGGCCATGTCGCCGAGCCGCAGGTGCGCGAGCGAAACAATGTGCTCTGCATCGATACCGGCTGTGTCTTTGGCGGCCACCTCACAGCCCTGCGCTGGCCCGAGCGGGACTATGTCCAGGTCCCGGCACACGACACCTGGTTCCACTCACCGCGCTGGTCGCAGGACGATCGCTAGACCCGCGGGCCCGGTCCGTGGCGCAGCTTGCCGAGCAGGCCGGCGAGGTCGGGCAGGTCGGCGGTGAGCTTGGCGATATTGGCCTTGGTCTTCTCGAAATCCATCACATTCTGGATGCGGCGGTCGAGGAAGGCCTGGGCCTCGGTCTTTTCCAGATCGGCCTCGTTCAGCCAGGTCGACAGGGTCGAGCCATAGACACCGGCCAGTATGGTGCGCTTGGAATAGAAGTTCACATCGGTCGAGGTGTCGCCGATGGCGCGCCAGATCGTGTCGGCGGTGGCCCACAGCAGCTGCGGGGCCTCGCTGGCGGCATCCGGTAGCATCAGGCGGGCGCGGGCGCGACGGGCGGCTTCTTCGTGCGGTCCGATGGCTTCCAGACGGGCCATGACCCCGAATCGGACCCGTTCGCGGATCTTCATCGCCCTGATATCGGCATCGCGGACGGCGGCCACCACGGCGAGGTCGAGCTGCCTTGACCAGCGCACGATCAGGTCGAGCGCACCGCGCGGGCAGGCCAGCAGGGCCTGACCCCGATCGATGCCGGCATCGGTGACGGCCTGGTCGAAACTGTCATTGGTCCAGCCATCAAAGGCCGCCAACGGTAGAATCGACTCTAAAAGCGCGTCGCGTGTGCTATCCTTCACGGAGCGGGGCAGGGTTTCGGCTTCCATCATGTCGAACTGTCTAGACCAGTGCAGTGACTTCGTCACCTCGCCCGTGTGTGCTGACAGTGTGGACACGTGGTCGCAGGCCTGCTAGTAGCCCCGCCTCTGGCGAACTAGTGGCGTGAGGAATGGCCCTCGCGTCCAACCTAATGGAGAGAGAGCCATCGTACAGATCGTTGTGCGCGACAATAACGTGGAGCAAGCGCTCCGCGCGCTGAAAAAGAAGATGCAGCGGGAAGGTACTTTCCGCGAAATGAAGCGTCGTAACCATTACGAGAAGCCCTCGGAGAAAAAGGCTCGCCAGAAGGCTGAAGCCATTCGCCGTGCGCGCAAGCTGGCCCGCAAGCGGGCGCAGCGCGAAGGGCTTATCGCCAAGCGTGGTGGTACCACCCGCCGCTAGGGTCGCCAGGCCTCATTGCGAGTAAAGTGAAACCGTCGTGTCCGCTCGGGCACGGCGGTTTCCTTTTGCCCGGGATTCAGATGGCCCCGGGATGTTGAACCATTCGGACCTTGCGCCCTTCTTCCCGGTTGGGCGGCCGAACCCTGGCCGTCGGTAGATCGCCTGTGACCCGGGCGCCCTTGACCTGAAGACCCGGATACGACGGTCTCCCGGCAAGCGGTTTAGGGTGGGGATTGCGCCAAAGGCGCGGGGGTAGAGGGGCGCTCGCGAAAAACGGTACGTGTCCCCGTTCATTCGCGTCCCGGGCAAACCCGACCGCCCCGAAGGGCGGCCGGATTGGCTGGCTCAGCCCTCGGTCGGCTTCTTCTTGCCGCCAAGGCTGAACCAGCCCTTCACGGTATCCTGGTTGGCCTGGTTGAGCGCACCCATGCGGAACAGGACGCCGGACACCCAGATCACGAAGGCGGCAAAGGCGATCATTGCGGCCGTTGTGCCAACGACTTCGACCATGCCGACTTCGTGCGGCAGGCGCGCCAGCATGATGAAGGGCGTCCATAGCGGCACCCAGCTGGCAATCGCCACGACAGGGGAATCCGGCGAGTCGACCGCCAGCATCACCAGGAAGATCGGGACCATCATGACCAGCATCATCGGGGTCATCAGGGTCTGGGCGTCCTGCAGGGTTTCACAGAGCGAGCCGATGGCCAGGAACACTGCGCCGTACATCAGATAACCGATGATGAAATAGCCCAGCGCCGGAAGTAACAGGCCGGGGTCAAGGACGGCGGCGAGGATCTCGGCTATCGGCATGTCGGTGGAGGCTGCAAGCTGCTGCACGCCCACCGTTCCCAGCAGGCCCATACCGCCCCAGACAACCAGCAAAGTCGCTGAAACCGCCGCGACGCCGAGCAGCTTGCCGGTCAGGATTTCATGATGCCGGGTCGAAGCCAGCATCATTTCCAGGATCTTGTTGCCCTTCTCTTCGATCATGGCGCTCAACAGCATGTTGACAACAGAGAAAATGATGACCCAAAGGCCAAATGCGGTCATCGCGCTGACAACGAGCGGGATGCGCTCGGCAGCCGTTACCTCGGCGGTGTCGCCGGTTCGTTCTGGATTGAGTTCGCGGACAACGGGCGACAGGTCTTCGGCCGTTTCGATCAGCTGCGGGTTGACGCCGGCATCAATGAGATACTGGGTCTGCATGTGGTTTCGCAGTGAAGTCCGAATCTGAGAGCGAAGACCGCCGTCCGAGATATTGGCGCTCCAATAATCGATCTCGATCGCGCTATCGGCACCGCGTCGCAGGTAGATTGCAGCGAACAAGCTGTGTTCTCCGTCGGCGGCGGTAAACGTTGCGTTGTTGGTGAGATAGGGGCGCAGGGCGTCAAGCTCGGTCTGGCCGACATCAACGCGGACATAGCGTTCGTCCGACAATTGCGGTTGCGAGGCCAGTGCGGCTTCGATCTGCGGGTTGTCGCCGAACATGTCGCGGGCCATTTCCCGCGTCCGTATCAGCGCTTCGGCGCGACTGGCTTCGGCTTCTGCCTCGATGGCCGCTTCCAGCGAACCACCGGTCTCGTCGACGAGGACGTAATAGCGAGTCGGCTGGGAGTTCTCGATCAGGATCGGCATGCCGATGCCCAGCGCCATGAACATCGGCACCGAGGCGAGCGACAGCCAAAAGCCCCAGGTGGCGACATAGGAGAGGAACTCGCGGCGAGCGATGAGATAGATGGCGCGCATCACACGGCCTCCGTTTCGGCGTTGGCAGTGGCGCTGGCGCCGACGAGATGGACGAAGGCGTCGTGGAGGTGCGCGCGCACCGGCTCGAAGCGGGCCAGTTTCACGCCGCCATCGACGCAGGCCTTCAGCACGTCCTGGGCGTCGATGCCGCTGGCGAGATCGATCGTCCAGACCGCATTGCCGTCGACGGGTTCGCCGCGGGCAATTTCACCCTTGCCGGCAAGTAGCTGAGACAGGTCATGGTCAGACGCGGCCTCGACGGTCACCCGGCGCGGAACCTCGCCCAGCGCTTCCTTGACGCTGCCATCGAAGACCTTGCGGCCCTTGGCGACCAGCACGATCTGGTCACACAGGCGCTCGGCATGTTCCATGACATGAGTCGAGAACAGGACGGTCCGTCCGGCCTCGGCCTGGCGGCGGACAATCTGTTCCAGCGCATTCTGGTTGACCGGGTCGAGGCCCGAGAAAGGCTCGTCGAGGATGATGAACTCCGGCTCGTGGACCAGGGTCGAGATGATCTGGACCTTCTGGGCCATGCCCTTGGACAGGGTTTTCACCTTGCTCTCGGCGACGCCGGGCAGCTCAAACTCTTCCAGCATGGCAAGGCCGCGCTTGCGGGCCTCGGCCGCACCGACACCCTTTAGGCGGGCAAAGAAGGTGATCACGTCGATCACCTTCATCTTGCGGTAAATGCCGCGCTCTTCCGGCAGGAAGCCGACCCGGTCGAGGGCCGCCGGTCGCGGCTTGCCGCCGAACAGGCTGACCGAGCCGCTGTCGGGGGTGAGAATGCCCAGTGACATGCGCAGGCTGGTCGTCTTGCCGGCGCCATTGGGACCGAGAAAGCCGGTGATCCGACCGCGCTGGACGCCAAAACTGACGTCGCGCACAGCCGGTTTGCCAGCGAAGGTCTTCGATACGTTGGAAAGTTCGAGAATGGTCTCGGACATGATGCCCCCTGTCATATATCCGGCGGAGCCTAATCAGAGCGGTGGCGCGAGGCTACCGGCATTGGGCAGTGCGGCGTCCCCCCAACGGCTGGATCAGACCAGGTCGAGCACGAAATAGGGCAGGTCGAGAGGTGGCGGGTCTGCGAGGCCCAGCTGGGTCAGTTGATGATGCGCCTGCCCGCGGTGATGGGTGGCGTGGTTGAACATGTGGGTGAGAATGATCCGGCGGGGCAGGGTGCGATCCGTGCCCGACATGTCCTTGTAGCTGAAGTCCTCGGCGATGGCGGTGTCGGTCAGGCCGGAGATGAAGCCGCGTGTAGCGTCGTCCTGCTCCTGCCGCGCGGTCCACAGGGCTTCAAAGTCCGCCGTCGGCGTCTCATCGAGGCTTGCATGCGGCGCGGGCTGCGACATCAGACGGGCCAGCCACAGGCGGTCGGCGACGAGGATATGGGCCAGTGTGCCCTGCAGCGAGTTGAAATAGGCTCCGATATCGCGGCTTCGGGCTTCCTCGCCCACATCCCGCGCGGCGGCATAGATACGCCGGTTGGCCCAGGCATTGTAGTCGGCGAGTTGAAGAAAATGGTCGCGCATGGCTGGGACTCCGCTCGCTGCAAGACTGATGTTCAATCGGCTGGCCGCCGGTCAGGTTCAGGCCGATACTGCCCGTGTTGCAAAAGCACACAAGGGTGAACACGCATGAGCAGTGAAGACGCCCGAACCAAGCTGATGGCCCTGCGCCAGGAATTGCTTGACCTGTCAGATGCCGCGCGTGACGACCGCAAGCCGGTCGAACTCGACCAGCAATCCGTGGGGCGCCTGTCGCGGCTCGATTCAATGCAGGTTCAGGAAATGGCCAAGGCCGCCAATGCCCGCCGCGCGGTCGAGGTTCGCCGGATTGACGCGGCCCTGGCCCGGGTCGACGAGGATGATTATGGCTGGTGCGTGGAGTGCGGCGAGGTCATCGAGCCCGCCCGCCTGGCGCTGGACCCCGCCGTTCCACGCTGCGCCGGCTGCGCCTGAGCCGGACGAATTGCTGATCGGTCACTTCAATCCGGCGCAACCTTCTGGGACACTGCCCGCGAAGGAGACGGCCTGAATGTTCGATCTGTCCACGCAAACGCTCGCACAAGCCCATGATGCGCTGGGGCAGGCGACGCGCTGCCAGCTGCCACAGGCGCTGGCTGCCGACGCCCATGCGGACCTGCTGCAGGCGGTGGATGCCGTGCCGCGCTGGACATTGGTCACCCGCCTCGGCGGTCGTCATCTTGATCTGGACGCCGCGGCCATGGACGCGATGCCAGCGGCGCAGCGGGCCGAATTTGATCGCCGAGTCCAGGCGGGCGCGGCGGAGGGCTTTCAATATCTCTACGAGACCTATCCGCTTTACGACAAATGGCATGGCGGTGTGCTGGCCGATGAGGCGCCTGTACTGGCCGACCTCTACACCGCCCTCAACAGCGCCGACTTCCTGGATCCGATGCGACAGATCCTTGAGGCGCCGGAGATCAGCTTTGCCGACGCCCAGCTGACGCGCTATCGCGCCGGGCATTTCCTGACCACGCATGATGATGGCAATCCGGGCAAGAACCGGGTCGCAGCCTTCGTCCTGACACTGAGCGAGGGCTGGCAGGAGAAATGGGGCGGCGTGCTCCAGTTCGAAACAGCACTGGGTGATGTCACCGGGCGCTTTGTCCCGCGCGGTAATACTCTGTCCCTGTTCAAGGTTCCGCAACCGCACCAGGTCACGCCGGTGACGGCGGGTGTCGCGGCGCATCGAGTGTCAGTCACCGGCTGGTTGCGGACCGGGGATGATCCGGGACCGGTCAGCCGGGCCAGCTAGCGCGGCGCGTAACCGGCTCGGCTGATCAGGGTCCGCAAAGCGTCGTCGCCGGGCGAGGCGAGCTTGAGCAATTCGACAAACGGGTCGCCGCCCAGGTCGAGACAGCGGGCGAAGGCCGGCTCGGTCTTCAACCCGCTCGCCTTGGCTTGGCGCACGTCCACCCGCAGCCGGTCCTCGGCGAGCCCGAGCAGGCGGTGTTCGGCCAGCCAATGGACATAGCTCTCATGGGTCTCGACCGGACGTTCGCGGCCGAAAATCTCCACCGGGACACCCTCGATCTCCAGCCTGGCGATGATCGAGGCTTCGCCGGCATGCTGGTTGTCTCTGACGGTCGCGCCCGGCCATTTGGCGCTGAACTCGATCAGCGCCGCTTTGAACGCTGGCAGTCCATCCGTCGCGCAGCAGGCAATGTCGATATCCGCCCCCGGTCCGTGAATGTTGAGCGGTATGGAGCCGACCCAGCGCGGCGTGAATGCTGCCAGTCGCCGCATCAGGCCGTGGCGCGACATGATCTGGCGGGCTTGCGAACAGGGCAGGATGGTTTCGGTCATGCCTCGCCGTTTCGCGCACGGCCCGGCGGCTGTCAATGCGGGCCGGATCGGTCTGACATCTTCGTGCATGGACAGGCACAGGCGTTGGGGCGAGTGTTTGGGGTCACCTGAGGAGGTCCCGCATGGGGTTTTACAGCGAGCGCATCCTGCCCAATCTCATTGCCTGTGCCTGCGGCAGCAAACCGGTCGCCAACCACCGCAAGATCATGGTGCCGGAAGCCAGTGGCCGGGTGCTCGAAGTCGGTATGGGGTCGGGACCGAACCTGCCCTATTACGACGCGAGCCGGGTCAGCCAGATCATCGGGGCCGAGCCGTCCAAGGGCATGCGAACCAAGGCGCGGCGGGCGATTGACGCCCAGTCCATCCCGGTCGAACTGATCGACGCGCCCGGCGAGGCCCTGCCGGTCGAGGACAAATCGATCGACACGGTCCTGCTGGCCTTCACCCTGTGTACAATCCCCGACTATCAAGCCGCCCTCGCCGAGATGCGACGCGTGCTCAAACCCGACGGTCGCCTTGTCTTCATGGAGCATGGTCTGGCACCGGATGAGAGTGTGGTAAAATGGCAGCTGCGTCTGGAACCGGTCTGGAAGATCACCGGAGGAGGCTGTCACCTGACCCGCCCGATGGACCGCCTGATCGAGGCAGGCGGCTTCCGCATTGATCGGCTGGAAGCGAATTACGAGCCGCGGACGCCGAAATTTGCCGGCTATATCTATCGGGGTCTGGCGGGGGTGCGGTGAGGGCCGCTGGGTCCTTGTCTCCATCCTTGCAACGTCTCAACCAATCAACATCGTCTTCCCACGGGGACCGCGAAGCGGGCATCCGGGGGACCTTTGCGTCTCTGTCGACAGGGTGGACGGGGGCCCCCGGATTGCGGCGGTGCTGCGACCGTGGGATGACGACTAAATGGAGAGTGCCCGACCCAGCCCCTCACGGCATCCCGGGAAAACTCGACACGTATTCGATCTTGATATCCGGGAAGCTGGTCACGAACTGGATTGTGAAGTCCGGGAAGCTGTCGACGAATTCCCACTCCCCGCAATCATCCGCGAACGATGTGACGGCCTTGACCTTGAGGTCGGGAAAGCTGGTGACGACCTGAACCCGGATATCCGGGAAGCTGTCCACGATCTCGACATCACCATGAAGCGGGATGCCGTTGAAGGTGCAGTCGTCAGCGATGGGGCCTGCAAGGGCGAGGGCGAGTTCGGCGAGCATGTCATGACCCTGCATGCTCAGTGATGAACCTCGGCTGACTGCGTCACAGTCAGCGCCGACTTGTCGCCAGATAGGCAAAGGCGAGCGAGAGTACAAGGATGCCGGGCGAGTAGGCGTACAGGTTCAACTGGGCGAATGGTTCGGTGGCGTTGGCGAGCGGGCCGGGCATGTAGGCCATCACGCCCCGTATCGCGAAGAGGATTGCGAGGCCGGCAAGCGGCAGTCGGACCAGTATGACGGCCTTCCACCCCAGGATACCACGCACGAATGCCAGACCGCCGGCGGCGAACAGAGCAGCGGCAACGGTGAGGGTGATCAGGCGTGGCGGCATGGTCTGCGCGTGCGTGATCCCCACAACCGTGTTGACGAGAGCGGGTTCGGATTGTGCCGGCCATAGCCCGCCAAACGCCCAGTAGGCATGGATCAAGGCGAGGGCGACCAAGGCAAAGGCGGTGACGACCCCGACGGTAAACGGTCTCAATATCGACAGCACCCGTAGTCCACCCTAGTCCAGCGCCTTCAAAATGCTCTCCGTCATCTTCTTCGCATCGCCCAGCAGCATCATCGTGTTGTCGCGGAAGAAGAGCGGGTTTTCGACGCCGGCATAGCCGGAGCCCAGCGAGCGCTTGATGAAGAAGACGGTGCGCGCCTTCCAGACCTGCAGCACCGGCATGCCATAGATCGGCGAGCCGGGATCGTCCTCGGCAGCGGGGTTGGTGACGTCATTGGCGCCGATCACGAAGGCCACGTCGGCATTGGAGAAGTCGGAATTGATGTCCTCCAGCTCGAACACCTCGTCATAGGGGACATTGGCTTCGGCCAGCAGGACATTCATGTGGCCGGGCATCCGTCCGGCGACCGGATGGATGGCATAGGCGACGTCGACGCCTTCGGCCTTGAGCATGTCGCCCATTTCGCGCAGGGCGTGCTGGGCCTGGGCGACGGCCATGCCATAGCCCGGCACGATGATGACCTTGCCGGCATTCTTCATCACGAAGGCCGCGTCCTCGGCCGAGCCCTGCTTGGCATTGCCTTGCGGACCGGCGGCAGCCGCGGCGTCGCCGCTCTCGCCGAACCCGCCCAGGATGACCGAAATGAAGGAGCGGTTCATGCCCTTGCACATGATGTAGGACAGGATTGCGCCAGACGAGCCGACCAGTGCGCCGGTGACCAAGAGGGCGGTGTTCTCCAGCGTGAAGCCGAGCGCCGCGGCAGCCCAGCCGGAATAGGAGTTCAGCATCGACACCACGACCGGCATGTCGGCGCCGCCGATCGGGATGATCAGGGTCACGCCGAGCACGAAGGCGGCCAGGGTGATCAGCCAGAAGGCCGTCTTGGCGTCACCGCCCGAGGCCATCAGGAAGGCCACCATGATGACGATGAAGGCGCCGATGGCGATATTGATCAGGTGACGGGCGGGTAGCAGGATAGGCGCGCCGGACATGTTGCCGTTCAGTTTGGCAAAGGCGATCACCGAGCCGGAGAAGGTGATGGCTCCGATGGCCGAGCCGACCGACAGCTCGAACAGGGAGAGGGGTTTCAACCCGCCCATCGCGTCGGCAATGTGGAAGGCTTCCGGGGCAAACAGCGCCGCGGCGGCGACCAGCACGGCAGCCAGTCCGACCAGCGAGTGGAAGGCGGCAACCAGTTGCGGCATGGCAGTCATCGGGATGCGGCGGGCGATGATCGCCCCGATCCCGCCACCGATCATCACACCGCCAATGATCAGGGCAATCGAGGCCCCGTCCAGATTGACCGCCAGCAGCGTGGTGACAATGGCGATGGCCATGCCGGCCATGCCGAAGAAATTGCCCTGGCGCGCGGTTTCCGGATTGGACAGGCCCCGCAGCGCGAAGATGAACAGGATCCCCGAGGCGAGGTAGAGCAGTGCGGCGAGATTTGCAGACATGGCGCTCTCTTGCGAGTTGTGGCGGTTAGTCGGAGTAGCGGATCGTGTAGCCGCTGAGGTCGCGGATCGTGGATCCGCTTCGCATATCCAGGGGGCCGATCCGTAGCGTTAAATGGGCATTGGGATCGTTGCGGCTGATATTGACGGCCTCGATCAGGCGCTCGGCCCGCCAGTGGCGAATCTCGTTTCCGCCACTGTCCTGCGGTGGAAGATCGGCGACGTCGAGCCAGAGGATGTAGTAATTCTGCCCGTAGGGATCATAGCGATCGCAGGTGATGCGGAGTTCCATCACGTCCAATTGCAATTCGGTGACGTTGCCGCACTCGACGTCATAAAAGCGAGGTCGGGGCAGAGCGTTGCGGCGCCGTTCGGCTTCTTGTGCCTCCTGGTAAAGCTCAAGTGTTCGCCGATCGATGGTCGTCGAGCCAGAGCCGTCCGCCTGCTCATCGTCGTCCGGCTCTTCCCCCTGCACCGCTTGGCGCCGGAGGATGGCCGGATTGCGCAGGGTCGGCAAAGCTGTCCGGGTCTGGGGTTGTGGCTGGTTCTGGGCTTCGGCGCCCGAAATGCCGGCAGCAAGGACAGACAGGAGTATCAGCGGCTTCATCATGGCTGACGCTCCTTCTTCTTGTACATGGCGAGCATGCGCTGGGTGACCAGGAAGCCGCCGAATATGTTCACGCTGGCGAGGATGATGGCGACAAAGCCCAGCCCGCGCGAGAAGCCGGCACCGCCGGCGGCTTCGGCCGTCGCTGCAGCATCACCGCCACCGGTCGCGGTCGCCGTGGCGGCCAGAAGGGCGCCCACGATGATGACCGAGGAGATGGCATTGGTAACGGCCATCAGCGGTGTGTGCAGGGCCGGGGTCACCGACCAGACGACGTAATAGCCCACGAAAACCGCCAGGACGAAAATCGCCAGGCGGAAGATGACGGGATCAACGGCTTCCATAGGTGGCTCCATTGTTGTTGGTTTTCGGTTGGAATAGTTGGCCTAACCCAACGCCCAATATCAGGCTAAAGGCCACGATGAGCGGGATCGCGGCCCAATCCGACCAGTCGTCCACATGAGCAACGAACACGAGAGTCACCGGGTAGAGGTGAACTGGGAGCAACAGCGCCGCCACAAGGCTTGTAAAAGCGGCTGCCCGCTTCCGAGGTGTCAGCGTTGGAACCGAGGGAAAGCGATCAGGTTTTTCCGCATAGCGCCACCCGCATATCCCGAACAAGACCAAAAAAAGGGTAGCGATCAGCAGAGTCCATCCAGGCGCGTAAACGAGCCCCAACATTGCCGCAGAGACAAAAGTTGAGATGGCAACAAGCGCAATCAGAAGGCTATAATTGGGCGTCACGCGCTTTCCTTCACCAGCGTCGGATGCACGACTTCGCCGTCCCTGGTCAGCGCCATGCCCTGGATAACTTCATCATCCCAGTGCGGGGCGAGGCCGTTCTCTTCATTGACGAGGAGCGGCAGGAGATTGGCGAGGTTTTTGGCATAAAGCGCCGAGGCGTCGGCGGCGAGGCGGCCGGCAAGATTGCCATAGCCGGCGATCTTGACGCCCTTGTGCTCGACGACCTCGTCGACCTTGGTCAGTTCGCAATTGCCGCCATTGGGGGCGGCGAGATCGATGATCACCGAACCCGGCTTCATGGTCTCGACCATGGCTTTCGTGACCAGGGTCGGGGCCGGGCGGCCCGGGATCAGGGCGGTGGTGATCACAATGTCCTGCTTGGCGATATGGCTGGCCACCAGCTCGGCCTGTTTGGCCTGGTATTCCGGTGACATCTGCTTGGCGTAACCACCGGCGGTCTCAGCCTGTTTGAATTCGTCATCCTCGACGGCGATGAATTTCGCGCCCAGCGAGGCGACCTGTTCCTTTACCGCCGGGCGGACATCGGTAGCGGTGACAATGGCACCGAGGCGGCGCGCCGTGGCGATCGCCTGCAGGCCGGCGACGCCGACCCCCATCACGAAGGATTTGGCTGGGGCAACCGTACCGGCCGCCGTCATCATCATCGGGAAGGCGCGGCCATAAAGTTCCGCAGCTTCGATCACGGCGCGATAGCCGGCGAGATTGGCTTGTGAGGACAGGGCGTCCATGGCTTGCGCGCGGGTGATGCGCGGCACGAATTCCATGGCGAGCGCGTCAATCCCGGCCTTGGCCAGGCCTTCTGCCATCTTGGTATTGCCGTGCGGGCTGAGATGGGAGACCAGCAGAACACCCTTCAGCTTGGCCAGCGTGGCCTCGTCCGGGCTGCGTACCGCGAACAGCGCATCGGCGCCCTTGAGTGTTGCGGCTGCGGTGCCGACTTTCGCACCTGCGTCGGCAAAGGCCTCATCGGTGACGGCGGCGGTCAGTCCGGCGCCTTTCTCGATGGCAACCTCGTGGCCGGCGGCCACGAACTTCTTGACGGTTTCAGGGGTGGCAGCCACGCGGGTCTCGCCCGCATGTCGTTCTTTCAGAATGGCAATTCGCATTTCGTCCCGCCGCTTTTGGCTTGATGCGGCGAGGATGCGCGAATTCTCCCGTGAGGGGAAGGCCCCTCCGGGATATTTCTAGACCGAAGTCGGGAAGAATTGTGCAGTGCGAAGATCCGGCGAGGAAATCAGCCGCCGAACGCCATACCGAACAATTGAACGAGGCCGCCACAGACAAGGCCGAAGACGAAAAGGCCACCCACGGTGACATACCAGGACGTCTTCATGCCCAGCGCCAGGCCGAGCACGCCGCCGACAATCGCGGTGGCGATCAGCGAAACCATCCAGTCCATACCCACGGCAAAGGCCAGGGTGAGGTAGAGCACGGTGACGATGGTCAGCAGGCTGCCCCAGACGGTGACCGCGATGAAACCGTCAAACGTGGATTTCTGGGAGGCGATATTCATTTCGCCACGAACATAATCAGACGCCATCGGTTGCGTGCCTCCGTCAAAACTGGATTTCGAGCGGATAGCACGCGTTGAATGTCCCGCCAAGATGCCAGCGCCATATGCCGCAGGTGACACCTGTCATGTCCGATCGGTGACGCCTGCTACTGCCGTCGTCGCCGGGGCCGGGCCAATGTGCTGGCAGACAAGACAGGCAAGGAGCCCAGGCATGACCGACCTTTCAACCCAATTCCTCAATGAGCGCCGCCGCTACAGTGCGGCTGCCGGCGGTGGCGTGTCGCTGCCCGTTGCAGGCGCTGTATACTGGGCCGGCCTCGCCATTGCGGGCCTCTACATGGAGCCGACCCAATGGGCCTACACGGCCGCCATGTTCTCCGGTGCGATCTTCCCGCTCGGCGTTCTCCTGCAGGGTATGTTCAAGTCTCCCTTCATGAAGGCCAAGTCGCCCTTGTCGGGGGTCACGACCGCCGCCATTGTTGCCATCAACTTGCTTTGGCCTGTCCACATGATCGTCATCTGGACCGCGCCGCAGGCGGCCCCCCTGACCCTCGCCATCGGCATGGCGCTGCATTGGCCGATTATTGGCTGGGGTTATGCCAGCCGGGTCTGCCTCATCCACGCCATTGTAAGGGTTGCGGCGGTGACGGCGATCTTCTTCGGCCTGCCCGAGATCAGCCTTGTCGCCATCCCGATGGTGGTCAGCGGGCTTTACCTTCTCGCCGCTGCCGGGCTTTCTTGGGAGTCGAACCGCTTTCGCCGCATGCTGGCGATGCCGGGCTGAGGAAGGCGAAGACCGTGATCACCGTGCGCGAGCTGACATCGCCGAACCGGCCCTGGATCCATCTCCTCTATCTGGGCATGTTCTTCTTCGGGTGGTTTTACGCGCCACCCGAACCGGTCGAGGCAGCGGTCTCGCTGGCGGCGATGGCCGGTTTTATCGCGGTCTACATCTTTGCGATGCGTCGGCTCGACTGGACGGTCTATCCCGCCGCCCTTGTGGCCGTGTTGCTCGGCTTGGTCCTCCTGCCGCAGACCCCGGGGGGCGGCGTCTACCTGGTCTTCGCCGCCGCCATGCTGGGGCGGCTGCGTTTCACGGCGCCGGTCTGGGCGGCCCTCGCCGCGGTATCGGTATCCGGTGCCGCCGCGATGATGATGTTCGCGCCGACACCACTGATGGCGTTAGGATTTCTGGGTCTCGTCGCGATGGCCGCCGGCGGTTCCGCCATTGCAGCCCGCAATGAGCGCCAGGCCGCGCAGGCCAGCCAGACCCAGGCCCGAGCCGCCCATGCGGCAGCCGAGGCCGAGCGTCAGCGTATCGCCCGTGACCTGCATGACCTCCTGGGACACACACTCTCGGTCGTCACGCTGAAGGCCGAGATCGCCGAAAAGCTCATCGATCAGGACCAGGACCGGGCGAAGGCCGAATTGCAGGCGATCCAGACCATTTCCCGCGATGCCCTCGCCGAAGTGCGTGAGGCCGTGATCGGCCTGCGCGGCCGGTCACTGGCCGACGCCCTGGCCGATGCTGTCCAGCGCTTGCGCGATGCCGGCGTCACTGCCCGGGTGAGCGGTGCTGACCAGACTGGCGGACTTCCCGCGGACGCCTCAACGGCTCTGGCCATGGTCGTGCGCGAGGCGGTCACCAATATCCTGCGTCATGCCGAAGCCGGATCTGTTTTGCTGACCTTTCGCCGTGATGGTGCCCATGCCTGTCTCGACATTATTGACGATGGTGTCGGTGGGGCGAATCCCGCTGGCGGCGGACTGTCGGGGCTGGATGCCCGTTTGAGGTCGCTGCACGGAGCCTTGCGTGTCGGGCCGGGCCCGTCGGGCTCGGGAAGCTGTGTCGAGGCGTCGCTGCCCTGGGCCGGAGGTGGTCATGATTGAGGTGGTGATCGCCGAGGACCAGACGCTGCTGCGTGACGCGCTGTCGACCCTGCTGGGTCTGGAAAGCGACATTGCGGTGGTCGGCCTCGCTGCCAATGGCCGCGAAGCGCACGAGCTGGTGCGTCGCCACAAGCCCGATGTGTTGCTGACCGATATCGAGATGCCGGACATGACCGGGCTCGAACTGGCCGCCCTGATGCGCCGCGAGGAGATGGCCACCCGCGTCCTGATCGTCACCACTTTCGACCGTCCCGGCTATCTGCGTCGGGCGATGGAGGCGGGCGTTGCCGGCTTCGTGCTCAAGGACGGGCCGTCGGCCGATCTGGCCGGCGCCATCCGCCGCGTCGCCGCCGGTGAGCGGGTGATCGCGCCGGAGCTGGCCGCCCGCGCCTGGGACGAGGCCGATCCGCTGAGCGATGCCGAGCGCCGTCTGTTGCGGCTGGCGGAGGCCGGCCTCGACAGCAATGCCATCGCCGAGGCGTCTGGCCTGGCCCGCGGCACGGTGCGCAATTACCTGCACAGCGCCATCGGCAAGCTGGGCGCGAGCAACCGGATCGAAGCGGCCCGTATTGCCCGACAAAAGGGGTGGTTGTAGGAATCCGCCTGTCCTAGACTGGCCGTGCTGCAACCAGTTCGGAGCGTCGCATGCGAATTCCCTTTGCCCTTTGGTCCGGTGCCATTGCCCTGTTGGTCTTTGTCGGCCTGGCCGGGCGGGAATATCTCAATTTCGGGGCGCTCGAGTTCGACCATCTTTGGCCGATCGGACTGAAGGTCGCCGGCGTCTGGATCGCCCTGGTGGTGATTGCGGCTGTCGTTTCGGGTTTCCGCAAGGCAACCACACCGCCGCCGGACGAGCTGCCTGATGATGTGGCACAGGAAATCCGGCGTCACCCCGAGCACTGAGGCCGTGCGGTCGGGCTACAGGTTCGTTCAACCCCAGCCCGGACCGGTCAACACTTCCAGCGCGGCAGCGACTGCAATCGGTTGATCGAGGATCAGGTGGTGCTCGGCCTGCGGGATCGAGACCATGGTGGTCTCCGGCCCGAACGTCTCCCGCATGAAGCCCCAGACTTCGTCGGTCACCAGGCGCGACTTGGCGCCACGGAACAACGCGATGCGTGTCTTCAGTGCGCCGACGATATCGGCCGGTGGCGGGCGGTTATAGTCCAGCTTGTCCCAGAGTTTCGGATCGAACTTCCAGGTCCAGCCGGATGTTCCATCAGGACGGGTGACAGGTTTCAGCGATTGCCGGGCAATGTGGTCAAGCAGGAAGGCGTTGTCGCAGTCCTGTTCCGGCAACAGGCGAAAGCGCGCCAGGGCGGCTTCGAAGGCGTTGTAGATCATGCCGCCGCGTGAGGGCGGGGAGGAGCGACGCTGTTCCTCGCTGGGCCGGATCGGGCTGTCGAGAACCGCGATGCCCGCGAGGCGCTCGCCATGCTCCATGGCTGTGGCCAGCGATACGAAACCGCCGAATGAATGACCGACGACGAAGGGCTTGCCCGCTTCGAACGCGCCGCCGTCTTCGCCGGCCGCGAGGACTTCCAGCGCATAGGTCTCCATGCGGTAGCGGTCGCGGTGATCGCTGTCGCCCATGCCCGAGAGGTCAAGCGCGACGACGCGGCGGGTGTCGGCGAGGAAGGGCGCGATACTGTCCCACCAGTCCTTGTGGGCGACCCCGCCATGAACAAGGATCAGACCGGGTGCACCGCGTGTGCCCCAGGCCTTCCAGCAGATGGTGGCGCCCTCGACGGTTACGGATCCGGTATCGGTCGCAACGGCGAGAGCTTTGACAAACCAGTCGGGTGACGGCGGACGGTCACCATTGAACTGGACAAGCGGGGCAGGCGGGCGGGGGGAGGACGCGGCTTTTTGGCTCATCAGCTAGCGCTAGCCCCGGGGGGCGGCGCCGTCAATTGCCGCCGGTCGCGGGAGCGAGGGATATCAGATAGGGAACGGCGAATACGGCCCATGCATTATTGGCGACATGTCCGAGGATCGGTGCCGCCAGCCGTCCGGTCCACACCCGGGCCGCGCCCAGCGCCAGGGCCAGGAAGAAGGTCGATGTCATGACCAGCAGGCCCTGGGTGATGTGGACGAGGCCGAAGGCCAGTGCCGAAATGATGATCGCGAAAAATGCCGGCACACCGCGCGCCATCATCATCGGCAGCATCCAGCCGCGAAACAGGATTTCCTCGACGATCGGCGCGGCTATCAGGGTCAGGCCGATGACCAGCCACAGGCTGGCCCCGGCTCCCGCAAAGTCATCAACATTGGACAGGTCGTCCCGCGAGGCACCGCCGGACAGGGTCATGTCGGGGTTGCTCATCGCGAATTCGTGGAAGCTGAGTGTCAGCGGGCTGGCGATAAATACCATGAAGATGATGGTCAGCGCCGCCGCGACAAAATCGGTGAAACGCAGGGGAAAAATGCTGAATACCGGCCGGTGCACCTTGTAGCGCTTCATCCAGACCCACATGACAACCGCCAGGCCGGCATACCCGAGGATGATGCCAAGGAATGTTGCGCCGCCCTCGTTCAGGCCGGTTGCCGGTCCACCGGCCATGGCCCAGCCGATAATGGTTGCCAGTTGCGCGCCATAGATCAGGGCGAACATCATGGCCGGCCAGACGATCATGCCCGGCAGGGACCGGATCACGCGCATGCGGTGAGGCTCTGCCAGTCCGGCGAAGACGTCATGGCGCGCAAATGGCCAGCGGGTCTGTGATCCTTGCGAGACAGCCATGTCGTTGGCGAATGCCACTCCCGTTCCGAACGTTAAGCAGGTCTTGAGCCTTATGCTTAACCGCTCGTTGCCGTCTCTTAAACGTCAAATTTAGACAAGTGTCCCATAACGGTTCGCATAGACGCCCCGCTTGAAAGAGCGGTGAGGCCAAAAGGCCCGGCGAAATAACAATGCGACCGAAAAGGCGTGGGTGATGGTGAAATCAGTTCTGATCGTGGATGACGATCCGACGCAACGCCGCCTCCTTCAGGCGGTGATCGAGAAGCAGGGGTATCGGGCCGAGACCGCGGAAAGCGGCGAGGCGGCGCTCGAGCGCGTGGCATCACCAGGGGTGGATGTCATGTTGCTGGACCTGATCATGCCGGGCATGGACGGGATGGAAACGCTGGAGGCGGTCAAACGCAAACAGCCGGACCTCCCGGTCATTGTCCTGACGGCAAGCGGTGGTATCGAGACCGTTGTGGCAGCCATGCGCGCCGGAGCCGCCGACTTCTTCGTGAAGCCGGCCAGCCCGGAACGCATCACGGTGTCGATCCGCAACGCGCTCAAGGTGCAGAACCTGTCGGGTGAAGTGAAGCGTCTCAGCCGCAAGGCCGAAGGCACGCTGGGCTTTGCTGACATGATCGCCGGTGCGCCGACGATGCGGCAGGTGGTGCGTCTGGGTGAGCGCGCTGCACAGTCCGATATTCCGATCCTGATCACGGGCGAAAGCGGCGTCGGCAAGGAGCTGGTCGCCGGATCGATCATGGCTGCGTCCAAGCGTGCCGGTGGTCCGTTCGTCGCCGTGAACTGCGGGGCGATCCCGGAAAACCTCGTCGAGTCGACCCTGTTCGGCCATGAGAAGGGGGCCTTCACCGGCGCCGTCGGCAAGCATATGGGCAAGTTCCAGGAGGCCGATGGCGGCACCCTGTTCCTTGACGAGATCGGCGAACTGCCGCTGGACATGCAGGTCAAGCTGCTGCGCGCCCTCCAGGAAGGCGAGGTCGACCCGGTCGGTGGCAAGCGCCCCGTGAAGGTCAATGTCCGCATCATCTCGGCGACCAATCGTGACCTGGCCGAGCAGGTCGCGGCAGGGGCCTTCCGCGAAGACCTGTTCTATCGCCTCAACGTGTTTCCGATCGAGGTGCCATCCCTGCGCTCGCGCAAGGATGACATTCCGGCCCTGGTCCGCCATTTCATCGGCCGGTTCAACGCCCAGGAAAACAAATCGATCCAGGACGCGGCACCGGAGACCCATGCGCTGCTGTCGACCTATGACTGGCCGGGCAATGTCCGTCAGTTGGAGAATGCGGTCTTCCGCGCCGTTGTCCTGTCGGATGATGACCATCTGAAGCCGGAAGACTTCCCCCAGATCTCCGGCCTGACGCCACAGATCGGCGAGATGCCGGATACCGGAGCATTGTCCGGGATCGCCCAGGTGGCGGCAGCTGGCGACAGCGCGGCTGCCGATGATCTGGGCCCGGTCGATATCATGGACGAGGGCGGGCATCTGCGTTCGCTCGAGGACATCGAGCGCGATCTGATCGAGTTCGCGATCGAGACCTATGCCGGACGTATGAGTGAAGTCGCTCGACGTCTGGGAGTCGGCCGCTCGACGCTGTATCGCAAGGTCCGCGAGTACGAGCTGGATGTGGACGGCGTCCGCGCCGCCGGCTGATCAAACGAAAAAAGCCTCCCCGCCACGGGAGGAGGCCTGCCCTGCGGGGCGGGGGACGGCACGGGCCGGCGCTGCCATGCGCGCCGGCCCGTTTTCATGTCAGATCGAGGCAATGGGGAAGGCGGGCAAACACTGCCCGCCCTCATTCAGCCAGCGGCGGCGAGGCGGTCGGCGGTCCGGTCCAGCCATCCGGCATAGACCGGCAGCAGGGTCGCCTCGCGGCGGAAGCGGGCGCGCAATTGCCGGACCAGCCGGTGGAGGGATGTGTCGAGATTCGTGTCGGTGTCATTGTCCGCCATCAGGCCCAGCTCGATATGCAGGCGCAGGATGTCGATCCGGCTGCTTAGTCCGTGGATCTGGCCGTCGAGCCGGGTGACATAGTCACGGGTCAGCGGGTCAGCGGCAAGCGGCGTGTAGAGGCGCGTCTCGCGGTCGTCGACCAGGCGGTCCAGTGCGGTCATGCCGTCGGCAAAGGCCGCCCGCCCCTCTGCTGTGGCCAGGCCCTCGCGTGAGGCGGTGTCGAGCGCGTCGAAGAGCGCCTGCTCGTGATGGCCAAACACATCTACATCCTGAAACATCGCGTCCATCCTGTTCAAATCAGAGGCACAGGATAGGCGCGCGCCGGGCGGCGTGCGCGTGGAAGTCGGGTTAACCCTGAACGAATTGCTAATCGTCGGACGAACCGCCACCGCCCGGAATCACCCGGAAACCGGCGCGCAATGTTTCCGGCGCAGGGCGGTCCTGACGCGGCGAAGACGGTGAAGCGGCGGGGGTTTCTTGCGGACTGTCAATATCGTCATGGATGTCGCGACTGCGCGGTCTCGGACGGTCGTCCTTGCGCTTGAAGCCATTGCCACGCGACATCGGCTTGCGGGCCTTGCCCTTGGCCTTCTTCTCGATTTCGCGGAGCTTCAGCGCCTGGCGAGCCGACAGGGCGTCGTCGGTATTGCCCTTGTCGGGGTCATTGAAGGCGGAACCGAATTTCTCCAGTCGTTCTTCCAGCGAACCGAGGAATTCGCCTTCCCATTCGGACAGGTCCGGGGTCTCGATACCGGAATCCTCGGCGGCCTTGCGGGCCCGTTCGAGCCGCCGCAAGGCGCGCCGTGTTTTCTTCTCGTCGATCTTGCGAACCAAGCGAGCCTCCGGGTGAGGCCGCCAGTCTAGCCCTCGACGGCGCCGAGATACAGTTCCAGCAACGCTTCGGCTTCCTGGCGCTCATGGCGGTCGATCTTGCGCAGGGCGATCACCTTGCGAAGGATCTTGGTGTCATAGCCGGAGGATTTCGCTTCGGCGTAAACTTCCTTCATGTCGGCCATGACATTGGCCTTGTCTTCCTCAAGCCGTTCGATGCGGGCCACGAAGGCCTTCAGCTGCTCGCGCGCCGCGCCGCCGATGGCGTCGGACTGGTCGCTGTGGGTCTCGTTCGCGGGATCAATGAATGCCATGGGGGAAGCCTTTCAGGTGGACGGAGCGGGAGACTAGTTCCAGCCCCCGTCAGCCTCAAGCGGTTGGGCCAGTCAACGCGGCAATTGGTTGCTACTCCGCCGCCTGCCGACGCACTTGAGCCACGGCATCATGCACGGCGGCGGGATGATGGTGGTGGAGGTTGTGGCCGGCTCCGGGGATCCAGCGCAGGCTCGCACGCGGCATGCGCTGGGCGGCCATGCCGCCATGGCGGTGCGACCACAGGACCGTGTCCGCCTTGCCGGCGAGAATCACGGTCGGCTGGGTGATCGTCCCGTAAAGCCCGTCCTGGGCGTCGAGATGATGGTTGACCTGCATCATGTCGCGCGAATTGGCCTGCCAGCTGCGTGGCCGCAACAGCAGGGGAAGTGCCGATGCCTCAATATACCCATCCGGCATCGGCTCGGGATGAAAGGCTTTGACCGCGCCACTGGCGGCCTGACGCTCACCGGTCAGCGGTACAATCAGCCAGGTGATCAACGGACCCAGGACCGGCCAGAAACTGGCGGCGTTGAACCAGGCAGCATCGCCGATCCAGGCCGACAGGGCCGGCGCGACCAACACGATCCCGGCGACATGTCCGGGATGGTCCAACGCCAGTCGCAGTGTGATCGCTCCGCCCCAGGAATGTCCGATCACGGTGACCGGGCCGGTATCCAGCGTGTCGAGCAGGTCGGCGATCAGACTCGCCTCGCGTTCCGGATTCCAGTCGCCGGCGGGACGGTCGCTCCAGCCCAGCCCGGGGCGGTCGAGCCAGATGACGCGCTCGTCGGACAAAACGCCCGACAGCGCGAGATAGGGTTCCTCCAGGTTGGATGCCGCCCCGTGCAGCACAAGAATGGCCGGCCCGGTGGCCGGGCCCGTCTGGCGGAGATGAAGGCGGGTCCCGTTGACTGTGACGAAGTCGGCGCTCGGCGGGAAACGGCTTTCGATCCGGGCGATGATCCGTTGCGCGCGCCAGACCGCGAGGCCGGTCAGTCCGAGCAAGCCGGTGATCACGACAGCAAGAAGCGTCAGGAAAGGCGACACCGGTCAGAGCGCCCGGCCGGCCTGCAGGGCTAGCAGCCGGTCCCGCGCCTCGATGGCACCAGGGTGGGCCGGAAAGATTTCCAGTGCGTCCTGATAGGCTTCCAGCGCAGCATCAAGTTCATTGGCCCGTTCCAGGAGGCGGGCAATCGTCAGATAGGCGTCGTAGCGACGCGGCTCCAGGGTCAGCGCGGTATTCAGTGTTTCCAGCGCGTAGCCCCAGTCCTCGGCTTGGGCGGCCATGCGCCCGGCGGCGAGCCAACCTTCTGCGAACTCCGGAGCAAGCTGGGTCACATGATCGTACATGCGGGCCGCGATATCGGTGTTTTCGGCCTGTTCAGCCAAGCGACCGCGGTCCATCAGCAATGATACCGTGTCGCTGCCGGAATGGGCCCACAGGGCGTGGATTTCATCAATCAATGGCGGCGCGTCTTGCTGGCTGGCTCTGGCGAGCGCATCCAGCCGCTCGGCGAGGCGTTCCTCCGGCGTCTGGAATTCGACCTGGGGCGCCAGTTGCACATCGGCAGGCGGCGCGTCCTGTACGCCGGTCAGCAGGAGGAGGCCGGATAGGAGAAGGGCTGTCATGCCAGAACCATAGACGGCCTTCCGTCCGCGTCCAGATGGTCAGTCCACATAGTGGACGAGATTTAAGCCGAACTCAGCGCCGGGCCTGCTCGTGTGGCGGCAGGACCGCGGTCGCGAACCAGAAATTCTCCACCGCCTCGACGATTTCCTCATAGCCAAGCGCGTCAAACGGCTTGGTGAGGTAGGCGTTGGCATGCAGCGAGTAACACCCCGTGACATCGGAATGTGCGGAGGACGTGGTCAGGACGAGAACAGGAATACTGGCAAGGGTCGCGTCGCTCTTGACGGTTTTCAGCACGTCACGCCCATCGATCTTCGGCAGGTTCAGATCCAGCAGGATGAGGTCCGGCGCCTGCTTCTCGGAATGCTCGCCGAGCCCGCGCAACCGATCCAGGGCGGCTTCCCCGTCGCGGGCGACCTCCAACTGGTGTCGTGCCCGGCCGCGTCCGAAAGCATCACGCACCAGGAATTCGTCGCCGGAATTGTCTTCCACTAGCAGGATGTTGGCGGCACGAGGCAGGTTCATGAGGCAGGGGTTCCCGATGCAGGTGCGATGTCGCCGGGCGTTGCCGGGCGGACTTTCGGCAGGGTGAAGCGGAAGATGCTTCCGGCTGGGTCATTGTCCAATACCGTTAGCACGCCTCCATGCGATGCCACAATTTTTCGACAGATGGCGAGGCCCAATCCGCTGCCGGGATAGGCGTCTGGTGAATGAAGTCGTTTGAACGGTTTGAATATCTGTTCCCGATAGTCCTGCCGGATTCCAATTCCGTTGTCGGCGATTTCAATTTCCCAGGTCGCGTCCATTTCCCGGGCCGAAATACGGACCTCGGCCTGTTGGCCGGGGGGCTGGAATTTCACGGCGTTGCCGATCAGGTTCTGCAATAGCTGGCCCAGCCTCGCAGGGTTGCCGCGGACAATCGGTAACGATCCGACCTCGACATGATCCCGCGCCGCTTGCACGGCTGGTCCCAGCGTGTCGAGGGTGCTGGAAACCAGGGTGTTGAGGTCGACATCGGAATTCATGACGTCGGCGTCCGAGTTCAGGCGACCATAGGCGAGCAGGTCGGTGATCAATGCCTGCATGCGCGCCGTCGCGTCGAGGGTGTGGCGCAGATAGGTGAGGCCGTTTTCGTCCAGCTTGTCGCCATGCCGGCTGGCCAGAAGTCCGGTGAAGTTGGAGATCAGGCGCAGCGGTTCCTGAAGGTCATGGCTGGCCGCGAAGGCAAATCGTTCAAGCTCCTCATTTGCGCGGGTCAGCTGTTCTATGAAGCGCTCGCGATCCGCTTCCACTTCCATCCGGGCGGTGATGTCGCGCAGGACGGTCACAGCGCCGACGGGGCTGCCGTCCGGGGCTTCGATGATTTCGGTCGAATACTCGGCGAAGAAGTCGCTGCCATCCTTGCGACGGAAGCGTTCAATATTGTTTTGTCCCGACACGACGGGGCTGGTCTGGAAGACCGGACAGTCGACCCGGGTGTGCGGTTGGCCCTGCATGTCGACCGGGTGGATGATGTCATGGACGATTTCACCGGTCAGCTCATCAAGCTCATAGCCGAGCAGTTTGGCGGCCGCCGGGTTGACCAGTACGCCCCGACCGTCGCCGTCCAGACTCAGGATAGCGTCCGCCGCGTGTTCCAGCACCAGGGACAGGTTGTTCGACAGGGTGAGGGCTTCCGCCGATTTCTCTTCCACCAGGCGCTGGACCAGATCTGTGCGGGCGGTGGACAGCAAGGCCAGCGCGTTGAGCATGGTGATGAATGTGAAACCGACCACGATCACCGCCCACGACACCCAGTCCTGCTCCCTGGCCAGAAACAGGTCGGTTGCGGCGTATTCGATCTGCCAGATCTGCCCCCCGATCGGCAGGGCAAGCGTGGCTGCCAGCGGAGTGTCGGTGTCGAAACCACCATGACTCCAGGAATAGTCCCCGTTCGGGTCCGACCCGCTGACGCGGAAATCGTAAACCGTGCCTTCGTGGGCGAAAGCTCGGGAGATGATTGCCTCGATCCGGAAGGTCCCGACGGCGAGACCCTGCAGCTGCCGTCGCCTGTCGGTCTGCGTGGCCGGGCTCGCGCGATCACTGAAAGCCGGCAGTGCCAGCCCGATCCACGCTTCATCACCCGCGCCATAAAGGGGCGTGGCGGACAACAGGCCCGTCAGCAAGGCCGTATCGACCAGCTCGGGCAGACCATCGAAATAGTGGTCCGTGATGATTCGCCGGTCCGAGGCGATCAGGATGCCGCGACCCGGATCCGGCCTCAACGCGCCCGGCGGGTCCAGAAGGGCATGCTCCGGGCGTCTGCCGGCCTCGTCAACGACCAGCCAGTGGACCGAGGATGTGCTGTCAAACTGGCTGAACGCTATATCGACATAGGTGGCGAATTCCTCGGCGGTAACCGTTTCGGAGGCGGCAAACAAGGCGTGCAGCGACTCCAGACGCCGGCGGGCACTATTGATCCGCTCCTGCAGGGCAATGTGATCTTCCGCGATCAAGGCCGCGAAGCTCTCCCTGCGCTCCTCGAGCGCGTGGACACGGGTTGCCACAAAGGTCACAAGGCTGATCACGGCGAGAATGACAAAGACCAGGGCCACATTGCGTTTGCGCCGACGGCTGACCCGGTCTTTTGCCAGCAGCAACAGGATGATGGGGCTGACCGCTGCGGCGCCGACCGCATTGCCGGTCCAATTCCTTGCGAAGGCGGTCCAGAAATCGAGGTTCGGAGGTGCGAAACCGCCGATTGTCAGCCAGCCAGCTGCCAGGGCGGCACCGCACATGCTGGCGACTATCGCCCCGAACACGACCAGCCGGGCCAGTTCGGCGCCGGTTTCGAGCGGCATTGCGCTGACCGGGCCGGGTTGGACCAGGCGTTTGGCGATGACGGCCTGCAGCGCAGCGGCGACCGCGAGCCCGAAACTCCCGGCCAGCGAGCTGACCGTCCCGGCTTCAAGAATGAACAGCCCGTAGGGCAGTGTGAGCAGGACGGTGCCGATGAAGATCGCCGGCAGGGCACGATGGCCGATCAGCAGAACGGCAGAAAGGCCAATGGCGCCAGGAAACCAGATCGGCGCGAGAAATCCGGGCGGAATTGCCATCAGGAGTGACCCGATACCCGCCAGCAGATAAGCGATCAGAATGACCGCATTCGCCCTGAGATCACGCATGCGCGCAATGGCTCCCGCCCGTCGACGCCGGAAAGTCGTCCCGAGCGTCGATTGAAGCGCAATTCTGTCGTTCCGACAAATGTTTGCGAGATAGTTGGTCGGCGGGCCGGCGCAGTAACCGACCCGCCGACTGTCGGATCAGGCCGGTTCGGAAATGTCCGAGAGGCTCATCGCCGTGCGCAATTGGTCTTCGGTATCGCCCAGCTGGTGATCGATCATGATCAGGCGTTTGGCATAGTGCGAGCCGGCATATTCCCAGGTCATGCCGATACCGCCATGCATCTGCACGGCTTCTTCGGCGACCAGCTTGCCGGCACGGCCAATCAGGTTTTTGGCCTGGGCAACGGCCAGGGCGCGGGCCTTGGGGTCATCGGCATCCAGCTTTGCAGCGGCATGGATGGTGATCGAGCGGGCCTGTTCGATCTCGATGGAAAAATCGACCAAGCGGTGCTGCAGGGCCTGGAAGAGGGCAATCGGGCGACCGAATTGCTGGCGCTGCATCAGGTAGTCCTTGGTCATCACCTTGAGGACATCCATTGCCCCGACGGCTTCCGCGCACAGCGCAACCCGGCCGGCGTCCAGTGCGGCCTCGATGGCGGCACGGGCATCGTCAGCGATACAGCGGGCCCGGGTCTTGTCGAGAATGACCTCGGCAGCGCCGGCGCCATCGATCATGGCATAGGGCAGGACTTCGGCGTCGCTGGCAGCGACCTCGTAGAGGCCGAGCGCACCGCTTGCCGATTTGGCGGCGATGAGCAGGTAGTCGGCGCTATTGCCACCATAGACGACTGTCTTGCGACCGGTCAGCGTGTCGCTCTCTGCCTTGACCGCGATCTCGTCCAGATCGCCAAAGGCATCGCTTTCGTCGAAGGCGAAGGCCGCTTTTTCGGCACCGGCAATGATGGCCTCGATGCGCTCGGCCTGGCCATGGGCGGCGTAGAGGCGCAATGCCATGAGGTTGCCCAGCATGGGCTCGGGACAGATCGCGCGGCCCATTTCCTCGAACACGGTGGTGATGTCGAAACCGGCACCGCCAAATCCGCCATCATCCTCGGACACCAGCGCGCCGAGAATCCCCAGCTCGGCCAGCTCGGCCCATTTGGCCGGGTCGTGGAAGACGCCCTCATAGGCGACCTTGTTGCGATGCTCGATCGGGTACTGCTCGGCCAGATAGCGACGCAGGCTATCACCGATCATGCGGCGATCTTCAGTCGGCGTGAAATCCATGATCAGGCTCCGAAGGTTTCTTTGGCGATGATATTGCGCTGGATCTCGTTCGACCCGCCAAAGATCGAAAGTTTGCGATTATTGAAGTAGTTGGCGGCGTTCGATGCGGCCTCCGCCGGGGCGATGGCGTAGTTCCCGATCACGTCCTCCGACGGGAAGGGCGCCGCCAGGGCACCCAGTGCGCGACGCGACAGGTCGTTGATGGCCTGGCGGATCACCGTTCCCTTGATTTTCAGCATCGAGGAAACCGAGCCCTGCGCGTCGGCGACGCCGGACAGCATGCGCAGATTGGTCATCCGCATGGCTTCCAGGTCGATCTCGACCTCGGCGATCTTGGCCGCAAAGATCGGGTCCTGGGCCAGCGGCTTGCCCTTGCGCTTGACCTTGCGGGCCAGCGCCTTGAGTTGGCTCAGGGCTTCGCTGGAGGCGCCGACACCGGCGATATTGGTGCGCTCGTGGCCGAGCAGGTATTTGGCGATGGTCCAGCCCATATTCTCTTCGCCGACCATGTTGACGGCAGGCACGCGGACATCGGTGAAGAAGACTTCATTCACCTCGAACCCGCCCTCGATCAGCTTGATCGGCCGCATTTCAATGCCGGGCGTGTCGAGATCGACGAGGATGAAGGAGATGCCCTCCTGGCGTTTGCCCTCGGTCGAGGTGCGCACGAGGCAGAAGATCTTGTTGGCGAACTGGCCCAGCGTGGTCCAGGTCTTCTGGCCATTGATGATATAGTCGTCGCCATCGCGGATGGCGCGGGTCTTCAGGCTGGCCAGGTCGGAGCCGGCGCCCGGCTCGGAATAACCCTGGCACCACCAATCCTCGCCGGACAGGATGCGCGGCAGGATGGTGGCCTTTTGCTCTTCGGTACCGAACTTGATCAGGACCGGTCCCAGCATGCCGAGGCCGAAGGGAACGGTGCGTGGTGCGTTGGCACGGGCGCATTCCTCTTCGAAGATGTGCATCTGCACCGAATCCCAGGTGGTGCCGCCATGCTCGACGGGCCAACCCGGAGCCAGCCAGCCGCGGCTGTTCAGCGTCGCGTGCCAGCCTTCAAGGTCTGCCTTGTTCAGGTCGCGGCCATTGCGCACCTTGGTGGCCAGTTCCTCGGACAGATTATTCTTGAGGAAGTCGCGGACTTCCTGACGGAAGGCCTCCTCCTCGGGGGTGAAATTCAGATCCATATCGCCGCTCCTCAAACCCTTTATCGACCGTAATCGTAACGTTGGCGGCGGCCGGTCTTGCGCCGGGCCTGTCCGCTTTCGATGACTGGGTATGTATGTAGAACAAAACCCATCCACATGAATAGTGCGCACCTGCAACATTTGGTGCGGCGCTGCGGCGCGGATCAGGTTGACGTATGGGGAAGGCGGGGCGGTTCCGGGGGCGCGAAACCGGCGTCAGGCCGAGACAAGCAGCCCGCGCGCTTCGAGCGCCGCGCCCAGTGCATCCTTGCCGGTGAACAGCTCGGCATCGAAGCCGTACTCGCGGGCGGCTATGACATTGGCTTCGCGGTCATCAAAAAAGACTACGTCCCGGGCGTCGAAGGGCAGGCGGGCCGCGGTGATGGCGTAAATCTTCGGGTCCGGCTTGATCACGCCTTCATGCGCCGAAACGATGACGTCTTTCATGTGCCGCATCTGGGGATAGAGGCGCGTGACCGGCTCGACCCATTCAGCGGGCAGATTGGTCAGTGCGTATTGCGGCACACCATGATCGGCCAGCGCATCCATGATCTCCGGCGTGCCGTCGATGGCACCATTGAGCATTTGTTCGAAGCCGGTTTCCCAGGCCCGAATCGCATCTTCGAGATGCGGGTGGGCTTCGATCAGGGCGACACGATTGTCGGCCATCGATACACCGCGATCATGCGCGGCATGCCATTCCATGGTGCAGACATTGTCGAGGAAGTGGCGACACTCTTCGTCAGTGGCGAAAAGCTTGGAGTAGAGATAGGCGGGCGACCAGTCCAACAGGACATTGCCGAGATCCCACAGAACGGCTTTCGTCGTCATGCCTTCTCCCCAACGCAAAACCCGCGCACCTTGTCGATGCACGGGGAAAGCGGCTTAAAAGCTGAATAGCGGGCGCGCCTGGAAACAGGCGCTGCCGACGTGTCGACTAGCCGGCGCGCGCTTTGAAGCGCGGGTCGGTCTTGTTGATCACGTAAACACGGCCACGGCGCTTCACGACCTGGCAATCGCGGTGGCGGTTTTTCAGCGATTTGATCGAGCTGCGGACTTTCATCGTATGGCCTTCGCGTTACAAGCGTAATTCAACGGAGCGCGGGAGATACTGGAGCAATTGCGGCCTGTCAACACGATCGGCCTGTGCATGCGTGCCGGACTGCAGTTCTCTTTTCCGCGAGTCCCGGTCGCGCAGCGCATTGCCTTGACCGGCTTCGGGTCGACCATTCCAAATCCATACGCCCGTCGATCTGGTGTATATTGTATGAATATTTCGAGAATTTGCGATTTTTAGAATATTGGTATCAACCTTGAGTAGGAATGTATTTGGTCAATTCTTCAAAACGTTAATAAAGTGTCTCTGTAGTGTCAGGTTTTGATCTCATACGCGGCGCCGTAACGCCTGCTTAGAGGGGATCAATCATGGCGACTGCATACTCAAATGGCTTCCGGGCCGCTCTGCTAATCGGAAGTGCCGTTCTCGCGGCACCGGCCACTGCTCAGGACGCGGCGACGACAGAAGACGTGGTCACGGTGTATGGCCAGGCCCTGTCCATCCAGCGGGCCATTGAAGCCAAACGGGATGCTGACGGCATTCTCGACGCGGTGGCTCAGGACGATATTGGCCGCTTGCCGGACCTCAATATTGCCCAGGCGATCGTCCGCGTGCCGGGCGTCGCGGTCCAGAACGACCAGGGTGAATCGCGCTTCCCGATCATTCGCGGCCTCAATGCCACCTATAACCGCACCACGATCGACGGCGGCATTGTCGCCTCGCCGGAACGTGGCGGTTCGGCCCGGGCGGTCCCGCTCGACCTGATCCCGGCCTCGCTGGTCGGCAGTATTGAAGTGCGCAAGTCGGTGACGCCGGATCTCGATCACAACGCCATCGGCGGCACGATCAACCTGGTCACCCGTTCAGCCTTTGACAGTGACGGCCCGTTCTTCGTCGGCGGTCTGTTCATGGGCACGCATGAGAGCGCCGGCTCCGGTACCACGCTGGACGAAGGCGACCAGGTCCAGCCCTGGCGCGGCAATTTCGCGGCCGGTACGACCTTCGGTGCGAATGACCAGTTCGGCGTTGTCTTCGGTGTCGACTACTCAATCCGCAATTTCGAAATCACCCAGGTCGAAGTCGATGATGCCGACTACACCGAGTTTGACGCCACCGGCGCCAATGTCGGTCTCGGCAATGGCAATGGTTTCGTCGTTCCGACCAATAACCGCCTCTTCCTCTACAATAATGTGCGTGAACGCCTGGGCCTGTCCGGTCAGTTCGAGTGGCGCGTCAGCGACGCCCTCCAGCTCGATGCAGGCATTTCCTACAACCAGTATAATGACAGCGAACGCCGTGACGAAGAGACCTATGAGCTGGGCACCAGCGGCGCGTCCTCGCAACCGGCCGTCATCCGCGACCAGACTGCCACATCCGGTATCACGGACAGCGGTTATGGCTTTATCGGCATCGGCCGCTTCGTGCTCGACCGTGAAATCCTGTCGCTGCGCGCGGGTGCCGACTGGGCGCCGGCCGAGAACTGGCTGATTGAAGCCAATCTCGTTTACACCGAAGCCGAGCTCGACAATCCGGAAGTCACCGAAGGCTTCCGCACCGGAACCGGCTATGGTGCGCGCTACGACACGTCGCAATTCTTCAACACATTCAGCCCGCTCGATCCGGCTGCCTATAACGACCTGTCCAATTGGAATCACGTCAATCGCGGCACGCTGGATCGTTTTGCCGAAGACGAAACCCGCGAATTCCGCCTCGACACGACCTGGACCGACGGGCTGGTCGCCGGCCTCACCCTCAAGGCGGGCCTGCTGAGCCGGTCGATCGAAAAGTCCGAAGGCTTCACCTTCGAGCGTTTTGTGGCTGATCCGGCCGCCAATTACACGCTGGCGGATGTCGCCGACCCGCAACTGGCCAATCTGGTCTGGCAGGGCGGCTATCGCTTCGAGAACCGGATCGGGCTGGACGCGTCGGACGCCTTCTTCGCCGCCAACACGTTCAACTCCGTGCTGACCGTTCAGAGTGGATCGTCCGCCAATGAGGACGTCAATGCCGTCTACGCCATGGGCGATTATCGTTCGGGCCGCTGGCAGTTCCTCGGCGGGGTCCGCATCGAGCAGACCGAATGGGATGGTGCACCGCTGGGCGGGACGCGGGTCTCTGGCGATTATACCGACGTCTTGCCGTCGCTCACTGTCCGTTTTGACGTGAATGACGACTTTGTCCTGCGGGCTGCGGCCTCGCAGACGCTGGGTCGTCCGAACCTCAACGAGCTGACCCGGGGCGAAAGCATCAACCTGGTCAACAATACGATCTCGCGCTCCAACCCGGACCTCGCACCGCGCCAGTCGACCAATTTCGACCTGTCGGCCGAATGGTATATCCCGCACGGCATCCTCGCCGCCGGCCTGTTCTACAAAGACATCCAGGACGAGGTCTTCGTGCAGACCACGCAAGGCCCGATCACGGTTGACGGTGTCACCTATGACGCCCTGACCCAGCCGGAGAATGCCACGGGTGCCGAAATCCTCGGCTTCGAGGCGCAATACCAGCAGACACTGGCCTTCCTGCCCGGCCCGTTCAGCGATTTCGGTGTTGCCGCGAACGTCACCATTCTCGACACCGAGTTTGAAGTGCCGACCGCAACGGGCAGCCGGACGACCGGTTATTTCCAGCAGCCGGACCTGACCTACAACCTGACCGGCTTCTACGCGACCGAGGCTTTCGAGGTCCGCGTGTCCTACAATTTCACGGACATGTTCCTCGACACGATGAACGCCAATAACCCCAATCTCGACGAGTATTGGGAAGAGCGTTCGCAGGTTGACCTGCAGGCCCGCTTCAACCTGACCGACCGCTTCACGCTGATCGGTGAGGTCCAGAACCTGACCGACCAGGGTCGTCGCGAACTGACCGGTCCGGACGCGCAATACCTGCAGGAAGATGCCGAGTTCGGCCGCACCTTCTGGGTCGGCTTCACCGGCGCCTTCAACTAGGCCGCATCACCGCTACAGCACCCGGGCGCATTCCTGTGCCCGGGTGTCTGTGCGTTTGAGGGAGACAGAGATGACACTGAACATCAAATGCCTGGGCCTCGGCCTCGCGCTTGCGGCCGGCCTTTCCGGCCTCGCCGCAGCACAGCCTGACCTACGGTCCATTCCGGTCTATGAGGCCCCCGAGCCCATCGTACTCCAGGCCGAGACCTTGCAAAGCTTTCCGGCCGTCGAAGCGGGCCAGGGCGCAGCGGTCGATGACACGCATTTCTACGCCATCGTCAATTTCGCCATCGGCCAGTATGACCGCGAGAGCGGCGAGCGGGTTGGCGGCTGGATCGGTCCGCGCCGCGGCCTGATCGGCCATCTCAATTCCTGTTTCGAGGAAGAGGGTCGCCTCTACTGCGCCAATTCCAACCATCCCGAAGTGCCGATGGCGAGTTCGGTGGAGGTCTTCGAAACCGAGGGATTGACCCATGTCGACAGCCACAGCCTTGGCCTGATGGATGAGGGTTCGCTGACCTGGTTCGACCATTATCGCGATGGCTGGATCGTCGGCTTCGCCCACTATAATGACGAAACCGGCGAGCCGTTCAAATCCAATGCCTATGGCGGCGTGCACACCTTTGACGCCCAATGGCGCCGTACCGGTGGCTGGCGTCTGCCGCCGGCCCTGATCGAGCGCATGGCGCCGCAGGCCGCGTCCGGCGGCGCGATCGGGTCTGACGGCCTGCTCTATGTCTTCGGCCATCACGTGCCGGAGCTTTATGTGCTGGCCCGGCCGGCGATGGGCCCGACCCTGCTGCATGTTGCGACGATCGAGCTGGACGCCGAAGGCCAGGCCTTTGCCTTTGATCCGGCCGATGATCGTGTGATCTGGGCGATCAGCCGCCCGAACCGGGAAGTCCGGGCGATCCGTTTGCCCGAGGTCAGCCTGACCGATCCCGATGCACGGCGCTTTGACGACTGACGCCGTGCCCGCTTGACCTGCCGGGTCGGGTACCGCTCAATCGCGGACCCGACCCGGAGGTTTCATGTCCCATTCGCTCGTCCTGCCACGCCTGATCCGCACCGGATCCGGCGCACTCGGTCAATTGCCCGATCTCCTGGCGGCCTGCGGCGTCTCGCGTCCGCTTGTGGTCACCGATGCGACCATGGTCGCGTTGGGATATCTCGCCCGTCTCCAACAGGCCCTCGACGGCGCGAAAATCCCGTCCGGCCTGTTCGATGCGACCGAGCCGGAACCGACAGAGACGTCGGTGATCGCGGCGGAAGCAATCCTTCGGACAGGACATGACGGGCAGGCCTTTGACGGCCTGGTCGCGCTGGGCGGAGGCAGCGCCATCGATACGGCCAAGGCGCTGGCCGTGCTTGGCCCGCATGGCGGCCGGATGCGGGACTTCAAGGTGCCGCGCCTTGTCGATGAGCCGGCTCTGCCGGTCATAGCCGTCCCGACCACCGCCGGTACCGGTTCCGAGGCGACACGGGTGACTGTGATCACCGACCCGGAGAATGACGAGAAAATGCTGTGCATGGGGCTCGCCTTCATGCCGGTTGCCGCCATTCTCGACCCAGACTTGACCCTGTCCCTGCCGCCGCGCGTGACGGCAGATACGGGCATTGACGCGCTGACCCATGCCATCGAGGCCTATGTCAGCCGCAAGGCCTCGCCCTTCTCCGACCAGCAGGCGCTCGCCGCCATGCGGCTGATCGCGCCCAATCTGCGCCGGGCCTTTCATGACGGTCAGGACCTGCCGGCTCGGGAGGCCCTGCTTGTCGGCGCCTGTTTTGGCGGCATCGCCTTTTCCAATGCCTCGGTCGCACTCGTTCACGGCATGAGCCGACCGATCGGTGCCTTCTTCCACGTGCCGCACGGGCTTTCCAATGCCATGCTTCTGCCTGCCGTGACGGCGTGGTCGATCCCCGCTGCTCCGGGACGCTACGCCGAGTGCGCACGGGCGATGGGACTGGTTGGTGAAGGGGCGAATGATGAGCTGGCCAATGGCGTGCTGCTGGACGAGTTGCGGGCGCTGAACGTGGAACTGGGCGTCCCCACACCGGCGGGTTTCGGCATCCAACCTGATCGCTGGCGGCAATTGCGCCCGCTGATGGCCGAGCAGGCGCTGGCGTCCGGATCGCCCGGCAACAACCCCCGTATCCCGAACACGGACGAGATCATCGCGCTTTATGACGAGGTTTGGGGGTAACACCCCGCTGATGATCCCCGTGCCTTACAACATCGAAAGTTGCCCCTTGCGGACACGCTCCATAGTGTGCGGCCCATGACAGGCTTGGGTAATATGTGTGCCGCCACTTTGGCGGCCTTTTTCGTGACTGCGTCCGCCGTGTCGGCGTACCAGCCCGGTTCAATCGAGGTCGATGTCGAGTTGGTTCTGGCCGTCGACATTTCCTATTCCGTGGATGAGGAAGAGGCGCGGAGGCAGCGCGAGGGCTATGTCGCGGCGCTGGCGTCTGAAGACGTGATCCGGTCAATCCAGGGCGGACCGCTGGGCCGTATCGCGGTGACCTATGTCGAATGGGCCGATAGTGGCTTCCAGCGTTCCGCTGCCGACTGGACCGTGATCTCTTCGGAAGAAGACGCGCTGGCGTTTGCGTCGCAGGTGGCCGCGGCCCCGCTGGAGCGAGGCCATTATACGGCTATCGGGGCGGCCTTGGCGGATGCGGTCAATCGCATCGAATCCAACGACTATACCGCGCCTCGCCTGATCATCGACATCTCCGGAGATGGTCCCCAGAATCAGGGCTTGCCGCTGGAGCAGGCGCGGGCCCTCGCTGACAATGCCCATGTCGTCGTCAACGGCCTGCCGGTCATTTCCGCCGGCTCTGGCCGTTGGGTGCGTCCTGTCGAGGTCAATCTGGATGATTATTTCCGTGACAATGTGATTACCGGGCCCGGCGCCTTTGTGTTGCCAGCACGGACCGAAGCGGAGTTTCGCGAAGCCATCCTGCGCAAGCTGATCATCGAGATCGCCGGCGCGTTGCCGTCGGCTGATGAGGTCGATCCGGCCTATGCGCGCCACACAGGACGGGCTCCGTGAAGCCGACCCTGACAGCGGTTGGTGGCCTGGTGCTGGCGCTTTTGCTGGGTGCCGGAACCCTGCCGGGAGCCGAAGATCCGTCGGCGTGGGCGTTCGAGCCGCGACCGCATGAATTTACCGAAGATGGCCGTGAACGGGTTGATCTCGAACTCGTCCTCGCCGTCGACGTGTCGTCATCGATCGACGAGGCCGAGGCCCGCCGTCAGCGCGAAGGGCATGTGGCAGCGCTCGCCGACCCGGACATCATCTCGGCGATCCAGAGCGGCGGCTATGGGCGTATCGCGGTGGTCTATCTGGAATGGGCTGATGCCGATTTCCAGCGCATTGTCGCACCCTGGACGGTGATCGAGACCGAGGAGGACGCGCAGATCTTTGCCGCGACCCTTGCCACCGCCCCCTTCATTTCCGGTCGCCGGACCGCGATCGGCGCCGCTATCGATACTTCCCTGACCCTGATGGATGACAATGCCTTCGAGGGCGTTCGCCAGGTGATCGACATTTCCGGCGACGGGCCCCAGAACGCCGGACCCAGCCTGAACGTGGCCCGTGAGCGGGCGGAGGCCGGTCAGGTCACCGTCAACGGGCTGCCGATCGCCGGTGGCCGTCAGCACCCGTTTCGTCCGTCGGTCTCGATCGATGTCAGCGCCTATTTCGAAAATCAGGTGATTGCCGGGCCGGGCGCCTTTATTTCGCCCAGCAATGAGCATGATGATTTCGTGGACGCGCTGCGGCGCAAGCTTATTATCGAAATTGCCGGGCTCGACCCTCTCCGTGTCCTCGAACCGGCTGTGCTCGTGAGGAATGGATGATCCGTCGACTGCTTGTACTCGCCGCCAGTTTTTCCCTGATCGCCGCTGACGCCGCGGCCCAGCCCGAGGGCGAGACTTTCGCTGACTGGCGCAGCGGGTTTCGCGACCGGCTGATCGCGTCGGGCGCCGAGGAGACGACTGCGGCCTCGATGCTGGACGGTCTACAGCCGGAATTGCGCATCATCGAGCGCGACCGCAGCCAGCCGGAATTTGTCCGACCACTCTGGTCCTATCTTGATATCGCCGCCTCCGACCTGCGCATCCGCAATGGTCGTGATGCATTTTCGGAAAACCGTGATGATGTCGATGCGGTCGCCGCCCATTTCGGTGTGCGGGCGGAAATCCTGATCGCGATCTGGGGGCTCGAGAGCTCCTACGGTGCGATTCCGGGCAATAATGACATCGTCCAGGCGCTGGCGACCCTGGCCTGGGAAGGCCGTCGCCGTGACTGGGCCGAGGCTCAATTGGTCGCCGTCGCCGAGATGCTGGAGTCCGGCTATGCGACCCGCGAACAGCTCACCGGTTCCTGGGCCGGCGCGATGGGCCAGATGCAATTCATCCCGACCACCTATCTGGAGCGGGCGCATGACTGGGATGGCGACGGGCGTCGCGATATCTGGAGCAATCCTGCCGACGCGCTCGCCTCGGCGGCCAACCTGTTGTCCCGCGCCGGATGGCGTGAGGGTGAGCCGGCGATCCGCGAAGTCCGCGTGCCGGATGATTTCGATTTTGCCGCATGGGATCCCGCCCAGTCGCGCCTCGTCAGTGAATGGGCCATGCGCGGCCTGAGACCGGCGAGTGGCGAGTGGCCGGCGGACGATCTGATGCGCGCGGCGCGGCTGGAGCTTCCGGCCGGCGGCCAGGCGCCGGGCTTTCTCACCTTCCCGAATTTCCGGGTCATCAAGCGCTATAACAATTCCACATCCTATGCGATTGGCGTGGCCCACCTGGCCGACCGGATCGCCGGGGATCCGGCTCTGGTCGGGCCCTGGCCGGAAGACAATCCGCCACTGACCCGCAGCCAGACCCGTGAGGTCCAGGCGGCGCTCAACGGGCTGGGCTTCGACAGTGGAACGCCGGATGGTCTTGCCGGACCAAACACGCGGGCAGCCCTGCGCGGTTTCCAACGGGCCAATGGCTTGCTGGCCGACGGTTATCTCGGCCGGGCCATGTATGATGCTGTGCTCGCTGCGGCTGCGGAGTAGCGCTCAGACTTCGGGCTCAACCTCGACCACCTCGACCGCGCGGCGAATGCCCGGGTGATGCCAGGCAATGATCGCTGCGATGATGCTCAGCACGACGGCGACGTAATAGGGCACCAGATGTCCGAGCTGGTTGTACATGAACAGCCCGCCGACCGGGCCGATGATGAAGCCGAGGCCGGCGGTCGCGGTCGTCAGCCCGGCGACGCGGCCCTGTTCTTCCGGCTTCACGGCAATCGAGGCACCGCCGACAAAGCCCGAGCGTGACAGGCCGAAGGCGAAGCTGATCAGGATGTAGGCGGTGACAATGCCGGCATAGTTTGGCGCGATGATCATCAGGCCGAAACCGGCAATCGTGATCACCGCGCCCCAGGCCATCAACACGCGGGCGCTGGCCTTCATGGCCGGGATCACCACCAATTGTGCGACGATCAACGCGCCAGCGCCGGCGGCAAGGGCAATCGCTGACATCTGCAGCCCCTCGGCCTCGTCCAGACCCAGCGAATCCATGATGAAGAAGGCCAGCGTCGACAGGCTCAGCGACTGGACGATCCAGGTTACGCAGCCATAGCCGACAAAGGGCGCGATGCGCGGGTCGGCGGCAAAGGCGAATTGCTTGAACGGGTTGATCGGGCGGCTCTGCTGTTTCGGCGGCGATTGTTCCGGCAGCTTGAACCAGACTGCGACGGCCCCGGCCGCCACGGTTGCCGAGATGATGACCATGAAGATTGGCACGCCGACCAGCTCGACCAGGGTCGCCGCCAGGGTCGGGCCGATGACGGCGCCCATGCCGAAGGCGGCGGTCAGTCCGGCCAATGCCTCCGTGCGTTCGGCCGGTGAGGTCCGGTCCGCGACATAGGCCTGGGCTGCCGGATTGGTTGCCGAGCCGAGGGAGCCGAACAGGGTGCGGGCCAGCGCCATGGCAAAGATCGCGGCCAGCGGTGGTACCCAACCGCTCTCGCCGGCCCAGGCGGCGCCGGCAAAGATCAGGGTGGAGCAGGCAAAGGCCGAGAGACCGAAAACGATGAAGGGCTTGCGCCCGCGCCGGTCGGACAGGGCGCCCCAGATCGGCGTCATGGTCATGAACAGGACCGCGGAAACCGTATAGATCGCCCCGACCCAGTATTCCGGCACAGCCAGCCCGCGCGCCAGCGGCGGCAGGATGGCAAACAGCATGTTGTTGCCGATGCCGGTCGCCATCAGGCACAGGAAGAGCAGGCGAAAGGCGCTGCGACGTTCGGCCTGGCTGGATGGATTGGCCGGATCATAAAACGGTGTCATGCCCGAAGGTGTAGACCGCGTCTGCGGCCAGCGTCCAATTCTCGGGCCGGTGGGCGGCCATCCGTTTTTGCAATGGCCTGCGGGTAAACAGGCATCTAACGCCTGTTCAACCGGACATTAAGCTTAACCCGCCATAGTGCCCTCAACTCGGGTGGAACAACCGCCCGGCAAATGTGGTGGACGGGTAGATGTTTCAGATTATCGGCATAGTCGTCGTTTTCGTGATGGTGTTCGGCGGCTTCTCGCTCGCCGGCGGCCATTTCGACGTGATCCTCAAGGCTTTGCCTTTCGAGATGATGATGATTGGCGGCGCCGCCGTCGGTGCGTTCCTGATCGGCAACAAGCCGAAGACAGTGATGAAGACGCTGGGCGATCTCTCCAAGGTCTTCACCGGCCCCAAATGGAAGGGGCAGGACTATACCGACTTGCTATCATTGTTGTTTTTGCTAACGAAAACAATGAAGACCAAAGGGGTGATCGCGCTGGAAAGCCATATCGAAAACCCCACTGAAAGCACCATCTTCACCCGCTTCCCGCGCATCATGAAGGACCATTTCGCGGTCGACTTCATCTGCGACACGCTGCGCATGATGACGATGAACCTGGAAGATCCGCACCAGGTCGAGGACGCGATGGAAAAACAGCTGGAAAAGCACCATCACGAAGCCGCCGACCCGGCCCACGCCATGCAGACCATGGCCGATGGCCTGCCGGCCCTGGGTATCGTCGCGGCCGTGCTCGGCGTCATCAAGACCATGGGCGCGATCGAGAGCCCGCCCGCCGTGCTGGGTGGCTATATCGGTGGCGCGTTGGTCGGAACCTTCCTCGGCGTGTTCATCGCCTACGGCTTTGTCGGCCCCTTCGCGGCCTACATGCAGGCCGTCTATGACGAGGAACACTCATTCTACAAGATCATCCAGGATGTGCTGGTCGCACACCTGCACGGCAATGCCGCCCAGATTTCGGTCGAGATCGGTCGCGGTGGTGTTCCCTCCAAGATGCAGCCCAGCTTCTCCGAGCTGGAGACCGCACTGGACGCAATTCCCGCCGAAGCGGCCTGATCCAAAAAGGCAGCAACCGGGTTCCTGGCGCGGGGTCGAAAGACCTCGCGCCTTTGTTTTTGTGCAATCGCTCACTATCTCGGGGCTGGCAGTTCCGGAATTTGGGTCTAGAAGAGCGGCATGAAAATCAAGGACAGCGAAATTCTGATCGTTCCGGGGCTGGGCAATGCCTCGCCCTTCCATTGGCAGAGTCGCTGGGCGGACAAGATGTCCACGGCCCGACGGGTCGAGCAGGATAACTGGGATCGCCCCGAGCGTGATGCCTGGACAGCGCGGCTGACCGAAGAGGTCCAGCGCGCCGCAAAGCCGGTCATTCTGGTGGCGCATTCGGTGGGTGTGCTCACCGTCGCCCATGCCGCGCCGCAGCTGGTCGGCAAGGTGGCGGGCGCTTTTCTGGTCGGCGCGTCCGACTGGGAACGGCCGGAACTCAAGGACAAGTTCGGTGATCACGGGTTCGACCCCGTTCCCCGCGATCCATTGGGATTTCCGGCTCTGGTCCTCGCCAGTTCCAACGACCCGACCTGTGATCTCGACAAGGCGGAAGGCTGGGCCCGCGACTGGGGCGTCCGCTTCGGTAATGCCGGTGAGGCCGGGCATTTCGAAGCCGAGAGCGGACATGGTCCCTGGCCGGAAGGCCTGATGGCCTTCGCCAAATTCACCCAGTCCCTGCAACCTCCCGCGGCATGACCCCGGACGGGCTCTATTGCGATCCGGCTGAACTCGACTGGTCGCAACCGAGCGGCCCGCGTGCCAGTGCCTATGGCGATGTCTATTTCTCGGCCGAGGACGGGCTGGAGGAGACGCGCGCCGTTTTCCTGCGCGGTTGCGGGCTGCCTGAGGCCTGGGCCGGTCGCCGCCATTTTGTTGTGGGCGAGTTGGGGTTCGGCACCGGGTTGAACGCTCTGGCCCTTTGGCAGCTCTGGCGCCTGACCCGACCGAAGGGTGGCTGGCTGGATTTCGTCACGGTTGAAAAACACCCGCTTGATCGCGGTGCGGCGGCCCGGGCCTTTGGTGCGTGGCCCGGCCTGTCAGATCTGGCCACGCGCCTGTTGGCGCAGTGGCCGAGCCGCCTTCGCGGACCCCAGAGGCTGGTCTTTCCCGACGACGGTTTCACCATCACGGTCTTCCACGACGAGGTCGAGGCGGCGCTGTCGCAAATGATCCGGCCCGTCGATGCCTGGTTCCTGGACGGGTTTGCGCCCGACCGGAACGCGGCGATGTGGTCGCAGGGAGTGTTCAACCGGCTCGGCGAGTTATCGGCACCGGGCGCCCGGGTGGGCACGTTCACGGTTGCCGGCTTTGTCCGTCGCGGTCTGGCCGAAGCCGGTTTCGAGGTTGCCAAGCGCCCCGGCTTTGGTCGCAAGCGCGAGCGCCTCGAGGCGGTCCGGCCCGGTGACGCGGCGGACCAAAGCCCGGCCGGGATGGATGGGCCTGTCGCCGTATTGGGTGCGGGAATCGCCGGTGCCAGTCTCGTGCATGCCTTTCGCGGACGCGGCTTTGAAACGCTTCTGATTGATGCCAATGGCGTTGCCGGTGGTGCCTCCGGAGCACCCGCCGGCCTCCTGACGCCGCGCCTCGAGAAAGCCGACAGGCCTCACGTCCGGGCGACGCTGGCCGCCTTTGATTTTGCCCGGCGCCTGTATGACGGGCGCCCCGGTTTTCACGCCGAACCCGTGCGCCGCCTGCCCAAGGATGAGCGGGAAGCCGAACGGTTTGCCGTTCTCGCCGCGTGGATGCCGGATCATCTGGACTGGACCGGCGAGGCTCTGATCATGCCCTGCGCAGGCCGCTTCGAGCCGCGAAAACTGGTCGCGGATCTGATCGGGGATGTTGCCTGCCACAATGTCCGGATCACCCGCACCGAAAAGCTGGGGGGCGGTATCGGCCTCCTCGACAGCGACGATCAATGCCGCTTCGAAGTCGCCCATCTGGTGATCGCGGCCGGTGCGGGCGCGCAGGGTTTTTATCCCGACCTGCAGCCCAGCGCCGGGCAATTGGCGGTGTTTGACGGTCAGGCGCCCGACATGCCGACGGCTTGGGGGCGTTATGCCTGCGCGGCGCCCGGAGGCGTGCTTGTCGGCGCGACTCATGATCGGGGCGAACAGGTCGGGCCTGAAGACGTCGCCGAGGCTGGATTTCGCGCAGCGGTCGCTGACCGGCTGCCGGATCTGGCACTCGGTCGGGTTCTGGAACGCTGGCAGGGCGTGCGCGCCGCGACGCCGGACCGCTTGCCCGTCGGCGGTCGCCTCAGCGATCACGTCTCCATTTTGGCTGGCCTTGGGTCACGCGGCTTCGCGCACGCACCTTTATTGGCGGAGGATCTGGTCAGCGAGCTTGCTGGCGCTGTACCCGCCCTGGCGCTTTCCGGCCGTGAGGCCCTTGCGCCCGGCCGGTTCGCGGAGCGCCGCTCAAGGCGTGCCGGCCAGGGTCCGGTTGGATAGATCTGCCAGGTAAGTGGGGCGGTCGACGTCTGCGAAGCGCAGTGACGCAATCGGGCAGTCCGTGCCGAGACAGGCCGGATCGACGCTGATAGCCAGCCCTTCAGCTTTCGATGCCTCCAGCGCGACCGGGCCGACGGTTACCGCCACGACGGCGCCCGAAGCGAAGGGCAGGGCGAGAGGAAAGGCGACGCCGATCAGCAGAGCTGCCGCGATGAATACACGCCTGACTGCCATCTCCGGTCTCCCGCTCACTCATCCCTGTTGCAGGGGTTCGCTCGTTTGATGCCGCCGCCCGGCCGTTTGGATGCAGACCTGGTTGATAAACCCGGCGCGGGATTTGCACGGGACGCGGGCAAGCGCGCGATCTGACGCGTATCGATACAAGGTGGTGCAACATGGTGATGGCTACGGGTGAAGGCTTTGTCGACCGGCGTTCCGGTTCGCGACATGTTTGGTTCCTGAACTCGGCCTTCGACAGGATCGGCATGGATGTCGCCATGCGCCGGATCACCGAGCGGCCTGCCACAAGCCCGTTCGCCTTTGTGGTCACGCCGAATGTCGATCATCTGGTTCGCCTCGAGACCGACACCGTCCTCGCGACGCTCTATGCCCAAGCCTGGCTGACCGTTTGTGACAGCCGAATCCTCGAACTGATCGGCCGTATCTCCGGGGAAACCATCGACGTCACGCCGGGTTCCGACCTGACCGAGCGCCTGTTCGACGAGGCCATCGACCCGGACCAGCCGCTGACCATCATCGGGGGTACGAAAGCTGTCATCGATGCGGTGACGGCCCGTTACAATCTGACCGATGTGCGCTGGCACGAACCGCCAATGGGACTGCGCGACAATCGCGACGCGGTCGAGGATTGTGCGCGCTTCGTCGCTGAAAACCCGTCACGTTTCACGCTTTTCTGTGTGGGGTCCCCGCAGCAGGAAATGATTGCGGAAGCCTGTCTGGACCGTGGCGATTGCACGGGCGTCGGCCTGTGTGTCGGTGCGTCGCTGGACTTTCTCGCCGGTACCGCCCGCCGGGCGCCTGTGTGGATGCAGAAGCTGCGGCTGGAATGGCTCCACCGCCTCGCCCAGGAGCCGTCGCGCATGTGGCGTCGCTACCTGGTGGAAGGCCCGAAAATCCTGTTGCTGTGGCGCCGCTGGCGCAAGACCCGCCGCTCCATGCGCGCGCTGGAAATGGCGTTGGGTTCGCCGGAGCGGGTCAAGGAGCGCAATCTCCATCTGCGCATCCGCAATCTGGAGCGCGAGCTCGCCGGCCGCGACTGATCCTGCCTGATTGCCTTTTGGCGCGCTGCGACATAGCGTCCGCGCCGTGATGGTTCCCTCACGGGACTAACAGGGAAGCTGGTCAGGCCTTCGAGCCAAGTCCAGCGCTGTTCCCGCAGCCGTAGGCGGCGAGCGGTGAAGCACAAAGCCACTGGGGGCGACCCTGGGAAGGCGCTTCATCCGCACTGACCCGCAAGCCGGAAGACCTGCCGTCACTGTCGTCTGTCCGCTCGTGCGGGAGCTCACGAGACCGGCGCGGTATACCCGTTTTTGACGACTCCTCTGCAACCAGCCGGAGGCCAGCCTGGCCACCGGCTCCAATGCTATGGAGACGTGGCACATGCGTATCGAAACCTGGCACCAGCTTTGTCTGGCGACCACAAGTCTGGCCTTGGCATCCCCCGCCCTGGCCCAATCCTCCAGCGATGAAGACGTCGTCTATGTCACTGCCGCCCGGATCGCCCTGCCGGCCGAGCAGGCGACATCCAGTATCACTTTACTCGACGACGCCATGCTGGACGCTCGTGGCGCGAGCTTCGCGGCCGACGCCCTTCGTGCGGTGCCGGGTCTGGCGGTTTCGCGGTCCGGAGCGCCCGGCGCCCTGACCCAGATCCGGGCCCGCGGTTCGGAAGCCAATCATGTGCTGGTCCTGATCGATGGCGTCGAGGCGTCCAACCCGTTCACCGGCGAGGCGGATTTCTCGCACTATGTGTTCGACGACCTCGCCTCGATCGAGGTCGCGCGTGGCGAGCAATCTGCGCTGTGGGGTGCTGATGCGATTGGCGGCGTGATCCGGCTCAACTCGGCGCGGCCCGATGGTGACTTCACCGTCGGCGGGCGCATCGAAGCCGGCAGTTTCGGAACGCAGCGGTTTGCCTTGCGCGCGGGCACCGCTGCAGACGGGCATTGGTTCTCGGTCAGCGCCAGTGACTACCACAGCGACGGCATCGACGTGTCTGGGCTGGGTGGTGAATCGGACGGGTATGACAACCGGTCGCTGGCCGTCTCTGGCGGTCTGGCCCTCATCCCGGAGGTCAGACTGGAAGCGTCCGTCCGCCGGATCGAAAGTCAGAGCGATTACGACAGCGACACCGACTTTGACGGCCGTCTCGACAATGCCGATCTGCGCAGCGATGGCGATACGGTGCTCGGCCGGGCCGCATTGCTGGGCGAACATGGCTGGCAGGGCCTCCGCCTCAGTCATGAAGCCGCCCTGCAGCTGACAGACGACACGTCGCAGACCTTTTCTGCCGGCAGCCGAACGGCCCGCTCGCTGGGGCAACGCCTGCAAGCCCATTATGAGATCACCGGTCACTGGGAGACCGGCCCGGTGCAGCATCGCCTGACCGGCCTGGTCGAACATGATCGCGACCGGTTGAAGTCCCATGCCGGACCGGGCGCCGGTTCCAACCAGTCGCGCGAGTTGTCATCGGATGCCCTGGCCTTCGACTACGGATTGTCTCGAGGCCTCTTTGACCTGACCGTGTCGGCCCGCCGCGAAGCGCACAGCCTGTTTGAAGATTCCACGACCTGGCGCGTTGGCGCAGGTTGGGATTTCGAGGCGGTTGATGGCCGCCTTCGCGGCAATTTCGGTGAGGCGGTCAAGAATCCGGGCGTCTACGAGTTGTTCGGTTTCTTCCCCGCCTTCTTTGTCGGCAACCCGGCCCTGACGCCGGAACGTTCGCGTGGCTGGGAGATTGCCTGGGATCAGACACTGATGGATGGGGCCGCACGGGTCTCGGCCAGCTATTTCCGGTCCGAGCTGGAAGACGAGATCTACACCGATTTCTCGGTTTTTCCGGCAACAGCGCTCAACGCCATCACACGCTCGACACGGCGCGGGGTTGAAGTGTTCGGTAGCTGGGAGATCGACCAGGACTGGTCGCTTTTCGGGTCACTGACCGCGCTCGAAAGTGAGGAAAACGGTGCCGCCGAAATCCGCCGCCCTGAACACCTGGCGTCACTGACGATCGCCTGGGCGCCCGTCGATGGCCCGGTCTCCGCTTCGGCGACCCTCGATCACACAGGTGATCAGACCGATACTGATTTCGGCACATTCCAACCCGTAACGCTGGACGCCTACACACTGGTCGGCGGTCAGGTTCGCTGGGATATCCGGTCCGGTATCGAGATTTATGCGCGCGGGGATAACCTGCTCGACGAGGAGTATCAGGATGTCTTCGGCTATCACACGCCGGGCCGCGGCCTTTATTTCGGTCTGCGCCTCAGCCACGGCTAGTCTGGTCTTTGCCGGAAATGTGCAGGCTCGGGAGGTGACACCGGACAACGGTGTCGCCTCGGCCTCCCTGTGCGCGGATGCCTATGTCCTCGCGCTTGTTGATCCGGATGCAATCTCGGCGCTGTCCTGGCAGGTCGACCAGCCGGTGTCATCGGCTCCGCCCTGGTCTCGGTCACGACCGCAGGCCTGGCCTGATGCCGCCAGGATGCTCGCCTTGTCACCGGGCCTGTCGGTTTTTGGTGCCGGAGAGGGCGGTCGAACGGCGCGGTTGCTGGAGCGGGCTGGCTATCGCACGTTCGAGCTTGCCTGGGCGGATGATTTCGACGGCGTCCGCCACAATCTGCGAGCCTTGGCGGAGGTTGTCGAAAGCGTTGATCGGGTTGATGCCGTGATCGCTGATCTTGACCGGCGACTGGCAGCGCTTGCCGATCGCGCTGTCATGCGTTCCGACATTCCCCGGATCGCTTATCTGAGCGTGTCCGGCGGGTCTGCCGGCTCCGGGACCTATATCGATGCAGCCATCACCGCAGCGGGCGGGCGCAATGTCGTGGCCGATGAAGGAGCGACGGGCTGGACCCGGTCAGATCCGGAGTTCGCCTTGCGGCTGGATGTCGACATCGTGCTGACCAGTTTTTTCATCGATGGCTATGCGAGCACGTTCAACCGGGCCAGCCGGCACGCCGCGTACCGACGTCTGATGGCGCATCCGGCGCGGGCCGATATTCCGGCCGGTCTCTGGCCGTGCGCCGGGCCACGTCTGATCGACGCAGCGGAACTGATCGCCGATGCCATTGATGCCTGGGAGCGCGCGCAGTGATTCATCTGAAGCTCAATCTTGCCCTGCTCGCCGGCCTGCTTGTCTGGGGCGTGTCGAGTGTGTTTCTCGGCAGCGGCGGAGCCGGACTGTCTGATCTGCTGGCGGGAGATCGTGGTCTGGCGGGGCTGATCCTGTGGGAGTTGCGTCTGCCGCGGGTCCTGCTGGGTATCCTGGTCGGGGCGGGCCTGGGCGCGTCCGGGGCTGTTCTCCAGGGCTTTTTCCGAAACCCGCTGGCTGATCCGGGCGTGATCGGCGTGTCGGCGAGTGCCGGGCTGGGCGCGGTGATTTCGCTCTATTTCGGGCTTTCGGCCGTGTTCGCCCTCGCGCTGCCACTGGCGGGTGTGGCCGGCGCGGCTTCGGGTGTGGCCGCCCTGTTTGCGATCGCCGGTCGCGGCGCCAGCGCGACGACGCTGATCCTGGCCGGGGTTGCGGTGAATGCGACGGCCGGTGCCTTCACCGCGCTCCTGATGAACCTCGCCTCCAATCCCTGGGCCCTCGCCGAAATCGCCTATTGGCTGATGGGCTCCCTGAACGATGCCAGCTGGACCGAGGTGGGCTTTGCGGCGCCAGTCATCCTGACGGGCCTGGTCGTGCTGGCGCCGCTGGGCCGCAGTCTCGATGCACTGGGACTGGGTGAGGAGACCGCCCGTTCACTGGGGATTTCCATGGGGCGTTTGCGGATGGCGGTGGTCTGCGGCACCGCCCTGGCGGTCGGCGGCGGTGTCGCCGTGGCGGGGGCGATCGGCTTTGTCGGCCTGGTTGTGCCCCATCTGCTGCGTCCGCTGGTGGGACATCAGCCGGGCGCCCTGATCCTGCCCTCCGCGCTGGGCGGCGCGCTGTTGATCGTGGTCGCCGACCTCGCCACACGCCTGCTTTCGGGACCAGGCATCCCGCTCTATCTTGGTGTGCTGACGGCGTTGATCGGTGCGCCTTTTTTCCTGTGGCTTGTCCGCCAGAACCAGAAGGTGGCGCCATGACCCGCATGACAGTCGACCAGGTCAGCTACAGGCCGGGCGGGACCGACCTTTTCTCGCAACTGTCCCTGACGCTCGACGGGGCTGGTCTGGTGGCGCTGGTGGGACCCAACGGGGCCGGCAAGTCCAGCTTGCTCAGATTGCTCGCCGGACTGGCCGTTCCTGACAGCGGGGATGTCCGACATGACGGACGGTCTCTGGCGGCAATGGATGAGGGGCAACGGGCGCGAACGGTCGCCTATCTGCCGCCGGATGGTCGGGCCAGCTGGCCCATCACCGTCCGTCGCCTGGTCGCGCTGGGCCGCATCCCGCACCTCAAGCCGCTTCGCAAACCGGGGCCGCATGACGACGACGCGATCGACGCGGCGCTGGGGCGAACGCTTGCCCAACACCTTGCCGGCCGGGCTTTCGATACGCTGTCGTCCGGTGAGAAGGCCCGGGTCCTGCTGGCCCGTGCGCTTTCTGTCCAGGCGGGAACCATCCTGCTCGACGAGCCCATGGCAGCGCTGGATGTGCGGCACCAGCTGGGCGTGATGGACATACTGCAGGAAGAAGCCCGAAGCGGGACGCTGGTGGTGGTGTCGTTGCACGCACTCGACCTCGCCGCGCGTTACGCCGACCGGGTCATCGTCCTCGATAGCGGACAGGTGGTGGCCGATGGCCTGCCCGCGCGGGCGCTCGAGCCATCGGTGCTGACCGGGACCTTTGGCGTGGAGGCGCCCGATGGCCTGACCTGCGGCGGGCTGCGCCTGCCTAGCTGACGGTGATCGTCGGGGCCGGCTTGCCGACCATGTCGGCGGCTTCCAACGCGGCAAGCGCCGCCTTGCGGAACGCCTTGCCGACCGGTCCATCGTCCAGCGCGGCCGGCTCGCCGGCATCGGAGCGCGCCCGCAATTCGGGATGAAGCGGGATGTCGCCGAGATAGGCGAGGCCGGCCCGTTCGGCTTCAGCGCGAACGCCACCTTCGCCGAAAATATGGCTGCTTTCGCCGCAATGCGGGCAGAGAAAAACGCTCATGTTCTCAACCATGCCCAGAAGGGGCACATGGGTCTGCTCGAAAAGGCTCATGGCCTTGCGGGCGTCATCAAGCGCCAGGTCCTGCGGGGTCGAGACGATGACGGCGCCGTCGACCGGCAGGTCCTGGGCGATGGCCAGCTGGGCATCACCGGTTCCGGGCGGCATGTCGATGATCAGGACGTCCGGCTGTCCCCACTCGGTGTCCAGCATGAACTGGCGAATCGCGCCCTGGACCATCGGGCCACGCCAGACGACGGCGGCGCCCGGTTTCACGACGAATCCCATCGAGATCAGCTTGACGCCATGCGCCTCGACCGGCTGGACGCCGGCATCGGTCTTGCGCAGGCCCGGCACGTCTGTCAGCCCGAACAGGCGGGGGACGGACGGGCCGTAAATGTCGGCATCCAGCAAGCCGACCTTCAGGCCTTCCCTTGCCAGTGCGACAGCCAGGTTGGCCGCAATCGTGGACTTGCCCACGCCGCCCTTGCCCGAGGCCACGGCAATGATCCGCTTGGCGGGCTTCGCCGCAGAGGCAGCCGGTTTCCGCGCTTGTTTGGCGGCGGGGGCGGATTTCCCCTGGCCGTCGCGATGGGCGGTCATGACGACGCGAACACGGTTGATCCCGTCGAGTGCAGAGACCGCGTCTTCGATGCGGGGCTGGAGACGGTCGAGATCGGGAGCACCGGCGACCGGAGGCTTGACGATGATCGTCGCCGTGTCACCGGCGACACCGGCCGCTTCGATCCGTCCGGCATCGACAAGGTCGCGCCCGGATTGTTGCTCGGTAATGGATTTCAGGGCGTCGCGCAGTCGCTCGTCCATGACGGGTCTCCCTCGTGGTCAGCGAGACATAGCGATCCGGATCGCGTCGCGGTAGGGCGCAGACGCAGTGCGCCCGGCCCGGTCAGGTCAGGTCATCTGGACGGGTGTGTGTACGAACGGCCGGTGATGCGCCAAGGATGCGAGGAAATCCCCATCCTCCAAGCGATAGCGGTCTTCCCACTCATCGGTTCGCGACGTGCCGACCCGTTCAATCGGACTGGTCTTGACGGAAGGCGTCTCGGACAAGCCGAGCACATTGGAGAACAGTCGCACGGCGCGCTCGGGCCGGGTCGTGATATCTTCGTAGTAAAGGCGAACCGGTTCGATTCCGACGCTTCCGAACTCGCGCTCCCATTTGAGTTCTTCATCGTGCAGGAACTTGATCCAGTTCCGGATCGCCGGAGTGTCGTACATTACGGCGTCGCGCACTTTTCGTGCGTCATCATCAAGCTGGTAGGAGTGAAGCACGCCGGACTGGTGGGCGACGTGCATCGAAATGGCCTGGCGAACGATATTGCGACGGCGCAGATAGAAATAGGTCCAAGCGGGATCGAGTATGTCCTTCCGGCCCGTTGCCTGTCGGCCCCAGGTAAGGTGGGCGAGGGCGAACTCAACGCCGCTGACACCATTCTCCGACGCGTGGCGAGCCATTATCCGCTTGAGGAGCTGGTCCCAGTCGGCTGCTGCTGTATCGCGGGCTTCTTTCTCACACGTCCCGATAGCCATCCACTCATCCGGGAATCCGAAGCCTCCGGCTTCCTTCAGGAGGTGGGTGAGATAAGTGCTGCCAGAGCGCGGAACGAGGCAGATCGCGTATTGGCGTGACAGCTGGACGGTGTCGAGTCCGAGCGGGTCGCCGGACTGGTCCACGCCTTGCTGGGCAAGGTAGGTGAACATGGCAGACATGGTCTCATAGGGCAGGCGGGTCGTCGCCGGGATGCGGGGATTGTTCGCCGAGCTGTTGATGCTGGTTCCGGTGTGCGGGGCGCGTGTCTGCATCGTTTCGACCTGAGACTTGATGGTGGGCGATACTGGGATTGAACCAGTGACCCCTTCGATGTCAACGAAGTGCTCTCCCGCTGAGCTAATCGCCCATCCGTCTCAAGAGAGCCGGGGTTCTAACCCCAGCTTTCATCGAGTGCAAGCCGTCTGTCGCACCTGATTGCAGGATCGGTGCATGCGACCCTCCAGCCGGCTCCGAAATCGCGCGCATCGCCCTTTCCGGCATGTTGCTTCCCGCTGAATGGCCTATGACTTTTTTGCAACAATTACGACAGAAATGCGGCAGCGCAGCGAGTCTTGCTTCCATCACCAGCAGGCCTTCGACATAGTTCAGGCAGGTAGGGTCTTACCCGACCATCCCGAGTTCTGCATCAAGGCGGATCCGGGTGACACGTAACAAAGGGGTACAATCGTGAGCAATATTTGGGATCGTGAGCGTCTTCTGCGCTCAACCATCCTCGCTGGCTTTGCTGCCGCCGGTCTGACCATTTCGCCGGCCTACGCACAGAACCAGGACGAGGACGAAGACGAGCAAGCCGAGGAATCCAGCGATGACACCATTGTCATCACCGGTTCCCGTATCCGCCGCGACGCATTCAGCTCGCCGGCACCGCTTCAGGTCATCGACGCTGAGGAAATTCGTGACGCCGGTCTGATCGACGCCGCGGCCATCCTCCAGACGTCGTCCGTGGCCCAGGGCGTCCAGCTCGACAACGCCATCGCCGGTGCTTTCGTCACCGACGCCGGCCCGGGCTCGAACACCATCTCGCTGCGTGGTCTGAATCCGGACCAGACGCTGCTGCTGATCAATGGCCGCCGGGTTGCACCGTCGGGCGTTGAAGGCGCTCCGTCGCTGCCGAACCTCGACATCATCCCGACCTACGCGATCGCTCGCGTCGACATCCTGCTGGATGGCGCATCGTCGGTTTACGGTTCTGACGCTGTTGCCGGTGTTGTGAACGTGATCCTGAAGGATCAGTTCGAAGGTTTCCGTGTCGGTGCCGTGACGTCTTCGCCGGAAGAAGCCGGTGGCGGTTCGCATCGCTGGAACATGACGCTGGGCGATTCTTCCGAGAATGGCCGCTTCATGTTCTCCATGGAGTACTTCCACCAGCAGCGCCTGCAGGTCCAGGACCGCGACGCCAACTGGGATCCGACCGATCAGCTCTACTGTAGCCGTGACATCGAGATCGCCGCTGACGGTTCGCTGCTGTCAGAGTGTGAAGGCTCGATCATCAACCGCGTCCGGACGTTCAGCTACTACGTCGATGGCGCTCCGAGCCTGGCATCTTACTTCGCCAATCCGGGCCTTTGGCAGACAGACGTCTACTCCACCCCGGGCACCTCGAACTTCGTGGTTCCGATCCAGGGCTGGTCGACCGGCAACTCTGGTGATGAGCAGTATCGTTCGCCTTATCTCGATCAGTCGACCGACATCGTCCCGGACAGCCAGCGTTACTCCTTCATGTTTACGGGCGATTACACCATCGACCGTATCCTTGGTCAGGAAAACGTGACGGTCTTCACCGAGCTGCTTCACACCAACTCGCAGACGACCTACCGTTCCGGTTACCACGGCCAGATCTTCCCGACCGTGGGCGCCTCCAACCCGTACAACCCGTTCGGCTTCGATGTCGTTCCGATCTTCGCTTCGCCGATCGAGCGTTCCAACATCGACGTTGAAACCCAGTACACCCGCTTCATGTCGGGTCTGCAGGGCGACTGGAGCTTTGCTCCGTCCTGGTCGTACGAGATGTTCGCTGGTTACACCCGCTCGATGGGTTACTCGCGTCGTCCGCAGGTTGACGAAGAACGCCTGACGGCAGCCATCGCCACGACCCGTGTCGAAGGTGGCCAGATCGTTTGTGGTTACGACAACTCGAACGTCTCGCTGTTCGGCTTCCTGAGCCCGAGCAATTGCGTGCCGGTCAACCTGTTCGCATCGTCGCTGTATCCCAGTGATGGTGTGACGGGACCGCAGTTCAATACCCAGGATGAGTATGACTTCCTGCGTATCGACCGTACGGCAACGACCACTGTTGACCAGCTCATCGTGGGCGGTTTCACCACGGGTCCGGTTTTCGAACTGCCGGCTGGTGAAGTGAATGCGGTGATCGGTATCGAATGGCGTCGCGATTCACTCGACTCCGGTACGGATACGGTGGCCTCGCAAGGTCGTGCGGCTGGTTACTTCGCCGACCGTCGCTCGGTGGGACAGGCGTCCCTGACCGAGTACTACGGCGAGCTCTCCATCCCGCTGGTTTCCGGTGCTGCCTTCGCTGAAGACATCACGGTGGACCTGGCCGGTCGTTTGACCGACCACGAGTTCTACGGTCAGAACTCGACCTACTCCGTTCGTGGTGCCTGGGTCGTCAATGACTCGCTGACCTTCAACGGTACGATGGGCACGTCTTTCCGCGCTCCGAACCTCCGGGAACTCTTCCTCGGCGGTCAGACCGGTTTCGACTCTGGTTATAATGACCCCTGTGTTGTTCCGCTTGCGGCCAACAATGGCGGCGTTTACGACCCGACGAGCGACAATCGTGACGCTCAGGTTCTGGCGAACTGTGTCTCTGAAGGCGTCGATCCGACGGCTCTGGGTCTCGGCGGTGTCTCGTCCATCGAGGCTTTCCGTTCGGGTAACCCGGGTCTTGATCCGGAAACGTCCGATGCATACTCGATCGGTTTCGTCTTTGACCAACCGTTCACGGATGCATTCGATGCCTCGCTGCGTGTCAGCTATTGGGGTATCGAGGTCGAGGATTCCATCGCGATCCCGGGCACGGCCTTCTCTCTGGCGCAGTGCTACAGCTCGACCAACTTCCCGAACGATCCGTTCTGTGCACGTCGTACACGTGACGCGGCCTCCGGTCTCCTCACGCTCGTTGACAACACACCGTTCAACGTTGCTACGCAGGAAGCTACGGGTTGGGACTTCCATGGTCGTTTCAACATGGATATCGACCTGTTCGGTGGCTTCAACTACGACATGTACACGACGTTCACGAAGTCGGAAGAGATCCTGAGCCAGACCACGGCACAGTCCGACACCAACAACTTCGTTGGTGATTGGGGTAACCCGGAATGGCGTGGCACGATCAACAACCGCTTCGAGCGTGGTGACTGGCGCCTCAACTGGCGTATCCGTTACCTCGGTGAGCAGGCGTCGATCTCCAACGTGGTTGGTGTCAACTACGGTGACCGTCTCGAGGCTGCATCCGAGCTCGGCGGCGATGCTGTCGATAGCTGGGACGCTGTCTACTACCAGGATCTGTCGATCAACTGGCAATCGGACACCTGGGGCGTCACCGTTGGCGTGAACAACCTGACCGACGAAGGTCCGGCTGTGATCGACCAGGACGCTTCCGGCGCCACGCTTGGCTCTGGTAGCCAGGTTCTGGGTTCGGGCTATGACCTCGTCGGTCGCGCCCTGTTCATGAACATCCGCAAGGCCTGGTAGTCTCCAGACCATTGCTGACGGAATTGGGGGGCCGCCTTTCGGGCGGCCCCCTTTTTCTTTGCCTGTGTCCCGGCCGTGCCTGGCACACAAAAAAACGCCGCCCGATGGGCGGCGTTTATTGTTTTCGTCTCAGCCTTTGATCAGGCGGCCATGACACGGGCCACCTCGTCCACCAGCTCTCGCAGGTGGAAAGGCTTGGAGAGCACCTTTGCATTCGTCGGTGCCCCCGAGCCCGGGTTCAGTGCAACGGCCGCGAAGCCGGTGATGAACATGATCTTCAGGGCCGGATCGATTTCCGCGGCACGCCGGGCCAGCTCGATACCGTCGACCCCCGGCATCACGATATCGGTCAGCAGCAGGTCGAACTGCGCCGGCTGTTCGCCGATCGCATCGAGACCTTCCTCACCGTCCGAACACACCAGAACTTCATGCCCGGCGCGCTTCAGCGCCTTGGCCAGGAAGTCGCGCATCGAGTCGTCGTCTTCCGCGAGAAGAATCTTTGCCATCTTGGTTCCCACCCTTGCGAATTCTCAAACTGACGGCACGATACAGCCATCTGGTAAAAACGGGCTGAACGCGCTGCCATCCTTGACCCGCGTTGAGCAGCTGCCCAATCTCCGTCGATGGCACCAACGATTCCCACCATTTGCGCGCCTCGGTCAGACGCTGGAGCCGGTCAGGACCAGCCGCAGCCTTCAGACGGGGTCGTGCGGGTGCGGCGGCCGGCGGATGGTCAGGCTTGTCCTGTCATTCTGGCATCACCGCATTCCGGTCGCGATTATGACGCCGAATTGCGCGCTTCGACAAGGTTGCCGCTCGAGTTGCTGCGTCGCTCGGAGGACGCCTTTGTCGACAATCTGATTGATTTCGCACCGGAATATGGCGCCAGCCTGGTCTGCGCCGGGTTTCCGCGTGTCTTCGTCGATGTCAATCGGAGCGTCGGGGAGTTGGATCCGGGCATGTTCTCGGACCGTGTTCCGGTGTCGGACATCGAGCCCTCTCGGCGCGCCGACTCAGGACTGGGTGTCATTCCCCGAATTGGCGCCGAGGGGCGACCCCTGTATCGACGCCGCTTGCGTTTCGGAGAGGCCCGCGCTCGGCTGGACCGCTTCTACCACCCATACCACGCGGCGCTTTGCGCAGAGATTTCTGACCTGAAGTCCCGCTTTGGACATGTTGTCCTCGCCGATATGCATTCCATGCCGGCCTCCAGCGCCCGCGGCGCCGATATTGTGCTGGGCGACCGGTTCGGCACGTCATGCGATGGCGCCCTGACCGACCTTGCCGAAGCGGTGTTCCGCGACCTTGGACTCGTAACAGTTCGGAACAACCCCTACGCGGGCGGCTATACGACTGAGCATTACGGGCGGCCACATGACGGTGTCCATGTGATTCAGGTCGAGATCAATCGCGGCCTCTATCTTGATGAAAACCGGGTCAGGCTGACCACCGATCACACAAGTTTGATCAAAAAATTACGCTTCTTTGTCAAAGCATTGGCCCGAACTGACTGGCGGGCTGCCGTCTAGCCTCATTGATGCCCATTTCAGGCGAAGACTGGTCACTGCCTTCGCCCGGCACGCGCTTTGCTCTCCTGTGAGGTGTGCGTTTCATACCGGCGCACTTTGAGACGCGAAGATCAGGCGGCGAGTAGTTATGACAAGTGATATCGACCTTCATGTAGGAAAACGGTTGCGCCGGCGGCGGCGCCTTCTGGGCCTTACCCAGCAGCAACTGGCCGAATCGGTCGGTATCCGTTTTCAACAGATCCAGAAATATGAGTGCGGCGCCAACCGCGTCAGCGCCAGCCGCCTGTTCGAGCTGGCCGAGTCGCTCGACGTGCCGGTCCAGTACTTTTACGAGGGCCTGTCCAAGCGCGACGAGGTCAATGGCGACGATACGCTGGCGGCGGATGTCCTTTCCCAGAAAGAAACCGTCGACCTTATCCGGGCCTACTACCGGCTCGGAGAGCGGCCCCGGAAACGCCTCCTTGAACTGGCCAAGTCGCTGGAGCCGGAAGAAGCGGCCAACGACGCAGCCTGAACAGGCGCGTGATTGACGCGCAGGCGTCTGGCACCGGCTCGCCGCCCGTGCTAGGCGCCTTGGCATGTCAGAACACGATGACCAGACCGATCTGAAAACGGCTCACGCCATGGCCGACGCCGCGCGGGCAGCCATAGCGCCATATTTCCGTACAGCCTTGGACATCGATAACAAGCTGGCCGCGGGTTTCGATCCCGTGACGGCAGCGGACCGGGCGTCCGAGCAAGCCATGCGGGCTGTCCTGGCGGACTTGGCCCCGGCGGACGGAATCCTCGGCGAGGAGTTCGGGAGCTCGGTTGGCCAGGGTGATCGCCGCTGGATCCTGGACCCGATCGACGGAACGCGCGCCTTCATCGCCGGACTGCCGACCTGGACCGTCCTGATCGCTCTTGAAGTGGCCGGGCGCCCCCGCCTGGGGCTGATTGACCAACCCCATATCGGTGAGCGGTTCTCCGGTTGGCCGGGCGGTGCCCGCTTCGACCGCGCGGGCGAGGTACGGGCGCTGGGCGCTTCAAAGTGCGACCGGCTTGACCGGGCCATCATGGCCAGTACCGACCCCTACCTGTTCGAAGGTGCCGAGCTGCGTGCTTTCGAGGCCGTCCGTTCCGCCTCACGGCTCTGCCGTTTCGGCTTTGATGCCTATGCCTACGCCATGCTGGCGGCCGGCGGCATCGACCTCGTCGTTGAAAGCGGGCTCCAAATCTACGACGTCCAGGCCCTGGTTCCGGTGGTCACCGGTGCCGGCGGCGTCATCACAAACTGGGCGGGCGGCGACCCTTCACAAGGTGGCCAGGTCGTTGCGGCGGCGACACCAGCCCTGCTTGAACAGGCTCTGGAGCACCTCGCCGCCGCGGCAGTCTAGATATTCAACTGTCCAGCAGGACACGCGTCGGCATGCGCCCCAGTTCGATACGGACCAGATTGCGCATGGCCCTGTCGCGCGGGCGCAGCATGACCCGGTTCTCCTGGGCGGTCAGGGCGGTGGTGGTCCCGTCATCGTGAATGGCAATGGCGGACGGGGCGAGGCCGTCGAATTCGAACACCAGTGTCTTGAAATTCGGCGCGAAGAGCGCAGCCACTCCCGCAGCCTGCCTGATCGCATGATTGGCCTGTCCCAAGGCAAGCTGCAGATCGCCGATTGTGTAGTCCGGACCGCCGGGAAGCGTCGCTTCGAACTGCAGGTTCAGCGACATCCCGCCCCGCTCCTGATTGATCCAAACGGTGGGCTCTGCTGCCAACTCGTCCGGGCCCGGCAGGCGGGTGATACGACCGCTCGAGTCGATGTCGAAGGAGATCACTTCGCCATTCTGGTTAAACCACATCCGGATCTCCTCCGGCGGGGTGCCGGATTGTGACGAGACCAGATAGGCAAGCCGGAAATGAGACCGCTGATCGGGATCAAGCTCGAGATAGGTCGTGCGGTGCGGGAAAAAGCGGGGCAGGGGGCCGGCCTCTCGCTCCACGGATTGCGCATCGGCATCCGCGGCAACAAGGCCGGCCACCAGTCCGACAACGAGCAGGATTGCTCGCATCATTCGCTTGCGGCGGGCTTGCGGAACATCAGCGTCATGCGATCGCTCTCGCCGATGGCCTCATAGACTGCGCTGTCGAAGTCAGCGGCCAGTTCACTATCCGCCGACGGGTTGCGCCGCACCGGAGGCAGGGTCCAGACACCAAGCGGGTGGTCCGCTGTATCGGCCGGATTGGCATTGATTTCGGAGGCGCCGACGAACTCGAACCCGGCTTCTTCGGCCAGGGCAATGACATAGGCCTGCTGTACATATCCGCTCGGCGCGCCCGGGTCCTGCTCGCGAGTTGAGGGCAGACGGTGCTCGACCACACCCAGCACGCCGCCGGGCCGCAGCACTGTGTGGAAGTCGGCGAAGGCGCGTTCGGCAAAGCCGCGGGCCATCCAGTTGTGGATATTGCGGAAGGTCAGGACAGTGTCGACCGATCCTGCATCCAGGTCGAGCGCCGTATCGCTGTTGAAGCTGACGGTCATGACATCGCCGTACACCGCTGTGTCGGCAACATGGTCTTCAAAGGAGGCCCGTGAGCGTTGCCGGTACTGGCTTTCTGATTCAGGGTCGAAATGAGCGGCGACATACTGGCCGCCATTGGCGTTGACCCAGGGCGCGATGACGTCGGTGTACCATCCGCCGCCCGGCCAGATTTCAACAATCGTACCGCTTGGATCGACTTCAAAGAACTCCAGTGTTTCCTGCGGATGGCGCCATTGGTCGCGGTCGCGACCGGAGTCCCGCCAATCAGCGTCGATGACTTCGGCGAGGACGGTCAGGTCGGGAGCGGCCGGCGTCTCCGCAATGTTGGCCTCGGTCGTGTCCGGGGCGGATTGGGCCGCCGCTTGTGTGTCGGGAGCCTCTGTTGTTTCGGCGGGTTCGCTGCTGCAGGCCGCCAGAACCGCGGTGCCGGCGAGAAGTGCAAGAAGGGAAACGTGACGCATGGTGGAAACTCCTGGATGAGATGCGCAATTGGTACCCAAGGCCGGGGTTGTGCGCAAATCCTGATTGCGGGGGGTTGCAGCCGGCAAAATGGCTACCCAAATAGGTTGGGCGGGTCGCCGAACGGGGCTCGCAACCAGTGCCAGGATCCGTCGGATCTGGCTTGTCGCAACCGCCCGGATGGCCCGGGCCTGTTTATCGCTCTGAAGGAGGATGGACTGAAATGAGAACTGTAGATTTCACGCCACTGTATCGCTCGATTGTCGGATTTGACCGGCTCGCGGACATGATGGACTCGGCCACCAAGATCGAGTCCCAAGGCTACCCCCCCTACAATATCCAGCATGTTGCCGATGACGAGTATCTGATCGAACTGGCGGTTGCCGGTTTCGGCGAAGAAGACCTCGTTGTTGAAGTGCAGGAAAGCATTCTGACCGTTTCAGGCCGTATCGGCGAGAAGACGGAAACCGATGATCGCCGCTTCCTGCATCGCGGGATCGCTGAGCGGTCGTTCGAGCGTCGCTTCCACCTGGCGGATCATGTCGAGGTGGCGGATGCCGGCTTGAAGAACGGTTTGCTGCAGGTTCGCCTGGTGCGTGAAGTGCCTGAAGCGGCCAAACCGAAACGGATCGAGATCAAATCCGGCGCCGGCACCAAGCGTGCCCGGCTGATCGAGGGCGGCAAGACCAAGGCCGCCTGACCCGTCACTGACGGGTGTCGAATTTCCCTCCGATTGACCCGGAAGGCGGTGAGCGAAAGCTCGCCGCCTTTTTCGTTCGGTCAGGCGGCGTCGAGGTCGACGGCACCATCCAGGGAATCGACCAGTTCGGTAAAGTCCTCGTCGACGCGGGCGCCGGTAAAGCAGGACCCGTTGAACACCGCCCTTTTTACATTGGCGCCGTTGAGGGTCGCGTAGGAGAAGTCTGCGCCGGTGGCCTTGGTCTGCCTCATATCGGCACCGCGCAGGTCGGTGTAGCGGGCGCGCACTCCGGCGAGCGAGGCAGGCAGGACGCGATTCCCGTCAAGCAGGAGCGGGCCAAGCTGGCAGTCGCGCAGATCGGCGTTGGACAGATTGGCGCCGGTCAGGTCGGCGCCGCGCAGATCGGCGCCGCGCAGGCTGACCATCCGCAGGTCCGCTTTTTCAAGCCGGGCACCCTGTAATTGTGCCCCTTCAAGGTCCAGCCCGTACAGGGTTGAGCCGCGCGCGTGGAAGGCCGTCAATGTCTTGCCGGCCAGCGAGGTCAGACCCCGCAGGTCGGTGCCGTCGAACAGGGAGGGCTTGCCTTCCTTGCCATTGGTGTCGCACCAGCGGACATGTTCGGCGATCTGGTCGGCGACCGATTGGTCCAGGCCTTCGGGGTCGATGCCGACCGGCTCATTGGTCAAGGCGCCGTCCGTGTTCATGCCCTGTGTCTTGGCCATTGTCGTTTTGGTGCCGATCAGAACGGCGTGCGAGAAGTCGGTATCGGACAGGTCCGCGCCCGACAGGTCGGCACCCTCAAGATTGGCACCCTGGAAGGAGGAGCCGCGCAGATTGGCGCGGATCAACCGCGTTCCCAACAGCATGGCGTCGGTAAAGTCGGCCTGCTGTGCTGCAATGCCTGCCATTTTCGAGCCGGACAGGTTGGCGCCGGTGAAGTTGGCGGTTCCGGCGTCGTTCTCCTGGGTCCGGTGCTTCAGGACCGACAGGCCCTTCTCCTTGTCCACCTGGGCGATGGCACCTTCACGCAAATCGGCTTCGGTGAGGTCGGCGCCGGTCAGGTTGGCGCCTCGCATGATGGCGCCCCTCAGGTCGGCACGTCGCATTGATGCGCCTTCCAGATTGGCCCGGCGCAAGTCGGCTGCAAAGAAAACCGCGCTGTTCAGGGTCGCGCCTGACAGCACCGCACCGCGAAGGACAGCGCCGCTGAAGTCGGCGTCTGACAGGTCCCGGTTGGCGAGCACCATGTCCTCGAGGATCGTATAGGCGAAATTCGCCCGGGCGCCGCCGGAGCGGCCGGACCACAGGCGTTCGTGCCGGGCGCATATCGCGTCGACTTCGTCCTGGGTCAGTCTTTTGAACTCGATCTTGCGACCGGTCATCGGCGCGGTCCTGTCGGCATCTGTTTCAGCCCGGCATCATAGCGACCGACCGTTAACAGCCAGTATTCCGATCAGGTGCTCCCGAATCCGGCCCAGTCGTGGTTCGCAAGGGGGTGATCCGGCGCGATCCGGACCCTGTTCACGCCGGCGGTCGAGAATGCGTGGATCTGTGCCTCGGCCGCTTCGGGCGTCGTGGCTGTCAGTTCTGCATCATAAAGTCCGGCGCGCTGATCGATTGATATTTGTGGCAAGCCGCTGGAAAGGCGTTGGAAAAAACCGGAATAGAGGGCGGCCGCAGTGGTCTTTCGCAAGCCGGTTTCAATCACGAGCCCCGCCTCGGACAGGATGGCCACACCGCGGCCGGCGACCTCGTGGTACTCGTCCTGGCAGGCGATCACCACGCGGGTCACTCCGGCCTGCACAAGGCCTTCGGCGCAGGGTGGTGTCTGGCCATGATGGGCGCAGGGTTCAAGTGTCACATAAGCGGTCGCGCCGGCAGCCCGGTCACCGGCCGCATCCAGCGCAACCCTTTCGGCGTGCGGTCTTCCGCCGTCCTGTGTCGCGCCGGTGGCAATGATCCGGCCCTGTTTGACGAGTACGCATCCGACCGCCGGATTGGGTGCTGTGCGGCCCTGCTGGGCCTGCGCCAGTGCCAGCGCGAGGTCCATGTAGCGTGCGTCGTCGATCGCGGTCATGCGTCGGGAAGGGGCGGCAGCGGCTTGGCCCGTTCGGCATCGAGATACCGCGCATTGCGCAATGTGGTGCCGTCGTCATCGAGATCGATCAGCAAAGGATTTCCGGTCGGCACTTCGATTTCCATGATGTCGGCGTCAGAAACCCTGAACAGGAGTTTGACCAGGGCGCGCAGGCTGTTGCCGTGAGCTGCCACGATCAGTGTTTCACCGGCCTGCAGTCGCGGCAGGATGGATTCCGACCAGTAGGGCTCGACACGATCCAGCGTTGATTTCAGGGACTCCGAGGCGGGCAGAAACTCCCGTGGTACGTCGGCGTAGCGGCGATCATTGATCGGGTGGTAAGCGTGATCGGTGGCGATCGGCGGCGGCGGTGTATCAAACGAACGCCGCCAGATCTTTACCTGCTCGTCACCATGCTTGGCCCGGGTTTCATTCTTGTCGAGACCGGCAAGGGCGCCGTAGTGACGCTCGTTGAGGCGCCAGGATTTATCGACTGGAATCCACAAACGGTCCAGCCCGTCGAGTGTGAGGTTGAGTGTCTTGATCGCGCGCTTGAGCACGGACACGAATGCGTGGGTCGGCTCGAATCCGGCCCGGGCCAGCAATTCGCCCGAGCGCTTGGCCTGGGCAATGCCCTCATCAGTCAGATCGACATCAACCCAGCCGGTAAACCGGTTCTGGAGATTCCATTCGCTCTGTCCGTGCCGGATGAGTGCGAGTTGCGGCATGAGGTCGTCTCCCGATTTGCCCTGTCTCGGGCAGCGATAGCCCGCCCATCGCAGCAGGGCAAGACAGCGCGGCGGTGCGCGAAGCTGACCAGAATTCGCTTAGCCTTCAATATCAAGTTGTGGTATAAAGGAACCACAGGTTTCCCGGGGCGGGCCTGGTTCAACCCATTGAACCGATACCCAAGGCATGACTTATCCGCTCCGATAAGCGGCGTCGGGATGCGCGGCCTTTATCCGTCCCCCTAAGGCCGGACCGCAACCTGTCGCCCAAACCGCGCACGTCTCTTCCCCGGACGTGCGCGGTTCTGCTATTGGGTCTTCCTGAAAAGGGCATTCCGTCCTGACTGGCTGTGAGGAAACGGCATGTCTGACATTGATTCCGTGCGATCTGCCCGGCGCGTCATTGCCATCGAGCGCGAAGGCATGGAGGCCCTGGAGCAGTCGATCTCGTCAGCTTTTGCAGAGACCGTCTCGCGCCTTGAGGGGCTCCAGGGAAGGCTCATCTGTGCCGGTATCGGCAAGTCCGGGCATGTCGCACGGAAAATCGCCGCGACGCTCGCCTCTACAGGGACGCCGGCCTATTATGTCCACCCCACCGAAGCCAGCCATGGTGACCTGGGCATGATCGGCACCAATGACGCGGTGTTGGCGCTTTCAAAATCCGGTGAAACCAAGGAGTTGGGCGATCTGATTGCCTATTGCCGCCGCTTTGGTGTTCCGTTGATCGCAATGACCGCAAAGCCGGACAGCACCCTCGGCCGGGCCGGGGATTTCCTGCTCGCCATTCCCCAATCGCCGGAAGCCTGCGGGGAAACGCGGGCGCCGACGACGTCGACGACCCTGATGATGGCGCTGGGTGATGCGCTGGCGGTTGCCTTGCTCGAATCGCGCGGTTTCACCGCCACGGATTTCAAGACATTCCATCCGGGAGGGGCGCTCGGGGCGGCCCTGGCGAGCGTCGGTGACATCATGCACGCGGGTGATGCTGTGCCATTGATCGCCTCGGATGCGCCGATGAGTGACGTACTTATCGAGATGACGACCAAAAGCTTTGGCTGCGCGGGCATCGTCGACCCGGACGGCCGGCTGGCAGGCATCATCACGGACGGCGATTTGCGCCGACACATGGGTGCGGGGCTCGTCGACAAACGGGCCGGTGATGTGATGACAGCCGGGCCTCGAACGGGCAGTGCGGGCATGCTGGCGGCGGATGCTCTGCGACTGATGACGGCGGGCACACCTAAGATCATTCAACTGTTCATTGTCGATCCGGACAATCGCCCCGTTGGCATACTGCACCTTCATGACCTGCTGCGTGTCGGACTGAAATAGCCCGGTATCGTGCATTCAAGCCTGTGCAGGCACTGGTGAAATCCTGATCCTCAAGGTATCGTTGCCGGGAAGGCGGGACGGGATTGCAGGGCAGGCTCCGGTCATGAGTTCCAAGCCTCCGGTCCGTGTGGGAGTGAGTATGCAACAACCCTTGGCATTGCAGGTCCGGCAGCGTTTGCGGCCGCATATGGTGGCGCTGGCCGGGTTTTCACTCGCCTCGAACCTGCTGCTTCTGGTGTCGCCGCTTTACATGCTTCAGGTTTATGACCGGGTTCTGTCCTCGGCCTCCATCGATACGCTGATCTGGTTGTCGGTGCTGGCGGTTTTTCTGCTCGGCATTTATGGCGCGGCCGAAGCCGGGCGCCGCCGCGTCGGGGCGCTGGCCGGTCAGGAACTGGATTCCCTGCTGGTGCCGCTGGTCTTCGCCCGGTTTGAAACCGAAACCGGGACGCCGCATCTCGCGCGCGATCTCGGCGCAATCCAGCGTGTGCAGACAGCGTTGCAGTCGGGATCGTTGCTGCCTTTCGCCGACCTGCCCTTTGCGCCGCTATTCCTGATCGTTCTCTTTCTCATCCATCCGGTCCTCGGGATGATCGGTCTGGTGGGCGCCGTGATTGTGTTCGCAGTGGCGGTAACCGCGGAGATGACGACACGACAGGCCGGTCAGTTTTCCCAGGGTGCGCTGCGCAGCGCCGGAGATTTCGCTGCCGGTCTGGAGCGTCAACGCTCGGCCATGGCCGCAATGGGACTGGTGCCGGCCGCCTTTCGCCGCTGGCGTGCCAGCCAGGGCGCCGGGCAGAGTTTTTCGATGGATGCCGCAAAAGGGGATGGCAAATTTTCCGCGATATCCCGTTCGACGCGGCAGATACTGCAGATCTGTGTGCTCGGAGGAGGCGCGGCGCTGGCGTTGAGCCAGGAGATTTCGCCGGGCGCCATCGTCGCGTCTTCCATCATCCTGGCCCGGACGCTCGGACCGATCGACCAGATCGTCGGCGGATGGCGCAATACCGTGCAGACCTGGGCGGCCTGGAAAGGCCTGACTGAACGTGTCGACGGGACTGATGCCGAGCCGCGTTTCACGCCCTTGCCGCGACCGGCGGCGGAGTTGAAGCTGGATCGGCTTTCGGTCGTCGTCCCGGGCGCCGAAGTGCCACAGGTTCGCCCGTTCAGCTGGTCAGCATCGGGCGGCCAGTTGGTCGCGGTGACCGGCGGCAACGGTGCCGGGAAGACCACGCTTCTGCAGACGCTCGCCGGCGCCTGGCAGCCCGGTTCGGGCACGATAAGCCTGGGCGGGCGCAATCTGCACGACTGGCCTGGGCCCGACCGTGGGCGCCATGTCGGATATGTGCCGCAGGATGTCGAGCTCCTGCCGGCCACTGTCGGCGAAAACATTGCCCGGCTGGGCGAGGCTGATGCCGATGCGATCATCGCGGCGGCACGGGCGGCCGGCGCCCACGAGGCCATTCTGGCCCTGCCGGACGGCTACGACACGCGCGTGGGCCAGGGCGGTACCCATCTGTCGGCCGGTCAGCGCCAGATGATCGGCCTGGCGCGGGCCCTGTTTGGCGATCCGGTGTTGCTGTTGCTGGATGAGCCGACGGCCAATCTGGACGCTGCTGCAGCGCCCGGCCTGGTCAACGCGTTGCGACAGGCCGCAGAGCGCGGCGCGATCATCCTCGCGGCAACCCATGATCGCCGCGTCATCGAAAGGGCGAAAACCGTCCTGCTAGTCCGCAATGGCGACGTCATGGCCGCGCCGGCGGAACAATTCCTCAAACTGGCAACCGGCCCCGGTGCCGGCACCCAGATGTCCGGTCGCGGAGGCGCAGCCTGATGGCGGCGCCTGAACAAGCGAGCCGCGTCCTCGGTGATGGCTTCGTGCGCAATTCCGCGCTGATCTGCCTGGTCGGTCTCGGCGGGTTCCTCGCTTGGGCGGGCCTGGCGCCGTTGGCGGAAGGTGTGCCGGCGGCGGGTCAGATCGTGGTCGAGAATGACCGCCAGGTGGTGCAACACCTCGAGGGCGGCATCATTCACGAGCTGCTGGTGCGCGATGGCGACCGTGTCGTCGCTGGCGAGGCGCTGCTGACACTTCAGGAAACAGCCTCGCTCGCCGTGCGCGACGAGTTGTTGCAGGAGATCGCCACACTGACCGGTTCCCAGCAACGTCTCGCGGCCTTGCGCGCCGGACTGGACGAGCCGGACTTCACCCCGCTCGATGATCTTGATCTGACACCGGACCAACGCGAGGCGGTCACTACCCGGCAGAGCGATCTCTTTCGCCAGCAAACCCAGTCGTTCCAGGCGGATATCGCGGTCCTCACCGCCCGACGTGATGGCGCCCGGTCATCGCGTGCCCTGCATGCCCAGCAGATACGGGTGACCCAGCGTGTCATCGCTGCTGCCGAGGACCAGCTCGCGCTTTTGCGGGAACGATATGAGCGCCAGATGGCCCGGCTGGACGAGCTGCGCGGCATGGAGCGTGACGTAGCGGCGCTGGAAGCTGATATCTCCCGGCTGCGCACGGATGCCCAGCAGGCCGCGACCCTGGAGCAGGACCTCGATGGCCAGATCGCCCAGACCGAAGCGGCTTTCCTGCGTCAGATCTCGGCTGATCAACTGGAGGTCCGCAGTCAGCTTGAACAAGCCGGCGAGCGGATTGCCGCCGCCCAGGATGTGCTGAACCGGTCGGTTGTGGTTGCGCCCCTGTCCGGTGAGGTTCTCAATCTCCGTTTTGCCACGCGTGGCGGTGTTGTGAGACCGGGCGAGGCCATTCTGGAGATCGTGCCGGCTGTCGGCGAAATGACGGCCTCTGTCCGTATCCAGCCGGCCGATCGGGCGGCGGTGTATGAGGGGCAGGCAGTCCGTACCCGGCTGACAGCGTACAAGAGCTGGATGACCCCTCGACTGGATGGTGAAGTGATCAGTGTCAGTGCCGACCTGAAAACTGATCAGAATACCGGCGTCTCCTATTATGAAGTGCGGATTCGGATCCCGGCGGATCAGGCGGCGCGATTGGGTGAGCTGGATGTCATTCCGGGAATGCCGGTGGAGGTTTTCATCTTCTCCGGCTCCAGCCGGACAACGCTGGATTATCTGCTGGAACCCATCAGTGAGTCGCTGTTCCGCGGCGCCCGGACCGGATAGTGGTGATGAAACTGGATCGTGTTCAGCGTCGAAGCGTGACCGCAATCGGTGCAGTGCTGTTCGCACTGTCTGGCCTCGCGGGTAACGCAGGCGCCCAGGCGGACGCTTGCCTGTCCTTCGAGGCGGCATTGCAGCTGGCGGCCGAACGCGCGCCAGAGGTGGCGGGCGCCATTGCCCGTCAGGATGAGGCCGCTGCCGACTATCGGGAAGCCGAGTCGCTGCGACTGCCGCAAGTCTCCACCTTCGGTCGAACAGCGTCCGGCGACAGTGGATTGACCGGAAGCCAGATCGAGAACCAGGTCGGGGTTCGTCTGTCCCAGCGCCTCTATGATTTCGGTGACTCCCATTATGCGATGGCCGCGGCCAGCCGCTCGATCGGCCAAAGGGCGCATGAATTGCGGGCCCAGCAGATTGATGCATCCAATCGGCTTGCCGATGCGTATCTGACGCATCTGGAGGCCGAAGCCATGATCGACGTGATCGCCGAGCGTCGCGACTATTTTGACCGCCAGCGGGTCGCCGTCGAGGCGCTGCTGGAGACCGGCGGTGCCACTCGCGCCGACCGGGCACAGATCGCGGCCCAGCTGGCAGAGGCGGAGGCCGATGCGCTGGAGTTGAGTTTCATGCGCGAGCGGGCGGGAACCCGAATTCGGGAGTATACCGGCTATGCGCCCGGCGCACTGTGTGGTGCCGACGCGGCTGCCAATGACCTGGACCGGGCCCTTGAAGGGGTCGTCACAGTGCATGATGCGGTCGACCTGACACTGACGCGCAATCCGGGTCTTGCAGCCCAGGCCGAAGCCGTGAGGGCGCTTGATGCACAACGAGAGCGGGCCCGCCGCAGCCGTCTGCCGGTGATCGAGGCGGTCGGCATTGCGTCCTATGTCTATGATGATTTCAGTGAAACCTGGGACGCTCGGGACCGGGTCGGCATCGATGTGTCAGTTCCGTTGTATACAGGTAATGCGCTACGGGCCCGCAGTGACCGCGCAGTCGCCCGGCTGGAGCAGGAAGAAAGCGGACTGAGGTCGATGCAGCGACAGTTGCGGGAACAGGCGGAAATCGTGTTCCGCCGTTCCATGTCCCTGCAAGCCCAGCTGATCCGCCGGGAAGCGGTCGCCCGCTCCCAGTTCGAATACTTCGACGCGGTGTCCGGCGAGTTTGATTTCGGGCTCGGAACCTTGCCAGACCTGATTGATGCGAGGCTCGCCTATGAAAGAGCCGAGCTTGACGTGATCGGCGCGCGGTTCACCCTGCTGCGCCAGCGACTGGAGTTGATGGGGCTGACGGCGCGGATGCCGCAGCCGCAGGCAGGATCGGACAATGCTAACGAAGTGCCTTGACGCTCGCGCAGTCGCAGTGAACGGTGTTGGCGTGCAACCGAGTTGATTGGCGCGCATCTCGACCGGACCAGAGGTCGGCGCGCGGTAGGCCTTGGCGGCAGTCGAATAGGGGTGAGACCGGGATTCCGAGGAAGCCGGTTTCGGGAGTAAGTGAGGATCGCATGTTTTCGGGTCGACCACGTTCCGGCGTGGTCGAGAGTCGTTCGACGCCGATGTAAAGCCGTGTGAAAGCAAGAAGATCGTCGGGAGAGATCGACCATGCCTGTTACCAGCAAGACCAAAAACGCTTCAACCGTGCGCAATGCGCTGCTGACCACCGCAATGGCGACCGGTGGCGCTTTGTTGCTGGCGGGCGGTGCACAAGCCCAGGGACCGGCAGCCGGCCAGCCTGAAGGCTTCACGCCGCTGTCCGAGATCAGCGGAGTCTCGCGCGTCGAGATGGCCGCGGACGGTTCGATGCAACTGGTCATGTCGGATGGCCGGACGGTATTGATCGCCGCCAATGACCTCGCCGTCGTTGATGGTGTCTATTTCATCTCCGAAGCCGCCATCGAGGCCAATGCGTTGCTGGGCGTATCGGCTGCCGCGGCGGCTGGTGGAGGCGGGGGCGCCGCCATCCTGGGCGTGCTGGGTGGCGCAGGATTGCTTGGTGCGGCAGCTGGCGGCGGAGGAGGCGGTGGTTCAAGCCCCGCGCCGACACCCACTCCGAATACCAATCCGCCGGTTTTCAGCTCGGCAACAAGTGCGAGCGTTGATGAGAACACGACAGGCAGTGTCTATACCGCAACCGCGACCGATGCTGATGGTAATTCGATTTCCTTCTCGATCAGCGGCGGCGCTGATTCCGGGGCGTTCTCGATCAACAGCGCGACCGGCGCCCTGACCTTCAACGCCACACCCGACTTCGAAGCACCGGCGGATTCTGACGGCGACAATGTGTACGAAGTCACCATCCGGGCATCGGATGGCGTCAACACCACCGACCAGACGGTCACGATCACTGTCGATGATGTCAATGAAGCGCCGGCATTTACCTCAGCCGCGGCCACATCGGTCGATGAAAACACGGCCGGCACGGTTTACACCGCCGCCGCGACCGACCCTGAAGGTACGGCCCTGACCTACTCACTGTCGGGAGCCGACGCGGCGCTGTTCAGTATCGACCCGGTGACCGGTGCCATCAGCTTCATCGCTGCGCCGGATTACGAAAGCCCGGCTGATGCTGATGGCGACAATGTCTACGAGATCACGGTAACCGCATCAGACGGAACGAATTCGACCGACCAGGCCGTCTCGATCACGGTCGAACCTGTCGATGAAGGCCCGGCGACATTCTCGTCCGGAACCACTGCCAGCTTCGACGAAAACGCGACCGGCACGGTGTACACGGCTGTTGCTGCTGATCCGGACAATTCGACGATCACCTATTCACTCGGCACAACCGGTGACAGCGCGCTGTTCGCGATTGATAGCGCGACCGGCGCGCTGACCTTCATCGCATCGCCCGATTTCGAGGCGCCTGCTGACGGCGATGGCGATAATGTCTACGAGGTCGCCGTCCGGGCAAGCGATGGCACGACGGTCACGACCCAAACGGTCGAAGTGACGGTCAATGACGTCAATGAAGCACCGGTGGTGACATCGGCAGCGACGGCCAGCACGCCGGAAAACAATGCAGGCGTCGTCTACACCGCGACGGCGACCGACCCGGAAGGCGCGGCCCTGTCCTATTCGCTGTCCGGCGCCGATTCCGCGCTGTTCACGATCGATGCCGCTTCGGGTGCGGTGAGTTTCCTCGCGCCGCCCGACTTCGAAGCCCCCCTCGATGCCGATGGCGACAATGTCTACGAGATCACCGTTACGGCGTCGGATGGCAGCAATGTGGACACGCAAGCCGTGTCGATCACGGTCACCAACCAGAATGAATTCGCCCCGGTCTTCACGTCGGCGGCGGTCGATGCGGTTGATGAAGATTCGACCGGCAGTTTCTATACCGCCACAGCGACCGATGGCGATGGCGATACGCTGACCTATTCGATTGCGGCAGGCGGCGACGGTGCCCTGTTCCAGATTGACAGCGCGACCGGAGAGTTGAGCTTCATCGCCTCGCCGGACTTCGAGAACCCGACTGACGCGGATACCGACAATGTCTACGATCTCGTCTTGCAGGTCAGTGATGGGACGACCAGCGTCACCCAGGCGCTGAGTGTCACCGTCAACAATGTGAACTCGGCACCGGTGATCTCCTCGTCGAGCACGGCGACCTTCACCGAAAATGGCGCAGGTGTGGTCTATACCATCGCGGCGACCGATGGAGACGGCGACGCGATAGTCTATTCGATCACCGGCGCAGATGCAGCCCTGTTCACGGTGAACGCCGTAACCGGCGCGGTCAGCTTTGTGGCCTCGCCTGACTTCGAGACGCCCGTCGATGCCGATGGTGACAATGTCTATGAAATCAATGTGCGTGCATCCGACGGTGTCCTGACCACGACGCAAGCCGTCAGCATCACGGTCGAGAACGAGAATGATGTGGCACCGGTGATTACCTCCGGCGCGACCGCGACAATCGAGGAAAACGATGTCGGGCGAGTCTATACGGCGACGGCGACGGATGCCGACAGCGCCAGCCTGACCTATTCGTTGTCCGGTACGGATGCGGCCCTGTTCCAGATCCACAGTGTGACCGGCGCGGTGTCTTTCCTCACACCGGCGGATTTCGAAAATCCGGGCGATGCCGGTGCCGACAATGTCTATGATATCATCGTCACCGTGTCTGATGGCGATTTCACGGACTCCCAGGCTGTCGCCGTCACGGTCACCGATGTTGATGAGTCCAACGGCAGCACTCCGGTCTTCACCTCCAGGTCAAATCAGACCGTTTCGGAGAACCAGACATCCGCTTATGTCGCGCGCGCTACCGACACGGACGGCGACACTGTCAGCTATTCGCTTTCCGGAACAGACGCGGCGCTCTTTACGATCGATTCATCGACCGGCGAAGTGCGTTTCCTTGCGACTCCGGACTTTGAGAACCCGACAGACAGCGGTGGCGACAATGTCTACGACATCATCGTGTCAGCGTCGGATGGCGGCACTTCCGCCGACCAGGCCGTGGCGATCACGGTCGGCGATGTAAGCAGCGAGGCGGCGGATATTCCCGAAGGGGATACCACCCAGATCCAGATGGTCTCGGGCGGTGATTACACAGGCACGCTGGAAGTGGCGGGCGACCGCGACTGGGTGGCCATTACGCTCGAGGCGGGACAGCGTTACCAGTTCGACGCCTTCGGTTCGGGCGGCGCGGGTGTCGAACTCGATGACACCTATATCCGGCTTTATGATGCGTCCGGCACGCTGATCGCCGAGAATGACGACATCACCCTTGGCGTGAATACGGATTCACGCCTTGGCTTCACGGCAACAACGTCGGGCACCTATTACGTTTCAGTCGGCGCCTGGGAGCCGGACAGCGGGGCCACCCTGTCCGGCCAATACACGCTGCAGGTTCGTCACACGGACCCGCTGACTGCGTGGAATTACCAGGAAATTGGGGACTATCTCGATTCAAACGGCTTCGGTGGCCTGCAGTGGGACCGGTCCGCCGGCGACACGATCACGGTCAACATCACCGCTCTGACCGTGGCCGGCCAGACCCTGGCGCGTGCGGCCCTGCAATTGTGGGAAGACATTACGGGGATCAGTTTCACCGAGGTGGCAACGGGTGGCGAAATCACGTTTGACGATGATGAGGAAGGCGCCTTTGCCGGCCCGGACACGACATCCGGCGGCTTCATCACCTCGGCCAGCGTCAATGTGGGAACAGGCTGGCTCGACACCTACGGCACCAATATCGACGGGTATTCATTCCAGACCTACATCCATGAAATCGGCCACGCACTCGGCCTGGGCCATGGTGGCCCATACGACGGGTCGGCCGACTACGCTGTCGATGCCATCTATCTGAACGATTCCTGGCAGGCCTCGGTGATGTCGTACTTCTCGCAGAACGAGAATACCTATATCGACGCCGACTTCGGTTATGTGATCGGGCCGCAGGTAGCCGATATCATTGCGGTTCTGGACATGTACGGCGGTTCCACGTCAACCCGCGGCGGTGACACGACCTACGGCTACAATTCCACTGCCGGCAATGTGATCTTTGACGCCACAGCGCACACCAACGCTGTCAGCTTCACGATCTTTGACACCGGCGGCACCGACACGATGGACTATTCCGGTTCCGGCGCTGACCAGACGCTCGACTTGCGCGAGCAGTCCTATTCGAGCGTTATGGGTCGTGACGGCAATGTCGGCATTGCCCGCGGTACGGTGATCGAGAATGCCATTGGCGGCTCCGGTGATGATATCTTCATCGGCAATGATGCCGACAACGAGCTGCGGGGCGCTGGCGGTGCTGACCGTTTCTACGCCTCCGGCGGCAGCGATGTGTTCAATGGTGGCAGTGGTTCGGATACGGCCGTCTTCTCGGGCGCTTCAACTGACTACACCCTCTCGACCAACGGGTCCGGCAATACGGTGGTCACCGACAATCGCGCCGGCGCACCGGACGGTGTCGTCGAGCTGATCAGTGTTGAAACCATCGTTTATGACGGCGGGACCAGCAATCCGGAATACTTCGGAGATCCGGACTTTGCCGGTCGTGAAGGTCTTGACCCTGACGACATGCCGACTCTGGCACCATTCAATCCCAACGAGTTCGGCCATGACGCCGATCACCCGGTGATGGATGGATTGGAAGGTAGCGAGAAGGGGGATCATCACGAGCATGTCTATCCGCATCTCAGCGATGGTGATCTGGCCCTGCTGCTGAACCTGTCGGACTCCATCGGCGATTTCCGTGGCGAAGTCGGCACGAATTTCTGGCGCAACGGGGAAGACGCCCGCGGTGATTTCCGCGACGCCATGCTCGAATGGCCGGTTGAACCGGAAGCGGCGTTCCAAGCGGCCAAGGACCATCCGGTTTTCGAGACGCTGACCGTGCCTGCGAGTATCGACACTCCGGTCAGCCAGGTGGCTGCCAGCGGGAATTATGGTCTTGAATACTTCCCGGACGACGCGTTCACCAATGTGTTCGATCCGCGGGATACGCAGATGATGACCCTGTCGGATGAGGCATCCGACGGCTGGGCCTGAGCTTGACGGGGAGGGTTCATCCCTCCCCGCCTTCCACAACACCAGGGATTTCCAGCAATTCCATGTGCGACGGAGACTGTTGCGTCACCGGGCCTTGAGGCAAAACGGTGCGGGATGCAGCGTTGTTGTCCATGCGGACCTTGCCATGCATCGACGAGCGAATTGATCGCCGACAAACAAGGTCGGGCAAACAAGGTCGGGTCGGGGAGGCCAGGGTTTGACGAGTTTCGTTACAGGAGTGGCGGGCTTCATCGGCTTTCACGCGGCGAAAGCGCAGCTTGAAGCGGGCGAAGACGTTGTCGGTATCGACAATCTCAACCCCTATTACGATCCGGCACTGAAACAGGCGCGTCTCGATCAACTGGCTCGGTATTCCGGTTTCCGGTTTGAAGCACTGGACCTGGCCGATCATGACGGCGTGGTCCGGTTGGTGAGTGACATCCGCCCGCAGCGCCTGCTGCACCTGGGCGCCCAGGCCGGGGTTCGATACTCGCTTGAAGCGCCCTTTGCCTATGCCCGCTCAAATCTGGTCGGTCACCTGTCAGTGCTTGAAGCTGCGCGCGCGTTGGGCGACCGGTTGGAGCACCTGGTCTACGCCTCCTCGAGCTCGGTCTATGGCGAGCGGTCGGCGGTCCCGTTCAGGGAAAGCGATGCCGCTGAGGCGCCCGCTTCGCTCTATGCGGCGACCAAGCGATCCGATGAATTGATGTCGGCTTCCTATTGCAGCCTGTACGGAATTCCCGCCACCGGCTTGCGGTTCTTCACGGTTTACGGGCCTTGGGGGCGGCCGGACATGGCCTACTGGCTGTTCGCCGAGGCCATGTTGGCGGGGCGACCCATCAAGGTATTCAACAACGGTGATATGGAGCGCGATTTCACCTATATCGACGACATCGTCGAGGCCTTGTCCCGGATCCTGGCTGACACGCCGGCACGGGGGCGTCACGCGGTCTACAATATCGGCGGATCTTCACCGGTCCGGCTGATGGACATGATTCACACGCTCGAGACCGAATTGGGCGTTGTGGCACAAAAAGAGATGCTGCCGATGCAGCCCGGCGATGTCACGCGCACCTATGCGGATACCAGCCGACTGGAAGCGGATTATGGCTACAGGCCATCTGTCGACCTGGCGACAGGACTGGCGAAGTTCGCTGACTGGTTCAGGGAGTGGAACTCGGCCCGGCCCGACCGTCCATCCAACGACTGACCGCTTGTTCCACGCCCGTCCGCCAGTGCGGCAGGGCGTAGTCGAAGGTAGTTTCAAAAAGGTCGCAATCGAGACTCGAATTGTCCGGACGTCGGGCTTTGGACGGCCAGTCGGCCGACCCGATCGGTATGACACGCGGGCAGCGCCCGTCGTGCCGGGCGGCGGTCCGGTAAATGAAATCGGCGAAGTCTGATCGGCTGACAGGGTCAGGGCTACACAGATGGAACAGGCCACCGCGCGCCTTTCCCGCCAACAGGTAATCCGCAGCGCGAAGAAGCCCTGATGCCAGGGTGTCAGCGTGGGTAGGGCTGCCAATCTGGTCGGACACGACCCGCACCTCCTGCCGGACACCGATCTGAGCCAGCATCGCCGTCAGGAAGTTCTTGTGCGTCCCGTTGAACACCCAGGCGGTGCGAAACACGGCATGTCGGGCGGACGCGGACAAAACCCCGGATTCGCCCTTCAACTTGCTGCGGCCATAGGCATTCAGCGGGCTCGGCGTGTCGCTTTCACGGTACTTCCCGCCCTGACGGCCCGGGAAAACATAGTCGGTCGACACGTGGAGCAAGGGAATGCCGCGATCGGCACAGGCCCGACCGAGTTCCGCGGGAGTGAGGGTGTTCACCGCGATCGCTTCGCGGTCATCAACCTCTGCCCCGTCGACATCATTGCTGGCGACCGCGTTGATGACGGCATCGATCGCAGGGCGGGCGTGCACGGCCTTGATCACCTGATCGGGACGGGTGAAGTCCGCCTCGCTGCGGTCGACGGTATCGATCTCCCAACCGGCGCCCTTGGCCAGCCCCGACAGGGACGTCGCGAGTTGCCCACTGCGACCCAGGACCAGAAGCCGGCGTGTCACGACGTCGACACCGGCGTGCCGGCACCGAGCCTTTCCTGTCCGTAGCGATTGTCCAGGATGTCACGCCACCAGCTCTCATTGGCAAGATACCAGTCCACGGTTTTGCGCAATCCTGTCGTCGGGTCCGTCTGCGGGCGCCAGCCGAGTTCCCGGCTGATTTTTCCGGCATCGATCGCGTAGCGATGATCATGCCCCGGCCGGTCGTCGACGAAAGTGATGAGGTCGGAATACGACTGTGGCGCCGGTCGGGCCTCGTCCAGCAGGGTGCAAAGCTGACGGACCAGATCGATATTTCTCAGCTCGGCATCACCACCAATATTGTAGATCTCGCCGCATCGTCCGGATTCCATGACCCGCAACAAGGCATCGGCATGGTCTTCGACATGCAGCCAGTCGCGCACGTTTTCGCCAGACCCGTACACCGGAATGGGACGGCCCCGGATTGCCGACAGTATGACCATCGGAATGAGTTTTTCCGGGAACTGGAAGGGTCCGTAATTGTTCGAGCAATTGGTGATCAGGACCGGCAGGCCATAGGTCTTGCCCCAGGCGCGTACGAGCATGTCCGCCGCCGCCTTTGACGCCGCGTAGGGAGAGTTTGGTTGATAGGGTGATGCTTCCGTGAAAACGCCGGTCTCACCGAGCGAGCCGTAAACTTCATCGGTCGATACATGCACGAAACGAAAGCGGTCGCGGTCATCGACAGGCAGGCTGTCCCGATAGGCGCGCGTGGCCTGCAGGAGGTTGGCAGTCCCACCCACATTCGTATCGACAAACACGGATGGCGCATCGATTGACCGGTCAACATGAGATTCCGCAGCCAGATGCAGGATGGCATCCGGTCGAGCAGACCGAATGGCGGCCTGGGTTTCCTCAAGGTTACGCAGGTCGGCCCGGATGAAGTGATAGCGTTGATGAGCGTCAATGCTGCTCAGATTGGCCGGGTTGGCGGCGTAGGTGAGGGCGTCGAGATTGGTGACATCATGCCCGCGGGCGATGGCCATGTGGACCACTTCCGACCCGATAAAGCCGCAGCCGCCTGTGACAAGCAGTTTCATGAGCGCGTGTCCTGACCGGGTCCGCAGACGATGGAGTCAAATGTATCGCCGACCGACGACCACGGCGCGCCGGCGACATCCTTGCCGGACAGCGTCACTTCAGACGGGTCGAACGGCCATTCAATCCCCAGTTCCGGGTCGTTCCAGGCGATGCTGACGTCGAGATCCGGAGCGTAGGGGTGGTCAACGGTGTAAAGGACTGTCGTTTCAGGCTCCAATGTCATGAACCCGTGCAGGAATCCGCGTGGCACAAACACCCCGGTCGGCGTGTCGGCGTCGAGTGTTACCGTGCAGTGTCGACCGAACCCCGGTGAATTCGGGCGTGCATCCACCAGGACATCGAAAATTCGACCGCTGATCACATTGACCAGCTTTGCCTGTGCGGCGGGCGGGGCCTGATAGTGCAATCCCCGCACGGTCCCGGCGGCCTTCGAGATCGACATGTTTTGCTGGAGGAAGCTGGTCTGCATCCCGAGCGAGGCGAACAGCTCGTGATTTGCGAGGACGGAGAAGCTGCCGCGCCCGTCTGCAAATCGTGGTTGGCGAACGCACGCGGCGTTCTCCAGATTCAGCGGCCTTATTTCGAAATTGGAGACGGACATCAGGACTGTGTCGCCTTTTTGGAGGCTGTATTCAAGGCGATTGGTTCACCGGCCGGCGTTTGAAATTTCGGCCAGGTAGCGTCCGTAATCACTGGCCCCCAGTCCTGCGACAGCTGCGGCGAGGGCGTCCTGTGAAATCCATCCCTGGCGGAACGCGATTTCCTCTAGGCAGGCAATATGAAGGCCCTGGCGACGCTGGAGCGAGCGCACAAATTCCGACGATTCCAGCAGGGCGTCCGGGGTTCCGGTGTCCATCCAGGCCACGCCGCGCCCGAGCGGGGTCACTTTCAGCGTGCCTTGTTCGAGGTAGGTGCGGTTGAGATCGGTGATCTCCAGCTCGCCACGGGCGGACGGGGTCAGTGAGCGGGCCCGCTCGACGACCGTGTTGTCATAGATATAGAGGCCGGTAATCGCCAGGTTCGAGGTCGGATTGGCCGGCTTCTCTTCGATCTTGATCGCGCGCCCCTCGGCATCGATCGTGGCCACGCCGTAGCGGCTGGGGTCACTCACGCTGCAGGAGAAAACGGTCGCGCCGGTGATCGGCGCTGCAATCGACTCCCGGACCAGCCCCGACAGGCCATGACCGTAGAACAGGTTGTCGCCGAGTATGAGGGTGACGGGCTGGTCGCCAATGAAATTGGCGCAGAGGAGGAAGGCCTCGGAAATACCGCGCGGCTGGTCCTGGGTCACATAGTCCAGCGTGACGCCGAATTTGGACCCGTCGCCAAGCAGGGCGATGAAGGCGTCGCGGTCCCGCGGGGTGGTGATGATGGCAATGTCCCGGATCCCGGCCAGCATCAGCACGGAGAGCGGGTAGTAGATCATCGGCTTGTCGAACACGGGGAGCAGCTGTTTCGACGTCGACCGGGTCAGGGGACCCAGGCGTGAACCGCTTCCGCCGGCGAGAATGATGCCTTTCACGCGGGGTGCTCCTTCCGCTTCCTGTCGAGGACTGGCCTCGACCGGGCCAAGTCAGATCTTCTGATCGAAGTCGCCGATTTCCGGAAACTCGCTCAGCAATTCGGCGATCTCGCCAAAAATGGCCTTCACGTCATCACCGGAGTCCGGGCTTTCGATGACGACGACAAGATTCGGCGTGTTCGAGCTGGCGCGTACCAGGCCCCAGGCGCCGCCGTCGAGGGTGAAGCGAACCCCGTTGATGGTGTTGATGTCGACTATGGGCCGCCCCGCGACCGTTGTTCCAGCTGCCTGCAGCGCCTCAACCTTGGCGACGATCCGTTCGACGACCGCGTATTTGTTTTCGTCGGCGCAGGCCGGCGACATGGTGGGCGAGCCAAAACTGGTAGGCAGGGCCCGGCGCAGATCCGCCATGGTCCTGTCCGGATTGCGCTCCAGCATCTGCAATACAGCGCGGGCGGCCACGAGACCGTCATCATAGCCGCGTCCGATCGGTGGCTGCAGGAAGAAGTGTCCGGATTTCTCGAAGCCGGCCAGGGCCCCCAGCTCTTTCGAGCGACGCTTGATATAGGAGTGGCCGGTCTTGTAGTAATCGGTCTTGCAACCATGTTCCGCCAGCACCGGATCGATCGCAAACAGGCCGGTGGACTTCACGTCGACGACAAAGCTGGCGCCCGGATGAAGCGGGGCCAGGTCGCGGGCCAGCATCAGGCCGATCTTGTCAGCGAAGATTTCCTCGCCCTCATTGTCAATCACCCCGCATCGATCGCCATCGCCATCAAAGCCGAGGCCGACATCGGCGCCATGTTCAAGGACCGCGTCGCGCATGGCGTGCAGCATTTTCATGTCTTCGGGATTGGGATTGTAGCGCGGGAAGGTGTGGTCGAGTTCGCAATCCATCTCGATCACCTCGACGCCCATCGCCCTGAGGGCCTGCGGGGCAAAGGCGCCCGCGGTGCCATTGCCGCAGGCAGCGACGACTTTCAGCGGGCGCTTGATGGTGACACCTTTCGCGACATCGTCCAGATAGCGTTCGGCGACGCCGGCCTGACGGACATAGCCTCCGCCGGATTTCGTAATGGCTGAACCTGTGAGAACGATTTCCTTGAGCCGGCTCATTTCGTCCGGGCCAAACGTCAGCGGGCGGTTGGCGCCCATCTTGACCCCGGTCCAGCCGTTGGCGTTGTGGCTTGCGGTGACCATCGCGACGCAGGGAATATCGAGATCGAACTGTGCGAAATAGGCGGTGGGCGAGAGGGCCAGGCCGATGTCATGCACTTCGATGCCGGCGGACATCAGTCCCACCTCCAGCGCCTGTTTCACGCTCTGGGAATAGCCGCGATAATCATGCCCGACGACAATCTTCGGCGCGACGCCCAGTTCATGGATCAATGTGCCCAGACCCGCGCCCAGTGCCTGTACGCCATACAGGTTCAGATCGGGGGCCTTGTCGGAGCCGGGATGACCGAACCACCAGCGTGCATCATATTCGCGAAAGCCGGTCGGCTTGATCAGCGCCTCGGTCTCGAACTCCCAGGAATTGGGTTGCAGGCTGGCGTGGGGTTTGGTCGTCATGGGAACACCGCTTCTCGTTCAACAGGCAGGGTGGAACTTGTGACGCGCACAGCCCGTCGGGCTGTACCCGGCGGGCTGTGGGTCAGCCATTGGGCCGCCCGACGCTGGTATAGGCGAACCCGGCATTGGTCGCTTCTTCCAGGGTGTAGATATTGCGCAGATCGACGAGGACCGGTGCCTTCATCGTTGATTTCAGGCGCTGCAGGTCGAGCGCGCGGAACTCGTTCCACTCGGTGATGATGACCAGCACGTCGGCGCCCTCGGCGCAGAAGTACGGTCCGGAGACGAATTCAACATTGTCGAACAGCTTTTCGGCTTCGACCGTGCCGGCCGGATCAAAGGCGCGAACCGTTGCGCCGGCCTTTTGCAGGGCCGGAATGATCTCGAGGCTCGGTGCGTCGCGCATGTCATCGGTGTTCGGCTTGAAGGTGACCCCAAGCACGGCCACCGTCTTGCCGTTGACGTCGCCACCACAGGCGGCGATGACCTTGTCGGCCATGGCCCGTTTGCGCGCATCATTGACCTCGACCACGGTCTCGATCAGGCGCAGGGGGGCATCGTTCTCCTGGGCGGTCCGCGTCAGGGCCAGCGTGTCCTTCGGGAAACAGGAGCCGCCATAGCCCGGCCCGGCATGCAGGAATTTGCCGCCGATGCGCTGGTCCAGGCCAACGCCCTTGGCGACTTCCTGGACGTTGGCGCCGACTTTCTCGCACAGATCGGCGATCTCGTTGATGAAGGTGATCTTCATCGCCAGGAAGGCGTTGGCTGCATACTTGATCAGCTCGGAGGTCCGGCGCGAGGTGAAGACGATCGGAGTCTCGTTGAGGAAAAGCGGGCGGTACAACTCGTTCATTGCGGCCCGGGCCCGGTCATCATCGGTGCCGACGACAACGCGGTCAGGCCGCTTGAAATCGTCTATCGCAGCGCCTTCGCGCAGGAATTCCGGATTGGAGACGACGGAGAAATCGGCGTCCGGGCGGGTCTCGCGAATGATGCGCTCGACTTCATCGCCCGTGCCGACCGGCACGGTCGACTTGGTCACGACGACGGTATAGCCGTCCATGACTTCGGCGATTTCCTTGGCGGCGGCATAGACATAGCTCAGATCGGCAAAGCCATCGCCGCGTCGCGACGGGGTGCCGACCGCGATAAAGACGGCGTCCGCCGATTTGACGGCCTCGGCCAGATCCTGGGTGAATGAGAGGCGACCTTCGCGCGCATTGCGGGTCACGAGCATGTCGAGGCCCGGTTCATAGATCGGGATGCCGCCTGAATTGAGCGTCTCGACCTTGCTGGCGTCCTTGTCGACGCAGATCACTTCGTGCCCGAAATCAGCAAAACAAGCCCCTGAAACCAGGCCAACATAACCGGTGCCGATCATTGCAACGCGCATGCTAAATTCTCCAAGGCTGACTTGTGGTATCGCCGAGCGGACGCTGTGGCGCAAGGTATGTTTCTGCGCCCGGCCCTTGCCGGGCTTTTACTGTGACAATCCAGCGCGATGCCGCATGCCTTCCCCGCTAGCGGGTGAATTCAGCCAGGATCCGGTTGGCGTCGCCGCCAAGCTGCTCGTGTTGCAGGGCAAAGGCGATGGTTGCCCGCAGATATCCCAGCTTGCTGCCGCAGTCATAGGACTGTCCGTCATATTCGACCGCATGAAAATCTTCACTGGCCATCTGGCGTGCCATGGCGTCGGTCAGCTGGATTTCGCCACCCGCTCCAGACGCCTGGTCGGCGAGATAGCCAAAGACAGACGCCTGCAGGATGTAGCGACCGGTGATCGCCAGGTTTGACGGAGCGGCTCCGACAGCGGGCTTTTCGACCATTCCGTTCATGCGAATGCGGTTGCCATTGCGGCTGGATGGCGAAATGACGCCATACTTGTCCACCTCGGTGGGGGGGACCTGTTCGACGGCGATGATGTTGCCGCCGGTTTCCGAATAGACATCAACCATCTGCGCCAGGCACCCGGTTTTCGCCTGGACGAGGACATCGGGAAGCAGGACCGCGAAGGGTTCGTCGCCGACGATGTCACGGGCGCACCAGATCGCGTGTCCCAGGCCAAGCGGGGCCTGTTGCCGGACAAAGCTCATCGAGCCCGGCGTCGGACGGGATGACTCGAGCGCTTCGAGAATGTCGGTCTTTCCCTTTTCCCGAAGCGTAATCTCCAGCTCGTAGGCAGTGTCGAAATAGTCCTCGATGGCACCCTTGTTCCGTCCGGTGACGAAAACAACGTGCTCGATGCCGGCCGCGAAGGCCTCATCGACCACGTACTGGATCGCGGGCCGGTCAAAAACCGGCAGCATTTCCTTGGGCATCGCCTTCGTCGCTGGAAGGACACGGGTCCCCAGACCTGCAACGGGCAGAACGGCTTTCCTGATCTTGCGCATGGGACCTCAAATTTGTCTGAGCAGCACGACTAGACCAATCTTCTGTCAGGGTCCATTCCGCCGCTGTCCGCGGCCGGCTTGCCTGACGGATCAGGCGCTGACCGTTGCGGACGCGCTCTGCAGGGCGTCGACCACGTCGTCGGCGGCTTTCTTGATGATGTCGGTATTCTCGCCCTCCACCAGGACCCGAACCAAGGGCTCGGTTCCGGATGGCCGGACCAGAAGTCGGCCGGACGTGCCCAGGCGTTCGGTCACGTCGCGGATCACAGACTGGACCTCTGCCTGCTCCAGCGGGCTTCGCCCCGTGAAGGCAACATTCGTCTTGATTTGCGGAGCCGGGTCGAAAAGGGAGCACAACTCACTGACCGGTCGTTGTTGCTGGACACAGGCCGCCAGAATCTGTAGCGCCGCGATCAGCCCGTCACCCGTTGTGGCATAGTCCGTCAGGACAATATGGCCTGACTGTTCGCCGCCCAGGGTATACCCGTCCTGGCGCATGCGCTCGACCACATATCGGTCTCCGACACCGGTGCGGAGCAGCCGCATTCCCTCGGCCTCGAAATACCGGTCCATGGCGAAATTGGACATGACCGTGGTGACCGCGCCCCCGCCGGCAAGTGTGCCCGCCTTCAGGCGGTCCGTCGCAATTCGGGCAATGATCTGGTCGCCATCGACAACCCGGCCATTCTCGTCACAGACAATCAGTCGGTCGGCATCGCCATCAAGCGCGATCCCGATGTCGGCACCGGTCTCGACCACACGGCGTGCCATCGCTTCCGGGCGGGTCGAACCGCAATCGTGATTGATGTTCTCGCCATTCGGGGTGATGCCGATGGAATCCACTTCGGCGCCCAATTCCCACAGCGCCTGCGGCGCAACCCGGTACCCGGCGCCATTGGCGCAATCGAGGACGATCTTGACCCCGGCGAGGGTCAGTTCGCGCGGGAAAGACGCTTTGGCGGCTTCGACATACCGTCCCTTGGCATCCTGATAGACAGCGACCTGGCCGATTTCCACCGGCGTGGCAGACAGATGGTTTTCGGGCGTACCCATCAGGTCTTCGATCTCGAGCTCGGCTTCGTCCGCCAGCTTGAAGCCGTCCGGCCCGAACAGCTTGATGCCGTTATCGGTATAGGCGTTGTGCGAGGCCGTGATCATCACGCCGAGGTCCGCGCGCAAGGCCCGCGTCAGCATGCCGATCGCCGGGGTGGGCAACGGGCCGACGCTGCGCACGTCCATGCCGGCGGACGTGAAACCGGCGATCAGGGCGTATTCCAGCATATAGCCGGACAGGCGCGTGTCCTTTCCGACGACCACCATGTGGCGGTGATTACCGTTGCGGAAATAGGCACCCGCTGCCTTGCCGAGCAGCAGTGCGACTTCCGGTGTCATCGGAAAGGAGTTCGCGCGCCCCCGGACGCCGTCGGTACCAAAATACTTCTTCATCGGCTTTTCTTTTCAAAACACGAATTACGGCAGGGCGATCAGACTGGTATCCGCAGTCGATGCGTGCCCGAGAAACTTGCTGTGTCAATGTGGAAAGGGTCTTTACAACGCAGGTTCAACCACGTCTACAACTGAGTGATACAAGGTGTGCGCGGGGCATAGGCAAATGTGTGGTATTCTCGGTATTGCAGGGTCGACGACAACGTCTGACCGCTTGGTCCAAGGGCTTCGGCGCCTCGAGTATCGCGGGTATGATTCCGCAGGCGTGGCCGTGCTTTCAGAGACCGGGCTGCAACGTCGCCGCGCGGGTGGCAAGATCGCGAACCTGGATGCCGTCCTGCGCGATGATCCCTGCGATGGTCCGCTCGGCATAGCCCACACCCGCTGGGCGACCCATGGCAAGCCCGGTGAGCGCAATGCGCACCCCCATGTCCGCAGCACGGTCGCCATTGTCCATAACGGCATCATCGAGAATTTTCGCGAGTTGCGTGAGGAGCTGGAAGGCAAGGGGCACGTCTTTGCCAGCGAGACCGATTCCGAGGTGATCGCTCATGTCATTGCCAGCTACCGCGAAGCGGGCCTGTCGATGCGCGATGCTTTCCATTCGGCAATCAAGCGATTGCGGGGCGCCTACGCGGTCGCGGCCATCTGCCGTGACAATCCCGAGCATCTCTACGGTGCGCGTCGCGGCAGCCCGCTCGTGGTCGGTCTGGCAGACGGGGAAAGCTATCTGGGTTCCGACGCGATCGCCCTCGCCGACTGGACCCGCCGGGTAATCTATCTGGAAGAAGATGACTGGTGTGAGCTGACCCCGACCTCTGCGTCGATTTTCGAGTTTGACGGCACGCCGGTGGAGCGCCCTGAACAGGTTTCCAACGCGACGCCGGGCTTTGCCGACAAGGGTGAGTTCCGGCACTTCATGGACAAGGAAATCCATGAACAACCGGAGGCCGTCAGTCGGACGCTGTCCAATTATATCGACGCCGTGAATCGCCGGTTTTCCTGTGATATGGGCGAGTTCTGGGACGCTTCAGGGCGTCTGATCAGTTCCGCCTGCGGCACGGCTTTCTACGCGGCAGCGACGGCGAAATACTGGTTTGAACGATACGCTCGCATTCCTGTCGATATCGATATCGCGTCGGAGTTTCGCTACCGCTCACCGGTGATGTCGCCGGATGACCGGGCGATTTTCGTGTCCCAGTCCGGTGAGACCGCGGATACGCTGGCCGCCCTGCGTTATTGCAATGAACGGCAGATCCCGACCGCAGCGGTCGTCAATGTTCCGGAGTCCTCCATCGCGCGGGACTGTCGACTGCCTCTGTATACCCATGCCGGTACGGAGATCGGTGTCGCCTCGACGAAGGCGTTCACGGCCCAGTTGTCGGCACTGGCCTGTATCGCTGGTGTGGCGGCGCGCGCGCGCGGCCAGTTGAGCGATGATGGCGAGGCCGAACTTGTCGAGGCCCTTCTCCAGACCCCGCGCCACATTAATGAGGTGATGGAGCTGGAGAGCCAGATCGAGACCATTGCGCTGTCATTGGCGAAGGCGCGGGACGTGTTGTATCTCGGCCGCGGCGTCTTCTATCCGCTGGCGATGGAAGGGGCGCTCAAGCTCAAGGAAATCAGCTATATCCACGCCGAAGGATATGCGGCCGGTGAATTGAAGCACGGGCCGATCGCGCTAATCGAAGAGGGCACGCCGGTCATTGTCATCGCCCCGTTTGACGAGTTGTTCGAGAAGACGATTTCCAACTTGCAGGAAGTGGTCGCCCGGGGCGCGCAGGTGATCCTGATCACCGATCCCAAAGGCGCGAAACTGGCTGGAAATGACGCAGCCCACACGCTGGTGATGCCGGAATGCCATCCGATCATCCAGCCGATTGTCGCAGCCGTCCCGATCCAGCAGCTCGCCTACCACACGGCGGTTCTGAAGGGCACCGATGTGGATCAGCCGCGAAACCTGGCCAAGTCGGTCACGGTCGAGTAGTGCCGGGCCTACGGGCAATCCGCAAGGAATTCGAGGGCATTCGCGACCGCTTCTGCGGGCGGCGTCGGCATTGGCGCATCGATGCCTGCGCCGGCCTTGGTGACGGCCGCCAAGCGGCTGACGTCCTGGTCGGCCGAGCTTCCATCAATATGGCGGCGCCATGAGCCGGGACCTACCGGGAGGATCGGGCGGCTGGCAGCGCGATATTCGGTCAACTTGCCCGGGGGCGCGTCTGAGGCTTCCGCGGCGACGACCATCAGGGCATCCGCCCCAGCCTGCAACTGCATCGACTCGGCTAGTGAAACCGTTCCGTGCAGCACCATCCGGTCGTGCGCCGGGCTCGAATGTATTCGCGCCATCTCGTCATCGCGCAGTCGGCCCGCCAGATGCAGTCTCAGCGCCGGATTGAGCGCTGCGGCCTGCTCGAACGGTTCGATGAGGTGATCGACCGACACATCGGGATCGGACAGTTTGAAGCTGCCGGTATGCACCAGGTTGATGGTGGTGCCGTCAAAGGGGTAGGGCGCTTCCGTGTTTTCGGTGAAATGCGGGACAACGCAGCGGGCGGCGCGGGGCGCGTAAGTTGCGAGCTCGTCAGAGATGGCTGAATTGACGCTGAGGACGGCGTCGCAGTCACGCAGGATATGGCGTGCCAGGAGCGGTTCCAGCGTGCGGCGGATGAGCTGTCGGCGTTCGGCGCGGAAGGGGCGCAGCATCCACTGGTCGCGGGCGTCGGCCACCCACCGGGCAGTCGGCCAGGCGCGCTTCAGGGCGTGACCCGCCGTGTGGACGGATTCAGGCGGGCTGGTGGTGAATATCCAGTCTGGTACGAACGGACAGGTCTGCCGCGCAGCCCGGACGGCCTTGCGCACCCACCGGATGTCAGGGTCAGGCCACAGCAGCCAGTCCCTGAGATGGTCTTTCAGTCCGGGAGCCGTTGGTGGCCGGGTGGAGGGGTCCACATGTGGATGGTGGACCGCAGTCCCCTCAATGCCATCGGGAAGTTCCGGGGCAACGACAAATGTCCGGGCGCCGTTCGCCTGCAATCCCCTGATCCACATCAGCGGGCGCCGTGCCCCCCCTGAAACGGAGGGAGGGAAGTGCCGGGCAATAACCAGAAAAGAAAGCTCCGGCTTGCCCGGCATTCAACACCTCGTCGCCATCAGGCCTTGATGATCTTGTCGCCATACTCACCCTGCAACATGACGGTGGCGTTGCGGGTGTCGATCACGAATGGCACGGCTTTCAGAACCATCGCATAGTCTACGCGGTCATGGTCTGTGGCAACAATCGCGGCGTCATACTTGGACAGGCTGTCACTGTCCCAAGCCGTCGATGCGCGGCCTTCATACTGCGGATGGTCGGGATCGAAGGGGACGACCGGGATATAGGGGTCGTAATAGTCCACCTTCGCGCCACGCTCTTCCAGGATCTCGAGCAGGTTGAGAGACGGGCTTTCCCGCATGTCATCGACGTTTTTCTTGTAGGCCAGGCCGACCAGCAGGATGCGGGATCCCTTGATGGCCTTCTCGAGGCGGGTCGACAGTTCTTCCGCCAGCTTGTTGATGACGTATTCCGGCATCTTCGAGTTGATCTCGCCGGACAGCTCGATGTACCGCGTGGGCAGGCCGTATTCGCGAGCCTTCCACGACAGGTAGAACGGATCGATCGGGATGCAGTGGCCGCCCAGTCCCGGGCCCGGATAGAAGGCATGGAAGCCGAACGGTTTCGTTGCGGCGGCGTTGATCACTTCCCAGACATCAATGCCCATCGCCTCGTAAACCATCTTCAATTCGTTCACGAGGCCGATGTTGACGGCGCGGTAGATGTTTTCCGTCAGCTTGACCGCTTCGGCGGTCCGCAAATCCCGGACCGGCACGACTTGCGGTACAATCGTCTTGTAAACCGCGACAGCCATACGCTTTTCTGCGTCGGTATCCGCGCCCACGACTTTCGGGATGGTGGATGTTTCGAACTGCGGGTTGCCGGGATCTTCGCGCTCCGGCGAGTAGGCAATCCCGAAGTCACGACCGGCGACCAGACCGCTGAGCTTCTCCAGGATCGGCTTCATCACCTCGTCCGAGGTGCCCGGATAGGTGGTCGATTCCAGGATCACGATCTGGCCGCGGCGCAGGCGCTTGGCGATCGCCTCGGTCGACTTGATGACATAGTCGAGATCGGGGTCGCGGTGTGCGTTGAGGGGCGTGGGCACGGCGATCAGCAGGGCGTCCGGTTCGGCCAGGCGGTCAAAGTCGGTGGTCGCTTCGAAACGACCTGTTTCGACCATGCCGCCGACCGAGTCGTCGCTGATGTGCTTGATGTAGGATTTGCCGGCGTTCAGTTTCTCGACCTTGAACTCGGAAACATCAAAGCCGATGACCCGGGTGTTCTGTCGGCAGAAGGCCTGAGCCAGAGGCAGGCCGACATAACCCAGACCGATGACGCCGATTATGAGGTCGCGAGACTCGGCGCGACGTTCGAAGTCCGGCGTCAGGGTGTCGAGGGTGTCGAATTCAGCTGTGATGGGCGCGTTCATGTGATCGTCCTTTATCCGTTGAAGCCGCGGACGGCTTCGATGACGCGATCCTGAGTGGCCTCGTCCAGGTAGGGGTGCATGGGCAGGGAAATCACCCGACCCGCTTTTTCGTCTGACACCGGCAATCCGCCAGGACCGGTCGGGTAAACCGAGTAAACGTCCTGCTGGTGGATCGGGATCGGGTAGTAGACGGCCGACGGCACGCCCTGGCTCTTGAGATGAGCGGCCAGCCCGTCGCGGTTCTCGTGTTCAATCGTGTATTGGGCCCAGACCGAGACACCGCCATCGATCATGGCCGGCACGCTGGCAGCATGGTCGGCGAGATGCTCGTTATAGCGGGCGGCGACGCGGTTCCGTGCCTCGATCTCGTCAGCGAAAATGGCCAGTTTCTCGATCAGGATCGCTGCCTGGATCGTGTCGAGGCGCGAATTCATGCCGATCCGCATGTTGAGATACTTGGTGTCGTGATCGAAGGTCCGGCCCTGGATGTCCGACGGCACGGCCTTGCCGTGGACGCGCAGCGAATCCAGCCGTTCGGCGAGTGCGGCATCGTTGGTGAGCACAGCCCCGCCATCGCCATAGCATCCCAGCGGCTTGGCCGGGAAAAAGCTTGTCGTGGCGACGTCGGCCCACTTGATCGGATGGTCGCCGTGCAGCGTACAGCCGAAGCCCTGGGCACTGTCGGAGATCAGCTTCAGGTCATGCTTCTTGGCAATCGCGGCGATGCGCGGGTAATCCGCCGGCTGGCCGAACAGGTCGACCGCGATGATCATGCGCGGGCGCAGCTTGCCTTCAGCCTTCACGGCCTCGATCGTCGCTTCCAGATGGTCCGGATCGATATTGTAGGTGTTCGGGTCGATATCGACGAACACCGGCGATGCCCCCAGCCAGGGAACCACTTCGGCGGTCGCGGCGAAGGTGAAGGACGGGCAGAACACCGCATCACCCGGACGAAGGCCCCAGGCCATCAGCGGCAGGGCAAGGGCTTCGGTGCCGTTGGCGCAACCGACCGCGTGGCTGGCCTGGCCGAACTCGGCGAGCTGGGCTTCGAAGGCCTTGACCTCGGGCCCCATGATATAGCGGCCTTCCTCGATGACTTTCGCCACCGCGGCGTTGATCTTGTCTGAAATGCGTGCGCGCTGGGCCTGGAGGTCGATGAACTGCATGGTGTGTCCCGTTTCCCTGTAGAGGTCGCGTTTTCTTCCGCAACCGTAAGCGACAATCAATAGCGAATATGTGACATTGTTGTTTCGCTGCTTTCGTGTGGCGATCCCGTCACGTTCGCGTCAGGCAGATGCCTTCAGCAATACATCGAGGACCCGCATGGCCTCGTCGGCATCGGTGAGGGCCTTGCCGCCGGCGCAGGCGTCGAGGAAATGCTGGCATTCGGTCCGCAGCGGTTCGTCGTCACCATAAGGGATCGGTTCCCAATCGGCCTTGCTGGGCACGGGGGCCGCACCAGAGGTATCGATCGTGTGCCGATAGAGGCGCAGCTTCTCGTCACCGTTCGCAGAATCCTCGAAAACCGCCATTCCGGTTTCGCCGACGACGATCAACCGGTGTTCCTTGAACGGATGCAGCCAGCTGGCAAACACGTGGGCACGTCCACCGCCCGGGAAGGTCATGTCGACACGGCACTCATCTTCAACGCCGTCGGTAACAAACGCACCGCCCGTGCCCGATACCGAATCCGGCGCGTTGCCGAACAGGGCCAGCAACATCGAGACGTCGTGAGGCGCAAAGCTCCAAAGCGCGTTCTCCTCGGTCCGGAATTTTCCGAGCGAGCACCGGTGGCTGTAAGCGTAGCGAAGCTCGCCCAACTTTCCCGCGCCGACGAAATCACGCAATGCGACAAAGGCCGGGTGGTATTGCAGGAGGTGGCCGACCATGAGTGTCTTGCCGGCGCGCAGCGACGCGGCCTTCATCGTTTCGGCTTCCTGCAGGGTCAGGGCGATCGGCTTTTCCACGAAAACATGTTTGCCGGCTTCGAAAGCGCGAACCGCCAGGTCGGCGTGCAACTCGGCCGGAGCCGCGATGACGACGGCATCGACGTCCTCGTGCTCAAGCGCCTTGTCGAAGGTCAGCGCTTCGGCGCCGTACTCGTCAGCGAACCGCTGGGCCGTCGGAGCGTGCGGATCGACAACGGCCGCCAGAGCGCCCAGTTGTGCGAAGTTCCGGACATGGTTCTTGCCCCAGTGGCCACATCCTACGACGGCAACTTTTACACTCATTCGCTTTGTCCCTTGAAAGAATTTGCGCCCTTATAGGGACCTGCTCCGTGTCCGTAAAGCGAGCAAGCGGCCCCCTGCGGTGCGTCGGAAAAACGGCGCGGGCCGACCGGTCTGTCCGGCCGGCCCGCAGACGGTCTATCTGAGGTCGCGATTGTCCTGCATGTCAAAGAGCATCGCGAAGAAGAAGGCCTGCATCGACATGGACATCATGAACATCATCAGGATCAGCGAGGCGATCGGCGCGTCGCCGGCCGTGGCCCAGACGAACAGGACCCGCAGCAGGAAGAGCAGGCCGATGATCAGTTGCAGCGCACCGGCCGCATAAAACAGCACAAGCGGATGGAAATCGCGGACGATGTACTTCTCGTTCATCCGGTGCAGGAAGCCCTTGAGCAGCACACGGGAGATCTTGGTGATGACCTTCGAGACCTTGATTCCGCTCTGCTCCCCGACGCCGTAAACCGGACGGATGGGCACGTCGCGGACGCGCAGTTTCTCGATGTTGAGCTTGACGAGCAGGTCATTGGGCTGACCGTAGCGCTTGTACATGTCGTCCCAGTCAATGCGTTCCAGTCCCTCGCGGTCGATGACCGTATAGCCGGTCTGACTGTCGGAGATGTGCCAGTAGCCGGATGCCACCTTGGTCATGAGGGAAAGCACTGAATTGCCGAAATAGCGGACGGGCGGAATGAGATCCTTGGCGCGCGGATAGATCAGGCGGTTGCCCTTGGCGTAATTCACTTGCTCGTCGATCATGACATCGAGCAGGGCCGGCATGTCATCGGGGTCCATTTGGCCGTCGCCGGCCATCACGACGGCATAGTCGGTACCATTGTCGCGAGCCCATTTGTATCCGGACGCGATCGCTCCGCCTACACCCTGGTTTTCCTCGTGCACGATCAGCACGATCCGGTCGTTGGATTCCATGTAGCCCCGAACCACTTCGGACGTCTTGTCGGGGCTGCAATCATCGATGATCACGATGTGATCGACATAGTCGGGCATGGTGTCGATCACCATGCCGATCTGTGTTTCTTCTTTGTAGCATGGAATGACGGCTGCAAGCGTCTTTGTTTTATAGGCCATGAAACTCGATCTGCTCTCGGGCGGAAATTAGGGGTGGATTCAGTGAACGGGCGAAACCCGCTCACGATATTCGTTGATTTGTTGCGTCGTGATCGTGAAGGGGGCCTCGGCGACACGCCCGCTGATGTCCAGCAGCCGCAATGATGCGTCGAGATCGAGGACCTGAATGTCCGACAAAGTGTTGTCTCGTCTAACCAGAAGTGTGTTTCGGACAGCCGTATATTCGAAGTTGATGAGCTGGGGAAGGCACGGCACGTCGAATGTGAAAGCGGTGTTCCTGTCCGCTTCGTCGAGCAGGATCGTGCCCAGAGGAATGCGCAGGGAGCCATCTCCGTCACCGCGCGTTGCATCGCCCGTCGCCGCCCTGGCCTCGACCTGGTTTCTCAGCAGGGTTGAACAGCGAACAACCGCGGTGACATCCACAACGCCAGTCCCGGCAAGGCGGGTGCGAGCGTGAACGGCCGGGCGGATCGCCGACGACAATCGCGTCGATGTTTCAAGAAAATCCGTGCTGTAGAGTTCCATCGGGGCCGAAAAGGCGGGGCTCAGCACTGAAATCGGTCGGGAGTCATAGCGGCGGAAGCGTACCGGCGTGAAATTGTCGGAGGGATCCGGATCGTCAGCCACTGTGGTGAAGTACAGCTCGCGACCTGTCAGATCGTCACCGGCCTGACTCCAGCCATTGTTGAGCGGGGCGAGATAGGCATCGGTGAACTGGCTGGAGGTCGGTGCCACTTCCGGGAAATGATTGATCTCCCAGTTGTAAAGCCGGAGATATCCGCCGTCGCGAATCTGGAAGAAAATGCGGTAGAGGCGGTCCTGGTCGCCAAGGGCGGACGGAAGGACCCGCTGGCTGAGGTCGGTGAACTGCGCATGGATGGTCCGCCGTTCGCCCGGGAACAGCACGCCATTCCACAGGACTTGCGGCTCGAGGCTGATCTCGCTGCCAGACCTGTCATAGGCCGTCATCACGGCTTCGAAATAGCCGTCGCCTTCAATTTCGGCGACCAGTTGCAACGTGCCGCGGCTGGCATCGAAATCGCTCTGCTGGACAGCAAACGGGGACACGCCGGGAGCCAGTTCGCCACGCTGGAGGACGTCGACAATCCCCGGCCTGGCGCGGTAGCTGCGTTCGCGCCGGGTTTCGACAAATCCGGAGTCCTCATTGGTTGTGAAAACGGCCTGTTCTCCTGACAGGATCGCCTGGAGAGTCGCCAACAGTCCGATCGGACGCATGCTGAGTGCCCAGTTCGCCAGCAGCACGGGGTCACGCTCGAAATCTTCTCGGATCAGGGTGACGCGCTCGAAATTCTCCGGAGCGTCACGAAGCTCGAACAGGCGGTAATCATCCAGCTCATAGAGCAACTGGACATAGTCCGGATTGCCGAGAAGGGGTTCGAACTGCGAGTTTTCCAGCTCCGCCCGTGCATAGCTGGGCAGGGCGAAATAGCGGATGTTGCGCTGTTGCAACTCCTCGAACAAGGCGGCGGGCGTATCTATCTCGTAAATCTCGGCGATCGATTCACTGATCGAATAGATAAAGGGCAGGTCGCCGTAGAAGCTCAGCTCGGCCTGCCGGAAAGCGAGTGTGTACTCACCTTCTTCCTGCTCGCGCGAAATCGCTTCGATGAGCTGGATCATCTGCGTGTTCCGAGCCATCATTTTTTGTGGTTCAGGGTCAAGCAAGGTCGATCCGGTCACCCGGAATGAACGGAAATCAGACCCGGTCACCACCGCCGCATTGAACCAGCCGGACGCGGAAAGGGCGATGAGTACCAACAGGCAGACCCAGTAGGTTGCGTTGAACCGGACACGAGACTGGATCGCGCTCGCCTGGCCGACAAAATCATCAATTGCGTCGGCGGCCCGTGCATTGAGTGACGCCTTGTCGGCAGACTCCTCTGGCCGGTTGGGATCGGCCTTCGGGCTGGCAGTATCAGCCGGTACCCGAATGATGCGCTCATTCACGTCTGCAGTGGATTTGTCGGAGCTCGAAGGTCCGGGGTTTTGGGTCGGGTCGGACATCAGGAGACGCTCCCGGCTGCATCAGCGCGCTCATCGTCTTGCGGGCTGGCCTTGGACGGGCCGGTTGCAAAGGCGAAGCCCTTCGCGGCCTCCAGCGGCATGGTGAGCAGGCGCGCTGTGATGACAATGACGAATGGATGGATGGTCAGGAGATAGCGCGGGTTCTTGATCACCAGATCTGAACCGGCGGCGATGGTCAGGCAGACAAAGGCGAAATATCCGCCACACAGAATGACGGCGGCGAAAATCGGGTCCGGATGCCGCCAGAAGCGGTCATTGAGCAATGTCATCGGGGTCCGCAAATGCGAGCGGAAGCGCCAGGTCGCCCAGATCAGGCCGATCGTGCCGACCCAGTAGGACCAGCCGAACAGTGCCTGTTGTGTCCATCCTGCGAAAACGCCTCGGAAAATCTTGTCATAGGTCGTGTAGAGGAGACGCACGACTTCACGGTGCTCCTCCACCCGCAGGTGCTCGTAGCTCCACACGGTTGGCCCATCCTTCAGGATGCTGCCGAACTCGGCGATATTGATGCCGATGCGAAGTGCGACTGCAGCGATCGAGAGCGTGGCCACAATCACGATATTCCGCCAGGTCTCCTGCCAGGTTGCTTGCGAAATCAGCAAGTAAAGCGGGATCACCAAGGGCAGCGTAATCAGGCCGATCGAGTGGGTGAAGTGTACGGTCGCGGTCGCAAAACCCGCAATCACGGCCATGCCGATGCCCGGCATGCGCGCCAGCAGCCAGATTGACGTGAAACAGGCCGACAGGGCAGCGAGTCTCAGGACGTCGATATGGGACTGGGCGGCGAGGTGGAAGACATAGGGGGTGGTTACCAGCAGGAGCGCGGCGGCGAAGCCTGCTGCCGGGCGGCGGTAGCCGGCGATCGCTCCGAGAATGCAGGCGTTCGCGAACAGCAGCCACGGTGTGACCATGCGGATGCAGCCGGCCAGGTCAGTCGAACCCTGAACAAAATAGCCGAGGATCAGGAAGCCCGGATAACCCAGTGGATGGGTCCAGGCTGCCTGCAATCCGCCGGTCAGGGACGGCTCGGTGAAGGGATAGTCCCGGACGCTGGCCAGATCGGCCATGACGCGGCTGACATGGGCGTATTCGAGCGGGTCATTCGACCACAGTGGAATGAACAGCTGATGCAGGATGAGATGGCCGAGGGTTGTTGCCACGCCGATGGCAAGGCCGACGCAGAGCGTCAGGCGCAGTGGCGTGGACGACAGGTCCCGATACAGGTTGATCAATCCGGCAAGCGGCGTCTTGGCAAACGGCCAGATCAGCGCGAGACCCGGCAAACCGAATACGGCGAGCAACAGTCCAAGATATACGCGCGGGTCCATTCCGGGAGCGAAGTAGAGTGCGTGCACCAGGGTCCAGCACATCAGCACCGGTCCGATTACCAGGCTCAAACTCCAAGCCAGGAAGGGGGGGATTTGACGTCCGCCCAGCCAGGATATGGCGGAAAAAGCCGCGGACGAAGAGAGCACGAAGAAACCGAGTAGCACCACACTGTGGGCAATCAGCTGGACAGCTGCGAACTCGTAATTGCTCGATTCCAATGGATCTGCCCCCAGCCGTTCCCATGTCGGCGTGTTCATAGACCAACACTTCATGGCTGCCAAGGCCGCTGCATCGAGCATCCATTGCTTTGAAAAAAAACGAAAATTGGACTACCAACGCGGTTCTCTACTGGGGGTGGGGACGGATGCAGCCAGCAAAATTTGGCAACTTCAAACGGATATCGCTGGGCATTGTCGCAGCGGCATTTTCCCTGCATCTGGTTGTAACGGCGATACTTTTGCTGTCCGCCCGGGCGATGCACAATGACGCCGCCAGCGGTGACGTTGCGGTCGCCTTCTATGGTGATGCCGGCGCTGCGACCGGTCGCCGTGTCGATGCTGCGGCGCTGCTGTTGCTGGAGGGGCGCGTCGAAGGCCTGGCAATGGTCGGCGGCTTTCGGCCAAGGGCCGGGTATCACGGCGCCGCCTGGATGGCGGAACTGGCGGTGGATCGCGGCGTGCCGGCCGATCGGGTTGTTGTCGGGGGCGGCTCATTCGACAGCGTGAGCAATGTCGGTGCATTTGCCGATTTGATTGATAGGAGCGGAGCGGTGCCACAAGTGGTCCTGGTCAGCGATTGTCTTCATCTGCTGCGTATTTCATGGATTGTGCGCCGCACGATGCCGGACCTGGAAGTTCAAACCTATTGTTCGGCGCCTCCCGCAAATCCGGTCCGGACCCTGGTCCGGTCGCAGCATGAGCTGATCGCCTGGGCCAGCCTCACCTTGCCACGGCGGTGGCGGGAAGCCTGGCTTGCACGCCTTCGCGGTCAATGATGCGGTGGCGACCCCGCCGGGGTGCGGGGCGGACGCACGCACGGATCGGGCACAATTATCTTCGTGGCGCTCTCGACAGCCTCATTGGGTTTCATTAAGACGACTCAAGCTCGTGCCACCAATCATGATTTCAAGGTGCTGAAGCCTGATCGTCGGGGTTGTGGCGAGTCCAATCTAGCTTTCTGTCAGGGACGTCCACTATGTGCGGTATTTTTGGGGTTTCCATCTGGGGAGACCGGTCAATCACGTCGGCCGAGCTTCGCGGGGTGGTCGATGATTTGTTCCGCTTGTCGTCGTCACGCGGCAAGGAAGCGTCCGGGCTCGCATTCCATGCCGACGACGCAGTGTTCGTCTACAAAAAGGCGATGAATGCCAACAAGCTGATAAAATTCAAGGAATTCAACGACTTTTACGGTCGCGCCTCGGCTACGAAGTCGCGACCTGACGGCACCATAGACGGCCCGGTCTCCGTGATCGGCCATGCCCGGCTGGTGACCAATGGCAATCAGGGTATCAACTCCAACAATCTGCCGACCGTCGGCCCCAATTCGGTTGCGGTGCACAATGGTATCATCGTCAATGACGAGGCTGTCTGGGCCAAGCACCCGGAGCTTGATCGACCCAAGTCGCAGCTCGACTCGACATTGATCCCCTACCTGTTCGACGCGGCGCGCGAAAAGGGCAGCGACGTCTTTGATGCCTATCGCTCGGTCTATGCGGAGCTCGAGGGCCAGGCGACGACCGTGATGCTGCGCGACGATGCCCAGGGATTGTTGTGCGGAACGAATTTCGGTTCACTCTACGCGTTTGACGGTGGCGACGGCATCTTCATCTGCGCATCGGAAAGCCGTTTCCTTGAAGAGCTGCGCGAGAAGAATGCCTACGTCCGCAAGGCGTTTGAGGGCGTCCCGCTGAAGCGCTTCAAGCCGTTCGAAGCTTGCTTCGTTGATGCCGAGTCCGCGCCGGTCATCTTTGATCTCAAGGCATCCGAGCCGGTCGTCCAGGTTTCGACGTCGGCCCAGCGCGCAAGCGCCAAGATCATCGACCAGCATGAGGAAGCGGCCGATCGCCGCCGCAATCTGCGTCGCTGCACCAAGTGTATCCTACCCGAGACCCTGCCGGGCATCACATTTGACGAGAACGGCGTGTGCAGCACCTGCCGTGATCATGTGCCGTTCAAGGTCAAGGGGCTGGACGCCCTGCATGAGGCTGTCGAGCCTTATCGCCGCAAGGACGGGACGCCGGAACTCCTGATGGGAGTGTCGGGTGGCCGGGATAGTTGTTTCGGATTGCACTACGCGGTGAATGAGCTTGGTCTCAACACGGTCGCCTATACCTATGACTGGGCGTTGGTGACCGATCTGGCGCGCCGCAACACCTCACGGATGACCTATGACATGGGCGTCGAGCATCTGCTTGTATCCGCGGATATCCAGCAGAAGCGCCGCTACATTCGCGAAAACGTAAACGCTTGGCTGCGTGATCCGAACCTCGGCATCATTCCGTTGTTCATGGCCGGCGACAAGATGTACTTCTATTATTACAACAAGTTGCGCAAAGAGAGAAATATCGATCTTGTGATCACTTGTGGTAACCGGTTCGAAAAAACCGACTTCAAGTCCGGCTTTTGTGGCGTTCACAGCAAGGGCTATGGGGAAGGCAAGTCGTGGCGTCCCTACGATATGTCGATCCTCAAGAAGGCGCGCTATATCGGCTACTTCGCGTGGCACATGGGCAAGAATCCCGGCTACTGGAATTCATCCTTGGTCGATACCGGTACGGGCTTCTGGTCATCCTACTTCCAGAAACACGATTTCGTCTGGCTCTATGACTACATCGAGTGGAATGAGGACGAGATCAACGACACCCTGAAAAACCGCTATGGCTGGGAGACGGCATCGGACACCGAAAGCACCTGGCGCGTCGGTGACGGGACGGCCGCATTCTACAACTATATCTACTACACCGTCGCCGGCTTCTCGGAGATCGACACCTTCCGCTCCAACCAGATCCGCGACGGTCAGCTTGATCGCGCAACGGCGCTGAAGATGGCCGAGGTGGAGAACGCTCCGCGTTATGAGTCGATCCGGGAGTATGCGCATGTGATCGGTTTCGATTTCGACCGGGCCATGTTTGCCATCAACTCGATCGAAAAACTCTACTAGTTGTTTCTGCCGGACGAGAGCGAAAGCGTACTTCCATGAGCGTCCTGGGCATTATTTCGGACACCTGCCAGGTTGTGATGCCCAGGCTCTGGCCTCTGACGGCGCTAGACCGGCAACTGGCGAAATCCACCCGGGCTGCCCCGGCGCTGCCGCCGATCTTCATTGTCGGTCCGCCCAGAACCGGAACGACGATCCTGTATCAGCGATTGCTGACGCATTTTCGTTTTACCTATCCCGGCAATGTCGATGCGGCATTGTTCAGCCTGCCCTGCATGGCGCACGCGATCAGCAGGCGGTTCAAGGACCGGGAGCGCTCTCACGGCGACTCAAGTGATTTCGGCTATGTCCCGGGTTTGTGGGGCGCCTCCGAAGCAGGGCCGCTGATGCGCTATTTCCTCGACGATGAACGTCGGGTCGACTCGTTCGGGCGGGCCATCCGGCACATGTCGGTGGCGAGTGGCGTGCCCTATCTTTGCAAGAACACGGTCAACGCGATCCGCCTGCCGACAATTTTCCGGGCCCTGCCCGATGCATGGGTGGTCAGGACGCACCGCGACCGGGAGACGACCGCACGGTCAATCCTGAAAATGCGCCGCAGTGTGGGGGGCGAACAGCAGTGGGCTGGTGTTCGTCCTGACGGAGCGGATGCTGTTGTGTCGGCGGAGCCGATCGAGCAGACGCGATGGCAGTATGATGCGGTGCAAGAGCAGATCGACACCGATCTGGCAGCCGCTGGCCGCACGGCCTTTGACGTCCGCTACGAGGATTTCATTGCAGATCCACGGACGATGCTGCAAGGGCTTGCGGACGCCTACACAAGAGACACCGGGGTTTCGGTTGAGAGAACCAGTATTCCAATTCCGGAAATCATGAAAAAGCCCGGCTGATACGGGCAGGGCCCGGGGCGACCGGGCGGGGGACAGGCATGGACTACGTCAAGCAGATCGATGAGGCCACTTACCAGGCCGTGGCTGCAATGCCAGGTGCGCGGGTTTACCATCTGAAGCCCTGGCACGACTTTCTGGAAAGCGTGTTCGGCTGGCCGGTCGGTGCCGTCATCGGTCGCGGACCGGACGGGCAGGTCACCTTTTTCCTGCCGGTGGTGTCGAAAATGGGTACGAGTCTGAAAAAAGCGCGGATTGCCCTGCCCCTTTCCCATCATGTCGAGCCGCTCGGAACGCCTTCGGATTGGCCCGCCGGCGTGCTGCCGGTTCAGGTCCACGGAGCCGGCGACGGCCATGATGGTGCCCGTGTGGACGGACGTGTGATGACGGTTCTCGACATGAGCGCCGCGGCCGATGTCGACACGGTGTTCAAGGGCTTCAACAAGTCGAGCATCCAGCGCAAGATCAAGAAGGCCCAGAAGTCGAACTATGCGTTGTCCCGTGAGGCCTCGCCGGCCTGCCTTGATGCCTTCACGTCGATGCAGGCGGAGACCAGGCGGCGGCAGGGTTCGCCGACATTTCCCAAGTCGTTCTTCCCCGAGATGGCCCGCCAGATGGGGGCGGACTTCCACATGCACACCGCAATCAATGCCGATGGCGAAGCTGTTGCTTCGATCATCTTCTTAGATGATGGCGAAACGACCATTTATGGATACGGCGCGTCGCTGGACCGGCGGGATATCTGGCAGGATGGCGTCAATCAGCTGGTCATGTGGGACGCGATCGAGGCGGCGTTTGCCCGCGGATGCCGCAAGGTGGACTTCGGCACCTCACCGAAAAGCCAGCCGAACCTGGTCCAGTACAAGGAAAAGTGGGGCGGGGTCAGCGTCGATCTGCCCTATATCACCCTCGGTGGAGAAGGCGGTGGGGTGGAACGTGAATCAGCAGCCGTCAAGCTCGCGTCCTCCGTGCTGAAACGCATGCCCATGCCGCTGTTCCAGCTCGTTTCCCCGATGATCTTGAAGCTGGCAGCCTGATCGTCACAAGAGGCCAGCCATGTCGGATCCAGAAAACAAACCCGCCTCCACTGCGATAACCCCGCCGCCGACCCGGCTGATGTCGGGCATGGTCTGGAACATGGGAAGCCTTGTCTTCCTCGCGGCGGCGGGCGTGGTGATGAACATCATCATTGCGCGGGTTTATGATGAAACCGTCCTTGGCCTGTTCAATATCTGCTTCGCGCTCTACATCGCGCTGTCGCAGTTCGGGGTATTCGGCTTCCATCTCTCGGCGCTGCAATCGGTGTCCGAATTCGCCCATGACGACCAGGACCGGGCGATTTCGGGCGCGTTCCACGCGGTGGTGGTGGTCGCGATCTCGACAACGGTGGCGACGCTCGCCGGGCTGGTCCTGACACCGGTCCTGGCGCAGGTCTACCAGATCGACGGTTTTGTAACGGCCTGGCTGGTCATGCTGCCGGGCCTGTGGGGTTTTGCGGTCAACAAGGTTCTGTACGCCGTCATCAATGGTGCCCGCCAGATGCGCGTGTTCGCGGTGATGCAATCGCTGCGATACATTTTCATGATTGCCGCACTTGTGGTTCTGGCCCTGACCGACGCGCCGGGTGCCTACATCACGCTGAGCCTGACCATTGCCGAGCTGGCCTTGTTGCCGGTCCTCGGCGTCGCCGCGATCCGGGCGGTGGGCCTCAAGCGCATGGCCCTCGACCGGGTCTGGATCCGGCGCCATCTGTCTTTTGGCGCCCGGGTGTTCCTGAGCGGCGCCATCCTGGAGCTCAATTCACGTATCTCCGTGCTGGTGCTGGGATATATGGCCGGCGCGGCGCAGACCGGAATCTACACCATGGCCGTGTTGATCCAGGAAGGTGTGATGCAGGCGATTTTCGTCGTGCGGAACAATATCAATCCGTTGATTGCCCGCCATATTCGTGATGGCGAGCGAGATCGCATCCTGAAGCTCAGCCGAATGATTTTCCTCGGCGGGGCACCGGTGTTCCTCGTCGGGGCGGGCCTTGGCTGGTTGCTCTACCCGTTCTTTGTCGACTGGTTCCTTGGCGATCCAATCTATTACGTCGCCCGGACACCGCTATTCGTGCTGCTTGCGATGATGGGGATTGCCGCGCCGTTTCTCATGTTCAATCAGACGTTTTCCCAGGCGCACAAACCATCGGTTCATACCGGTTACATGGCGACGGTACTGCTCGCCAATTGTGTCCTGAACATCGCCTTGATTCCGGGAATGGGCTTGCTCGGCGCAGCCCTGTCGACGGGCGGCAGTTTTGTTGTCTCATCCATAATGCTTGTGGTATTGGCGCGTCGCGTACTCGGTGTGCGCATCGTGTTCTGAGACATGATCGGGTCTGACAGACCCAAAAGGGGGCGAAAATGGACGAAATCAAGAAGCCGGTGAATCTTGGCTTCGCCGCCGGATTGCCGGCCACTTTGGTGCTGGCGTTCTTCCTCAACTCGACACCGCTGCTGGCACTGGCCGGTGCGTTTTTCGCCCTGGCCTTCAATCGGCAGGCGGCAACCCAGGCACTTCGCGACGGGGAGTATCTGACGATCGTGACCTATGCCGGCGGTGGCATCATCGCGGGCGTGGTATCAACCATTCTGCACTGGCTGCTGCGACCGCTGATCGGCGCGCTTATCTAGGAAGGCTGCCGACCCCGGATCGTGAGGTCGGCAGCCTTGCCTCAGTCCGCCAGCTTGATCGTGATGGCCGCGATTTCGACGGCCCCGCTGGCCGGCGGCAGCACGCCAATGAAGTCGTCGCCGCCCGCCTCGATCGGCCGGACATTGAAGCGGAAGGTTTCAGCAGACCAGTCGGCGCCCGCGGACAGCTCGCGCCACCCGGAATTCCCGACATCATTGGTCGAGTAGGCGACGCGATAGATGGTGCCTGGTGCGGCGCTGCGGGCAATCACTGTGACCTCGATCGGATGACCGCTGACCGACTGCTCGATCTGTTCGGGCAGTCGCAGGCTGATGCCCTGGGTGCGTCCGTGTGGAGCCGGTGACTCGCGAAAACCCCTGACCGCAACCCGGCCGACATCGCCGTCATCGAGATATTCGAAGGTGAATTCGTCCGGGAGCGACATGGCGTCGCGTGTTTCCCTGTCGGTGAACAGGACCACATGATCGGCGGATGCCAGATCAAAGCGCTCGGCAAAGACCTCGGCAGCGGTCGCCGGTGTCTCAACCGGTTCGGTCACGGTCGTCGTTTCGGCCGGCTGACCGTCGGAACAGGCGGCCAGTCCGGTGGCAGCAATCAAGGCAAGCAATCTGGGCGTCATGTGGGGCTCTCCTCTTTGGCCTCTCCGGGACGGAAGGCGGGGTTGTTGCGTCGTTTGAAGGTATATCAGCGGCGGTGCCCGGTCAGACCGGCTTGGGTGGGCGGACCCGGACCAGGATTTCCTTGGCGAGATTGATCAGGCGGTCCTTGCTCATCTGTGCATACCAATTGCCGGCGTGGGCATCCCATCGCTCCGGATGGGCGGAGATCGATATCCGATCCGGTTCGTTTCTTTCAATCCAGGACTTGAGTGCGGGTGTGTCGGGCACAGCCTCGTCAGGGAAGAGGGCGACTTTGGGGCGGTCACGCAAATTGGTGCGACCGGCATCCCAGCGGCGCCCCGTGTCTGTGAAATAGAATGTTCCCGAGTAGTCGACCGTGCGGAAGGCTTCCGCGATCAACCCGTAGTCGGACAGTGCCTCCCGGTCCCAGAGCGCTTGGCTGTTGTACGCCGAAAACGGGCGTCCATGCATCGCAATGGTGGTGATCGGTGCCAGCTCCCGAAGTCGCGCCAGGTGCCCGGTGAACATCGTCATGGCCTTGTCATGATCGCCGCCGGCGAGGCTCAGGTCTTCGTAGTGATAGCCGATCTCGTGCCCCAGCTCGGCGATCTTCCGAATGATCGCCGGGTCGAACGACATGTCCAGAATCCGGAAATAATAGGTGGCGCGGATCCCCCGGTCAGCCTCGGCCTGCGCCATCTCGAGCGCGTTCGCCGGTTTCCGGTCGACGTCATGACGCAGCAGCGCGCCTCGCGCCGGATTGGCCGCCATCCAGTCGGCGATTCCGAAGAAGGGATAGTCCTTGCGCCGCAAGAGGTCGATGACCTCAAGATAGGCGTCGAGCGTAAAATCGCGCATGATTCTGGTCCACGACTGTCAGGCGTTGGAAGGGACGGGCATTGCACCGGGATTGTTGCAGCCCGCGGTTCGGAATTGAAGTGTCATTTTGCGGGCTCGTCGGTCCACTCCGCGACCTTGGCCCGGTCGTCGTCCATCGCCGAGAAAACCGCTTCGACGGTCCCGCGACGCTTGATCCGGCCCCGTTCGAGTTCGATCGCCTCGTCACAGAGATGCCGAAGGAGTTCACGAGAATGGGACGCGATGACCAGGATGTGGTCAGGGCTGTTGAGCGCGGTGATGTTGCTCCGGATCTGGTCAAGGAAAGCCCAGTCCGATGCATTCAGGATTTCATCGATCAGCAGAATGTCGGGCTTCGTCAGGACCGCCATCGCAAATCCGAGCCTGGTCTTCATGCCCTCCGAATAGGACACGATCGGGTCATCGACATAGGCCGCCAGTCCGGCGAGTTCGACAGCTTCCGGCAGGGTCTGTCGGACTTCTCTGGCCGACAGGCCGTTCAGCAGGCCCGCAAGCTCGAGATTGGCCCGTCCGGTGTCATACTCGCTGAGGGCTACAGCGTTTGAGAACAATGTCGACACGCGCCCGCGCACCGTCGCATCACCTTCGGTCGGCGTGTATACGCCCGCGATGGTACGCAGGAGTGTTGTCTTGCCGCCGCCGTTGTGACCGACGAGGCCGACCCGGCATCCGGCCTCAAGGTTCAGATCGATCCCCTGCAGGGCCGCGACATGGGGCCTGTTGCGGTATTCCACAACATCGCCGCCGACCCGGTTGCCGGACAGCATCCGGCGGCGGACCTTCTGTCGGCGCTGGGGGAAATAGACCGAGGCGCCGTCCACTTTGACATCAACGACCATGGTCAGACCCACATTGGAATGGTGCGACGGGCGGAGGCGAACCAGACGCCGCCAATGATCGCGCAAAGGCCGAACCAGGCCAGGACGGTGATCCAGGCAAGCATCGAGGCGGGCTCGCCGAGCAACGGGTCGCGAACGATGGCGATGAAATGGGTGAGGGGATTGGCGTCTGCGATGAAGCGCGTATCCGGGCCCAGTCGATCCGCGGGCCAGAAAACCGGCGTAATGAACAGGGCCAGCCGCATCGCTGCCAGCGTCACGAAGCGGAAGTCACCAAACCTCGCTCCTGCCAGCGCGAAGAGAAGGGCCACCGCGACGCCCATCATGAAGTTCATCATCAGGCCCGGAATGGCGAGCCAGGCTGTCGCCGACAGGCTTGTATGAAACACCACGAAAACCGCGATCACGACAGGCAGCTGCAGCGCCATCTCGTAGACGGCCGAGGCCGCAAGACGCATTGGATGGATCAGCAACGGGTTCGGATGGCTGTGGATCATGATGCGGGATTTGATGAAAACCTCGCTGCTTCCGGCGACAATATTCGTGATGAAGTGAAACATCACGATGCCGACCGCGACATGAGCCGCGTAGGAGGTCGTGCTCTCGCCCAGCCCGATCACGTAGCCGAAAATGAAGGTGACTGCGGCAATCCAGACGCCTGCGTGAACCGTCAGCCAGGCCGGGCCGATGAAAGCGCGTTGATAATGTGAGTTCACTTCCCGGATGCCCAGCAGCAGCCAGAGACGCCAGGACAGGGCGGACGCCAGCGCGTCATGGACACCCGTGCGCGGGTATCGGTTTGACCCGACCATCAACTGAGGCAGATTGAACATTAAGCCGTCCGGTAACAAGCGCTGCCCAGATAACGTGCCGGCGGCCTCCGTGCAAATCATAAGCTGCGAGCACCCGAGCCGTCCGCAGCGAAGAGAAGCCGGTTGCTCCTTGGATCACTGTCAGTTGAAAATATGCAGGGGCAGGCACAATTAGCCCTTGCGTCCCTCGCACAGGGCGATAGGACCAAGCTAGCTCTCATTGGTAGATCGGATACGGCCTCAAAGTAATGTCCAGCATTCAGGAAAATGTCAAAGCGTACGCGGCCCGGTTCGCGGGCGACAGCAAGAAACCGGTGGACAGGAAGCTGTCCGCCCACCTCAAGGCGCTTGAGGCGGAAAGCATCCATATCATTCGCGAAGTGGCGGCTGAATTCGAGCGCCCTGTGATGCTGTATTCGATCGGCAAGGACAGCGCGGTAATGCTGCACCTGGCGCTGAAGGCGTTTTACCCGGCCAAGCCACCCTTCCCGCTGCAGCATGTCGATACGACCTTCAAATTCGGCGACATGATCACCTTCCGTGATGCGCTGGCCGAAGAGCTGGGACTTGAGATCCGCGTTGAGGTCAACGAGGACGCGATCGCGCGGGGCGTCAATCCGTGGGACAGTGGCTCGCAACTGCATACACAGGTGCTCAAGACCGAGGCCCTGCGCAGCGCCATGAACCGGCACAAATACGATGCCGCATTTGGCGGTGCCCGCCGCGATGAGGAAAAGTCGCGGGCCAAGGAACGCATTTTCTCGTTCCGCGACACCAATCACGGCTGGGATCCGAAAAACCAGAGACCCGAGCTCTGGCGCAACTACAACACCAAGATCAAGCAGGGCGAGTCGATCCGCGTCTTCCCCCTCTCGAACTGGACCGAGCTGGACATCTGGCAGTACATCCTTGAGCAGGACATTCCGATCGTGCCGCTCTACCTCGCCGGACACCGTCCGGTGGTCGAGCGCGACGGCCAGCTGATCATGGTCGATGATGACCGGCTGCCGCTCAAGGACGGTGAGACACCCGAACTCAAGATGGTGCGTTTCCGGACGCTGGGTTGCTATCCGCTGACCGGCGCCATCGAGTCGACAGCGCAGTCGCTCGAAGAGATCGTCCTGGAGATGCTGACCGCCCGGACATCGGAACGGTCTGGACGGTTGATCGACCATGACGAGGCCGGGTCGATGGAGAAGAAAAAGCGCGAGGGGTATTTCTGATGAACATTGAAGCCAAGCGCGACGAAGTCATTGAGCGGCTGACCCATTCCGGCGGTCGTGGCGTTCTCCGTTTTCTCACCTGCGGGTCCGTGGATGACGGCAAGTCGACATTGATCGGCCGTCTTCTCTATGATTCCAAACTGTTGTTTGAAGATCAGCTCAATGTGCTGGAGCGCGACAGCCGCAAGCACGGGACGGCTGGCGACGAGATCGATTTTGCGTTGCTGCTGGACGGGCTCGAGGCCGAGCGGGAACAGGGCATCACGATTGATGTCGCCTACCGCTTTTTCGCGACAGAGAAACGCAAGTTCGTCGTCGCTGACACGCCGGGACATGAGCAGTATACGCGCAACATGGCGACCGGCGCGTCGACCGCGGATGTCGCGGTCATCCTGATCGATGCCCGCAAGGGTGTGCTCGTGCAGACGCTCCGTCACACCTACATTGCGCGCATGATGGGCATCCGGCACATCGTGCTGGCCGTGAACAAGATGGACCTGGCGGACAATTCGCGCGGCCGGTTCCACGAGATCGTTGCGGAATACCTCAAGAGCGCGGAATCCCTGGGTTTCGAGTCCATCACGCCGATCCCGATGTCGGCCCGCTTCGGGGACAATGTGACCCGGCGCAGCGACGCCATGAACTGGCACACCGGTCCGACATTGCTGGAGTATCTGGAAGACCTCGACCTCGACACCGAGCTTCGCAACGAACCGTTCCGCATGCCCGTGCAGTGGGTCAATCGGCCCAATCTCAATTTCCGCGGCTACTCGGGAATGATTGTGTCGGGCAAGGTCAGCGTCGGCGACGCGATCGTGGTCGCGCAGTCCGGGCTGGCGGCGAATGTTTCGCGCATCGTGACCGCGGACGGGGATCTCGAGACAGCCGGGGCCGGCGATGCGGTGACCCTGGTACTGAACCAGGAAATCGATATTTCACGCGGAGACGTTCTCGCCTCGGCTGAGCAACGACCGGAAGTGTCGGATCAATTTGCCGCCGAAATTCTCTGGATGGCCAATGACGATCTGCTGCCAGGCCGGTCCTACCTGCTCAAGATCGGCACCGCGACGACCCCGGCGACGATCACTACGCTCAAGCATCGCGTGGACATCAACACCTACGAGAAGCAGCCAAGCCGCAAGCTGGAAATGAACGGCATCGGCTTTTGCAACGTGTCGACGGCCCGCCCGATCGCGTTCGACCCCTTCCGTGAGGTCCGGGACACGGGCTCCTTCATTCTGATCGACCGGTTCACGAACCAGACGGTCGGCGGCGGGATGATCGAGTTCGGACTGCGCCGGGCGTCCAACATCCATACCCAGGCGATGGATGTCAGCAAGGAGCGCCGGTCGCAGATCAAGGGCCAGAAACCGACCCTGCTGTGGTTCACCGGCCTGTCCGGTGCCGGCAAGTCAACGGTCGCCAATATTGTCGAGCGCAAGCTGGCCGAAGCCGGCCTGCACACCTACTCGCTTGATGGTGACAATGTCCGCCATGGCCTGAACCGCGATCTGGGATTCACCGACGAAGACCGCGTCGAGAATATCCGGCGCATCGGTGAAGTCGGAAAACTGTTCGTCGATGCCGGCTTGCTGGTGACGTGTTCGTTCATCTCACCCTTCCGGTCCGAGCGCCGCATGGTGCGCGAGCTGGTCGATGATGGTGAATTCGTTGAAGTGTTCGTCGACACGCCGCTCGATGTCTGCATGGAGCGCGACGTGAAAGGCCTCTACAAGAAGGCCCAGGCTGGTGAGATCAAGAATTTCACCGGGCTGGACAGTCCGTACGAAGAGCCGGAAGCACCGGAAATCCGTCTCGACACGTCCAAGCTGTCCGCCGAAGAGGCTGCCGACCAGGTGATCGCCCACCTGCGGGAGCGGGGACGTCTGGGCTGATCACGAAGCATCGACGGAGACGGGCAGGGCTGCACTGGCAGGCCCCGCCCGTCTCTGCCCGATATGATCAGGCCGTTTCCGGGCGGCCCCAGGCGACAAAGGCACCGTTGAGATACTCGGTCGCTTCCTTGGCGTAGAGGAACGGGGCGCCGTCCGGTGTGGTAACGGCCCCGCCTGCGGCATTGAGCACGGCATGGCCTGCGCCGGTATCCCATTCCTTTGTCGGTCCGAAGCGCGGGTAAACATCTGCCCGCCCCTCTGCCACCAGGCAGAACTTCAACGAGGATCCGGCCGAAATCCGGTCCGAGACACCGCGCGCTTCGGCGAAGGCCAGGGTGTCGGCGTCCGCATGTGACCGGCTCATCACGGCGGTCATCCCGGCTTGCGGGCGGGGCCGCGTCCGGATTTTCTCCAGACTGTCCAGACGCACCGGTTCGCCAGCACGGTGGCCGCCTGCCCACGCGTCTGTTCCGCCGATATAGATGCGCTCGCGGGCGGGGGCGAACACGCAACCGGCTGTCGGCCGGCGGTCCTCGACAAGCGCGATATTCACCGTGAACTCACCGTTCTTGTTGATGAACTCCTTGGTGCCATCGACCGGATCAACCAGGATGAAGGCCGCACCGATTTCCGGTCGGAACCCGGCGGCAAAGCTTTCTTCGGCCAATACGGGAATACCGGGAAACCGGGCCTCGAGACCTTTCAGGATGATCGCCTCGGCTGCTTCGTCGGCATCGGTTACCGGTGAATTGTCATCTTTCGACCGGTTCTCGAAATCGGTGTCATAGATCCGCATGATCTCGACGCCGGCCTCGCTGCAGAGTTCGGCAAATGAAAAGGCGATGGCGTTCTTGTCGGTCAGGTCGGGCATGGGCACTCCAGCAGCGAATTGGTTACAGATACAGGACTGAAAGGGATGTGATACTCAGCGTGGCATAGACCAGGAAAACGATGCTGCCCATCCGCAGGAAATGGCCAAGGCCATATCGCCCCGGTGTCATCACCATCAGATGTGTCTGGTATCCATAGGGCATCAGGAAGCTCGCACTGGCCCCGAACGCCGTCGCCAGGACAAAGGCGTCCGGCTGCAGGGCCAGCCTTTCCGCGATCACGAATGCGACCGGCAGCGCTGTCAGGGCGGCCGAGGTGTTCGAGAACAATTCGGTCATCACCCAGGCCATCAGGAATATCGCAGCCAGGGCCGCGATCGGTGACAGCGAGCCGGCATAGGTGACAATCAGGTCTGCCGCGACGTCAGCCGCGCCGGAATCGCGGATCAACTCGCTCAGGACGATGGCGCCCCACAGCACGATGATGAGCTCGAACGGGAATACGCGCCGGGCTTCCCGCGGCGGAACCCAGCCGGCCAGGACGACCAGCCCGGCCAGCAACAGCGAAATGAGGGCGAAGGAGACCATCTGGCTCAAGGCGCCAACCAGGAACAGGCCGAAGCAGCCGAGCAGCATCGCCGAGCCGCGTCGGCTCAGGGGGATCAGGCCGGGATTGTCGAGGTCGAGCAGATGAAGATTCGATTTGATATTGCTGCGGTGGCGGAAATCGCTGCCCGCCGCGAGAACCAGCTCGTCGCCGGCCTGCAGGCGAATGTCGCCAAGCTTGCCTGACAGGCGACTTTCGCCCCGGCGGACAGCGACCACAGAGGCGTCGAAGCGAGCGCGGAAATCGATTTCCCGCAAGGTCCGCCCCGCCAAAACCGACCCGGTGGCAATGACGGCATGGACCTGGGCGCCGGGCTCCCGCGAGCGCGGCGCGCTGTCGAGGCTCAATCCCCGCATGGCCCGCAACTCGTCGACATTGCCGACATCCCCGACAAAAATCAGGCGGTCTCCGGGCTGGATGATTTCCTGGGGCGCGACCGGCGCGACAGTGCGGTCGCCACGGACAATTTCCGCGAGGAAGAAGTGATGGAGCTTGCGAAGCTGGTTCTGTTCGATCGACCGGCCGATCAGCGAGCTGTCGCTCTCGACCCGCGCCTGCAGGTAATAGAAGTCGTCATTGTCACTCGTCTCGGCAGGCGGGGCCTTGAGGAGATAGGGCGACACGAAAACAAGGCAGAGATAGACGCCGACGACCACGGCCAGGCCGGGCCTTGTGAAATCGAGAACGTCGAGCATCAATCCCGAACGCGCCGCTTCGGCGACAACGAGCAGGCTGGCGCTGGTTCCGAACGGGGTCAGCATTCCGCCCGCCAGTGCCATGTAGGACAAAGGAAGAAGGCATTCCCGCGGGGTCAGTGTGCCATTGCGTGTTGCCGGGCCGAGCGCGGCCCCGACCACAGCGGTATTCGGCGTTGCGGCCGACATGACAGCAACGGACCCGAGAAAACGGGCCAGTGTCGTTCGCTTGCCTTGGCCGGCGCGTCCGAAAAGCATGCGCGGCAACCAGGGCAGTTTTGCGAGCGCTGACGACACAATGACCAGGCTCGACACCGCAATGATTGCGGGAGAGGTCAGCAGGTCCAGCGTGTCGGTCAGGGGCAGGCGACCGGTCATGATCACGGCCAGAATGAAAACCGCGAAGGCCCGCCCGGCAGACAGGCGGCCCGACAGCAGTCCGGCTGCGAGACCCAGCCCGAGAAGCAGGTCCAAAAGGATTTGGCCCGAAGGAGAATTGATCAAGACAGGGCCATATCGCCAAGCAGGAAAGGAGGCTTCACATAGCCCAATCGCGGTGGGCCAACAACACCCGGTTTTCGACCTTGTTGCTTGCCAGTCGAAACCTTCCTCGCTATCTCTCGCGCAGGATTTGAGGGCGGTTGAAAATGGCATTCTGGAAGCATGAAACAGCGGTTGTCGATGACGGGGCGGTTGTCGGCGAGGGGACAAAGGTCTGGCATTTCAGCCATGTCCTGCCGGATACCCGCATTGGTCGGAATTGCTCGCTGGGCCAGAACGTGATGGCCGGACCGGGCGTGACCATCGGCGACAAGGTCAAGATCCAGAACAATGTTTCGCTCTACAAGGGCGTGCACCTGGAGGACGGTGTGTTCTGCGGTCCCTCGTGCGTGTTCACGAATGTGCTGACGCCGCGTGGCTTCGTCGAGCGCAAGGCTGAATTCGGTGAGACCATCGTACGTCGCGGTGCGACGATCGGTGCCAACTCGACGATCGTGTGTGGCAACCCCAATGGCAGGACCGAGCTGGGCGAATATTGCTTCATCGCTGCCGGCGCGACCGTCACCAAGGATGTCAGGGCCCATGCGCTCATGGCGGGTGTGCCGGCGCGGCAGATTGGCTGGGTAAGCCGGTCCGGGGAAGTGCTTCGCGAGGACCTGACATGTCCAAGGACAGGTGAACGGTACGCCGAGACAGACGGACAGCTGGTGATCATCGAAGAAGCTCCCGATCAGGACAGTCCGCACCTTGACTGATCAATCCGAAGCGACGCTCCGGGAGGATGCGGCGTCGGTTTCTGTACTGATTGTTGCCTATCGAAGTCGCGGGACAATTGAGCGGTGCCTGGGCTCCTTGCGGGGCCAGACCCGCCAACCGCTTGAAATCCGGGTGCTCGAGAACGGGTCCCCGGCAGACGAGCGGATTGGCCGCGCCGATCTGCCGGCATCGGTCGACTTCGTTGAAAGTAACGAAAATCTCGGTTTCGCGACCGGCAATAACCGGCTCGCGGCGGGCGCGCGCGGCGAGTGGCTGGCTCTGTTGAATCCCGATGCGTTCGCTCGCCCCGACTGGATCGAACAGTTCGAACACGCCTGTCAGCGCTATCAGGGCGTCCCGGTTTTCGGATCGACACAATATGCGGCCGATGCACCCGGTGTCCTGGACGGTAGCGGAGATTGCTACCACGCGGCCGGCCTCGCCTATCGGTCGGGTTATGGCCGCCCGGTCGCGGCGCTGCCAGAAGAAGGTGAAATGTTCGCGGCTTGCGGTGCAGCCATGTTCATCCGGCGTGACCTGTTCGAGGCGCTCGGCGGATTTGACGACCGCTTTTTCTGCTACAATGAAGATGTTGACCTTGGCTACCGGGCCCGGCTGCTGGGCCACAGCATTGTCCAGTTGCGCGATGCCGCAGTGGATCATGTCGGCTATGGATCATCGGGCCGGCGCTCGGAATTTGCCACCTATCACGGTGTCCGCAACCGGCTCTGGGTGTTCATGAAGAATACGCCCGGTTGGCTGCTATGGGTTTTGCTGCCCGGGCACGTCCTGGCCACATTGGCCCTGTGGCTCTCGGCGTTCCGGTTCGGACAGGGGCGTGTGTTCGCCCGGGCCATCGGCGATGCGTTGGCCGGCCGGGCCGAGATGCTGTCCGAGCGGAAGAGAATCCATGCAGATCGTCGGGTTTCTGCGTTACAGATTGCCGGCATGATGAACTGGAACCCGATCGACCTCTTCACGCGGCGGCCGAAAGTCCGGGCGTTCGAGGCAAAGCGAGACTAGTCCGGGCAGCTGATCGGTTCGAGCACTGTCACGTCGACCCGCTGCAGGTCGACCTGATTGCGCACATTGTTCCAGTCCGGCCAAACGCTGACATATGCGTATTCCCAGTCGCATCGCGTTGGCGAGATTTCGACCGTCAGGGCGGTGAAGTCCGGTTCGAGCGCGTTCGTTTCCCATTGGCTCTGGCTGCGGCCGGGAATGAACAGATTGGTCAGCATTTGTTCCGCGCCATCCTCGGCGGACGACCGGACGACATAGGTCATTCGCAGCCTATGACCCTCGAGCGCTTCGATCTCGTCTTCGGACAGGGTGAAAAAGGCACCAGCGGACTGGATGCCGTCCAGCGGCCCGCGTGCTGCCATGATGCGGGCGAACTGGATGCCGTCTTCCGAGAGGAATTCGACAGTCAAGCCATTGCCGGTCGTCAGCATCGGCAATCGGTCGCCTGAAAAGGTGATGCCTTCGGCGCGGATTTCTTCCGGTGTCCGATGGTTCGTATCGCCGAAGCTTGTGGCGGCGGCGATCATGGCGGCCACAACCGCGGCAGCGGTCGGATAAAAAGCCCAGTCGGGTAGGGAAGGCATCTCGGATCAGCGCCCTTGCGCGTCGAATTGTGAAGACCTGTTCTTTTGGACCGGTCCGGAGGCAGCGTCAAACGCGTGTAACCGGTCTGTTGTCGGGCGGATCCAACACGGTTCTGCCGTTTTTGGGTGCCATGACTCAGACTGGAGTCAATGACCAAGGGGATGAAGTTGACGAAGAACTTGAACTTTGGCGCGACACAGCCGATTTTGGACGTATGAACGTGCGCGCCGACATGCCTGAAGATGCCCTTGAGGCCGTTGTCGTCCGCCTAGATGCCGCGATGAGCCGTGTCGAGGGCGTGGCGCGAAGCATGCGCGAGCGGGTCCGTCTGGCCGAAGCGGCCGCGGTCGAGGCGCGGGATGCGGATGTCGATCGCGCCAATCTGGCCGAGGCGCTGGACCAGGCGCGCGGTCGGGAAGCTGTCCTGCAGGACGCGGCCCAGGCCGCCTCTGACGCCCTGGATACCGCAATCACCGATTTGCGTGACCTGCTGACCGAGGAAGGATGACCCCATGTCTCGCGTGACGGTCAAACTCAATGGTCGCGACTTCACCATCGGCTGCGAGGAAGGGCAGGAAGCTTATCTGCGGGAACTCGCTGGCAGTCTCGACAAGCGCGTCAGCGAGATATCCGCCCAGGTTGGCCAGATCGGTGATCTGCGACTGTTGTTGATGGCATCCTTGATCCTGGTCGATGACCTCAAGGAGTCCGACCGCAAGATCGCGGAGCTTGAGGGACAGGCCCAGCGTCTGCGTCACGAAAATCACGGCGCCGCGAGCCTCCAGGCCGAAGCCCGGAGTGAGCTGGCCGGGCATCTGACGCGTCTCGCAGAACGCATGGAAAGTTTCGCCGATACACTTGAAGCCCAGGGCGGTGATCATGGCAGCGCTGATCGCACGCCTGCGCCTGACACCTCTCTTGCGGAAGCTGGTGCTTGAGCTTGCGACGTTTCGCCTCCACATAGGGGGTGGCGGTTATCTGCTGCGTACGACTGGAGCGTCTATCCTGCGGACCGTACACCTCCACGAGGGAACTGCCTCTGTCTGGGACCCTGGTCCCGTTCATGTGGTGCCCACCTGCACTGTCGGGTTTGTGGGGATAAACACGCTCTGACGGCGCAAGTGGAGCCGCCACATGACTTTTCCCGCAGACAAGCCGGCCCTGCGGTCACGGATGATCGGGCTGCGCCGCAGGGCGGCCGAAAGCCTGCCTGCGGCCGGAGATGACCTGGCCCGGAACTTTCCCGACGCCTGGTTGCCTGCCGCCGGTGCTCCTGTGGCCGGGTATTGGCCATTGTCCGGCGAAATCGATCCGCGTCCTCTCATGAAGCGTCTGTGCGACCTCGAGCATCCCTTGTGTCTGCCCGTTGTGCAGGGGCACGGTCAGCCGCTGGTTTTTCGGAGCTGGGCAGAGGGTGAGGGTCTGGAGCGTCGGGGCATGGGTGTGATGGAGCCTCGCGAAGAGCAGCCAGCCTTGCGGCCCGAGCTTGTTCTGGTGCCGATGCTGGCTTGCGACCGTGCTGGCAACAGGCTCGGTTTCGGCAAGGGATATTATGATTATACGTTAGCCGGGCTGCGCGCTGAGGCAGGCGTGCGGGCCGTCGGACTGGCCTTTGACTGCCAGGTGGGTGGGGGAATTCCCGCAGGACGGCATGAGCAGGCGTTGGGCGGGGGGGGGAGCCCGGGGGGGGGAATACC